>CAZJQP010000004.1:0-155694 GCA_964548225.1 uncultured Blastocatellaceae bacterium | reverse complement strand
TGCCGATGAGTGGCTTTGGAGAAAATTCATTTACACAGTTTATTTGACACCCTCCGAAAATCTTAAAAACGAAACTACTTTGAATTTATGTGAAAAGATTTTTAGTGTTTTCGTCTTTTACTTTCAAATGCACTAAAATTCATACGAGACCACATATTTACCTTTTTGTTTGAAGTAATGATGTTTTGCTTACAAAGACTGCATAAATAAATATCTCCGATGTTACTGTGATAACGCCAAGCAGAGCGGAGTATGACACAACAATTAAAACAATTAAATTCTCCCGTAATCAAACGCCCGCGTTCAGAGTAAATATAAATGGTTGATTTGGTATCTTTTTTCTGAGGTTTTTCTATAATCGCTGGATTTTTGCCTTTTTTTGCTTTTTTATCTTCTTCTGATTTAGAGGATTTAACAAGAACCTTTGCGTAACCATGAACTTCGCGTCTGTGCTTAGTAAATTCATTTCCGGGAATTATCTGCTTACAGTTCGGGCATTTGATAGGATGAAATTTAATTGACATTTATAAATCCTTCAGTAATAAGACGATTTTACACATACAGTAATAAGACGATTTTACACATAATATACCTTAATTTCTGCTATAACAACCAATAAATAACCAATTTTAAAATCTTAATTTCAAAGTTTGATTATCTCTTTATAATTTCAAAAGTTGAGGTTTTGCGGCAAGCATTTCTTTTGCGTGTTGGCGTGCGGTTTCGGTGATTTGTGCGCCGGTGAGCATTCGGGCGATTTCTTCGACTTTTTCGGTTTCTTTTAATTCCCGAACTTTGATAGATGTGCGGTTTTTTTGCGATTCTTTTTCGACGACGAAATGATGATTGGCGAGCGCGGCGACTTGCGGTTGATGCGTAACGCACAGGACTTGCTGGCGCGTGGCGAGTTCTTTTAATTTCAGTCCGACGGCTTCGGCGACTCGTCCGCCGATTCCGGTATCAATCTCGTCGAAAACCATCGTTTTTGATTTTTCCGCGAGTTTTGTCGTCGTGTTCAAAATCAGCATTAGACGCGAAAGTTCGCCGCCCGATGCGACTTTTGCAATTGGTCGGACGGATTCGCCCGGATTTGCCGAAAAATAAAATTCGATTTTGTCCAAACCTTTTGCCGTGAATGATTTATCATCTGATTCGTTCGCCGTGATGCGGATTTCAAAACGCGCTTTTTCAAGCGAAACGGCTTTCAGATTCGCTTCCAATTCTTTTTCAAATTTTCGTGCAGATTTCTCGCGTTTGTCGTGAAGCTCACGGGCAATTTTTAGATAGTTTTCACGCGCCGTTTCGAGTTCTTTTCGTAATTCCGCTTCGCGCAAATCGGCGGTTTCGATGTTTCGCAAACGCTCGGAACTTTCCGCAAAATGCGCTAAAACCGTTTCAATCGTGCCGCCGTATTTGCGTTTCAGCCTTGAAATTTCCGCCAGACGATTTTCGATTTCCGACAATCTTTCCGGCGAAAATTCGAGCGTTCCGCGAAAATCGCGCAAGGCAAAAGCCAAATCTTCCAAAACCGCTTGCGCGGTTTGCAAACCTTCCGCATATTCGCCGAAAGACGATTCAAATTCGCTCAAGTCTTTAATTCGCCGCGAAACTTTTTCGAGCGTTGTGAGCGTCGCTTCTTCATTTTCGTAAAGTAAAAGATATGATTCCTCGCTTAAAGCTGAAAGTTTTTCGACATTGTTAAGCCGTCTTTTTTCTTCTTCGAGTGTCGCGTCTTCGCCGGCGATTAAATTTGCTTTGCCGATTTCATCAACTTGAAATTGCAAAATATCAAGGAGTTGTAATTTTTGTGCTTCGTCTTCGCGCAAACTTTCGATTTCGCGTCGGACGGCAAACAATTTTTTATATTTTTCCGCTGACTTTTCTCGCAAAGATTCCAGTGCGGCATATTCATCGAGCATTTCCAGATGCGTTGAAGAATTAAAAAGCGTTGCTTGTTCGCCTTGCCCGTGTATGTCCACGATAAATGCGCCGATTTTTCGCAAAAACGATTGCGTAACGAGTTGATTATTAACAAAAATTCGGTTTTTTCCAACAGACGAAAGTTCGCGCCTGACGATTAAATCAATGTTTTCGCTGTCGTCCAATTCGATGCCGCTTTCATAAAAAATCTCGTGCAAATCGGCATTTGCTTTCAGCGAAAAAAGACCTTCGATACGCGCCGAAGTTTCACCTTCTTTAATTAAATCCGAAGAAATTCGTTCGCCTGTCAATGCTGAAAGGCTGTCCACGATTATTGATTTTCCCGAACCCGTTTCGCCCGTCAGCAAATTCAACCCATCCGAAAATTCCAAAGAAAGTTCATCAATCAGTGCAATATTTTGTATTTTTAAAAGTGAAAGCATAGACCAATTTTAGATTTTGGATTTCGGATTTCGGATTGTCAACGCCAGCACAAACAGAGTTAATAAACCGAGTGTCGCTACCGGTCTTTTTTCTGACAAAAAAGGCGTGTTCTCCGAAGAAAACACGCCACAAAAGGTTTTTCAATTTCTTGAAAAACTAAAATTGGAATCGTGTCGAGAATTGAATCTGGCGTTCACGATAAAGTGTGCTGTCCGTTGTCGTAACTTGTCCGAACGCAGGGTTGTAGCACAAACCATTGGCGTTATTTGTGGTAATGCCATTCGTGTTGAAACAATTTGTTGCACGAATAAACAATGCACTTTGGAGTCCGAAAACGTGAGTTCTGTTAGCAATATTAAAGACTTCGCCCAAAAATTCGAGACTGTATCTTTCTTTAAATTTGAAGCGTTTTGAAAGCCGCAAATCCATATTGATAATACTCGGCAAACGGAAAACATTGCGCGGGTTCAGCGGAAAGCGATTATCTCCGTTTGTGCCATTCAAAGATGTTCCCGAAACCGTTCCGTCAAACGGGCGACCCGAATAATAAACGAAAATCGGTGCGATTGACCAACCGTTGAGAATATATTTTCCAAACGCGCCGTCGCCTTTGTAGAAAGTCGGCGCGTAAACTGCGCTTGCAACAAACTTATGACGAACGTCGAAATTGCTCGGACCGTCATCATACGACCGGTCATTAATGTCATACGGACTGTTGTTTTGCGTAAAGGTTGCCGAGTTTTGGTTCGTGTCCGTTGCTCTTGCTAAAGTGTAGCTTATTTGGAATTGCAAACCATCGGTAAAGCGGCGGTTTAACTGTAAAACCAAAGCTCTGTATTCCGATCTGACTGAACTTTCGATTTGGGTTATCGGATTTGTGCCGTAACCCGGAGCGCGTGTGTAAGTCGGCAAGCTGAATGTTTGTCCGAAACGGTTACTTCCGTAAATCGTAAATGTTTGCGTTGCTCCCGTCGGCACAAGATTTTGGTCAACAAACGTCGGCAAATTGCGTCCGATACTTCCGATAAATGAAGCCGAAACAACTGTATTTTTCATAAGCTGATGCTCGATAATAAAGTCGTATTGGTGAATCATCGGGGCTTGGAAACGAGGCTCGAAATATTGAATTGCACCTTGAGCAAATGTCAATGAATTCGCCGGTAAAACATTCGGGAAAATCGGAGCATTTGCTGCCGTTGCCGCAACTTGAACCTGTGCTTGTCCACCGGTATTTCCTGTATTGACAAGAGCATTATACATCGTCGAATTTTGGATTCGACCGTAATAAATGCCGTATCCTGCACGAACTGAAGTTCTGCCTGTTCCAAAAATATCCCACGCCACACCAAAGCGCGGTCCGAGATTGTCGAAATCATTCGGCAATTTTGAAGTTGCTTGGGCAATGCTGAAGGTGTTGTTCGGAACAAGTCGGGTATCGGAACTCGGCAAAACAACATCAGGCATTTTGATATATTCGTAGCGAACTCCGATATTCATCGTAAGTCTGGGAAAAATACGAAAATCATCCTGAAAAAAGAAGTTATAATCCCATGTTTCTATTTTCAAACCGGGCGAACCGACACCTTGTTGGTAATTGCTCGTGTAGCATTTGCCACGAAAGCGCGTCGGATTAGCAATACAGTTCACACCGGCGGCTAAAGGAGTTACATAATTGGCGTAGTCAATGATGAAATCGTTGATGTTATTGTAGGAATATGAACCTGCTTCAAAACGCAAATTTTGAATGTCATCGGTTACGCGGTTAATATCGCCACCGAATTTAATGGTGTGCCGTCCTTTCGTATAGGTAACTGTATCAGCGAATTGAATACGGCGTTCATCAGGAAACGCAGAGCGTTCGAGGAAGGTCGGTGTTCCGAATTCAAGCCCGCCCGTAATAAATACGTTCGGAGAGCGAACGCCGCCGAGTGCGGTTGCCGATGTGGTCGGTTCACCCGGAAGCGGCGGTGTGCTGAATTGCGATTCAAAATCTCGTCCGTATTGAAAGCGGAATTCGTTCAACATATTTCCCGAAATGGTTGTTTGCAAACGTGCATTAATCGAATCTACTTCAACAAAATCATCCCCGAAATTTGAACGGCTGCGGTTGTTGACCGCTTGCGTTTGAATGCCGTTCGGCGATTCCCAACGCAGACGGTTGTAGCTGATGCTGAACAAATTTTTGCCGTTAATTTGCCAGTCAATTTTCGGGAAGAACAAAGTTTGATCGCCTTTGCGCGGTGTTTCGCCGGTCAGCGAATTTAAGAAAGCCAAAGTATTATTGACTTGCGCCAATGTCAAACCTCTTCCCAAAGTGCCATTCGGCTGTCCCGGAACTTGAACGCCAAGTGCCGTTGTCAGTTGAGCGACGTTGGCAGTAGTTAAAAAGTTTGCTTGCGTAAACGCGCCTAATCCGGGGAAATTACGTCTTTGTTGGTCATAGCTGAAAAAGAAAAACAATTTGTCTTTAACTATCGGACCACCAATTGCTCCGCCGAATTGTTCGCGTAAATCCTTCGGTTTTGCGGCAACAGTTGTTGTTACACCATTGGCAAAAATGCTTTGAAAAGCTCGCGGATTGCGTGCGCCGTTGCGGTTGTTGCGGTTGTAATAGAAAAGTTCGCCGCGAAATTCGTTTGTCCCTGATTTCGTAACAGCGTTGGTAACACCGCCAGCCGAACGACCATATTCGGCTGAATAGTTTGACGTATTAAGCTGAAATTCGCGGATTGAGGCTTGGCTGATTACATAATTGATACGCGTTCTGCCCCGTTCTTCCGAGAAGAATGCTTGGTTATTGTCGCCGCCGTCAATCGTGTTATTGTTCAACAGACCGGAAATGCCACGAAACGAAATCAAACCAAATGTGCCGTCGGGAACTGTTCCCGGTGCAAGCAAAGCAAAATTCGACCAACGACGACCATTAATCGGAAGTTCGTTGATTGAAGTTTGGTTAATGTTTGTCGAATTTGCGTTATCGTTGGTGTTAATTACCGGAGCTTCTGCCGTAACATCTACAACGGTTTCCGAACCTTGAATTTTCAAGGGAATTTCGACGCTCGTTGATTGTCCGACTTCGACGACGATTCTTTCGACTTTAACGGTTGAAAATCCCGCCGCCGAAGCCTCAACCGTATAAGTGCCGGGCTGAAGATTGGTTACGCGATAATTGCCGTCGTTATTGGTTTGTGTCGTAACTTCGGCGTTCGTGCCGGAGTTTTTGATCTTGATGGTTGCATTCGGCACAACTGCGCCCTGCGGGTCAACAACTCTGCCTTGAATGCCACCGGTTACGGTTGACTGTGCGAAGATTTGTGTTGCCCCAAGAGCCAGACAAAAAATCGCCGTTGCTAAAAATTTGATTTTTCTAGTCATTATATTTTTTTTGACCTCTTTTGTTTTTTTAATAAATTTGGAAAAAAAATGCTTATTCTCAGTTTATAATTTGACGATATTTTGAATATTTATCTTACTTTTTGGATTTTAGGGGTTAAATCGTTTTGCCGGATGTCTCCGGTTTTGTTCATAATAATCGTCTCAAAGTCTTTATAAGTGTTTGAATTTCCACACTCTTAGCCTTTCCACATTTGTTTTTATGGAAATTTTACCGCTCACTATATATTGTGTAAAAAACGGAATGCCATTGTTTTCAAGCAAATTAAGTTCCTAAAAATCAAACAATCAAAGGTATTTTTAATTCCTCTAATATCTTTGCATATAGGAATTACATCTTTGTTACCAATTGGAAAATTAAAATGGACAAATTGATTTTGCAACTTTTTGCACGGCACGTCGTTTTTATTTCTGAAAAAGTCGTGTTTTTTGACATATTTAATTAATTATCGGGCAATAAAAAACGGTCAAAATTTATTTATGTCAAAATGAGCGGTTTGAGCGGTTTTTATAAACTTGACTTTTTTGTAAGATTGGTATAAATTACTCGCGCAATCAAGAATTAGCCGAAAAAATCGGAATATTTGAAATTGACGTTTAATAAATGAGGAAAAGGGGGAAATAATAATATGTCGCGTTTATCATACAATACAAATGAAAACAAAACGCCGGTGCATCAGCGCATTATGGCGAATTTGCAATTTGAAGCAAGTTGGGTTGACAAAGAAAGCGGAGATACGATTTCGGTTGAAGGCTTGACGGAAAATCTCGGTGAAAATACAGCGTTATTAAATATCGAAATTTTACCGCCGGTCGGCAGCGAAGTTACGTTACGGATTTTTGATGAAGATAAAACGATTATCGAAGTCCCAACGCAAGTTATCCGTGTTGAAAGAGACCCGAGCAAACCTTTAGCCGCGCTTTCAGTTTTGGAAAATGTCAAAAAATGGAAGCAGAATGTTTTAACAGCCGCTCAAGAGTGGGTTACAAGACATTGGCGGTTAAATTATGAAGAAGAATGGGTGAATTAAAGTAAAAAGGCAAAAGGCAAAAGTAAAAATTAATACGAATGTCGAATTACGCCATTACTTATCGAAGTTTTTCTGTTTAGTTAAAAACTAAAAACGAATTTCGGAGAAGTCCTTCAAGGCTTTCTCCGATTTTGTTTTTTTAGCTATGTCGGGCAAACGTCTTTTAGCTGTCAAGCATCTTTAAAGAGTAGTAATCTTTTTATTTATAATGAAAAAAGTAATTTTTATAAGTTTAGTTTTTATATTTTCTTTAGGTGCAGTTTTCGCACAGGAAACCGTGCCGAAGCCTTTGACACAGAACGAATATGTCAAAATGCTTTACGATTTGCCGAAAGCATCGGGCAATAAAGCGGCTTTGATTGAAGCGGTCAGAACGCGCGGCATCGGTTTTGAGTTGACTGACGGCATTCGCTCGTTGACACGCACGAAAAGCGCAAACGATGCCGAATTGCTCAGAACTTTGGAAGAAGCTAACCGCCGTCGCCAAAATCCGTCTGAGGCAAAATTACTTTCGGAAACAGAAGCGGCAGTAGTTTTGGTGAAAGCGCGTGAAGCGGTTTTGAAGGCAATCGAAGAAATGCCCGATTTTGTCGTTAAACAGCAGATTCAGCGTTCAGCCGCGTTTGCCGGAACGAATAATTTTCGCAATTTGGATAAATTAGTCGTCGCAGTCAGCTATCGTGCTTCCGGTCAAGAAGAGTATCGAGTTTTATCGGTCAACGGCGTTTTGCAGGCAAATCCGACGGCGAAACAGACATACGAAGAAGTCGGCGGAACAAGCTCGACGGGCGAATTCGTAACAATTCTCGCCGTCATTTTTAAGCCTGAAAGCGAAACCATCTTTAAAATCGCGGACACCGACACAATTCGCAACCGTCGCGCCATCGTTTATGAATACGAAATTACACGCGAAAAAGCCAAACAACGCATTACGGCAAGTGGTTATTTTAACAGCACAACGATTACGGGAATGAAAGGCAGAGTTTGGATTGACCGCGAAAATTTCCGCGTTTTGCGTGTTGAAAGTGCGGCAACGGAAATTCCGGAAACCTTCCCGATTCGTTCGGCAAATCGTCTTATTGATTACGATTGGGTAACGATTGCGGGTGAAAAATATCTTCTGCCGTCGCTTTCGGACGTGCGTTTGACCTCGCGTGAAGGTCAGCAAATCTATGAAACGCGAAACTTGATTCGCTTCAAAGATTACCAAAAATACGGCACGGAAGTTATTATTTTGGACGATGACACGGAAGTTAAAGAAGAAAAACCGAATCAAAAATAATTTCAAAAGCTAAAATTTTAAGCTGAATTTTACCCATCGTTTAACATCTTTCACTTATCGCTTATTCCGAAAAGAATGAATTTAATTTACGGAATAAGCGATAGATAATAAAGGTTTATTCAATTCGAGCGGGTTTGAAACTACCAGCTATTTCGGAAGGTAAATGTTTCTAAATTCGGAATAACTGATAGCTGATAGCGATGTTTTCCGTAATAAATTACTTTGTTTTTGCTTGAGAGGTTGAATTGTTTTATGCTTTCATTTTTAGTTTCATCAAAAAATGCTCGAACTCATTAAACTCGATAACACAATAAAACTTGATATACGTTATGCCCGAAGCGATAATTTCGTTGGTCGTCCGGTTTATGCGGAAGCGCGGGCGTTTCTGCAACCCGTCGCGGCGGAAGCTGTTTTGCGCGTTCATCAGAAATTAAAATTGCAAAATCTCGGACTCGTAATTTTCGACGGTTATCGTCCGTGGTCGGTTACGAAATTGTTTTGGGAAGTCGTTCGTTTAGACCAAAGAAAATTTGTTGCTGATCCCGAAAAAGGCTCGAAACACAATCGCGGATGCGCGGTTGATTTGAGCGTTTACGATTTGCAAAACGGTGAATTATTGCCGATGCCTTCGGATTTTGATGAATTTACGGAACGCGCCGCGCCCGATTATGCAGGCGGAACCGCGGAAGAAATCTCCAACCGTGATTTGCTCATAAATTTGATGGAAGCTGAAGATTTTATCGTCAATCCGAATGAATGGTGGCATTTCGATTATAAAGATTGGGAAAAATACGAAATCAGCGATGTAACATTTAAGGATTTAGAATTTAAGATTCAGGATTGCGGATTTAAGATTATTTAAAGTCCTAAATTCTTAATCTTGAATCCTAAATCGTTTGACAGTTTTACTTGCCGCAAGGTAATTTCAAAATATAGAGATTATTACCCTTATCTTTACGTCATAAAAGGTGGAAAATTTACCCGAAAGAAGTTATAGCGAAGAGCGTTTTTGGTTTTTGCGTCGTCCGGTGCAGTTTATATCGGATGTCGTTGTGCTTTGCGCGGCGTTTTTTATTGCGTATCTGCCGGGATTGAATGTCCAACTCGGCGATTTTTATTTTGATGCGGCAATAACTCAGCTTCCGTTTGTCGTTTTCATTCAATTTTCGTCACTTTTTCTCGTCGGCGCATATTCGATAATTTGGCGTTATGTCAGCATCGAAGACATCAAAGCCTTTTTGAAAGCCGCCGTGATTTCGAGCGTAATTTTGCTGTCGGTTCGCTTTTTATTGACTTTTACCGATTTTAATCGCTGGCAAGTTCCGGTTTCGGTAATTTTGATTGACACGGCTTTGGCATTCGGCGGACTTTTGGGATTAAGAATTTTGCGCCGTTTTGCTTACGAATTCGGCGAAAAACGCACGTTCACAAAAACGAAACGACGCATCAAACGCAAATCCGCGTTGCTCGTGGGCGCAGGCAGAATCGGGTCTTTGGCGGTAAAAGATGTTTTAGGACGCGCCGATGCGGAACTCGACATCAAAGGATTTGTTGATGATGACCGAAACAAAAAAGGCGGAAGTGTCAACGGCGTAAAAGTTTTAGGAACGACGAATGATTTAGCACGTTTGGTTGACGAATTAAATATCGAACAAGTCGTCATTGCCATTGACCAAGCGCAAGGCAAAGAAGTTCGGCGAATTTTGGACGTTTGCCGCGAAATTCCCGTTAAAGCGCGAATGTTGCCCAGCCCGCACGAAATTATGCACGGTCGTGTGCAGGTTTCGCGCATCCGCGATGTTGAAATCGAAGACCTTTTAGGGCGCGAACCCGTTGAGCTTGATGACCAAAACTTACACGAGTTTTTAAGTGATAAAACCGTTTTGGTTACGGGCGCGGGCGGCTCGATTGGTTCGGAACTCGTGCGTCAAATCGCTGAATTTAATCCGAAACTATTAATTTTGGTTGAACGCGCCGAATATATGCTTTTTCAAATCGAGCGTGAGTTGTCAAAAGATTTTTTGGAAACGAGGTTTCTGCCTTTGATTGCAGATGTTTGCGATGAACCGCGAATGCGCGAAATTTTCAGTGAATACAAACCACAAGTTGTTTTTCACGCTGCCGCACACAAACACGTTCCGCTGATGGAACTGAATCCGGCGGAAGCGATAAAAAATAATGTTTTCGGCACAAAACTTCTCGGCGAAATTGCCGGCGAATTTAAGGTTAAAGATTTCGTTTTGATTTCCACTGACAAAGCCGTAAATCCGACATCGGTGATGGGCGCGTCGAAGCGTATTGCGGAAATTGTTCTGCAAAATCTGAACAATATTTATTCCACAAATTTTATGGCTGTCCGTTTTGGAAATGTTCTCGGTTCGGCAGGTTCGGTCGTCCCGATTTTCCGCGAACAAATCCGCAAAGGCGAAGCCATAACGGTTACGGACAAAGAAATGACGCGCTATTTTATGACGATACCGGAAGCGTCCGCGCTCGTTTTGCAAGCCGGAGCATTGGGCGAAGGCGGCGAGATTTTCATTCTCGATATGGGCGAGCCGGTGAAAATTTTAGACTTGGCGGAAGATATGATTCGGCTTTCCGGTCTTCAACCTTACGAAGATATTGACATCACGTTTAGCGGAATTCGCCCCGGCGAAAAACTCTTTGAAGAACTCGAAATCACAGGCGAAGATTTGCTGAAAACCAAACATCCGAAAATCTTCATCGGTAAAATCGCTACCTATTCGGGCGAAGAAGTCGCGCAAATCATCAGCAATTTCGCCCAAGCCGTGCGCGAGAACGATAAAGCGAAAATCCGCCGTCTGTTTAATCATTTTCTGCCCGAAGCGAAAATTACGGAAGTCAAACGCGAAGAAATTACGGAAACCATAGAAGAAAAATCCGCAGTCGCCGTTGGCAGTCAGCAAAAAGAATCGTTCACTTGAGTCTAACCGGCAAATTATCCGCCGATTTTTAACAAAAGCCTGATAAATACTGCAAAATAATCTAAAATTTAAGGTTTAATTATGCCGTTTTAAGGCTTACTTTCGCCGTTTGAAAGCCTCGATATGATTAGGAAACAACGCAGGGCATTATCAATTACCAATTACCAATTAACTTGGCGGAGTTATACTTATAAACATCCTAAAATATAATTGATAATTGATAATTGATAATTGATAAATTGCTCGCAATTATCCGACTTTTTAGAGTTTTAAAACAGCTTCTTACAAAAAATCAACTGCTTTTGCCATTAAACAGTCCGTTATTTCGAGCGTTTCAAATCCAATTCATAAAACCAAAAATCATTATTCGGCTGATTGATTTTCAGTTCGTCGGTTTTGCCCGCGCCGTTCAAAGTGAAAGTTATCCAACCGCGTGGAAAATTGTAATTTACCGAACTGCGCCATTTGATTTCGAAGGTGTCGTAATGCCAATGCTCCAAATCCGCGACGAAATTCGGCGCGGGCGCAAGGCGCATAACCAATTTACCGTTTTCTTCCGCAATCGTAACATCACCATACATTTGGCTCGAATAAGTTCCTGCATAATCCTTTAACATCAAAGACGGTTTGGTGTTTTGAACTCGTTTGGCATCAATCTTTTTGTCTTCTTCCGTTTCACGCGCCTTTCCTTGTTTCGCACGTTCCAACGATTCAGCGTTCCAATCGCGTTTTGGCGCGTCGGTAAAAACATCAAGGATTTTATTTCGCATAATCCCATATGCGTTCGTTTCGCTGTTTGTCAGCACGACTAACCCTAGATTTTCCTGCGGCATCATCGCGGTTTGCGTGAGCATTCCGTCCAGTCCGCCTGTGTGCGAAACTAATTTTCTGCCGCGATAATCAGCTAAACCCCAACCCAAACCGTAACCCGAAAACATCTGCATCGGAGCTTCTTTCGCCGGATTCGGATTCACGGGAAGAAAAATATTCTGCTGCCACATTTCGCCGGAACGCTCTTTTGAAAAAATCTGTTTGCCTTCAAAAGTTCCGCGTCCGAGTTGTAAGCGAAGCCATTTTGCAACATCGGCAACCGACGAATTCAACCCTGCCAAACCAATCGAGTTGTCAATATTTCCGAGCGGCAAAGCTCTCAATTTTCCGCCCGATTCGTTGTGCGGCATCGCAAAATTATCCTTCATATCTTTTACACTCGTCGTCGTCCGCGTCATTCCAAGCGGCGTTAAAATCCGTTCTTTGACAAATGCTCCTCAAGATTTGCCCGAAACTTTTTCGACGATGCGTCCTGCCGCCAAAAACATCAGATTTTGATAACCGTAACCGGCACGAAATCCGCGGACAGGCTTCAAAAATCTGGTGCGGCGCAAAATCTCGTCCGGGCTGTAAGTCGTGTCATACCAGAGAAGATCGCCGCTGAAAGTATCAAGTCCGCTCCGATGCGAAACCAAATCACGAATCGTTAATTCGCTCGTAACATATGGGTCATACATCTGAAATTCGGGCAGATATTTTGAAACTTTATCGTCCCAGCCGCCAATTTTCTTTTCGTCAATCAAAATCGCTAAACTCGCGGTCGTAAAAGCCTTTGAATTTGAAGCGATGGCAAAAAGCGTATTTTCGTCAACCTTTTCCGGCTTATTCATATCGCGCACGCCGTAGCCTTTTTGGAAAATAACCTTGTCGTCCTTAACAATCGCAATCGCCAAACCCGGCACGTTCCAATCGCTCCGCACTTTCTCCGCGTAAGCATCAATTTCCTTGATCTTTTCACTGTAATCCTGTGCGAGAGCAAAGACCGGAAAAACCAATAAAAACAGAATCAAAAACAGTTTCTTTTTCATAATATTTTCGTTTGAAATGATAGAAGATAGCTTCGCCAAAAGTTTAGCACAAATAAAAGGCGGAAACGTAAGAGATACGTTTCCGCCCGAAAGAAAGTTTATCTGTCCGAACTAATGCGAAGTAATAATCATCGCTGTTTGCTGTGCCGACGGAATTTTTTCGCCGCGCAGAGCCATTTGTCCGAGTCGTGTGAAATTTATTGATTCGCCAAGGATTCGCGTCGCTTCTTGCGGAGCGTGAAAACCCATCGAATTTTCCGCTTCGACAAAATCGAGATAAAACTGTGCCTTGCGCTGAAAATCTCGCGCTCCGGCAAGTTCGGCATCGGTTTTTCCGGCATTTTTCGCGTTTTGAATGTCGTTTATCAATTGCACAAGCGCGTCCATGGCAATATTTCGCAGACTGAAGGTTCGTGTCTGAATAGTTTCGGCGCGGAATTTTAATTCGTCTTCTGACGCTTTATGACAAGTTTGACAAGACTGATTGATGTTTAGAAGCGGACTACGAACGTGATGATCGCTGATTTTCATCGCGCCTTCGCGCATATAAGGCATATGGCAATCGGCGCAGGCAACGCCCGAGCGTGCGTGAATTCCCTGATTAAACATTTCAAATTCGGGATGTTGCGCCTTCAAAACATTCGCGCCTGTTTGCTTATGAACCCAATCTTTGTGCTGAACCTCATCATAGTAAGCAAGGATATTTTCGACTTTCAAACCTTTTTCCCAAGGATATGTAAGCTGTTTGTCCTCGCCTTTGAAATAATATTCGACGTGGCATTGACCGCAAACAAAGGAGCGCATTTCCTGTCGGCTCGCATCACGGTTGACATCGTAATTTTGAACGCCTTGCGAAGCCTTGTAAACCTTGATTCCTTCCATAAATGCCGGTCGCGTTACACGCAACTGCATCGTTTGCGAATCGTGGCAGTCAATACACGAAACCGGATGCGAAACTTCCTTTCGCGCTTCGAAATATGGCATTTTATTGAGTGCAGAAAAACCTTTGAAAATATCGCCTTCGCCAAGTTTTTTATAAGCCGTATAAGCCGAAGCGTGGCAATTTATGCAGCTTCCGGGTTGTTTGACGACATTTTGACGCTCTGTAAATTGCTGGTCTTCGAGCATAAAAGCGTGTCCGCGTTCCTCACGAAAATCAACCGCAAAAGCATAGCCATCCCACATTGTTTTCAAACGCGGATCTTCTTCGAGACGCGACTGCGCTGTGTAAAGTCGCGGGTCTGATTGCGTTGGCGAATGCACTAACGCCTCGCTTCCACCGTAGCGTGTGCGTTTTTGGTCAACCGTTCGACGATAACCATCATATTGAAGCGGAAAATTTTTACCCCAGATTGCCGGGTCAACCGTATCATCCGTTAATTCGACGACGCGATAAAAAGGATTTCGAGCTTCGTTTTTGCGCTCAATAATATTTGTCAGAAGCGCAACGCCCAAAATCGTTACCGCAAAGGCAACAAAAGCAACCAAAACAACTACTTTTAAGCCGTAAGCGCGTGATTTTTTCTCCGTCTTTTCCTCTTTTTTCGGTTCTTCCACTTGTTCTTTAACCGTTGTTTTGTCTTCATTTTCCATTCTTTTTTTACCTCGCTAATGCTGATGTCCGACCGAGCGGTGACAGCGAATGCACGAAACTTCTTCGTTAAACTCCTGATTATGCGAAACCGTAATTGATTCGACCATCGTTTGATGACAGTGGCGGCAGGATTGTTCGGTAATTCGGCGACTTCGTTCGCCTTCCTGAATCGGTTCGTGAAAACCGCCGAGCGTAAAATAATAAGAATGCCAGAATCCGTTTGAGGCTTTGGTGTAATATTTACCGACAAAATCGTGTGGTGTATGACAGTCGTTGCAGGTCGCTACATTTTTATGACTCGACTTAATCCAACCGTCATATTGCTCATTCATAATATGGCAATTGGCGCACGCCGCCGGATTATTGCTCATATACGAATAACCTTTCGCATAAACAAAAGTATAAATACCGATGCCCAACGCCAACCCGATGGCGGTTCCGACGACGATGAGTTTTAAGGTTTGAATTTTCACTTTCAGGAAAATTATAAGCCGTGAACTACAAAAAAATTATGATTTAAATCACACAACCGATGATTTTGAAGATAAACTTTTTTCCGGTCAAAATCAATCAATAAAAATCTCGTCCACAAAAATAAACGCATCAAAGCCCGCGCCCGGATGCCACGCCGGAATTTTTCCTAAATTTATAGCTTTGACGCGGACATAACGCGCTTTTGTCGGCGTGATGTTTTGGAAATAATCGCGGATTTTATGTTCCATATCTTCGGGCGAAATATCGGTTTTGATTTCGGCGACTTTTGTAAAATTTACGTTATCGTTTGAAACTTCAAACTCAATTTGCGTCGGCATCCAAATCCACGAACGCGCAACCTGCAAAAATCCGCCGCCGAGCCGTTTTATTTCGGTTTCGCGTTGCAAATCAATGACCGCAATAAAATCTTGCGCCTGATAGCCTTGCCATTCGCCCGAAGCAAAATTCGTCGTCCCGCGAATGCCGTCAATCAAACCTTCATCGCCGCCGCCGGTGTATTGGCGGTTGTATTTTGAAAATAATTTGACCGTCCAATCGTTCGGTTTTTTGGAAAATTTCGCCTCGGAAATGAGACTTTTTTCTCTGTTGTTGACGGCAATCGCTTTTACGACGGTTGTTTTGTCAATGACGAACGGATTTTTATATTCAGACGAATTAACAGTCGGTTCGCTTCCGTCGGTCGTGTAATAAATTTTCGTGTATTGAGAATGTGTTTTAATCGAAACTGTCGCTTGGTTGCTGAAAACTCTCGAATCGCTTTCAATTATCGGAACGGCAACAAATGGAGTGTTAATTTCTCTTCTTTTGCAATTTATAAGACCACGACCGCAAAGATTAAAAAAAGCACTTTTGACAGGCGCGTCAGCCATTTCAAATTCCAAAACACCGCCACGCATAATATCTTCGTGATTGATTTGCGGTGTGGTGAGAATATTTTTTCCGTTTAATTTGACGGATTTTATGTAAAAGTTTTTTGCGGAAACATTCGGAGCTTTGATGATAAATGTTTTTCCGTTTTCCAGATTGTATTTGACTTCTTTGAAAAGCGGAGTTCCCAAATCATAACGAGTTCGTCCGGGCGTTACGGGATAAAAACCGGACGCGCTCAAAATATACCACGCCGACATCTGACCGCAATCTTCGTTTCCAATCAAACCGTCGGGCGCATTTTTGTAAAATTCATCCAAAATTTTGCGGACATACATTTGTGTTTTCCAAGGTTCGTCTGCGTAGTTATACAAATAAGCGATGTGGTGCGAAGGCTCGTTGCCGTGGGCGTATTGACCGATTAAGCCCGTAATATCAGGCTGTTCGCGCCCTGAGAGTTTAACGTCGGTTGTGAAAAGCTCGTCGAGTTTTCGGGCAAATTTTGTTCGTCCTCCGTAAAGCTGAACCATTCGCAGAACATCTTGCGGAATAAAAAATGAATAAACCCAACTATTTCCTTCCGTGAAATGAAATGTTACTTCCTGCGGCGCAAACGGCTTGACGAATCCGCCGTTTTGTCTGGGGCGCATAAAACCTGTTTCAGAATCAAAATAGTTTTCAAATTGTTGAGCGCGTTTCGTATATCGTTCATAGTCCGCGATTTTTTCTTTGATATAGTCGTCTGGATTTTTTTCGCTCCGTCTTTGGAGAATCAATATTTTTGCCATCTCCGCGATACAAAAATCGTTGTAAGCATATTCGAGCGTTTTTGAAACGCCTTCGTTTTCATCTTCCATCGAAATATAGCCGCGCCGTTTGTAAGCCGACAAACCGAAATGGTCGAGTTCTGCCGAATGTTTTGAGGCTTGATACGCCTTTTCGTAATCGAAGCCTTTGATGCCTTTCGCCATTGCGTCGGCGATGACGGAAACCGCGTGATAGCCAATCATCGTATCGGTTTCGTTTGCCGCGAGTTCCCAGACGGGAAGCCGTCCGCCTTGTTCGTATTGTTTGATGAAAGTGTTGATAAAATCGGCGGTTCGCTTTTGGTCGGTAATCGTATAAAGCGGATGCGCGGCGCGAAATGTGTCCCAGAGCGAGAAAACTGTGTAATTCGTAAAATCCGTTGCGGTATGAACTTTTTTGTCCAATCCGAGATAGCTTTTATCGAAATCCTGATAAAGATTCGGCTGAATTTTGGTGTGATAAAGCGCGGTGTAAAATGTCGTCAGTTGGTCATCGGTTCCGCCCGAAACTTCGATTTGTGAAAGTTCTTTGTTCCATAGATTTTTCGCGTCCGTGCGGACTTTTTCAAAATTCCAATGCGGAATTTCGGCTTGCAGATTTCTTCTCGCGCCCGAAATTCCGACGGGCGAAATCGCCACTTTGACGAGAAGCGGTTTGTTGACATCAAAACGCAAAAACGCTTTGATATTATTGCCTTTCGCCTTTTCGATTTTCTCCGTCTGATTCGGCTCGGTCGAAATTCCGTAATCAGTAAAAGGCTGAGAAAATTCCGCAACAAAATAAACGATCTGGTCTTTTGCCCAAGAAGACGAGCGGCGATAACCTTCGATGCGGTTGTTGCCGACGATTTTCAATTCCGAATCCAAAACTTTATCGCGGTGTTTCAAATCAATAATCAAATTTGCTTCGCTCGTCGCGGGAAAAGTATAACGATGAAAACCGACTCGCGCCGTCGCCGTCATTTCCGCTAAAATATTGCCTTCGTCCAATTTTACCGAATAAAATCCGGCTTCAGCCTTTTCGTTTTTGTGGTCAAACGTCGAGGCATAACCGTTTTCGCCGACATCGCCGCCGCGGGCAAAAAATTCCGGTTCGCCAATCGTCGGCGCAAAAAGAATATCGCAATAATCGGGAATTCCTGTGCCGCTCAAGTGAGTGTGCGAAAATCCCCAAATCACTTTGTCGGAATAATGATAACCGCTTGAACCGTCCCAATTATCTTCTCGCGTGTCGGGCGAAAGCTGAACCATTCCAAACGGCACGGTCGCGCCCGGAAATGTATGCCCGTGTCCGCCCGTGCCGATAAACGGATTGACGTAGCGCGTGTAATCTTTCGGCTGATTTTGCGCGAAAATATTGGCGGATAACGCGAGAAATAAAATAATGAAAGAAAGTTTTTTCATAAAAATTAAAGGTGTTTCAAGAAAGCTACATTCGGAATAAGTGAAAAGTGAGAGGTGAAAAGTGAGAGGTCAAGAAACGCGCCAGTATCACCTTTCACTTATCACTTTTCACCTATTCCGAAGTAAAAAAAGCAATCAAGCCAAAGTGTCGCGCTTTTCCATCCATTTTCCGCGTGTAAAATCGGGAAATTTTATCGGCATCGAACCTTTCGCCACCGATTCCGCGCTCATCGGAAAAGGTGCAGACCATGCCGCGCCGTCGTAAACGTCAATGTCGGGAATTAAACCTTCGTTAAAATATTGGACGATGCGCCAAGCCATTATAAAATCCATTCCGCCGTGTCCCGCGCCACGGGCTTTTTCGCCGAGCTTTTTCCAGAGCCAATGTTCGTGCGTTGCTTTGACTTTATCGAGATTTGTCCAACGGTGTCCGCCTTCTTGTCCGTCGAGATAAAGCCGCGCCGGAAAATCGGTAAATGCTCCTTTCGTGCCTTGAATATGATTGTGGCGCGTGTATGGACGCGGCGTTACGACATCGTGTTGAAGCATAATCGAAACGCCTTTTGCGGTCTTAATCATCGAAGTATTCATATCGCCGCAGACGTATTTTTCCTTCCATTTCGGCGAATCTTTTTTCTCTGTCTTTTCGCGGTAAACGTCCAAAGATTTTTGCGGCGAAGACATTGAAACCAGATAATCGAATTTGTCGCCGCGATTGATGTCAAGATAATTCGCCACAGGTCCAAGTCCGTGTGTCGGATAAAGATTTCCATTAACCTTTGTATGCCAACCGCGCCGCCAAAGTCCTTCGCTTCTGCCTTCGTTGACAATCCAACGCAAATCGTGAATATAAGCGGCTTCGGCGTGTGTCAATGCGCCAAACGCGCCGTCGCGCACCATATTCAAAACCAATAATTCGTTGTAATTAAAACAACAATTTTCGAGCATTACACAATGCTTTCGCGTCCTTTCGGAAACATCAACGATTTTCCATAAATCCTGCATCGTCGTCGCCATCGGAACTTCAACGCCAACGTGCTTTCCCTCTTCCATCGCGGCGATTGATTGCCGTGCGTGCCATTCCCAAGGCGTGGCGATATAAACAAAATCAATGTCATCGCGCTCAACCATCTTTTGAAACGCAAAATCGCCGTCTGTGTAAAGCGCAGGCGTTGGGCGCGACTTTTTCTCGATAATCGTTTTGCATTCTTCGGCGTTCGCTTTGACGTTATCGCAAAGTGCTTTGATTTCAAGGTTTTCGACTCCCAAAAAATCATTTATCATTGATTTCCCGCGCTCGCCGCAACCGATAATCCCGAATCTGACTTTTTCGCGTTTTTCAAACGGAACGCCAATCATCGTTTTTGATTTAGATTTGGCTTCCGCCGAATTTGTTAAAGTCGCGGCAATCGTCGCCGCCGCGCCGGTTTTGAATAAATCGCGTCTTGATATTTTGCTCATAATTTTTTAAGTCGCTTTCAGCGACAAAAACGAAATTCGTATTTTGTGTAAAGCGTATTAATAAAACAATAAACCACCCAAACCACGCGACGGCTGATGTTTGATGCCGAAACGTATGTTTAGTGAAAGTTCGCCCGTTGTTTGGAAAAATTTCAGACGAACACGATGAAAACCTGCCCGCAAAGGCACATCGCCCGAAGTGTTTTTCTTCGGATGAATGCCGTCCAAATCAACAACCGTTTCATCACCAATCTGCAAAACCGCGCCGTCCTTCGATTCAACCCAAAATTCGTAAATTTCGTCTTTCGGAATGTTCAAATAACCTTCAAAAATAACGCCGAAATTTTCTTTTTCGCCCAAATCGCGCAAGCCTAAATTTCTCATTTCGCCCGTTTTCGTCGGCGTGAGATTTTCAAAATCTTTGACCGATTTGAATTCGCCTTTGTAAAAATTAAATTTCACACCAATTGTCGAGCTTTGAAAATTTTCGACGGATTTCAGCCAATCGCGCCGCCAGATTGTTGCAACATAAATTGAACTTTTGCGCCCCTTTTCATTGATTACAATCGTTTGCAGATTGAATTTTTGCCCCCAACCGATTGGTTTAACGACTGGTTTTTCAAGCAATGTTGATTTTTCGGACGGCTCAATATCGTAAAGCCAATAAATAATTCTCCAATTTTTATTAAGCGGATTAAGCATTTCGGAAGTTGAGATGTTATTTCGTTTATCTTCAATTACGACATTTTTTAATCCTAAAGGTTCGGGAATCCGATAATTGACATTTTGTTTGTCCAAACGCGGAAAATGATTTCCCAGACGTTTTTGAAAATCCGCGTAATTTTTAGATTCGAGCGGCGACCAAACGACTTCCGCCAGTGCAAGCATTCGCGGAAACGCCATATATTCAACATTTTCCGGCTTTTCCAGATATTCCGTCCAGATGTTTGCCTGTGCGCCCAAGACGTATTTTTTTTCGTCTTCGGTAAGTTCTTTCGGATGCGGATTGTAGGAATAAACCTTTTCGAGCGGCACGAAACCGCCGATGTTCAAAGGCTCAAATTGCGGATCGCCTTGCCCGTAATCGAAATACATAAAATCGGTCGGAGTCATAATCACATCGTGTTTCGCCTTTGCCGCTTCGATGCCGCCTTTTTCGCCACGCCACGACATAATCGTTGCATTCGGCGCGATTCCGCCTTCTAAAATCTCGTCCCAACCGATGATTTTTTTGCCTTTTGAATTAACAAATCTTTCGATGCGCCGAATAAAATAACTCTGAACTTCGTGTTCGTCTTTGAGATTTTCGCGTTTCATCAATTCCTGCACAAACGCCGATTCTTTCCAAAAATCCTTTAAAACCTCGTCGCCGCCGATGTGAATATACGGCGAATCGGGAAAAAGCGCGATTGTTTCATCCAAAACGTCTTCCAAAAACTTAAATGTCGCATCAGTCGGGCAAAAAACTTCCTTGAAAATTCCCCAAGTTTGCTGAACTTTGTATTCGTAATTTTCCTTACAGCCTTTGCCCAAATCGGGATAAGCCGCAAGCGCGGCAGAAGCGTGTCCGGGCATTTCGATTTCGGGAATGACGTTAATGTGTCGCGCCTTGGCGTAAGCAACGACATCTTTAATTTCTTCCTGAGTATAAAAACCTTCGACCGGAACGCCGTCGCCTTTGAACGTGGTCGAATATCTGCCTTCGTGCGATTCCTTCCGCTTTGACCCGATTTCCGTCAAGCGCGGATATTTTTTAATTTCAATTCGCCAGCCTTGGTCATCCGTCAAATGCCAGTGAAATTGATTGAATTTATACTGCGACATCAAATCAATATATTTTTTGACAAACTCGACCGGCATAAAATGTCGGCTCACGTCCAAGTGCATTCCGCGATACGGAAAACGCGGCGCGTCAAAAATGCTAATGGCAGGAATTTCTATTTTCTGTTTAGAATCTATAGGAAGAAGTTGTAGAAAAGTTTGTAAGCCGTAGAAAAAACCTTGACTTCTTCCCGCTCTGATTTCGATGATTTTAGAATTAATCGTAATCGCATAACCTTCTTCAGATTGATAAACCAAAGGAGCAACATCACTAAATAAAATGACATTTTTCGGATTTTTGTTTGTATTCTCAACAATTTTCAAGTTAAAGCCATAGGTCTTTAACAGATATTCATTTAAAAGATTTGCCGTTTTCTTAGAGTCATCACTTGTAACAACAAGTTTCGTGGAAGAATTCAGTTTGAAATTTCCTCTTTCGCATTTAGCAAATTTTGGCTGGGGAATAATATTTAATTCGCATTTTTGCGCCGAAACAATCGCGCAAAAAACGAGCGTCAAAATAAAAAGTAAAGATAATTTTTTCATCGAATTGGTCTGGATTTAGCGGAAAATTTTCTACTCTATTTTTAACACAATTTCAGCGAATAAAAAACGACTGGAGCGCAAGCGTCCCCGCTTGCAATGAGCGCAAAGCGCGAAAAAAGCCTTTGCATAAACTCAACTTGAATCTATGCAAAGGCTTTTGCGCCGCAAAAAACGCGACGCATTGCAAGCGAGCCGCTTGCGCTCCAATCGTTATGCCGCAACCGCTTCTTCCAAAATTACTTCTTCAAATTGTTCTTCTTCCGTCGAACCTTTCAGAGCCGTAACGGAAGAATTTCCGCTCGAAATCACTTGCGTAACCGCGTCGAAATACCCCGTTCCGACGAAAGATTGATGTTTCGTGGCGCGATAGCCGTCAATTTCCGCCGCAAATTCGCGTTCTTGAAGCTCCGAATAAGCCGACATTTGGCGGTCTTTATAGTTTCGTGCAAGTTCAAACATCGCAAAATTAAGCGTATGGAAACCAGCCAAAGTAATAAATTGAAATTTGTAACCCATTTTTCCGAGTTCGCTTTGAAATTTTGCAATCGTTTCATCATCGAGTTTTTTCTTCCAGTTAAATGAAGGCGAACAATTATAAGCCAGCAATTTATTCGGATATTTTTCACGAATCGCTTCGGCAAAAATCCGCGCTTCGTCCAAATCGGGATGCGAAGTTTCGCACCAAACAAGGTCAGCGTAAGGCGCATAACTCAAACCGCGTGAAATCGCCTGTTCAATGCCATTTTTGACAACGTGAAAACCTTCAATCGTGCGCTCGCCCGTGCAGAAAGGCTTGTCGCGGTCGTCAATGTCGCTCGTTAAAAGATTCGCCGCGTCCGCATCAGTTCGCGCAAAAATCAACGTCGGAACGCCGCAAACATCAGCCGCGAGACGCGCCGCAACCAATTTTTGAATCGCTTCCTGCGTCGGCACGAGAACTTTTCCGCCCAAATGTCCGCATTTTTTCGCTGATGATAGCTGGTCTTCAAAATGCACGCCGCTTGCGCCCGCGTCAATCATCGCTTTCATTAATTCAAAAGCGTTCAGATTGCCGCCGAAACCGGCTTCGGCATCTGCTAAGATAGGCGCAAACCAATGAATTCCATTTTTGCCTTCAGCAGTGTATATTTGGTCTGTGCGCTGAAGCGAATTGTTAATTTTACGCACAAGCTCCGGCACACTGTTCGCGGGATAGAGGCTCTGGTCAGGATACATCTGTCCCGCGACATTTGCGTCTGCCGCAACTTGCCAACCGCTGCAATAAATCGCTTTCAATCCGGCTTGAACCTGCTGAATCGCCTGCCCGCCCGAAAGCGCACCGAGCGCGTTGACATAATCTTCGGTTTTCAGCAAATTCCAAAGCCTTTCTGCACCGATTTTTGCAATCGTATATTCGATTTTCACCGAACCGCGCAGACGCAAAACATCTTCCGCCCGATACGTCCGCTCGATTCCTTCCCAACGCGGATTTTCCGCCCATTCTTGTTCTATTTTTTCTATTTCCGTCATCTTTTTTTCTCCTTAAAGTTTAAAATTATTCGGAATAAGTGATAGATGATAGGTGAAAGGTGATAAGTTAAGGGTGAGCAAAATCTATCACTTTTCACCTTTCACTTATCACTTATTCCGAAGAAACATCTCAAAATCATTCAGTCTAAAATTTGGCACACAACCATCGTTTTCAAATCGGATTATGTTGTTCTTTCAAAATCATCTCCTCGCTCAAACGTCGCGCTTCGTGCAATGTTTCGTGCATTTCGCTTGACGATTCAAGCAAAAGTTTCTCCAATTCTTCATCAAAAATTCGTGTAATAAATTCCGGCGAATGCAAAACCGCAACGCCTTTTTCATCAACAATTTCGACTTCGTTTCGATGCTTCAAACGCTGTGCAATCATCAAACGATAAATTCTGTCCGTCGCCAAATCCTCCATATAACCATCAAGCAAACTTGCGCCTTTGCCGTTCAAAACGCCGTTGCGGTAACGAATCGCCGTCCGCGCCGCCGCACGAGTTCCCGCGACGGTTTTCTGTCCGATATTTTCGGGAATCGGGCGCAAATTCGGTTTCGTTCCAGCCGTTTCTTTCCGAAAATCCAACTGATTCGGTGCGGGAAACTGCGCGACGGCAATCGAATTTTGGTCAGGATGACCTGTCCACGCGCCGTCCATTCCGACGCTTGCTTCATTCTTTTTATCAACTTCCAAAACCTTCAAAGCGCGTTCGTTAAGTTCTTTGTTTGTGCGACTTGGAAACAGCGCAGTCATTCCGCCGATTGCCAAAATTCCGCGCTTATGACAGATTTCAACCAACAATTCGCGCAAGTTTTGAAAAAACAAAACGTCTGAAGGAATCGTGTTTCTATCGGGCAAAACCCATCTTTTATCCGCCAGATTAAAATGAATCAGCGAAGCCATATAATCCCAACGCCCAAGATTCAAACCCAAAATATGTTCGCGCAAATTGTAGATAAATTCCTCCATCTGAAACGCGAACGGATGCGCTTCGACAAGCGCGAAACATTTGATAAAACCGCGCTCCCAACCCAATTTCTCCTCAATTTTTTGAAACAAATTGCGCCAAAAAATTGCTTCTTCCGCCGATTCGGTTTTCGGAATGTAAAACGTCAAATTATGTTTCAATTTCCCGCGTTCAACGCCGAAAGCAATCCGCGCCGTATCATAAACCGAAGCCGAAAGAAGTTCGCTTTCAAAAACTCTTGCTTGATTCAAATGAAGTCCGCGAACCCGAATCATTGCAACAGTTTCGCTCGAATTTATCGGAATTTTCCGGTCGCGTTTGAAATCGTAATAATCAAGTTCACCGTGCAGAGCTTTGATTGAATTTTCGATGCCTTTTTCCAAATTCGTCCAAGCATTCGCCATCGAATCTTCTAAATCAATCATTACGCCCGGCGCACCTGAATTGAGCATTTTTACCACCAATTCATCGTCGTCCGCCGGACCTGTCATTTGATTTCTCTGGTCTAAAATGTATTCGGGCAAAACAATTTTCCAATCGTCTTTTGTCGCCTCAGATTCCGCTAAATAATCAGGCAAAATACTTTTTAATGAATTTCCCAAAATCTCGCTACGTTTTTTTGCCAATGCTTGTTGGCGCGGCGTAAACTCTGTGTGCAGTTCATTTAGAAATTCGTAAAAACCTTTCGGTAAATCTCTTTTCGCTTCAAAATTCGTCGGCGCGTGATTGATGCGCGTGTCGAATTTTCTTTCCATTTTTGCTTGTATTGTCATTTTTTTATGTGTTCAAAATATCGAACAAAAGTTCGTAATATTGGATTTGTCTAATTTACAACCTAATTTCCGAATTGCAAGTATTATTTTTTTGTGATTCAATATTCTGAACAGTTTTTCAAGATACTGCACAACAATTTATAAAATTATGTCTGAAGAAAATTCATCAAACGCGGTCGGACGTGCGCTTTCGATTCTTGAATTGGTTGCGGAAAGCAACAATGGTTTGAGCAATTCGGATTTGAGCCGTCGGCTGAAAATCCCGAAAAGTTCGGCGAGTTATATTTTAAGGGTTTTGGAAAAACGCGATTATTTGCAACGCGACGCGGGCGGAAAATATCGTCTCGGATTGAAATTAGTCAGCTTGACGGGCGGCGCGATGACGCATTTGGACGTGCGCGAAGTCGCCAAGCCGATTTTGGCGGAATTCTTGAAAAAAAGCCGTCTGCCCGAAGTTCATCTGGCGGTTTTGGACAACGGGCGAGCCGTTTATATCGAAAAAATCGAGGATGAAAAAAGTTTTATCAAGATGGATATTTGGATTGGTCATCGGCTTCCGGTGCATACGACGGCAATTGGCAAAATTTTGGTTTCGTTTTTGCCGGATGATGAGATTTTGCAAATTTTAGAGCTTCGCGGAATGGAGCGCAAGACGAAAAAATCAATTACAAATCCACAAAAATTTCTGCGCGAAGCCGAGCGCGTTCGCAAATATGGTTTTGCGGTTGATGATGAAGAAAATGCCAACGGTGTGCGCTGTATCGCCGCGCCGATTTATGATGCCAAAGGAAACATCGCCGCCGCGCTCGGCACATCGAGCGTCGTGATTCACATTGACGAAACGCATCTACCGAAAATCGTTGATTTAGTCATAAAATCCGCCGCCAAAGTTTCGCGTCAGATGGGTTTTATTGCCAAAAACTAAATCATAAAATCTCTAAAAAACTCGTTAATTCATCAGGCAAAGGCGCGACAAAATTTAACTTTTCTTTAGCTATCGGATGCGTAAAAGATAATTTTTCAGCGTGGAGAAAAAATCGTCCTAAATCTTTAATTGCCTGACGAATGTTTAAATTATGAACAGTTTTGTCGCGTCCGGCGTTGTAGGTTTCGTCGCCAACAATCGGATGATTTATGTGTGCAAGATGGACGCGAATCTGATGCGTTCTGCCGGTTTTGATTTCGACGGCGGCAAGTGTAAATTTCTCAAATCTTTTCTTAACTTTCCACAAACTTAAAGCATTTCGCCCGTGTGCGCGAACAGACATTTTTGTCCGATTATGTTTTTCACGCGCAATCGGCGCATCAATCGTTCCGGCATTTTCTTCTAATTCGCCGTGAACAAGCGCGATGTAAGATTTAAAAACTTCACGATTACGAAATTGTTCGCTTAAGTTTTCGTGAATTTCGTCCGATTTAGCGACGACAATCAATCCCGAAGTATCTTTGTCGAGACGGTGAACGATTCCGATTTTGGATTTTAGATTTTGGATTTTGGATTGTTCGTCTAAAGTTTTGTCAAATTTTAGTTCCTCATCTCTAATTTTGAAATGATATGCGAGCGCATTTGCCAAAGTTCCCGAAGAAATTCCTGCGCCCGGATGAACGACCATTCCGGCTTTTTTGTTGATGACGGCAAGAAATTCGTCTTCGTAAATTATATCGAGCGGAATATTTTCCGGCTCGAAATTTTCGGTGGCGAGTTCGTTTAATTCGACTTCGATTTCGTCCGATTCGTTGATTTTATAAGACGGTTTCGCCGCATTTCCGTTCACCGAAACATCGCCGTCAGCAATCATTTTTTGAAGACGCGAACGCGAAAGATTTTCGATTTTTTCCGCCAAAAAAGCGTCCAGACGTTTGCCCGCGTCCGATGATGAAGGGTGAAGAATAAAAGATGAGTTTTCTTCGGAAACTTGATGTTCGGGATTCATTTTTTGTCTTTGAAAAAGTCTTCGGGCAAATGTTCGCCGTAAGTTCGAAAATATAATTGTTGCTTAAACTCTTTTTCAGAAAGATTTTTCGGCAACGAAGTGATAATCATTTCTCTGGCAGTTTGGAACATCTCGCAGGCAAATTCGATGCGGCGGGCAGACGAAAGTTTTTTCATCATTTCAAACTGCAAACGGCGCATCTCGGCAGTCGTGTCGCCTAAAATTTTATCGCTTCCTGACATTTTTTGAATAGCTCCTCAAGATTTAATTTTTTAATCCATTCGTTCGTATATTCCACGTCGAAATCGTTTTGCAGAAGATTTTCGACATCAGTCAACTGCTTTTCAGAAAGACTGTCTTTCGCCCAAAAAAGTTTTGAAATAATTAAATCTTCCAAAGTTATGACCGAAATTTCCTTGCCGTGAAAATCCATTTTCCGACGGCGTTCAAAAGCCATTAATTGAAATTCGTCCGTCTTTTTGATGACCAAATCTATCTTGAATGCGGTTTCTTGATGAATTACATTGAACATAAATTTTCGGGCGATTGCGTCGCGCACTCTGCCGTGAGGAACGTAATAATCAGGCTCGAAAGCCTTGATAATTCGGTCGGCATCTTCATATTTCAATTCGACAACAACATCAATATCGGCAGTCATTCGATAAAAATTGTAAAGCATCATCGCCATAGAACCGGACAGCATATATTCGATGCCGAGCGGTTCGATGCGCCCAACAAAATCGTGAAAAACTTTTACCGGAAGCAGTTCTTTACTCATTTGTTTGAACGATTTCTTTTTTCCGCAAACGCCAAATCATAAAAATAACCGAACTTATCACGACGATTAGACTGATAATTTGCGAAGTCGAAAGCCCGAAAATTGCGTTTAAGCCGAAAAAATTGCCTCGCGGGTCGTCGCGCAGGAATTCGATTGAAAAACGAACAATGCCGTAAATTATGCCGTAAGCGATGAGAACTTGTCCATCAAATTTTTTGCGTTTGTGAAGAAAAACCAAAACAGTGAAAACGGTGAGCATTATCAAAGATTCGTAAAGTTGTGTCGGGTGTAGATGAAGCGGTGCGCCCGTTTCGGTGTAAATCGGAACGCCCGTAAATTCGTGCGCTTGTTGCGTAAAATGAACGCCGAAAATCGAATCGGTTGGTTTTCCCCAACAACATCCGGCGGCGAAACATCCTTGTCGCCCAATTGCTTGCCCGATTGCCACACCGGGCGCGAAAGCGTCGGCAACTTTCCAAAAATTCAGTTTGTAAAAATAAACTAGTGCAGCGCAAGTCAAAAATCCGCCAATCAAACCGCCGTAAAAAACGCCTCCCGAACGAAGGAAATCGAGCGAAAACATATCAACATTATCATCAACGAAAAACATCAAGAGTTTCGAGCCGACGAGTGCGCCGATAAGCGTCCACAAACCTAAATCATAAATTCTCTCACGCGGTAAACCGTCGGTTGCCGCAAGCCGCGAAGCAATAAAAAGCGCAAGAAGCATTCCAACGGCAAGCAGCACGCCATATGTATTTATCGGAAAATCGCCGATGCGAAAAAGTTCAGGAAACATCTTTTTGTTCGTTGTCTGTTGTTCGTTGTTCGTTGCTTTCGTCTTTCTTTTTTGCAAAAAACATATCAATTATCATAAGTCCTGCGCCGCAGATGATTGCCATATCTGCAACATTAAAGGTTGGATAGTGCCACGAACCGAATTGGACATCAATAAAATCAACGACAAAACCAAGACGTATTCTGTCGGTAACATTGCCGACGATTCCTGCCAAAAGCAGAGCGAGTGCGCCGAGCATTCTGTCATCTGAACGTGGTGTGCGCCAGAAATAATAAAGCACCAACACGGAAGCAAACAGCGCAACCGCCGACAAGCCCCAACGTCCCGCGTCGCCATGCGAATCGAAAATCGAAAACGCCGCGCCCGTGTTTTGGGCGTAGGCGAAATTCAAAAATCCCGAAATCACCGAAATATCATCACCAAACCGCAAACGCCGAACTGCCCACGCCTTCGTCATTTGGTCAATCATAAAAATCGCGCCCGCCGCGACCAAATAACCTAATTTCCAATAAATATCTTTTTTATTCACAGCAAGATTATAACAGGAGAATTTGAAAGTATGAATGAAGAATATTGAACACGGAGTTAATTTTACTCAGCCTTCGGTTTCAAATTTCCTTAATCATTTTATTCTGTATATGGAAAAATCGCTTTCGGGGCTTTATATTGGCTCCACCAATTTGCATAACAAACATCCGTGCAACCGATTTCGTATCTGGTGACTTTCCATCGGCTACCCGTTTTTTTCAAGAGCGCGAAAAAATTATTGTCAAACATATCAGCATCAATCGCTTCTTGATACGGAGTTTTCCGATAATCCGGCTTATCGCCCGAAGGTGTTTGCGGATCGCCGCTCAAGAAAGCCCACACGCCCTGAACCTTAAAATGTTCGACATTAAACGAAATTTTCTGCTTCAACTCCTTTTCCACAGGAACGCGCAAAGCATTCAAAATCGCTGTTCTTTCAGCCGAGCCTTTCGCGGGCGTATAGGTTTTCTGAGCCGACACTGCACACGAAAAAGCCAAAATAAATAACAAACCGAATAATTGTTTTTTGAACATAATTTTAATTTAAGTCGCTGCTGTTTGCTCGATTTGACTAAGTGCCGCGACACATCTTTCGCAAATACTTCTGTATTTTTCCGATTCGCCGACGCGGACGGAATAATTCCAACAGCGTTCACATTTTTCGCCGTCCGCAGGTTTGATTTCAACTTTAAATTCGTCGCCTTCGTGAACTTCGACTTGAGAAACAATGAAAACGTAGCGCAAATCTTCAAAGTAGGAAATCAAAAACATCGTCGTTTCTTTATCAACCGTCAAGATGACTTTGGCTTCCAAAGACGAACCGATTTCTTTTGCCGTTCTTGCTTCTTCCAACGACTTCAAAACTTCATCGCGGATTGAAAAAATACGTTCCCAATCGCTCAAAAGTTGCGAATTGTCGGTGCCGGAAACTTTCGGGAATTCTGCCAGATGAACGGAAGAGACCTTCTGATTTGGCAGATTTTCAAACGCTTCGTCAGACGTAAAAGCCAAAATCGGTGCAAGCAGACGACACATTTTATCCGTGATTTCGTAAAGCGCAGTTTGCGCTGAACGCCGCGCCACGCTTTTCGGTGCGTAGATATAAAGACGATCTTTGATAATGTCGAAATATCGCGCCGAAAGCGTTACGGTGCAGAGATGGTAAATTGTTCGATAGACGGTTTGGAAATCGAAAGTTTCGTAAGCCGTCAAAATTTCCTTCGCCGCTTCGTCAAAACTCGCCAACGCCCAACGGTCGGTTTCGAGCATTTCCGAAAGCGCAACAGTATCGGTTTCGGGATTGAATCCGTCAAGATTTCCGAGTGCGTAACGCAAAGTATTTCTGAATTTACGATAAGCATCGGTTACACGATTCAAGATTTCATCCGAACATCGAACGTCTTCCGTGTAATCAACCGCTGCCGCCCACAAACGCAAAACATCTGCGCCTGATTTGTTGATGATTTCAATCGGCGCAGTTACGTTGCCGACTGATTTCGATTGTTTTTTGCCTTCACCGTCCACAACCCAGCCGTGCGTGATGATTTGTTTATACGGCGATTCGTCGTGCGCCGCGATGCCGCACATCAAACTCGAATTAAACCAACCACGATATTGGTCGCCACCTTCAAGATAAACGTCTGCGGGAAAATGCAAATTATCGCCGCGAGTTTCCAAAACCGCGACACACGATGAACCCGAATCAAACCAAACGTCCAAAATATCAGTTTCTTTGCGAAAATCTGTGCTGTTGCATTTCGGACACGCAAAATTTTCGGGAAGCAATTCGCTTTCTACGCGGTTATACCAAGCATCAGCCGTTTCTTTCGCAAAAATATCCGCAACGTGATTAACAATTTCCGCATTTGCAATCGTTTCACCGCAATCTTGGCAATAAAAAACCGGAATCGGCACACCCCAACTTCTCTGACGCGAAACGCACCAATCGGGACGACCTTTGAACATATTTGCCATTCGCCCTTCGCCCCAATTCGGATGCCATTTGACGTTTCCAATTTCGCGCAACGCCTGTTTTCTCAGAGATTTATCTTCCAGATTGTCCATTGCAATAAACCATTGCGGCGTAGCGCGAAAAACGACGGGTTTTTTGCATCGCCAGCAATGCGGATAACGATGTTCGTAGTTTTCCGAGAAAAGTAACGAGCCGTTTTCGCGCATCAATTCGACGATTTTCGGATTTGCCGCAAAGATGTTTTCGCCGACAAATCCTTCTACATCGTCCATATAACGCCCGGCATTATCAACTGGACAATAGATTTCCAAGCCGTATTTTTTGCCGATAACATAGTCGTCGTGTCCGTGTCCGGGCGCGGTGTGAACTAAGCCTGTTCCGGCTTTGGCAGTTTCTTTTTTCTCACGCGATTCGGAAACATCGAGTTGCGTTTCGCCGTCCGCTTCGCCGCCGAGCGTAACGTGTTCGCCGTTCATTATCAAAGATTCGCGGTCAATCCAAGGATGTTTCGCTTTCATTCGGTCGAGTTTTGAACCTTTAAATTTCGCCAATATTTTTGGCATTTGTCGTTCGCCGTCTTCATTTACGCCGCCGATGCCGCATTTGACAACGACAAAACCGACTAATTCCGAAGCAACAATTAGAACTTCGTCATTATGCTCAATCGCCGCATATTCGTAATCGGGATGAGCCGCAATTCCCAAATTTGCCGGAATTGTCCAAGGTGTTGTCGTCCAAATAACGAGCGAAACTTTTTTGCCGTCGAGCTTTTCATCAATTTCCGATGGGTTTGTAACGAGCGGAAATTTTACATAAATCGAAGGCGAATTATGGATTTTGTATTCAACTTCGGCTTCGGCAAGCGCAGTTTGATCGTGAATGCACCAATAAACCGGGCGCAAACCTTTATAAACGTAACCGCGTTCCAAAAATTTCCCGAAAAGCCGCGCCGTTTCCGATTCGTATTCGTTCGACATCGTTAAATACGGCGTTTCCCATTCGCCAAGAATTCCGAGACGTTTAAAGTCGCGCGTTTGATTATTCATCGCCGTTGAAGCGTGTTCGCGGCAAATTCGGCGAAACGTGGCAACGGGCAAATCTTTTTTATCCTTGCCTTTTTCCGCCAATTTCTTCTCGACGTGCGTTTCAATCGGCAGTCCGTGGCAGTCATAACCGGGAACGTAAGGCGCACGAAAACCCATCATCGAACGTGATTTCACAACAAAATCTTTAAGAATTTTGTTAAGTGCCGTGCCGATGTGAATATCCGCGTTAGCATACGGCGGACCGTCGTGCAAAATAAATGTTTGCTTATCTTTGCGCTCGTTTTGAATCGCTTCATAGAGTCTGCTTTCAGTCCATTTTTTCAGACGTGCAGGTTCTGCTTGACCGAGATTTGCTTTTTGCGCGAAATCAGTTTTCGGTAAATTAACGGTTTTCTTCAGTTCCAAAGGTTCACTCATAAATTGGTTAGTCGTTCGTTGTTAGTTATTCGTTGCAGAAAGACTGAACAAGAACATTTGTAAAAGTTAAGATTTTAGCATTTATCAATAAAAAAATCCTAAATCTTTCCAGATTTAGGACATTCGGCACAAGTTAAGTTGTTCGTTCCAACTTCAGCCGTTGTCCTCCAAAATAATAATGCTAATTATAATGTTCAAATTTCTCATCACTTTATTTATCGCAAAATTCGGGCGGGAAGTCAAAAAATTTTAAGGCTAAAATGTTTCGCACTTCGTCTAATTCAAACGAGGGACTTTTATGAAAAATTTATTCACAATACTTGCAATCATTCTATTTATAAATTGCGCGTTGGCTCAAAACGCCCGAACATTCGATGTTGACGGCACGAAACGCGAGGCAGTTATCTACGAAGGTGAAGCAAAACGCAAAAAATCTTCGCTTGTGTTTGTTTTTCACGGACACGGCGGAAATGTCCGCAACGCCCAACGCCGCCTTAATTTTCACGATAATTGGAAAGAGGCTTTAGTTGTTTATATGCAAGGAATTCCGGGTGTTCAAGGTATCACGGACAAAGCCGGAACGAAAAACGGCTGGCAAAAAAATCCGAATGAATTGGAAGACCGCGACATTAAATTTTTTGACGAAGTTTTAAAACAATTAAGCAAAGATTACAAAATTGACGATAAACGAATTTACGCCGTCGGACATTCAAACGGCGCACGTTTCGTAAATGTTTTGTGGGCAATGCGCGGCGAAAAATTCGCGGCTTTCTGCTCGGTCGCCGCACAAGGCGGGTTGATGATTCGTGATGCCGTGCCAAAATCAATCTGGATGAGCATCGGCGAAAACGATCCGCTCGTTCCCGCTGAAAATCAAAAACTTTCAATTCCGATAGTTCAAAAAGTATTGAAAATTGATGCGAAAAAAGGTGAAACCGACGGTGAGATTACAACCTACCAAGGCACAAACAAAACCGAATTGGTTGTCGAACTTCGCAATGCCGGACACGAATTCCCGCAAGATTCGATTCCGAAAATAGTTGATTTTTTTAAGCGAAACGTAAAAAATTAATTGCTGAAAGTCTATTTTCTTCTACTTCGGTTTTCAGAACTTTTTCGCTAAGGAAATACCAAGCGCAACACCGATAAAGCCAAATAAAACGCTCAGAAAAAAATAGAGAAAAGCCGCAAAAAAATTGTTTTCTTTAACCAGACTCCAGATTTCAAATTCAAACGTCGAAAAAGTCGTGAACGCGCCAAGAAAACCGACGGCGAGCATCAGCCGCAAAGTTTCGCTTGCGCCGAATCTTTCGGAAAAGAGAATAATTGCGAAACCAATCAAAAAAGAGCCTGTAATATTGATAAAAAACGTCGGAAAAGGAAATGGTTTGAGCCAATCATTCATTGGTGAAATTGTAATCAAATAGCGCAAAACCGCGCCAAACGCGCCGCCGATTGCCACCGCTAAAATTTTCGTCGCCGTTTCCATCTAAACTTTTTCTTATGTCAACAGAACTTGGAATCAAAACACTTAATAATCTTAAAACTCGACATTCAGTTTATCATCTTTTTGTGATGCCCTTAACTCTTGATAAAATTCCTGCAAGCATTTTTTGTGAGGAAAAAGTAAGAAATATCTGTTTGTGGCTTGTTTGAATAAAGGTTGACCGTTGGTTTGATAAGTGTAATGATACAAATGTTGGCGTTATTTTCGCATCAAAACGAACAAATTGACCTGTAAAATCGTATTTTACGACGGACAAAGGACGAACGAAAAAGATGAATGATTATAAAGAAAGATTCGATAAATGGTCGCGTGAGGCGCGTGAGAAATTTGAAGAACTCGACAAGCAAATCGGTTTGAAGGACAAAATCGAAAAAGGCGCGGAAGTTTTGAAAGATACGGCGCAAAAAAGCGCGGAAATTGTCAAAGACGGTGTTGAGAAAATCAAAACTGAAGCCGAAAAAACCGAAGTCGGCAAGCAAGCCGTGAAAGTTGCCGAAGGCACTTATAAAACGGCGGAAGAAACCGCGAAAAAAGTTTATCAAGCCAGCGAACCTTTGCGCGACGCAGCAGGAGATGCGGGCGGAAAAGCGGCTGATGTTGCCGCGAAATCTGCGGTTGAAGCCGAAAAAATCGTCAAAGAAGCCGGAAAAAAAGCAGGCGAGGTTTTTACCGTAGCAAGCGAAAAAGCAGGCGAAGTTTTTGAAGAAACGCGCAAATCAGTCAATAAAACTGCAAAAACTGCGAGCGGAATTTTTAACTTCGGCACGGGTTGGGCAAAGACTTTCGATTCAGCCGTGAAATCTTTTCAAAAAGCGACGGATTGGATTTCTGAAAGTCCTTTGCAAGCTGCGACAACGGGCGTTTCGATGGTCGTCGGCGCAGGTTTAGGCGTGGTTTTCACAGGTTTGAGTTCACATTGGTTATTTAATTCGGCAATTCCAACTTGGTCAGTGCAAAAACTTGGTGAAAAATTCAACGAATATCTCAAAACGCAAGAAGATTTGATTACGAAAGGCGAATTGTCGAAGGCTGAAACCGAAAAAATCGAATTTGAACGCGGCATTGTCAAATCGGTCGGCGCACCGCTTTTAGGCGCGTTTTCATTCGCTTCCGGCGCGGTGATGATGACAAACATCGTCAATCCGAAAACCATCACGGGCGCACCACTCGATTGGCTTATCGGTGGAAATCCTTTACTCGAAGGCGTTTGGTTTTTCGGTAACGGAATGGTTTGCTTCAAAACAAGCTACGACTTTTTTATGATTGCGCTCGAAGACCAAGAAGACGTTCAAAAAATGGTCAAGGAAATCAAAGGTTTGTTGCCGCAAGCAGTTCAATAAAAAGTTTTAGCCACGAATTACACGAATAGCACGAATGAATTGATTTGGTATTCGTGCTATTCGTGTAATTCGTGGCTAATTTATTTGATTTGAATCGGAAACGGTATAAAACTCAGCGCGAAAATCAGAAGTGTCAAAACCGCAATTACTTTCCTCTTAAAATCCAGCGGCGAATCGTCGAGCGGTGCGGGATGTCCGACGCGCATCATAAAAAATAAAATTACTGCAAACAAAAAACCGCTTGGACTATTGAAAAAATACCAACCTGAAGCTGACAAAATTACCATTACAACAAAAACAATTCTCCCGATTAGGCGATGAATACGCGAATTGAAAACCGCATAAATTGCGTGTCCGCCGTCGAGTTGTCCCGAAGGAATCAAGTTCAAAGCCGTAACCAATAAACCAACCCAACCTGCGAAATAAAAGGGATTCGGCTTCATTGCGGATTCCAAATTTATCCCGAAAATCCACGCCAAAAATTTGTAAAGCAGGGAATCTGCAAAAACTATTGTTCCGTCCGAAGATGATGCAAGCGATTTTGCCGTGTCGTATTCGTAAGTTAAAAAAGCAATCAGCGCAATCGGCAAAAGCGCGACAAATCCGGCGATTGGTCCGGCAACGCCGATGTCGAAAACGGCTTTGCGCGAAGGCATTGGCGAAACGATTTTGATAAATGCGCCGAATGTTCCCGCCGGTCCGATGAGCGGCGGAGTCGGCAGAAAATAAGGCAAAGTCGCATCAACACGGTAGATTCGACACGCAATATAATGTCCCATTTCGTGTGAAAGCAAGATGAAAACGAGCGAAAGCGAAAAGCTGATACCGTATTTGAAGATTTCAAAATCCGTAAAAAGTTTGGTGATTGCGTAGAGAATTAAATTGAAATATTCGAGCGGTAAATTAAGAACAAATGTGCCGATTTCACCCCAAGTTTGCGGTTCAACGGGATTTGAAGTATCGAAAATCGGGATAAGTCCGAAAGGTTGAAGAACTCCGGCAATCGTTACGGTGAAAAAAGCGATGAGCAATAATCCGATGTGTTTTATCCAAGTTCGTGCCGTCGGGCGCATTGCTTCGCGGTGGCTGAAAAGCTGATTGGCGGTTTCATTCAAGTCTGACATCTATTTTTTTATCCACAGATGAACACAGATAAACACAGATGATTCAGTTGTGGATAATTTCCCGTAAAAAATAAATCGTAAATCGCAGATGACACAACTTTATTATCTTGCGATTTACGATTCACAATTTTGTAAAAAATAAATTTTTGCGCCGGATTTCGATTATTTAACGGCTTTGGCTTGTAAATCTTTGCCGGGTTTGAAACGGATTGTTTTTCCGGCAGGAATCGGAACTTCTTTGCCTGTGCGCGGATTGCGTCCGATGCCGCGTTTTCTGGGTTTCACGACAAACACGCCGAAGCCGCGAAGTTCGATGCGTTTCCCTTTTGCCAGAGCTTCCTTCATTGCGTCAAACAGCGCATCAACAACCTGCTCGGCTTTTTGTTTCGGCACGCCTGTTTTGTCCGCAACTTGATTAATAATATCGAGTTTAATCATTGCAATCGTCCTCTCAGGAAAATGTTGTAAAATAAAACTTTAAAGGCTTCTCATAATAATAAAGAGGTTAGGCACGGCTGTCAAGAATTTATTCGGCTAAAATCAATAATTATCGTAATTTAACTCGAAGAGACGGAACGGTTTCGGGAATTTGAATGCAATCACAGTTTTTTCTACGGAAACAAAATGATAGAATCTCTAAAAACGAGGAACACGAAAGAATGTTAAGAGGACGAGAAAGCACAAATATTGAAGACCAGCGTGGAATGGGCGGCAAAACAATCGCGCTTGGCGGCGGCGGTTTGGGAATGATTGTGGTTTTAATTTTAGCCGTTATCTGCGGACTTGACCCGCGCCAACTTTTGGATACCAGCCAAATTCAAATGCCGCAACAGCAACAACAGCAGCAACAACGAAACCCGCAATCAAACGATGATCAAAGAAAATTTGTCGCGTCGGTTTTGGGAAGCACGGAAGATGTTTGGAATCAAGTTTTACCGCAACAAGCAAGAACCCGTTACCGCGAACCGAAGCTCGTGCTTTTTGACGGACAAGTTAATTCTGCTTGCGGTTATGCGAGTTCGGCAACCGGACCGTTTTATTGTCCGGGCGATCAAAAGCTCTATCTCGATTTTTCCTTTTTCCGTGAACTCAGAAACGAATTTCAAGCTCCGGGCGATTTCGCGCAAGCCTACGTTATCGCGCACGAAGTCGGGCATCATATTCAAAATATTTTAGGCACGATGGATCAAGTTCAACGTGCCGGAAATTCAAATCAGCTTTCGGTAAAATTAGAATTGCAAGCCGATTGTTACGCCGGAGTTTGGGCATATTACGCCAACAAACAAGGCTTAATCGAAGCGGGCGATTATGAAGAAGCCTTACGCGCAGCGGCGGCGGTCGGCGATGACAATATCCAACGCAAAAGCCAAGGCTACGTCGTGCCGGATTCGTTCACACACGGCTCATCACGCGAAAGAATGTCGTGGTTTTCAAAAGGTGTGCAAACCGGCGATATGCGCCAATGCAACACTTTTGGTAGGTGAGAAATGAGAAGTGAGAGATGAGAAATGAGATTTTCTATACTTCTCATTTCTCATCTCTCACTTCTCACTTGAAAAGTTTTTCCGTAGAGTTCCTGATAAACCCAGCCCAAAAATCGAACTTCTGCGGTGCAGAGTGATTCTATCCAGCAGCTTGTCAGATAAATTTGACGTTCCAACTCGTTCGGAATTGTTTCGGCTTGGGCGATGTGTGATTCGTTTTGAGCAAGATTGTGGCTTTTGGCGATGTCTTCGTTGGTTTGTTTGGCTTCGCCGAGAGCTTGCAAAATCTCGGTTATCCAATGTTGCAATTTCGCTTCCGAATCGTTTTCGCCGAGTGCCTGAAACGCGCCGACGGCGAAACGCGCTTCGGCATTTTCAAACGGATAAACTTCGATGCCGTTTGCCGCGTCCGATTTTTGTTTCCATTGAAAAAGTTCTTCAACCTGCGGCAAACGCACGAGTCCGACGCGCTGATCGTAATTCAAAAACCATTCGAGCAAATCGGCAATCGAACCAATATCAATGCCGCCGTCAACCGTTTTCCGCAACTTCGGCGGATAATTTTCTGTCTGTGTCGCTTCTGCCATAATCTTTTTTTATTCTACACTCATCGGCAAATGCTCTGCACTCGTCGGTAAGTCCGCTCAACTCATCGGTAAATCATCTCAACGTATCGGTAAATCATCTGTGTCAATCGGTAGATAAACTTACATCATCGGTAAATCATCTGCACCAATCGGTAAAGCGTCTGACATCATCGGTAAGCAATCTGAACTAATCGGTAACGCATCTGCACAAACTTGCAAAGCGTCTGCACCAATCGGTAAAAGTTTTGAGTCCCGCCTTTAGGCGGCTTTTGCGTGATAAACAGACAATTTTGAAGACAAAACATAAGCCGCCTAAAGGCGGGACTCAAAACTTTAAATCAAAACTCGCTTCGGCTCTGCCGACGATTTCGCCGCGACGGTTTTTAATTGGTAACGGCGAGATTTTTTGCAAAGTTTTTGCGTCAAAAATTCCTAATTGCCGTAAAACTTCAACGGAAATAACGGCGCGGGCGCGTTTGTCGTCGCCGTCTTCGATTTTCATAGCGATTCCCAAACCTTTTTTATACTTTTCATTCGGCAAAACGCCGCACAGCCAAACGCCTTCTGCGCCGATTTTTGAAACGAATTTGCCGCGTGCCGCGTTCATCAAAAGCGTGTCTAAACGGTCAGTTCCGCCAACGAGTTCGGGATAATTCATCATCGCCGTAACAATGCGCCGACACGCTTCGCGCAGTTCATCATCAAAATCTTCCGGCGGAAAAACCAATTTCAAAAAACTTTTCGCCATCGCCCGCACCGACAAAGCAAAATTTGGCGCGCAACAACCGTCAACCGCAATCGGAATCGCATCTTTCGGCGTTTCGGTAAAGGTCGAAACCGTCTCCAAAATCGCTTGCTGAATCGGGTTTTCAATCAAATCGTAAGTTTCAATGTCCGCGCCGATATGTTTCGCAAAAGCGAGCATCGCCGCGTGTTTGCCCGAACAATTATTATGCAGTTGCGTCGGATTTTCGCCCGCTTTCAACATTTCCGACGCACGTTTTTCGTCAAACGGAATATGCGCTCCGCAACGCAAATCGCTTTCGCTCAAACCGGCTTTTTTCAACATCTTTTCCGCAATTACGGTATGAATCTTCTCGCCCGAATGCGACGCACACGCCAGCGCGATTTCCGACTCAATAAACCCAAACTTCTCAGCCGCGCCGCTCAAAAGACACGGAATCAACTGAAACGCCTTCGCCGAAGAACGTATAAACGCAACAGTTTCCGCATCGCCGACGTTGACGATTTCATTTCCCACGCCGTCAATAATCAAAAGATGCCCGCGATGGATTGATTCAACCGTTTCGCCACGTATGACCTTTGCTAAAAGTTCAGATTTCATAATTTTACAAGTGAGAAATAAGAGGTGAGAAGTGAGAAGTAAAATTGTTCTCACTTCTCACCTCTTATTTCCCACTTACCGCAGGTGCTTTCGCAAAAACGAAATAATTTTATACCCGTCAATATAAACCCAAGGCTTTTCGCCGAGTGTATAATGTCCGCACGGAATCATCGTTTTCGTGTGTTTGATTTTGTGCGTTTTGATGGCTTTGAGCATATCGAGCGACAAATCTAGCGGAAACGTCAAATCGTAAAGCGTGTAAATATAGCGTTGCGGACGCGGTGGCATTTGCGCGAGCTTGTCCATATAAGCCATCGGCGAAATCGGCATCCAATATTCGCGCAATTCTTCGAGTTTTACTTTATCTTTCAAACTTTCCTTGACGTGATACGTCGAAAGTCCGTTCCAGACGACATCGGCGACGTAACCCGAAACGTGATTGAAAACCGCCGCGTCAATATTCAAATCGTGAACGAACGCGAAAAATCCGACGCAACTTCCGATGCTCGTGCCGACGAGTCCGACTTTTTCATAACCTTGCGATTTTAACCAACCAATCGCGGCGCGTGTGTCAACAACCGATTGACGCAAAGACTGCAAAGTTTGCCCGACATTCGGCGCAACCAAATAATCGGCGCGTTCAAGTTCCGGCGGCATCCGTTCTTCGTGATACGGCAACGTCATCCGAAGCGCGGAAATCCCGACTTTGTTAAAGAATTTGCACAAATCAAAATAAGTTCCGGGTCGTGCGTTCCAATGCGGAAGCACCAAAACGGCAGATTTTTTATCTTTCGCCACCGGAAAAAACTTTGCGCGAACCGTATTATTTTCAACGGAATTTGTTTCAATTCCGCTTGTCCAAGTCAAATCATCGCCTTTCAACTCATAATCTTTAACATTCGGTGCAAAGAAAAATTCATCTGAATTTGCAATAACTTTTTTTGCGTAATCACGATAAAACTCTCGCGGGTCTTCACCGTTCGCATTTTCGTTCACAAATTCCATTCCCCAACCGAACGGGCGCACGATGCGATTATCAATCACCATCGCAAAATGTTTCTCCCGTCCGTGCATATAACGCTTGAGCATAAGTTTTTATGGTAAGGAAAACTATGAAAGCCTGCAACCCGAAAGCCGATTATCAAATATCAAATATCAATTATTTCAGAGGTATTAAAAGTTTTGAACCTCTAAAAAATAATTGATATTTGATATTTGATAATGCGTCCGTTACTTTTTCGCTTTCGATTGACTTAAAAGATTTGCAAAAAGCCTGTAAGCACCGGCGTTTCCTGCCGGTAATTGACGGAAAAATGCGTAACTGCAATAGATATATTTGCCTTTGCCGATTTCGGCGACGACAAGTCCGCCTTTGTTTTCCGCTTCGCCTGCGTCGTGCGATTCGAGAAGCGGTTTGTAATTTGCGTCCAAATTCGTCAAAGCGTAAAGGTTGCGTTCCTGCACCCAATTTTCAAAATCTTTGTCGGTGATTTTATTCGGAAAATTAAAAATCGGATTCATCGGTTCAAGAATCGTAACTTTCGCGTTTTCGTCCGTAACTCGCGCATTCATCTGTGCCGGAAACGGCAGAAGATTTTGATAAACCGGAAGCTGATATTGCACCAGAAGCGTTCCGCCATTCTTCACATAATCAAGAAGTCGTTGATGATTCGCAATAAAATCAGGACGCACCTGCGAAGCACGAATCCCAACAACAATCGCATCAAATTTCGACAAATCGCTATTCGTCAAATCATTTTCCGTTAAATTTTGAACATCAAAATTCATCTGCCGAATCGCATCAATCACACGGTCGCCGCTTCCCGAAATATAACCGATTTTCACGGGCGCGGTTTTCAAATCCATAACCACGATTTTCGTCTTTGCTTCCGTGTAAAACCGATGCGTTTGAATGTGCGGATAAGCGAGCGTGTTCATTTTTTGCGTAAAAGTTTCGCCGTCCGCCGTCGCCTGTGCGCTAATGTCAAAATCTCCGATTTTGACATTAGCGGGAATCGAAACCTCAAATTCAACCGAAGTTTTCTCGCCTTTTTTCTGGAGTTCAAATGCCTTTGCACTCGGCGAAACCGTCCAACCTTTCACCTCGTCAAACCAATCATCGCCTTTTCCCGCCTTAACCAAAAACTTCTGTCCGTTCGGCAATTTCAACGAAACTTCGCCTTTCACGGGCAAACTACCATTATTCGTAACCGCCACCGAAACCTTCCGCTTCAAAGGCTTGCCCGAAATCGGCGCAATCATCAAATCTTTTTCCAACGCAAGCGAAACTCTTGGCACAACATTCAATTCACGCCGAATCTCACCACGAATGTCGTCGGCAAAACGATATTCGAGCGGTTGCATAAAAATAATTTCTGCGCCGTTAATTTCGATTGTTACATAAGCCGAAATTGTCGGCGGCAGAAATGGTAAGGATTGATACCACGTAGGCTGAAATCTATCAATTTCCAAATCGTAAAGATAGCCTTTTCGCTCGTTTTTGAGAAAATAAGGCGCGGTTGGCGAAGCATTTTCCGGCACTTTAACATCAAAAAACGCGGAGCTGTTTGCAACTTCGCGCCGAAACGAATTTTGATTTGCATCTTTCGGTTCTTCGGCTTTGGAATTTATCCAATTATTTTGGGAAAATAAGACAATTTTTTTGACTTTAATATTTTCCGCACGAGGAAAGAAAACTTTAACAGCCGTGAAAAAACTTTCGCCGGGCGCGACGGTTTCTTTGTCTGTCAAAGCATCAATCTGAATACCTGAAGCCAATCTTACCGCATCATTAAATTCTAGCGATTTTTCGAAATTAACCCTGTAAATATCGTATTCCTTTCCTAACCTTTCAAAATGCGCTTTTTCCGTTTCAGATGAAGTTAATCCGTTGGGAAAAATAGCATAACTTGTATTTAATTTGCTTGCGGCTTTTTCTCCTTCAACCAAAACCGGAAGAATTTTTTGCGGATTATCGGGTTCATAATCCTTTAAGGCTTGTTCGGCGGATTGCTGTATGATTGCTAGTTGACTTTGTGTGAACTCGTCAAGATTCTTCTCATATCTCGCATAAGTTTTCGGGATACTGGCGAGTGAAACATCAATGCTGTCGAAAACGCTCGTTTCTTTCTCCGTTTTCGGAACTTTACTTTCAATCAAATTCAATCCTGAAAATCGTTCGCCTTTAATCTCCAAAACGCCTTGTTCTTGCGTTTTGTGTTGGCTTCTGCCTTCCATGGCGATTTCAAAATATGAGCGTCCGAGCAAGAAATCATATTGTCCGGGGTTGATTTTTAATGTCGGTTCTTTCGTTTCGCGGAAACCTTGCGAAACGTAAAATTTCTGAACTTGCCAAGTTACGCCTGCGTCTTTGCATTGATTCGCGTCAGCTGCCGCTTTGACTGCCAGAGGTGCGATGTATCCGGCGAATTGATGCTGTCCGTGTCCGTCTGCGGGCGTTCCCGTGAAACGCGAGATGACGACGAGCGGGCGAAACGCGCGAATGGCGCGAACTGCGTCGCATAAGATTATTTTCTCGTCCCATTTTTCCTTTGCTTCCGCCAAAGTTTTGGAAAATCCGTAATCAAAAGCGCGTGTAAAATACTGCTCTGCGCCGTCTAATCTTCGTGCTTGCAAAAGCTCTTCGGTGCGAATCACGCCGAGCGATTCAAACAATTCCGAGCCGATAATATTTTGTCCGCCGTCGCCGCGAGTCAGAGATAAATAAGCCGTCCGCGCATTTTCGCCGCGTGCGAGATAGGCAAGCAAACCTGAATCTTCATCGTCGGGATGTGCGCCGATGTGCATCACGCTTTTTGTGTTATTTAGTTTTTTGAGAAGTTGCCCCAAACCAATCGCGCCGTAATCATAAACAGGGCGAACTTGTGTAGAAACGGAAAATGGAAAACGGAAAATGGAAAATAGAAGAATTGCTGAAATTATTAACTTTGAACTTTTCATTTTGAATCATTCCTCAGAGTCAAACTTATCAAATATCCGAACAAAACCGTAATCAGACAGCCGATGACATTGAACCATAAAAATTCAATATTGGAGTAAAGACTTGCAATCCAAACCGATGAGATTCCGAATAAAAGACCAAAAAATGCGCCGCGTGCGTTTGCTCTTTTGACCAAAAAAGCAAGCACGAAAACGCCGAGAAGCGAGCCGTAAAAGAATGAGCCGAATTTGTTGACGACTTCGATGAGCGAACCGAGATTTGTCGCAAAAATCGCCACGATGCAAGCGAAAATTCCCCAAATAAATGTCGAAATTCTGCCGACGGCGAGCGTTTGCGCGTCCGAAGCGTCGGGTTTGTAAAGTCTTCGGTAAAAATCAATCGTCGTCGCGGTGGCAAGCGCGTTGAGTTCTGCCGCAATCGAACTCATTGCCGCCGCGAAAATCGCCGCGATGATAAGACCGATAACGCCCATCGGCATATTTTGGAGAACGAATGTCGGAAAAACGTAATTGACATCGTTAAATGTCGGATTGCTCGTATCTTTGACGAATTTGACGGCTTCTTTGCGCGAATCGTTGAATTTTTTGTCGGCTTCGATGTAGTTTTGGCGATTTTCAGAAGAAAAATTTATCGCGGCTTCGCGGCGTTGGTTGAAAGCAGTTTCATAATTTTGCCGAATCGTCTGAAACTGTTGATTTTGTTCAGCTTTGGCGATTTCCGTTTGATTAAAAACAATCGGCGGCGCGGTAAATTGGTAGAAAACAAAAACCAAAACGCCAATGAGCAAGATAAAAAACTGCATCGGGATTTTCAGAAACGCGCTCATCAAAAGCGAAGTTCTGCCTTCGTCAACCGATTTCGCGGTCAAAAATCGCTGAACTTGGCTTTGGTCGCATCCAAAATAGCCGAGCATCAAGAAAAATCCGCCGATTAAACCTGACCAAAGTGTGTATTTTTCCTGCAAATTAAAGCTCGTGTCAACCGTGTTCAATTTTCCGAGCGAACCGGCGAGATGCAAACCGTCTGAAACGGAAACATTAACCGGAAAGCTCGATAAAATCACAACCAAACACACGCCCAAGCCGAAAAAAATGATGAACATTTGCTTTACATCCGTCCACGTTACGGCTTGCACGCCGCCGAAAACGGTGTAAATTGTCGTCGAAAGTCCGATGGCGAAAATTGTGATGTATAAATTCCAGCCGAAGACGATGGAAAGCACAATCGAAGGCGCGGAAATGATTGTGCCAACGCCCAAACCGCGGGAAATCAGAAAGAAAAAACTCGTCAAGGCGCGAACTTTTACGTCAAATCTTTTTTCTAAATATTCGTAAGCCGTATAGACATTTGCGCGGTGAAAAAACGGCACGACCGTAACGCAAAGAACAATCATCGCCAACGGCAAACCGTAATAAAATTGGATAAAACGCATTCCGTCCGTGTAGGCTTGTCCGGTTGTTCCGACCAAAGTTATCGCCGAAAGCTGTGTTGCCATCACCGACAAACCGACTGCCCACCAAGGCAAACTGCGGTTTGCAAGAAAATATCCTTCGGGTTTATTGGCGTGTTTCGTCAGACGAATTCCGTCCCAAATCACATAAACCAAATAAGCGACGACAATTATCCAATCGAGAAGTTTCATAATTGGGTTTTGGTCTTTGGTCTTTGGTCTTTGGTTTGTGCGTTTTCATCGAAAATCAAAGACCAAAGACTGAAAGCCAAAAACCATTTTTAAGAAAAATACCGCGAAAAAGCCCACAAAGCCGCGATGACAAAAACGGTTGTGATAATAACTGCAAGATAGACACGATTCCAAAATTCGTTTGGTTTTTCTGTTTCAGGCATTGGCGGCTTTTGCTCCTAAAATTTTTTCGTAGAATGAAATATATTGCGGAATAATCAATTCCGAGCCGTAGCGCGAAACAGCTAGTTCACGGGCTTTTTCGCCGAATGTGCGACGCATTTCTTCATCGTTCAGCAATTTCATTATATCATCCGACATTTTTTCAGTGTCGCCAATGTCGCTCAAAAATCCGGTTTCGCCATCACTGACAACTTCGGGAATTCCGCCGATGCGTGTGGCAACCACGGGAACTTCACAGGCTTCGGCTTCGAGCGCGGCAAGTCCGAAAGATTCGAGTTCGGACGGCAGAAGAAATATGTCTGCCACGCCAAGATAATCGGCAATATTTGCCTGTTTGCCAACAAAGATAATGTCGTCGTAAACGCCCAATTGCTCGGCGCGATAGCGGCAAGCCGTTTGTTCAGGACCGTCGCCAACCATCACAAGACGCGCCTGTCCGCCTTTTTTCTTTACTTTTGCGAGAATCTCCACGCAATCAACAGGGCGTTTGACGGCGCGAAAATTTGAAACGTGAACGAGAAGTTTTTCGCCATTCGGCGCAAGCTCGTCGCGCAAAGGCGATTCGGGAAGTTTTTTGTAATGACACGCGCAGATAAAATTTGGAATGACTTCAATTTCGTCAAAATCGAAAGTTTCAATTGTCGCTTGCTTCAAAAATCTCGAAACGCTCGTTACGCCATCCGATTGCTGCAAGCCGTAGCGCGTAATCGGCAGATAACTTCTGTCCGCGCCGACCAAAGTTATATCTGTTCCGTGAAGTGTTGTAATTACAGGCACATAGCGTTTTTGTTTGATTGATTCGCGGGCGAGAATAGCCGAAATCGAATGCGGAATAGCGTAATGAACGTGCAGTAAATCCAATTTTTCCGAACGTGCGACAGTCGCCATTTTTGTTGCCAACGCAAGGTCATATGGCTGATGCTCAAAAAGCGGATAGGTCATCATTTCAACTTCGTGAAAATGCACACGCTCGTTGAGTTCCGTCAGACGAGTCGGCAGAGTTGACGAAATAAAATGGACGTTATGCCCGCGATTTGCAAGCTCGCGCCCCAATTCCGAACCGACAATTCCGCTTCCGCCGTAAGTTGGATAAACCGTAATTCCAATATTCATACTTTTCGTAAATCGTAAATCTTGAAACTTAAATAGACAAGTTGATAGTGTAACAAAAAGAGTTACAATTTACGATTTAAGATTTGCGCCGAACGAGATAAACAATTCCACTGAAATCGTCGGTGAAAAGAAATGAATTTTCGTCCAAACGCATTATGTCGCAAGGTCGCCCGTGAACGGTTTTTCCTTCGAGAAATCCGTTAATGAAATCTTTCAATTTTTCGCCTTTGCGGACAATTATGATGCGATAACCTTTCGCCGCATCTTTATCGGTCGAGCCGTGAAGAGCAACAAGAAAAGAATTTTTGATGAAATTGTCATTAGTCGTTGCATCGAAATAATCGAAGCCGAGCGCGGAAGAATGTGCCGGAAAATATGCGTAAGAGCGTGGCACATTGCGACAGTTTTTCAAGCGGTTTGTCGGTTTTTTTAGGTCGTTCGGTGGTGTTCGGTCATAATAAATTTTGCCGTTTGACTGATAACACGAAGCCCAACCGTAATCGGCATTGTTTCGCAAAGCGTAAAAAGTTTCGTCCGGTTTGTCGTCGCCCAAATGATCCGAACCTTGATTCGTTGCCCAAAGCGTTTTTCCAATCCATTTCAGCCCGACGGCGTTTCGCAAACCTTTAGCAAAAATTCTCTGTTTTGTGCCGTCGGCGTTCATTTCCAAAACTGTGGCGCGTTCTTTTTCCTTTTCGTCGCAAGCATTACAACTTGAGCCGACCGAAACATAAAGTTTGCCGTTTGGCGCAAACGCAATCGTCCTTGTTAGATGCCAGCCGCCGTATTTATAACTCAAACCGTAATCGGGAAAAGTTGCTAAAACTTCGGGTTTTGTGTCGCTTGGTTTGGTTTCGCCTTTTTTGAATTTTCGGCGCGTCAGTTTGGCGGTTTCGGCGAGATAAAACCAGTCTTGACCTTTTGAATCAGTGTAAAATTGCACCGAATTCGGATTTTTCAAACCTGTCATATACGGAAGGACTTTGCCGAATTTACCTGTTGATTCGTCAAATTCGTCCAAAATATAAACTGCCCCTTTTTCGTTGTCGGTAAGATTAAACATATCGGTTACGAAAATTCGTCCGTCGGGCGATTTGGCAAAAAATCTCACACGCTTCAAACCTTCGGCGGCGGGAATTATTTCGTAATCTTCGGGTAGATTCAGATTAAAAGTCTTGCCGTTTTTGAGCGTGATTTTATGTGCCGTAAGTTTCGTTTGCGGGAAAACGGAAAACGACAGTGAAAAAAGTAATAAAATCAATAGTTTTTTCATAGGATTCGTGTTATTGTGGCAGAAAAATTATGAACATCGAAAAATTTCTCGCGCCCGAAGGTGCAAAGCTAAATCTTAAAAAACACAAGACGGATTTTACAGGCGATTATAAAGATAAAAAAGCGGCGGAAGCCGATTTACAAAAAAATATCGAAAAGCTCGCCGCACTTCAAGATATTTTGTATGCCGATAATAAACACGCGCTTTTGATAATTTTTCAAGCAATGGACGCGGCAGGGAAAGACGGTGCGATAAAGCACGTTATGTCGGGTTTGAATCCGCAAGGCTGTCAGGTTTTTTCGTTCAAACAGCCTTCGTCGGAAGAACTAGACCACGATTATCTCTGGCGTTGCGCCAAAAACGCACCCGAACGCGGACGACTCGGCATTTTTAATCGTTCATATTACGAAGAAGTTTTGGTTGTCCGCGTTCACAAAACGATTTTGCAATCTCAGCTTTTGCCGGACGCAGTAGAAAACGACAAAGACATTTGGAAAAAACGCTTTGAGCAGATAAAAAATTACGAAGATTACTTGGCGGAAAATGGTATTCACGTTATCAAATTTTTCTTGAATGTTTCTAAAGAAGAACAAAAGAAGCGTTTCTTGGCACGAATTGACGAGCCGGAAAAAAACTGGAAATTTTCCGCCGGCGACGCAAAAGAACGCGCTTTTTGGGACGATTATATGAAATGTTACGAAGAAGCGATTTCGGCAACTTCGACAAAAAATTCGCCGTGGTATATTGTTCCCGCCGACAAAAAATGGTTCACACGCACGGCGGTTTCCGAAATTATTGTGAAAAAATTGGAATCGCTTGATTTGAAATATCCGACAATCTCTGAAGCGCAACGAGCGGAATTGTTAAAGGCGAAAGAGATTTTGGAGAATGAAAAATAGATTTCAACCGCTGGATGTCATCATAATTTGCGGGTATTTTTCGTTAATTGCAATTCTATAAAAGTCGAATAAGCGATTGATATTTTGTTTTTTTTCCGCGTAAGGCAGAAAAACGAAAGTTATTTTTACTTCTCTCTCGTCGGATTTTTCCGATGGTTCAAATAAAAATTGTTTTGCTGTAGTTTCAGAAATGTTTCTCAAAAGCGGATGTCCGCGTTCGGCTTTTGCTGAAGTAACTTTTCCTTCTTTATCAATTTTTACCGCCACTACAACTTCACCTGTTGCTCGAACGGCTCTCGCTTGTGAAGGATAAACCGGTGTAGCGGATTTGATGATTTTCGGACAATCTTCGCTGCAAACTTTCGGCGCGATTGTGTATTCCAAAAAATTCGGATTCAAACCATTTTTTTCAATTTTGATAAAAGCCTTGAATGTTTCGGAAACTTCGGGGCTGACGGTTAATTCGTAGTTTCCCGGCGCGAGTTCGATTTCAAATTCACCGTTAATGTTGGTAAAAGCCGAAGATTTCTCGCCGTTTTTATCAACATCAATTCGCAAAGCCGGAATGACCGACGAATCGGGAGTTTTGAAAACGCCTCTGAGTTTGTATTTGTTGTTTTGACTGAGCGAGTAAGCGACGCTGAAACAAAAAATGAGCAGAGAGAAAATAATCGCAAGTTTTTTCATAATTTTCGGTGAGATGTTTTGAGGTTGCGAATTGGTTGTATATGCAGAGTTATGTTCGGAGTTACGCATTTACGCGTGAAGTCTGTGGCGCAAAATCAAATTAATTTTATGTCGGCGATTTTACGCATAAATGCGTAACTCTGAACTTTTATTTTCCTTGAAAATTCGGTTTCCGTTTTTCTAAAAATGCGGCAACGCCTTCGGCTTTATCTTCGGTTGAAAAGCAGATGGCGAACAAATCAACTTCGCGGCGTAAGCCTTCATCAAGGTTCGAGCGCGAGGCGAATTTGACGGCTTCTTTCGACATTTGCAGAGCAATCGGAGCTTTTTCGGCGATTTTTTCGGCGATCTTCATTGTTTCGGCTTCGAGTTCGGATAAAGGAAAAACGTGATTGACCAAACCGAATTTGAGCGCAGTTGGCGCGTCAATCATATCGCCTGTCAAAACCATTTCCATTGCGCGACCTTCGCCGATGAGTCTGGTTAATCTTTGCGTTCCGCCGCCGCCGCACATAATTCCGAGGTTTATTTCAGGTTGCGAAAATCGTGCATTTTCGCTGGCAACGCGAATATCGCAAGCCAAAGCCAATTCGTTTCCGCCGCCGAGACAAAAGCCGTTAATCATTGCAATCACAGGCTTTGGAAACATATCAATCGAATTGAAAAGCGTCTTTTCATAAAATAAATTTCTCTGAGTTACAGGCGTTTGCTCGGCAAATTCGCTGATGTCCGCGCCGGCAACAAAAGATTTTTCGCCCGCGCCGGTAATAACAACGACTCTGACCGAATCGTCTTTTCTGAAGTTTTCCAAAGCATCAACACCTTCCGCGTGAACTTGTTTTGCCAATGCGTTGAGTTTGTCAGGACGATTTATCGTCAAAATCGCCACTTTTCCGCGCTGTTCGATTGAAATTGTTTCGTAATTTGCCATAATTTTTGTATAAAATTCTCACCACAAAGACACAAAGAACACAAAGTTTTTAATGATTTCTTTGTGTTCCTTGTGTCTTTGTGGTGATTTAATTGCTTTTTTCTTCGTCGTCCGCGCCTTGATCATCGGCAACCCACGCAACGAAAAGGCGCAACCAATTATCTTTCGATTCAAGAATATGCACACCAATTCTGGCTGAACCGTAGACTGCTGGTGCGATTCGCACAACCTGCGCTTTGACTTCAACGGGAACACCGTCCGGTCGGTGCGAACGCAGATAGAGTGTTTCGCCGCTCGAAACTTTCTGATTCAAGTGAAAAAGTGTTCCGGTCGTTGAAATATCATCGGTTTCGGTCGGTTCAGACCACGCCGCGCCGTCATCGGTGCGCCCCGAAACAACTATCGGCAGACGTAAAGCCATCCGCAAGGCAAAGCGTTTTTCCTCAAATTGAGTTTGAATATTGGTTGACATCAACAAATTCGGGAATTATTAGAATTGTGTAAAACTAAATAATTCTAACACGAATATTAAGTAAATAATATACTTTTTCAACAACTATTTTGTAAAACGTAAATATAAATCAGTTTGGCAAGCAGGATTTGTCAAAAACTTCCGTTATCGGCTATTCGCTATTCGTTCGGGGAAATATTCGGAATAGCTGAAAACGGATAGCAAATAACTGATAATGCGGATTCGGCTATTGCTCACAAGACTGATTCTGATAAAATAAAATACGAATATGTCGCAAATAGAAATTAAAAAGAAAGTTGTTATTTTGGGTTCGGGTCCGGCGGGTTTGACCGCCGCGATTTATGCATCGCGGGCGCAACTAGAACCGCTTGTAATAGATGGTCCGCAACCCGGCGGACAGCTTACAATTACTACTGATGTTGAGAATTATCCCGGTTTTGCCAAAGGAATTATGGGACCGGAATTGATGAACGAGTTTCGCGCTCAAGCCGAAAGATTCGGGACGGAAATCATCAATATTTGGATTGATAAGGTTGATTTATCGCAGAGACCTTTTACGCTTTACGGTAAGGAAAGTCAAGATTCCGAAGAAGTTACGACAATTATCAAAGCTGAAACTTTGATAATTTCAACGGGCGCATCTGCCAAATGGCTTGGCGTTCCGGGTGAAGAACCTGCGCCCGAAGGTTTGGGTGGTAACGGCGTTTCAGCATGTGCAACTTGCGACGGTTTTTTCTTTCGCGGCAAACCTATTATCGTTGTCGGCGGAGGCGACACGGCGATGGAAGAAGCGATGTTTCTAACGAGATTTGCCTCGAAAGTTTCGCTCGTTCACCGCAAAGATTCGTTTCGCGCCTCGAAAATTATGCAGGAAAGAGTGTTGGCAAATGAAAAAGTCGAAGTTGTCTGGAACAGCGAAATCAAAGAAATCTACGGCACGAAAGAATCCGGTGTGCAAGGCGTAAAACTTTTCAATAACAAAACCGGCGAAACGAGCGATTTTCCGACCGAAGGCGTTTTTATTGCTATTGGACACAAACCGAATACGGAACTTTTTGCGGGCGTTCTCGAAATGGATGAAATCGGTTATTTGAAGACCGAAGGACGCACGATGAAAACAAATGTCGAAGGAGTCTTTGCTTGCGGCGACGCGCAAGATTCTTATTATCGTCAAGCAATTACAGCCGCCGGAACAGGTTGTATGGCGGCGATTGATGCTGAAAGATTTTTAGCCGAACACAGCGAAGCGGAGAAAGTTACGGCGACGAACTGGTGATTTAATTGAGAAGTGAGAAATGAGAAGTGAGATGTTGATGATTCTCATTTTTTATTGTTCACTTCTCACATTTTGAAAATATGCCTATTTACGAATACAGATGCGCTGATTGCGGCGCAAAATTAGAGAAAATGCAGAAGGTTTCGGATGCACCTTTGACGGTTTGCGAAAAGTGCGGCGGACGACTTGAAAAACAGTGGTCTTTGTCAGGTTTTCAGTTTAAGGGCGAAGGTTGGTATGTAACCGATTATTCAAATAAATCAAAAACTGCGAAAAGCGGCGAAAAAAAATCTGCCACCGAATCAACCGCAAAGACAGAAACTGCATCAAACAAAGCAAATGACAGCACAACGAATTCGAGTAAGAGTTCAGAGAAAGCTGAGAAATAAAGCGAAATTTATCAATTATCAATTTTCCAAAATCAATTATTTTTGTAAGAGATGAACGCGAACTTAAAAAATGAATTGAAAATTAATAATTGATAAAGTTTGAGGTGAAAAGTATGAAAAAGATTTGGCTTTTGAGTTTTATATTGCTTTTGGCAACAAGTTTTTTAACCGCGCAATCGCGCAATAACGCTAAATCTACCGGAAGTTTGGAAGGCACTATCTTGACGGTTGTTGCCCGCCGCGATAATGGTTCGACCGAGCCGATAAAGATTGAAAATCTCTCGCTTTACGAAAACGCCATTGAGCAAAAAATCAATAATTTCAGTTTTGACCCGTCGCCTGCAAAAATCGTGCTTTTGATTGATAATTCGCAAACCGTTCCGGCAAGCGTCGAAACTCTAAAAACGGCGGCGATGGAATTTGCTTACGAAATTTTCGACGGCGACCAGCTTTTTGCGATTGCTTACGACACAAAGCCTGAAATTATCCACGAATGGACGGACGATGCGAAAAAATTAGAAGCATCGTTTGAAACACTTCGCAAACAGGGAAATCCTTATCTTTTCGATGCCATCGCCGCAACGACTAAAGAAGTTCTTTTGCCTTTAATGCCCGGAACGCGCAAAACGGCGATTGTTTTAATCGGCGACGGATTGGACAGAGGCAGTAAATCGAAATTTGAAGATGTTTTAAATGAATTGCAAAACCAGAACATCGTTGTTTATGCCCTACAAATGCCCGACAGAACCGGCGGCGCGTTTCGACGCAACCAACCGAAAGCCGGAAAAGTCATTAAGGAATTGACCGAAGGCACAGGCGGAAAAATTTTCCCGATTGATAAAGCACAGGAAGCCGCCAAATTCATCTGCGACGAACTCAAAAGCAATCGCTATCTGCTTTCCTATTTCCCGACAAACACTTCGACTTTTGATGCCCGCCGCGTCTTTCTCACAGCACAAGAAGGCATCTCCATTCGCACGAAAGCCGCGCAACCGCCCAATGTTAAGTAGAAAGAGAGAAAGAGAGAAAAGGAGAAAGAGAAATTAATTTCTGCTTTGCAACTAACAACTAACTAATAACGACTAACAAATTCATTTGTTGATTCGGCGTTTCAGGCTTATAATTATTGCGAAGGAGACAAGTCTGTGAGCAATAACGATTTTGATAAAACAATGCCGAATATTCCATCGTCGCAATTTGACGATGATAAGGACGATTGGGGAAAAACGTCGAACCAAAAATATTCGCCGCAACCAAACGCCGATGATTGGGGCAAAACTATGCCCGGTTACAACATTCCGCGAGATGACGAGCCTGATTTTAACAAAACTTATCAGCCTTCAAACCAAAATAATCCTAAAGTTCCCGATTGGGGGTTAACACAAGATAACATCAAGATTCCGCGTGATGTGGACGATAACGATTTTGGCGGCGAACGTCGTAAACAGGACGTTTTTATGACCACGCCGCTTATTCGTTTGCCTGATGACGTGCGCGAAAAATATCAAGATATTCCGCCTACGCCGACCGAAGAACAAGCTAAACAAGAACAGGAAGCCAAAGAGAAAGGCGGAATTCCGGCGTGGCTTTGGGCTTCGGCAGGAATTTTGGCGGCTTCGTTTATTATTGTTTTCGGTATGCTTGCCGCGTGGTTTTTGTTTTTCAAAAACAGCGGTTTTGAAGTTACGCTGACAAATGTTCCGAGCGGGAGTTTGGTCAAAGTCAACAAAAAAGTTTGGAACGTAACGACCGAAACCGGCGGAAAAAGAGTTTTGGCTCTTTTGGAAGCGGGCGATAAAAAAATCATCGAAATAGAAAATCCCGGCTGGACATGCAAACCGATTGAAACCGAAAAAGGCGTTGATGGTGTTTCACAGACTTTTAGTGCCATTTGCGAAGAGAAAAAAGCAGTCGTAAAAGACGAATGTAAAGACCGCAAATTTAAACAGGGCGAAGAATCTTTGGCACAAAAGTGTGCCGAAGATGCGCTTGGCAAAATGCAAGAGCCAATTGATCCCGATGAATTGGCGCGGATTTTGAGTTTGTATATTATCCAATTTGAAAGCGGAAAGTTTGATATTCCAAGTAAAAATAAAGACTTTTTGCAAAAGGCTTCGGTGGTAATGAAAAAACTGAAATCGGGAACAGTTCTCGAAATTGGCGGACATACTGATAACAAAGGTAGCGTCGAATACAATCAAAAACTTTCAAACAATCGTGCCAAAGCCGTCCGTGATGTGTTAGTAAATGAATTTTCTGTGCCTTCTGATATGCTTACCGAAAAAGGTTACGGCAAAGAAGTTCCGAAAGACACAAACGACACTGAGGACGGAAGATTTCGCAATCGGCGCATCGAATACAAAGTTGTTAAAAAAGGCTGATGAAGATTACAAATCTTTCAAATTTGTCCGTTGAAGATTTTGCCGAACTCGAAAAAGATTTATTGAAACATAAAACTTTGGGAAAAGTTTTGAGTTGGGCAAATGCAAAACCGAAAGGCGATTTTCATCCGCGGATTGTCGCCGAAGTTTTTACGCAAGATGAATTTACGCACGATATAATTGTGCCGTATAAAAATTTATTTTTGGTTTATGATACAACCTGACTCGGTGCGGTAACGGCAGTTGCCGTTTGGGATTTTCGCCCGAATGCCGACGAGATTTTGGAAATTCGTTTGCAAAACGGTTGGAAACCGATGCCTTCGAACTTGAAAGACGGTGACGAAATTTTAGGACACGCAGCTTGTGTCGTTTGATAAATGTCTGACAAAAGCGAAAGATTCATAGACACGGGTGAACTGATTTACGAACTCGGCGAAGAATTTCTTGTCGTTTGTCCGAAATGTGCAGGAAAGGCGAAGGTTTTTTCAACCGAAACAGCTTCGGAAAAAATCAATAAAAAACTTTTCGCACCACGCCGTCTTGTTTGCTTAACCTGCGCTTATCAAAAGAATTGGAACGGCGGACAAATCAGTATCGGCGACGGTTTCGATTGGTATTTTCGACTTCCATTATGGCTCAAAATCTCGTGTTGCGGCGAAACGCTCTGGGCTAATAACTTAAAACATCTCGAAATTTTGGAAAATTACGTTGTCGCTAAATTGCGCGAACGAACAAAAAAGGGACGAAATTCGTTTTTAAGCAAGTTACCGAATTGGATAAAATCCGCGAAAAATCGCCGCGAAATTTTAAAGGCAATCGGCAAATTGAAAGAGCAAGCGTAACAGTTAGAAAAAATTATGGAAGTAGTTGAAGTCGTTGAAGTAATTGAAAACCGGGAAATCTCCGATTTGTCGCCGCAGAGAGAAAAACAAATCGAAATCGAAGAAAGTTTAGAAACTCTTTCGCGCTATTTGGACGGGCTTTTCAAAGTTCCGGGAACAGGATTCAAATTCGGACTGGATTCGCTAATCGGTTTAATTCCGAATGTCGGCGATCTTTCGACATCGCTCGTTTCGTTTTACATTCTCATTGCCGGTGTGCGTTACGGCGTGCCGAAAATCACGCTTGTGCGAATGGCTTTCAACATCGGCTTGGATTACGTCATCGGCTCAATTCCGTTTATCGGCGATGCGTTCGATTTTTTCTGGAAGGCAAACAAGCAAAATATCGAACTAATCCGTGAAAACGGTGAAGGACGCGGGCGCGGCACAACCGGTGATTGGATTTTCGTGATCGGAATGATCTTGCTGTTAATCGGCATTCTCGTTGGCTCGGTTTTGCTGAGCTTGTTTATTTTAGGTTTTTTGTTTAAAGGTATTTGGGATTTATTCAGAGTTTTATGATTGATGTTTGGTTTTAAGTAAGTGGACAGAATTATAGTTTTTGCAGAAACGCGCACGAAGTAAACAGGTTGTTTTTCAGGTTTTTATACCTTTACCCCGTGCGGGATTCTGCAGGTTAGTTTTGTCCAATTATTTACTTTGTTATTTAACCATTCCTTTCTCTTTTTCGGTGCAGCCGTTTGGCTCGATAGTAGAAATAGAATTGCCGAGTTTCCAACCATCGGCAGTTTTTATCAAATGAAAAGAATTCATTCCGCAATGCTGTAATTTATTGTTCACAGTAAAAATATAACGTCCGTCAACCGTCGCCATATCGCCGAATTCAAACGATTTTATGTCATACATTTTCTCTAAAATTTCGGCGGTTTTCTTCTCGAAAAACTTGGAAAATGCTTCACGCGAAAGATTTTCGATGCGGCTTTTGCCGTCGCGTCCTTTGATGAGCGCGGTCAATTGCGATTCGGGTGTGTGAAGCGCAATGATTTCCGCCGGATTATGCGCCGTCATCAGTTCAAAAAGTTTATCAACCGCTTTCAAAGCATCGGTTTGTCCTGTTTCGACCGACGCTTTTTTATCGCAATTTGCAAACTCAAGCGTCGAAGTCGCATTGGCGATTTTCCAGCCCGATTCGGTTTTCAAAAGATGAAAAGCGTTCGTTCCGCAATGCGAAAATTTATCGCCGACGTGAAATGTGTAACGTCCCGTTACAACCGCCGCATCGCCGTAAATTCGCACGTCTTTTTCGGGCATTTTTTCGATAAATTCGCCGCCTTTCGATTCGGAAATCAATTTTGCAAAAGCGTCTGCCGAATAGTTTCGCGTCGTCGAAAAACCTTCGCCGTTTCGAGGTTTATCGAGTGCGGTTAATTGTCCGTTCGGCAAAAATGTCGCTTTAATTGCTTCGGCATTTTTTGCTTTCATCGCCTCAAAAAGTTTGTCGGCAACCGCGCCTGCTTCTTCTTGCGGAGTCGGTTTTTCGATATATGAATTTGAAATTTTCGGAGCAATTTCGTCGAGCCATTTGTTCATTTCGGTTTGCGTGTAATATTTGCCTTTGAGCATCACGCCGGAACGCTTTTCGGTGTTCGAGATGTTTTCGAGTGGATTTGCATCGAGCAAAATAAGGTCAGCGCGTTTGCCTTTTTCAATTGTTCCAACTTTGTCCAAAGTTCCGAAAAAAGCGGAAGGATTTTTCGTTCCGGCTTCGAGCGCGGCATAATTTGAAAGTCCTGCATCAGCTAACGCACGCAGTTCGCGGTGCTGTGAAAAACCGTAAAGAAACAGAAATTCAGGCGAATCCGAACCAGCCATAATTTTGCCGCCAGCGTCGTAAATCGCTTTAATCATTTTGTCCCGAATCGCTATCCAACGAGCGCGTTTTTCGATTGGAACTTGCGTAAAAAGGCGATGTCTTTTATGAAAATTGATGAAAAAATCTTGCACCTTTTTCGGATAAAATCTAAAATCCGGCTGAGCGCGGATTGATTCTTCCGTGCGCGGCAAACCGAATGTATTTTTCATAAAATGCTGTGTCGGGTCAACAAACGGATTCGCTTCAACCGTGCGTTTTGCCAAATCGGGAATCTTGCTTTCGTCAATTAAATCGAGGCTTTCCCAGTTTTTCAAATCGTAAATATAAAGGTCGGAAACCGAACCTTTCATCGGCGCGTCGGTTTTCAGAAGCATTTCCATATAACCGTCGAGATGTTCGATTTGTTGTCTGGCTTTCAGCGCACGTTCAACTCCGACAAAACGCGAATCGGCGTGTCCGACGACGCGAATATTTTGCTTCGCCGCCTCGTCAACCGCCGCTTCATAAACTTCCGCCTTGATAAAAGTCGTGATTTTGATGAAATCGTAACCCGCCGCTTTCGATTTGCGAACGGCTTCACGCGCTTCGTCTGCCGTGTTGACGACAAAATCATTTCCCTGCTCGCGTCCTGTCAGATGCGGACTTGCCGAATAAATTGTCGGCGCGATAATTTCGCCGTTTGCCGATTTTGCGCGTAAAATCAATTGTTCGGGCGTTCCAATCATAAGGCGAATCGTCGTAACGCCGTTGGCAATCATCACTTTCAATTCATCTTCGGCAATAGATTTCGGATAATCATCACCATCCGAAAGCAGATGCGTGTGCATATCCATCAAACCCGGAATCAGATATTTCCCTTTGCCGTCAATAACTTGCACGTCTTTCGGAATTTTCACGCTTTTGCCGATTGCCGTAATAATTCCGTTTGAGACAAGCACGGTTTGATTTTGCAAAACGCGCTCTTTGTCCATCGGAATAACATTGACATTCAGAAAAGCGACAGTTTGCGCCGAAATTGTTATTGAAACGAATAGAATTAAGATAAAAACAAACAATAGATTTTTCATAACTGCTTTCTCCAAAAATTTAATTTTCGTCGAGTTTCAAAGGCTTATCAACTTTCGGACGAGTTGGACGATTGGCAAGTTCCCAGCCGGTTGCGAAAATTGTCCGCACGACTTTTTCCATTGCTTCGAAATTGATTTTTTCAACCGAATCCGAGACTTGATGATAATCGGCGTGGCTTCCGTCCATATAGAAAATGATTGGAATTCCCTTTCGCGCATAATTGTAGTGGTCGGAACGATAGAAAAATTGTTCGGGGTCTTTCGGGTCGTCGTATTTGTAGTTAAAACTCAAATTCAGAAATGATTTATTCGTTGCCTCGCTGACTTCGCCGAGTTCGGTTGACATCATTTTCGAGCCGATAAGAAAGATTTCGTTCGGTTTCGGCAGATCTTTATTTTGCGGATGATTTTCGTCGCCCGGATTTTGATAGCGTCCAATCATAACTATGATAAGTTCTGTAATAATTGAACCAATCGGAACAGTCGGATTGTCTGTAAAATATTCGCTTCCCCATAAACCTTTTTCCTCGCCCGCGTGCCAGATGAAAAGAATCGAGCGTTTCGGACGTTGTGCGCCTTTGGCAAAGGCTTCTGCCATCGAAAGAACCGCAACCGTTCCCGAACCGTCATCGTCTGCGCCGTTCCAAATTTTGTCGTCGCCGTTCCAAAACGGATTCATTCCAACGTGGTCGTAGTGTGCGCCAACTGCAACATATTCGTTCTTCAAAACCGGATCGCTTCCTTCCAAAATTCCGACGACGTTTTGCGAATATGTGTCTTCGGTTTTCGTCGCCACATTCAAACTGATTTTTTTAGCTGCACTGATTTCAAACCCATCGAGCGGTTCGCCCGTCATCGCTTTTGTAAAAACATTCGTTCCGTTTGATTTTTCGCCTCGAAATATCGCGTTCACAAGACGCGGCATCGCTACAATTGTCGGAATTGTAATCTGCGACGGCTCTTGTTTTCCAAAAACCAAATTACCTCTGACGGTTTGGTCATATTTGCTTATTTTTATGTTTGCGGTGTTTGAGAAACTTCCGACGGAAATTACAGCTTTCGCGCCGTTTGTTTGCGCGTAAAGCGCGGGCGACATCCAATCTTCGCCCGGTTTTCCTTGTAAATCATTGAAAGTAATACCTTTCGGCAAAGTATTTGCAACGACAACAATTTTGTCTCTGACATCAATTCCTTGATACGCATTGACGTTTTTTGACTTAATAACCCAACCGTGTCCGGCATAGACAAGATTGCCGGAAACTTCTCCGGCATTAAAATTCGTTGTAAAATCTTCGCCATAAACGAAAGATTGTGTGTTCAAACTGAGCTTCGTATTGGTTGCATCAACAATCGTGCGTTTGAGCGGAAATTTCTGAAAATAAGTTCCGTTGTCGCCCGCCGGTTTGATGTTCCAGCTTTTCAGATGCGAAGCGATAAACATCGCCGCAATGTCAAGTCCGCGTGAAGGAGTGTCGCGTCCTTCGAGTTCGTCCGACGCGATAAATTCGAGATAATTTTTCAACTGCGCGGCAGTTATGCCATCCGTATTCCCGAATTTCGGCGCGGTTACAGTCGTCTTGCTGTTTTTTGTTTTGTTCTGAGCAAAAACCGCTTGCGACGGAACGCTCGAAAAAATGAATAAAAGTAAAATAAATGCCAGTAATTTTCTCATATGTTTCCTCACTAAATTTAATTAAAGTTATAAAAATAAATGCTTTACATTCCCGTCAAGGCAATGCCGTCGGGAACTTTGCCGGTTTCGACCTTGCTCGAAACCGTGCTTTTTTCCATATCAATTTTCAGCACAAAATCTTCCTGCACGGCGGAAACAAAAGCCGTTTTGCCATCTTTTGAAAAGATGATTCCGAGCGGTGCGCTTTCGAGTTTAATGCGTTTTGTTTCTTTGCGCGTCGCGGCTTCGACAACAATAAGTTCTTTCGTATTCGGCATCGTCATCACGACAAATTTGCCGTCCGGCGTAAATTTCACACGATACGGACGTTCGCCCAATTTCAGTTTTTCGACGACTTTATTTGTCGCCGTATCAATCACATCAACTGCGCCTTCGGCATTGAGTCCAACCCAAACTTCTTTGCCGTCCGGCGACAAATCAATCGCTTCAGGTTGTTTGCCGACAGCGATGTTTACAATGCGCGATTGCGCCGGCGGAACGCTTGTAAATTCAAATGCCGTAACCGAATCCGAACCGATATTCGCCGTATAAAAACGCTTTTGGTCTGCGCTTCCAACCAACATATGTGAAAGGTTTTGTCCTGTTCCCATCAGCCAATCAACCTTATTCGCGGTCGGATCATAACGCGCAATCAGACGATTTACTTCCGCCGTAAAATAGATTTTCCCACCGATTTCCTGCAATCCGTGCGGACGCATCAAAGGCGACAAATCAACGCGCCGAAGTTCTTTTTTCGCTTCTAAATCAATTACCGAAAGCGAGCTTCCGGGCGTTTGTGCGTCTCCATAATTTGCGACAAAAGCAGTTTTTCCATCCGCCGAAAGCACAACTTCGTGCGGCGAATTGCCCGTCGGAACTTTGGCGATAACTTTCATATTTTTCGCGTCCACAATTGCCAAAGTCGCGTCTGTTTTGTTCAAAACGACGAGCGTTGCGGAGAAAATATTTGTCGAACTGATGAAAATCAGCCCTAATGTGAATAAAAATAAGACAATCTTTTGCATAAATTCCAAACCCTTTTTTGTAAAAATTTTAATGGCAGATAAATGATGACCGTTTTACGAATCGAGTCAAAATAAGGTTTCAGAATTATAAAAATCGGCAAATTTGCGTTTCGCGCTTCGATAGAAAAACAGACGTTTTTTTGTGCTATAATTTCCCTGAATTATGGCACATACAGATAAACTCATCGGCACAGTTAAAGGTCCAGGCTTGCTTCCGCACGAGTATCTTTTTATTACCAAAGACAACAAAAAAACGCGCATCGGCGAATTTGTTTATTATGAAGCGAAAGACGGCGATGAAACACGGCAAATTATCGGCACGATTAAAGGGCGAAAATTGGTCAGAAATCTGCCCGACACATTTCTTTCCGACCCGAACACACCGCCCGCGCTCGTTTCTTCGCTGATTGGTTTAGACGCGGAAGGTTGCGAGATTTACGAAATTACGGTTGAAACTATCGGTTTTTATGATAAATCGGTCAAAGATTTCAACAATCCGCGAATCCCGCCGAATCCGGGCGACGCTTGTTTTCTCGCATCGAGCGAAACGCTTTCCGAAATGCTCAGTCCAAAACGCTCGGAAGAATTAGGCTCGGCGCATATCGGTTCGCTTTTGACGCGCAAAAAAGGCGAAGTTCCCGTTGTGCTTTCGGTCAAAGATGTCGTTTCTACTCATTTGGCGATTTTGGCTTCGACAGGTTCGGGAAAATCTTACACCGCCGGAGTTTTGATTGAAGAAATGATGCGCCCGTTTAATGGTGCGGCGGTTTTAATTGTTGACCCGCACGGCGAATATTATACGATGAGTTCGATTATGGGAAATTCACAGTTTCTCGGCGCAAACGGCTACAAACCCGAAGTCAAAATTTTTACGCCCGATAAAATAAAGGTTCGGTTTTCAACCTTGACCGAAGCCGACATCAAATATCTTCTGCCCGAAGGAACATCGGACAAAATGCTTCATTTTCTCTCGCTTGCTTTTCGTAGTCTAAACGAAAAATTACGAGTCGAAAGACGGCAAGATTATGCTTACGCCTATCACGATTTGCGCGACGAAGTTACGAATCAAAAATATACAACCGAAGGCAAATCCGACGGCGGAAATGTCAGTTCGATTGAAGGTTTGTTGTGGCGTTTGGACTCGCGTTTTGACCGCGAAGGCGGCATTTTTTCGGCAAACGACCACATTCCTTTGAAAGATTTATTCGCGCCCGGACAATGCACGATTTTTCAGCTTTCGGACATCGAACAGCACGAACAGCAAGTCATCGTCGGAACTTTGCTTAGACGAGTCAACAAAGCCCGAATGCTCACCGTGCGCGGCGAATCCGCACCAAATACGGAAAATTATCTGCCTTATCCGGTTTTCACTTTGTTGGAAGAAGCACACCGCTTCGCGCCCGCCGGAACAAGTGTCGTTTCGACAAATATTTTAAAGCAAATCCTCAGCGAGGGCAGAAAATTCGGTGTCGGCATCGGACTTATAACACAACGTCCGGGCAAATTGGATCAAGATGTTCTCTCACAATGTATGACGCAAATCATTATGCGAATCGTCAACCCGATTGACCAACAAACCGTCGCCCAATCCGTCGAAGGCGCAGGACGCGCCATGCTCGCCGAACTTCCGGCTCTAACCAAAGGTCAAGCCATAATTTCCGGCGTAGGCATCAACACGCCCGTAATGTGCCGTATCCGTCCGCGCCTGACGCAACACGGCGGCGAAACCTTCGACGCACCCAACGAATGGCAACGCTGGCATTCGTCCGCATCGAAAGACAAACGCGAACAAGACAACGCGCCTTATCTCAAACCGAGTTCCGATAAGCAGCTGGAGAAGATTGGAAATATTAGAATTTGACGGCTTGAGAAACCATAAAATAAGGCTTTCAGTTTCAATTACTTTTCATTTTTTCAAAAAATGTGCATAATACAGGAACACTTTTTTTATTTCTTGAAAAAACTTTAAGATTTTTTTTCAATAGGTGCATTTATGTTTAAGAAGTTTTTTCTCAGAGAAGTTAAAAATCATAAAGGAGAAATCTTTAACTAAAAGATTTGCGAAATCAGAGAAATATATGCCAAATTCCGATTACAGGAAAATGTTCAAGAATCTTGGAGAATTTAAGCCGAATAACTTTGATTTAGACAGCTTAGCTCTTTATTTAACTAGAACGCCTGAATTTTATCCCAAAAATTTAGATCTAGGAAATAGATTTGATAGAGAAGAAACAAATTCTTCTATTCCCTCTGGCTACACCTATTTTGCCCAGTTTATTGATCACGATATTTCATTTGATTCCAAAAGCGACCGATTTACTACTGCTGATAATCCTTGGGAAAATATTACTATTGATGAAATTGAAAATAAGTGTAACCCATCATTTGATTTGGAGACTCTTTATGGATTCGATGAACACGGCAATATTCCAAAAACCGATTTACTAAAAGAAAATTCTTCAACCATCTTGAAACTTGAATTTACTCAAGGAGAAAGTGGTTCACTTAATGAATTGGCTAGGAGGGAATATCCGAATGATTTCCCCAGAGATGCTTATAAAATGGCTAACATTTATGACAAGCGAAACGACGAAAATTTTTTGTTGGCTCAAACCCAAATTGCATTTATGAAATTCCATAACTCAGTAGCCCAATACTTAAATGAAAAAATAGGCTATAAAGACTCGCCAGAACGATTCAAACTTATTCGGGAAGTAGTAATCCGTCATTACCAATATATAATCCTAAATGATTACTTGCCGAAAATCGTCAAACGCTCAGTTTTGGAAAAAGTCAAAAATGAAGTTCCCAATAATAGATTTTATACTCCTGATTCCGATGATATATACATTCCTCTAGAGTTTGCCGTAGCTGCATTTCGCACGGGACACAGTATGATTAGACCAAGCTATAAATTAAACAGCGAATTTAATTACAACAACCCGGAAACCCTTGGAAATATAACTTCATTGACGGGCAGAGGCGGGTTGCTTGAAAAGGCAAAAGTGTCAAGCAAATGGTTAATAAATTGGAGGCGCTTTTATAATATTGACAACTCTGCTACGAACAATACGAATTTCAATTTTGCCAAGAAAATAAATACTCAATATGCTGATGTTCTCGGTATATTGCGACCGGGCGCAGACATGGAGAGAGCAAATTCGCTTTCGGCTCTGGACCTCTTTCGGGGTAGGCTTTTCGGACTTCCGACAGGTCAGGCAGTTGCCGAAGAAATTACGAGAAAATGCCTCGATGATCCGATTCGGGTTTTAACGGAAGTTCAAATCAATAGTCGATTGCCGGGAGGTTTGCGGGAAACTTTTAGTAAAGAAACGCCTTTATTATTCTATATTTTAGCTGAGGCGGAATTTCCTGAAAATGAGGATGACAATGACAAATTGGGCGATGTCGGTAGTTGGATTATGGCAGAGACAATTGTCAGGCTTATTTATGAAACTCCGATTTCTATTCTGAAAGAACCGATGGATTCATTTAAGTATTTTCTTGCTGAAGACAGAGTAACTTTCGGGATGCCGGAAATGCTGAAATTTATGGCATATTATTCAATAACAAGGAATTTTGATGAACTTAGTCCTATAGGGTGAAGTTAATCAATATAAAAGCGGTATTTAGCCGCAATAAAAAATAAAACAGGAGAATATAAATAGTATGAGAATCGTAGAAAAAGTGATCGAATACAATCGTTACCTTTTAAGTCAGCCGGACGACGTAAGAAAACAGTTGTTAGATGACTTAGCCAAAAAAGGTAGAAAAGCTATTTTTGAAGGCTTGAAAAGCAAGGATTGGTGTGAGTTTATGGATAAATTTGCAGACACCAAAGAACAATTAGACCGTCTGACCGGCAAAGATAAGGCTTTCAATGAAACAATGTGGGGAATGCAATGCTTAGCTTATATGGCTTCCAATTCAACTTGCACTTCCGACACAATAACAGGAACCGGAACTCTTCGAAATATGCCTATTGATATGGTTTTGGCATTAGACCGGGATTTGCCGGAACAGCAAACTCCAAAACCAGCGAACCCTTGCGGTTAACAAGTCGGATTTTATCTCTAAACGAGTCTGAAACCTTCGCGAATTAGAGATTTCAGACTCGCACTAATAATTTTTAGATGAAAGAAATTAACAACTCCAGTTTGTTGCCTGAAAAGGTTTTATCGAAAACCGACAATCAATTGGCGATACGTTTTCGCCGCTGGCATCTGCTTTGCGAACAATATTTGCCCCTTAAGTTTGAGGATTCGATTTGGCGCATCAGCCGCGACAAAAAGAATGGGGAGCCGTTGCAGGGATGGAAACTACATATTTCGGCAACGGTTTTTGAGGCTTGCGATTTGTTTGAGCAAGTTGCGCCGTTTTTAGTTTCAGAAGATGTGCAATTTAAAGCTCCGAAATCTTTAGAAACACTTTCTCAAATCAATTGCGGTTTATATCACGGCTATCATCAAGTCGGAAAATTTATCACGGTTTATCCTTCAGACGAAGATCACGCTGTAGAACTTGCTGGAAAACTTCACGAATTGACGAAAGAATTTTTTTCGGTCAATGTGCCTTTCGATGAACAATATTTACCCGAAAGTTCAGTTTATTATCGTTACGGCGCATTTTCAATCATCGAAGCGCAAAATGAAGAAGGAAAAACCTTTCTCGCAATTAAAAATCCGGCAGGTCAATTAGTTCCTGACGACCGTCAGAAAGCCATTCCCGAATGGCTTTCAAATCCGTTTCCATCTGGCACAAAATCGGTAGCAAAAACGTTTAACGGCACACCTTTGGCAAAATCTTATAGAGTTTTTGAAGCCATCACCCAACGCGGCAAAGGCGGAACTTATTTGGCTTTTGATTTCAGTCAAAGCGAACTGCGTCTAAGTATTGTTAAAGAAGGAAGACGCAACGGCGAACTTTCCTGGAATGGACAAGACGGTTATTTTTTGGTGAAGAATGAATTTGAAGTTTTAAAAATTCTCAAAGAAAAATATGATGCAGTGCCTCAGGTTTTCGAATCTTTTGAAATTTACGGGGATTTTTATTTTGTAATGGAATACGTTAATGGAAAAAGCCTGGACGAAATGCTAAAGCCGCGTCGCCGTCGTTTTTCTATCAGGCAAGTTTTGATTTTTGCGGTTGAAATCTCCAAAATAATCAGAAAAATTCATCAAGCGGGTTGGGTTTGGAATGATTGCAAGCCGGCAAATCTGATTGTTACGAACGATAAAACTTTGCGCCCGATTGATTTTGAAGGCGCATATCCGATTGGCGGAATTGAGCCTTTCGATTGGAAATCCCAAGGTTTTTCAACAGAAACTTCAAGCGGGAAATCTGGCGACTTTTATGCGCTCGGAGCAGTTATTTATTTTCTTTTGACTGGAAGATATTATGATGAAAAAGAAACGGTTAAAATAAAAAAGTTACGCCGCAAAGTGCCAGCGGAACTTATTGAAATCAACGAAAAATTACTTTCTGGTGATGATTCGAATATTTTTAGAATTGAAAAAGAACTTCAAAACATTTTAGAAAAACAAATTTCTAAAGTTTCGTGCATTCTTTAATAGTAGCAAAACGCGGGTCTGACCAAACTTCTTCAACGATCGGGTCGCTTATCCAACCGGGCAGGGATGAAAATTTTTCTTCGCAGGAGCGATTCAAAAATTCAAAGACTTTATCATAATCGCCAAGCGCGACATAAATGAGCGATTTTTCTTGCGCCGGGACAAAACCGTTTTTGCGGAATTTGTCTAAATCTTCGATTATCTTTAGCGCATCGGCGCGTTTGCCCATTTTGGCGTAGGCAAATCCGAGCGGTGCGGCAACGAAAATTTTATCATCTTCTTTATTTGACTGGTAAAAAGGTTCGAGAATTTCTGTGGCTTCTTTAAACCTTTGCATTTTTAGTAATTGATAAGAGCGGACGTATTTTACACCAACATCGTCAGGGTATTTTGTGAGCAAAGAAGATAAAATCTTGTCCGCTGCTTCATAATCGTTTTTGTTATAACTGATTAGGGCTAACTCAATGTCTGCCCGAATGGAAAAAGGGTCAATTTCTTTCACTTCGTTTATTTGTTGTAAGGCTTCATCAAAGCGTTTTTGCAAACGGAAGAGATTTATCAAACCAAAGCGAGGGTTTAGAAATTCTTTATCCCGTTCAATTGCCAGCTTGTAATAAGTTTCACTTTCTGCCCATTTCCAATCATATTTCAAACCTATTAAACCTAGTGAATTGTAGGACTCACTGAGGGTATTATCTAATTCCAGAGCTTTGTTTGCTGCTAATCTTGCCGATTTTACGGATTCTTCCGGCGTAATTGAACCTTTTACGCCCGTTCCGCTCAACGCAAGGTATGCGTCCGCCAAACCTGCCCACGCTTTGGCATATTTTTGGTCTATTTCTTTGGCATCAAAAAAACATTTGATGGCTTTTTCGACATGCTCGGACTGTCTTTTTTTCAGAAAATAACGTCCTTGAAGGTAAAGATTTTTGGCTTCTGCACTTTCCGTATCTTTTTTGATTAACTGGTTTCCCTCTTTATAGGTAAGTTTTGTTTGAACTTTATCAATGATTCGTGCCGCAATATTTTCAGGCAATCCGATTAAATTTGATTCTTCAATTTTTACTTCATCGGGAGAAGCAAGCAATACACCGTCGGAAACTCTGATTATTTTACTTTCGAGAACCAGTCCATCCGCACGATTTTTAATTAACCCTACAAAAACAGCATCAACATTTAATTCTTTTCCGGCAACCAACGGTTCTTTTCCTTTATAGCGGCTGACAATCGCTTCGTTTTTGACACTCAATTCCGATAACTTCGAGAGTTTTTCAATAATTCCTTGCGTTAAACCATCAGCGAGGTATTCTTTTTCGATCAGGCTTTGTTCGATAGAAATAGGCAAAACGGCAAGCGTGCGACGTGAATATCGGCTGTTGTAGAGAAATAATCCGGCGAAAATTGCCAAAATAAGGGCGGTAGCAAGCGCAACGCGAAGCAAGATACGATTTCGCCGTATGGCTTTTATTTCGACAAAATTTTTGTTTTCAGCGTTGTCCAATTCGACCAAAATTTCCGCCGCCGATTGAAAACGATTATTTGCGTCTTTTTCGAGACATTTCTCAACTAAATGAACTAAGTTTGTTGGAAATTCAGGCGCAAATTCTACAAGCGGTGCAGCTTTTTCGCTGAGAATTGCAGAAATCGTTTCGGCTTGGCTCTGGCGGTTGAACGGATTTTTTTTCGCCAGAATTTCGTAGAGAATAATGCCGACGCTGAAAATGTCCGTGCGGTAATCGAGCTTTTCGCCGCGAAGCTGTTCGGGCGACATATAAGCGACCGTGCCGATAACCAAACCGTTTTGCGAAAAATTGGTGTCCGCATTGCTTTTGCCGTTCATCGAAGCGGCTTGCGGCATTACTTTTGCCAAACCGAAATCGAGAATCTTTATCTCGCCGTCTTCGGTAAGCATAATATTTCCGGGCTTTAAATCACGGTGAATTACGCCGTGTGAATGTGCAAAAGCAACGGCAGTTACAATTTGTCGTGCCAAAAATTTGAATTCTTCGACGCTGATTTCTGTGCCATTTAGAGATTTATCAAGAGTTTCGCCCTCGATAAATTGCATCACGATAAAAGTTTGCTCATCCGATTCTTCGACTGAATGCACGGCACAGATATTTTGATGTGAAAGCGCGGCGGCGGCTTGTGCTTCTTTGACCAGACGGCGGCGGGCGGCGCGGTCGTTTTCCATTGATTGCGGAAGGAATTTGAGTGCTACAAGGCGGTTTAATTTCGTGTCAATGGCGCGATAAACTTCGCCCATTCCGCCTGCACCGATTTTTTCTTCGATGCGGTAAACGCCGATTTCTTGTCCGGCAAGATTTTTTTGTCCGGCTGCGCCGATTGCGCCTAAACCGAGTTCAAAAACGGGTTTGTCCAAAAAATCGGCTTTATTTTCAAAACTGTCGAGCAGAGATTCGACATCTTCGCGCAATTTGAGATCATCTGCACATTCGCTTTGCAGATAGGCTTCGCGTTCTTCCGCTTTTAATTCCAAAGCAGAATGAAAAATCGTTTCAACTTTTTCCCAACCCTTGTTCGTCATTTGTTGATTTCGCGGGCAATCCAAGCCTTTGCTATATCCCAATCGCGCATCACGGTTTGTCTTGAAACTGATAAAAATTCGGCGGTTTCGTCAATCGTCAAACCTCCGTAATAACGCAGTTCGACAATTTTGCCTTTGCGTTCATCTTGCTCATATAAACGGATTAAGGCTTGTTCGAGTGCTAGAATTTCATTTGATTTTTCTTCATTAATAAAAGCCGAAGTTTCTTGAAACTCCTCCTGAAAAAAATTTGCACCGCCGCGTCTCCAACGCCGTTGGTCGCGGATGTAATTCACCAGAATACGCCGCATAATCATTGCCGCAATGCCGTAAAAATGTGCGCGGTTCTGCCATTTTACGCGGTCTTGATCAATCAGATGAATGTAGGCTTCATTGATTACGGCAGTTGTTTGTAAAGTGTTTCCCGGTTGTAATTTCCGCAAATAATAATGCGCCAGCCGATGAAGTTCTTTTTCCACCAATGGAAACAGAACTTCTTGTGCAGCTTCATTGCCTTCGCTCCAATCAATTAATAATTCGGTTATTCCTTGGGTAGAAAACATTTTTTTAGAACTTATTGCTGTTTTTTAACATTACGGGAAAATAATAATTAGTGTTTTTCGTTTCAATACCGCTTTCACAATTCGGGTTTTAATTTATTGGCAAATGACAGATTAAAAATGAAAAATTTTGAAAATTGAATTGAGCCGAAACAGTAATGGCACAAAGAACTTTGATAATTCTGTAATCTGTAATTTTCAATAAATTCAGCTTACAAACCGGATTATGATTGAAAGAAAAGTTTTTATAACTAATATGTAATCATCTATTTATAGCTTGAATAGTTGCAAAATTGCAAGAAAAAAGATTTAAAAGAAAATTGGCAGGAAATAAACGGCAAAAAAGCAGATGAGCGTTGCACGCCGCTTATCTGCTTTTTTTGCTTCTCGACTTCGAACAAAAATCGAATAAAATCTCACGTTAGGCGAAGGAAAAACCCAGACGTGTGCCGACTTTTTCGAGTTCCAGACGTTCTTCGCGGCAGATGGTTTGACTGTCCCTTTTCAAACCTATTTCCCACGAAGCATCGGCAACCTTTAGACAACTTCGGTGCAGAAAATCCCTCAGTTCTGCACCTTTTTCCGAGTCCATTTTTACCAGCGATTCGGACAAAATATCGGTCGCTGAGTCGAAAAATTTGTCTGAAGGTCGTTCGTCCAACCAGCCGAGAAGTTCGTGAAATCCCTTGCCGTGCGGGATTTCCAATTCTTCAAACATTTGTAAAATCACACGCCGTTCGCTTGTTTGCAGAAAGCCTTCCGCCCAAGCAATGCGGACAGCAGGAACAAGGGCGAGAAGTGAAACCGTTTCAGCGTGAAAACCGAGCTTTTCCCATTTTTCAACAGTTTTTGGAGATTGTTCAAAGTTTATTTTCATAACGGTTTCACTCCTCAATTTAACACCAACATTTGGTTGGCATTAAGTTTTTCGGCAATTTGTTTGACGGCGGCAAATTCTTCTTGGCAAATGCGCGGTCCGCCTGCCGCAAATTTACTTGTTCCGCCCGATGCTTCGGCAATCAGGGCGCAATCGGACAAAATATCTAAACCTCGCAAAGTTTTATCTTCCAAAGTCAGATTTTCCCAACTTGATTTCAAATATTCTAAAGATTCATTGTAAAATTCATCGGTCGGATGAAGTTCAAGCCAACTCTCGAGCTTTTGAAATAAGTCGGTTTCCGGCGTAATACCGATTCGTTTTGCCGCCGCGAAAACAATTTGCCGTTCGCGGTTCGTAATTCGTCCTTCAGCCCAAGCGACTTTAACGAGCGGCACAAGCGGCAGAAGTTGTTCAAAATCGGGTGCGGAGAACGGAGGATGATTTTTCGAGTGCGTATCGGTTCGGGGTAATCCAAGATTCCGCTCTCCGGCAAGTTTGATTTTTTTTAACTCTTCGCTGATTCTTTGCAAAACCGAAAGCTCATCGGCACAAACGCCTTCACCACGCACATAACCGCTCAAAGTTGTGCTTTGTTCGGCAATATATTCGGATTGCATCAGAATTGCCTGACCGAGAAATTCGATTTTTTGCGGTGAAAGCGGTTTCAGAAGATTATGGATACGATGCCACGCACGTCTGAGCATTTTCGGTGTCGGGCGCGAAGAAATCTGCTTCATCAATTTTGTGTAGATTTTTTCGTGGTCGGTCAATCCGTAACTTTTGGCGACCAGCAAAATTGCGTTGGTTTCACGAACCGAAATTTTTTTGTCCGCCCAGGCAATTTCGATCAGCGGCATCAGCAAAGCCAAAAAATCTTCGGCGGTTGCTTTCATCGGAAGATTTTCCAACACATTAAATATATGCTCGTTTTGATTGGCAAGACTTTCCGTAAAATCCGTTTTTTGTAAGTATTCGCTTGTGCTGTGTCTTAAAAATACGTCCATCTGAACCTCCTGTTTTTCTGCTTAAATTTTAGAAACTCTTTGAAAACCCGAACTCGAAAACCAAATTGATTTGCACTTTCGGCTTCGGACTTGAACGGTCTTTATTGAAGCCGTTTGCTTGAAAAAACTTCCCAAACGAAAATCAATTTTTCGCGCCGGTTTTCGATTTCGAGTCTTCAAACAATTTCTAAAATACGCGGTTCGTTTTGTTTCGGAAAACAGCTCTTTTTTCCCGTTTTGCGGTCGTGTTCCCGTTTAACCGCTGTTTTCTTTTCGCCTGCCGTTTTTTGCCCGAAACCGCAAACGAACCGCTTTGTTTGCGGCGGATTTCGAGGAGATGACATCCGCCGTTCAGAATTAAAACTTACTTGCTTTCGCCGTCTTTTTCAGATTTTTCCTTCGGCATCATCACTTTATTGACAACGTGAATCACGCCGTTGGTCGCCAAAATATCGGTTTGCACGATTCGCGCATTGGCAATTTTTACTTTGTTTTCATATTTTTTTATCCAAGCATTTGCGCCGGAAACAGTTTTTACTTCCGATTTGCTAACGACATCTGCCGCCAACAATTTGCCTTCGACAACGTGGAAGAGCAGAAGTTTCTTTAATGTTTCTTTGTCTTTCAGAAGATTGTCCAAAGTTCCCGCCGGCAAAGCGTTAAAGGCTTCATCGGTCGGTGCAAAGACTGTGAAATTTCCCGATTTCAAAGTTTCATCGAGTCCGGTCGCCTTCAATGCTTTATTCAAAATTGTAAAGTTTCCCGCCTTTTCCGCCGTTTCGACAATGTTCAAAGTCGGCGGATTGTTCGCTTTCGCCGGTGCGATTGCCAATAGGCACAAAAATGCGATTGATGATAATGTTAAAAATAATTTTGATTTCATATAATTTAAATGTCCTCCGTTTTTTGTTTAATCTATTAACTTTTCCTTCTCACGCTGAACCGTTTTTGCAAGCGTGATGCCACAAATTTTTCTGGCATCATTTTTGTATTCATAAATCACGCGCTAACCAAATAAAATAAGCGCAAAAAGAGTTTTTTTCGGGAATTCTGCAAAGTTTATAAGGCAAACAAATCGAATAACAAACGAGTCAAAACTCCGCAAGGTGTGTGGAGTTTTGCCACAAATATTTTTATGAGCATCGGGACAAAATTGATTTTTCTTCTGACTTTAACCGTCGGCGCGGTGATGTTTTTAGCAAGTTTTCTGTCTTTACGCGGGCGCGAAGCCATTGTTGAAGCGGCTTTGCGTGATGAACTTCGCGCCCACGCCGTAACTCTCCAAATTGCTTTGGAAGAAAAATATTCAGACGGGCGAATCGCGCAATCTGCACAACTTATTGAGCGTCTGCGCGAAAACAGTCGTGTTTATGCAGTTTTACTTTTTGATGAAAAAGGCGAATTATTAAATCTTTCGCAACCGCATACGGACGAGAGTTTTCGTCGCCCACCCGAACTTGAAACTGTTCTGCAAAACGGTCAATCGCAGGAATTTATCCGCGAAATCGAAGGCAATAAATTTCTTTCGCTGATTGTTCCTCTGCGGATTTCGGGTGGAAAACGCGGCGCATTGGAAATGGTCAAACCGCTTGCGCTGATAAAAAACGACATCACCGAAGCGCGTGTAAATTGGTTGACAACGACACTTTTTTTACTAGCTTTAATTTTTTTGGTTGTGGCGATTGTGTTGCGCCGAAGTTTGACAAATCCGTTCCAATCTTTGCTCGTCGGGGCGAAAATTTTAGGACGCGGCGATTTGGATTATCGCGTTGAAGTGCCGAAAACAAAGGATGAACTCGCGCTCCTTGCGGAAGAATTTAACCGAATGGCAGACAGTCTTGAAGCACAAAGACAGCTTGCGAAAAACGAGTCGGAAAATCGGCTTGCGCTCGAACGCGAATTGCGCCACACAGAAAGATTGGCTTCGGTCGGAAGGCTCGCTGCCGGAATCGCACACGAACTCGGCGCACCGCTCAACGTCATTGACGCACGCGCCGAACAAATTTTATCAAAACCCGAAAAAGTGGAAAAAAATCTTTCGATTATTCGCGCTCAAACCGATAAAATTTCTCATATTGTGCGGCAATTATTGAACTTAGCCCGTCCTTATAACTTTCGTCTTGCATCCATAGATTTGAACGAATTGGTTTCAGCAACCATCGAACAAATCGCTGAAAATGCCGGTCGCCAAAACGTAGCGATTAAATTTCGCGGCGAAAAAGATATAATGATTTTGGCTGACCGCGACTATCTTTCACAGGTTTTTACGAATATTTTGATGAATGCTCTGCAAGCGATGCCGACGGGCGGAAGTTTAAAAATTTCGCTCGGAGCGGAAACAAAAAACGGAACGAATTTTGCTTTCGTCAAAATTTCCGATAATGGAACGGGCATTGCCGCCGAAAATTTGGAAAAGATTTTCGATCCGTTTTACACAACCAAAGACATCGGCAAAGGAACGGGATTGGGACTTGCCGTTTCGCACCGTATTATCGAAGAACATGGTGGGTTTATCGAAGCCGAAAACAATTCGGACGGCGGCGCGAGTTTTACGATTTATTTACCTAAAAAGTGAAAGAAAAAATAATTAACTTCAATGAATGGAAAAATTTTAATTGTCGAAGATGACGCAGATTTGCGCGAATTGATTGAGGAAATTTTCGAGGACGAAAATTATCAAACCTTAACTGCTGCAAACGGGCGAATTGCGCTCGATTTTATAAACAAAGATACGGAAATTATTGATTTAATCGTAACGGACGTGCAGATGCCGGAAATGAAAGGCGACGAATTGCTCGAAACTGTGCGTCGCACACGCGCCGAAACGCCTGTGATTGTTGTTACTGCTTTCGGTTCGGTTGAAAACGCCGTTGAAATGGTGAAAAAAGGCGCATTTCAATATTTGACTAAACCTTTTCAAACCAAAGATTTAATCGCCACGGCGAAATCTGCGCTCGAAGCGACACAGGCGCAACGCGAACAGGCAAATTTGCGTCGCCGACAGCCGGAAATGCCGACAAAAATCATCGGCGCATCGCGTCCGATGCAGAATTTGTTTGATTTAATTGTCCGCGCCGGCAACTCGAATGCCAACATTTTAATTACCGGCGAATCGGGAACAGGCAAAGAATTAGTCGCCCGCGCCGTCCACGAAGCATCGTCAAGAAAAGGCGATTTTGTCGCCGTAAATTGCGCCGCAATTCCGAACGAACTCGTCGAATCCGAACTGTTCGGACACACCGGACAAGCCTTCACGGGCGCACGAAACTCCCGCGCAGGGCTTTTTGAATCAGCAGATGGCGGCACAATTTTCCTTGACGAAATTGGCGAACTTCCGCTAAATATTCAGCCGAAATTACTTCGCGTTTTGCAAGAAGGCACGATTCGCCGCATCGGTTCTGACCGCGAAACCAGTGTTGAAGTGCGCGTAATTACCGCCACCAACCGCGATTTGGAAAAAGACGTTTCGGAAAATCGTTTCCGCGAAGATTTGTATTGGCGTTTGAATGTCATTCATCTGCACGTTCCGCCGCTTCGTGAACGCGCTTTTGACATTCCGCTGTTGGCAGAACATTTCTTGGCGAAATTTGCGCGAAATAAACAGATTGAAGTCGCGCCCGAAACACTTGCTTTGCTCACGGCTTATCCGTGGCACGGAAACGTCCGCGAACTTGAAAACACCATCGAACGTGCCATTGCTTTGATGCGCGGCGCAATTCTCACGCCCGAAGATTTGCCCGAAAGAATTCGTTCAAGCGGTGGAAGTTCGGCAATTCTGACTAAAGCTAAAAACAAACATTTGACGCTTGCCGAAATCGAACGTGAATATATCTTGGAAATTGTCCGCGAAACCAAAGGAAACAAATCACGCGCTGCCGAAATTCTCGGTTTAGACCGCAAAACGCTTTATCGAAAATTAGAAGATTACGCCAAAATGCAAACGAGGCAAAATTAGACATTTCTTGTCTAATTTTGCCCCATCAATAATTTCAAGGTTTCTCTGCGTTTTTTCTAACTCGCATATTTACAACAATTAGTAAAACCACATTTTATGGCACACGCCTTGCAAAATTAACTATCGAAAATAAAACGGAGAAGGTTTGGCGGCGGCTGACCTGCTTTCCAAAAGAACGGAGGACAAACGAGAATGGCAAAACTTTTATATTTACTTTTAACTTTTGCGGCAATCGGAGTTGCCGTTTGGTATACGGCTTATTATCAACCGACAACACCTGACGCAACTTATCCTGTAACCTACACATATTTGAGTGTGATTGCGGCGGTTATTTTCGGCGGACTTTTTGCGGCAACTTTTCTTAAACGCGACAACAAAAGCCCGAACGCCTTGTTGGGCGATTTGAAATAATCCGACGGCGCAAAACTGTTTAGAGTTTCTTTATCAATCATCCTAATTTGGCATAGATGTTTTTGTGAGAAAGCATCTATGCCTTTTTTACAATCACGACAAGTTAATTCCTACGGTTGCCTTAACATTTTTGTAAAGTTATCATTTCTTTTTTACTTGTTGGAGAGAAATTCATAAACGATGGTTGAAAAAGGTTTGGAAATTGCGCCGATTGGCGGAAAACTCGGTATTTTGTTAGTCGGTTTGGGTGCGGTCAGCACGACATTTGTGGCAGGCGTTGAAGCAATTCGCAAAGGAACAGCGAAACCTATTGGAAGTTTAACGCAGATGGGAACGATTCGTTTAGGTAAGCGGACGGATAAGCGAAATCCTTTAATTAAAGATTTTGCGCCGCTCGCCGCGCTTGAAGATTGCGTTTTCGGTGCGTGGGATATTTTTGAAGATTCGGCGTATGATGCCGCGCTTCACGCCGGAGTTTTGGAAAAGGCTCTGGTCGAAGATTTACGCGAACAACTCGATTCTTTGAAGCCGATGGCGGCGGTTTTTTCGCATAATTACGTTAAGCGTTTGAACGGCACGAACATCAAAGACGGCAAAAACAAAATGGAACTTGCCGAAAAATTGATGGCGGATATTGCCAAGTTCAAAGAAGACAAAGGTTGCGAAAGATTGGTTATCGTGTGGGCGGCTTCGACAGAAATTTATCTCGAAACGTCTGAAATTCATGAAAGCATCGAAGCCTTTGAAAAAGCAATGTATGACAATGATGAGCGCATTGCACCTTCGATGATTTATGCTTACGCCGCAATAAAATCGGGCGTTCCGTTTGCGAACGGTGCGCCGAATCTGACGGTTGATATTCCTGCGCTGACAAAACTTGCCGAACAAAACGGCGTTCCGATTTGCGGAAAAGACTTCAAAACCGGACAAACTTTGATGAAAACCATCATTGCGCCCGGACTTAAAGCGCGATCTTTAGGTCTTGACGGCTGGTATTCGACAAATATTTTAGGAAACCGCGACGGCGAAGTTTTGGACGATCCCGAAAATTTCAAAACTAAAGAAGAATCAAAACTCTCGGTTCTCGAAACGATTCTGCAACCTGACCAAAATCCCGATCTTTACGGAGATTTTTCGCACGTTGTCCGCATCAATTATTATCCGCCGCGCGGCGATAACAAAGAAGGTTGGGACGCGATTGATATTTTCGGCTGGCTCGGCTACAAAATGCAGATAAAAATTGATTTTATGTGCCGCGATTCTATTTTAGCCGCACCGCTTTGTTTAGATTTGGCTCTGTTTATGGATTTGGCGCATCGTGCGGGAATGAAAGGTGTTCAGGAATGGCTTTCATTTTACTTCAAAGCTCCGCAAACTGCTGAAAATCTTTATCCCGAACACGATATTTTTATTCAATTAAAGAAACTCAAAAACACGCTCCGTTATTTGATGGGCGAAGAATTAATTACGCATCTTGGGCGCGATTATTACGAATAAAAGTGAAAAAGTGAAAAAGTGTAAAGGTGAAAAAGTTTGATTAAGCTGAATTTTACTTCGCTTTTTCACTTTTTCACCTTTACACTTTTTCACTTTAAATGATAAATAATAAACAGCGTCAAACTTGCTCGGTTTTGGTGCGGCATTCCATTCAGGGCAGTGAGTCCTTCTAAACCCGAAGTTCAGCCAACGAAAAATCTTTTGAAATCATCAATGTAGGCAAGGATTTGACCGAAAATAATTTCGGCAAGTCTGATTTGAAAATTCGTCTAAGATGCGTGTTGAAACGCTCCGGCAGTTTTTGGTGTTTTCAACAGTAATAGCGAGGAGAAAACTAAATGAAAAACGAAACGGCTAAAAGTAAAATAGGAAGCGAAAAATTTATCCAGCTTGATCCCGACCGCAAAAGTCCGCGAGCCAAGGAATTTGAAGACAAACTTTCCGGCTTTATCGTCGGGCAAGAACGCGCCGTGCGCCGGATGAGTGGTCTTTTTCAAATTTATCTGGCAGGAATGAACAACCCGACACGCCCGATTGGAACGATGCTTTTCCTCGGACCGACGGGTTCGGGAAAAACGCGCGTCGTTGAAGCCGCCGCGCAGGTTTTGTTCGGCGAACCGCATTCGGTTGTCAAAATTGATTGCGCCGAATTTCAACATTCGCACGAAATCGCCAAACTCATCGGCTCGCCTCCGGGCTATCTCGGACACCGCGAAACTTCGCCGATGCTGACACAGGAAAATCTTGACAAGGCGCATACAGACGAAACGAAATTGACGTTTGTTTTATTCGATGAAATCGAAAAAGCGTCTGATTCGCTCTGGCAATTGCTTCTTGGGATTTTGGACAAAGCAACTTTAACTTTAGGCGATAATCGCCGTGTTGATTTTTCAAAATGCGTCGTCATTATGACTTCAAACTTGGGCGCAAGAGAAATGTCCGATATGATTTCCGGCGGAATCGGTTTCGCGCCCGGCAAAACCGGCAAAGCGCAGGAAGATACAGAAATTGATTCAAAAATTTACCGCACCGCGCTTGAAGCGGCAAAACGTAAGTTCTCGCCTGAATTTATGAATCGGATTGATAAAGTGGTTGTTTTCAGAAGTTTAAAGGAACACCACTTGCGGCAAATTCTTGACATCGAACTCAAATCCGTCCAAGATCGCATCACCGAATCCGCTGGAACGAAATTTATTTTTGAATGCACCGATGAAGCGCGTGAATTTTTGCTTGATGAAGGAATTGACCTAAAATATGGCGCACGACATTTGAAACGTGCGATTGAAAGATTTCTCGTCTATCCGCTTTCAAATCTTGTCGCTACACAGCAAGTCGAGACCGGCGATTTGGTTATCGTTGATTTTGACGAAGGCGCGGACAAACTCATTTTCTCGAAACAAGCCGGCAAAATGATTGTCAGGGACTCAGAAAACTCAGAGGAAAACTCGGATTTAGATAGTTTTTCCGATGCCGCTTCAATGCAAATTCCTCAATTTGCCACCGCACCGCAAATGAGCAAAATTAAAGACGGCGAAAAAGAAGATTAAATTCCAAATTCAATCAAACAAATGAAAAAGCGCGAAGGTTCGCGCTTTTTTTGTTGAACTAATAAAAGCAAGTTGAAATTTGAATCCAAGTCTTATTCTGATGAGCCGAGAAAATATAAAAGAAATTTCAATTTGAATTCTTTGAGCATTTAAATTACTTTCAAAAGTAGCTTTTGCAAATCTTCTCTTGGCTTTTCGATAATTTCAAATCAAATCGCGCTGATTTGGGCGGAAAGTCATTTGCGGGCTGAAAAAATCTAAAAATTTCAAAAAATGAGGAAAGTTGAATGAAAGATTCAAGTGCCGATATTTCCGTGTCTGAAAATAAATCAAGTTATTTTAATCGAGTCTTAAACCGCATTGAGCGCATCGGGAATGCAATTCCGAATCCTGCGCTTTTGTTCGTTGCTTTGGCAGTTCTGGTGTTGATTTTGTCAGCAGTAGTTTCGTGGTCGGGGTTGAGCGTAACGCATCCTGGAACCGGTGAAACCGTAAAAGCCGTTAATCTTCTGACCGTCGAAGGTTTGCACAAAATATTGACCGGATTAGTAACAAATTTTACCGGATTTGCGCCGCTCGGTGTAGTTTTAGTAGCAATTTTGGGCATTTCCGTTGCCGAAGCAAGCGGTTTGATTTCCGCGCTGATGCGTTTGTTGGTCTTGTCCGCGCCGAAAAAACTTTTGACGCTTGTGATTGTTTTCGCGGGCGTTTTGTCGCATATGGCGAGCGATGTCGGCTATGTTTTGCTGATTCCGTTGGCGGCGATGATTTTCTTGGCTGTCGGACGGCATCCACTCGTTGGGTTGGCAGCAGCTTTTGCCGGAGTTTCGGGTGGCTTCAGCGCGAACCTTTTGCTTGGTCCGACTGACGCTTTGTTGGCGGGGTTAACACAAGAAGCGGCGAAAATTGTTGATGCTTCTTATGTTGTAACACCTGCCGCAAATTATTATTTTATGGCGGCTTCGGCGATTTTGGTAACGATTTTGGGGACTTGGATTACCGAATCGGTTGTCGCGCCGCGACTTGGTGAATATAACGGTGAAGCGAAGCCGGAAAGTCTCGACAAACTAACGCCGGAAGAAAAACGCGGAATGTGGTTTGCTTTTGGCGCAACGGCTTTGTTTGTCGCGTTTATTCTCTTCGGCGCGATTCCTGAAGGCGGTTATTTGCGCGATCCGAAAACAGGAAGTCTTTTGAAATCGCCACTTCTTTCGGGAATTATTGCATTTATCTTTTTCGGCGGTGTAATAATCGGGTTAGCTTACGGCATTGGCGCACGAACTTTTAAATCGGCAGACGAAGTTATCGGCGCGATGGAAAATTCAATGAAAACAATGGCGGTTTATCTCGTTTTAGCCTTTTTCGCCGCGCAATTCGTTGCGTTTTTTAATTGGACAAATTTGGGAATTATTCTTGCTGTTGAAGGTGCAGAGCTTTTGAAAAGTCTGAATTTGAGCGGAGTAACTTTGATTATCGCGTTTGTCGTGCTTTCGATTGTGCTTGACCTTTTTATCGGTTCGGCTTCGGCAAAATGGGCGGTAATGGCTCCGGTTTTTGTGCCGATGCTGATGCTTCTCGGCTATTCGCCCGAACTCACGCAAGCCGCTTACCGTATCGGCGACAGCGTTTGTAACATTATCACACCGCTGATGAGTTATTTTCCTTTGATTGTTGCATTCGCGCAAAAATATGACAAAAACGCCGGAATCGGCACGATTATGGCAATGATGATGCCGTATTCATTGGCATTTTTCATTGGTTGGACGTTGTTTTTAATCATCTGGTTCTGGTTCGGCTTGCCTCTCGGACCCGGAGCGGGAATTTATTACTCACCGACGCAATAAAATTGCTTTGCTTTTCGGATTTTTTACGCTTAACCTTAAAAGAAGGCAAAAAATTGCCTTCTTTTTTATGAAATCCGGCATTTACATTCATATTCCTTTCTGCAAATCACGCTGTTCGTATTGCGATTTTGCGACTGATGTTTATCGAAATAATGATGCAGTTGAGCGATATGTGAGCGCACTTTGCACGGAAATTATAAATTCCGAAAACCAAAAACCAAAAACCAAAAGCCGGATAGAAACAATCTATTTCGGCGGCGGAACGCCTTCACTTTTGACAGCAAATCAGCTTGAAAAAGTTCTTAACTCAATTCACAAAACTTTTACGATTGAAGATAAAATCGAATTCACTTTAGAAATGAATCCGGCAACGGTAACACTTGAAAAACTTGAAGATTTCAAAAATCTTGGTGTAAATCGGGCAAGTTTCGGTGTGCAGACGTTTGATGATAAAGCCTTAAAACTCCTTGCACGCGGGCATAATGCAAATGAGTCTCGGAAGACTTTTGAGCTTTTAAGAAAAGCGAAATTTGAAAATATTTCGTTCGATTTAATTGCCGGATTGCCGAATCAACATTTAGAAAATTGGAACAATAATCTGATCGAAGCGTTAAATTTACAGCCCGAACATCTTTCGCTCTATTTGCTCGAAATTCACGAAGGAACACCGCTAGCCGAACAAATCAGGAGCAAAAGGCAACCGCCACCGGACGAAGATTTAGCCTCCGCGATGTATGAAATGATGCTTGAAATGACGACGGAAAAAGGTTTTGAGCAATATGAAATTTCAAATTTTTCGCTACCGAATTTTGCCTCAAAACACAATTCAAAATATTGGTTATGTGAACCTGTTTTCGCGTTTGGCGTTTCAGCGCATTCTTTTGACGGACAAAAGCGTTGGTCGAATGAACGTGATACTAATCAATATGTTTCATTGATTGAAAACGGTAAATCGCCGATTGTAGAAATCAGTGAATTAGACAAAAAGCAACTTTCCGGCGAGTTTGCGTTTCTAAGATTACGTTTGGCAAAAGGCTTGAATCTTGAAGAATACGAGAAAAAATTCGGTATCAATTTGCGTGAAGATTTAAAAGATGATTTGGCGCGGTTGCAGGAAGCGAATTTAATTGAGTTTGACGAAAATTTCTTGAAATTAACACGGCAAGGTATGTTATATTCAAATGAAGTTTTTGCTCTTTTTGTTTGAAAAATTATTTTTTGGAGTCTGAAAAAATATGAAAAAATATGAAAAACTGAAATCCGTTTTGTTATACCTTTCGTTTTCGGCGATTATTTTTGCGCTTGTCTCTGTTTCGATTCCGGCACAGGAAACCGGCAAAGACGGTGGGAGTTCGACAAAAAAAGAAAGCGGTCAGGGGCAAGGCAATGGCAATGGAAGTGGCAATTCGACCGGCGATTCTTCGATGGACGATATGCGGATTGTTCTGAAATTATTTGAACAAAAACGCTATGGCGACGCAGTTCCTTACCTCGAAAGACTTGTTAAAGCCAGCCCGAACAATGCCAATTTGCAATTTCTTTACGGCTCTGCACTTTTGATTAAATCGGGCGAAATCAGCGATGAAAATGAATCGCGGCGAATGAAAATTCGAGCGCGAAAAGCCCTCGTCAAAGCGAAGGAATTAGGTTTCAAGGAAAAGGGAATTGACAAAATTATCGCTATGCTTCCGACCGATGGTGAAGATGAAGGCGACACCGTAATTCTTTCGGACAGCGATTCGGAAAACGAAACCGTAATATTTTCTTCAAACAAAGAAGCACAGGAATTTATGGTGAGAGGCGAAACTTTTTTCGCCCAGAAACAATATGAAAAGGCTTTTGAAATGTATGAAAAAGCCTTGAAAAAAGACTCTGAACTTTACGAAGCCGCACTTTTTTCAGGTGACGCTTTTCTGCAAATCGGTAAAAGTTTTGAAAACAATCCTTCCAAACAAAAAGAAAATTTCGACAAAGCTGAAACGTGGTATCAAAAAGCGATAATCATCAATCCGAATCGTGAAACGGCGTATCGTTATTCGGCAACGCCACTGATGCTTTTGAAACAATACGACAAGGCACGCGACCGATATATCGAAGCCTATATTACCGAACCTTACAACGAACGCGCTCTCGGCGGTTTGAAACAATGGGCGGAAGTTACCGGAACGCAAATCGGTCATCCGGTAATCGAAATACCGGCAGACGTAACTTCGACCGGCAACGGCAACACGAATATTACACTCGGAATGAGCGACAATGATGATGACGGTTCGATTGCCTGGACAGCTTACGCGCTGAATCGTGCAACGTGGCAGACAGGCAAAGACGGTTTGAGCGAAAAATTCAAAAATGCTTACCCGAATGAAAAAACTTATCGCCGTTCGCTGGCTGAAGAATTTGACTCGATGCGTTCGGCAGTTGCTGTTTTGAAGGAAAAACCTGTGAAAAAATTAAGTTCCGACCTTGCGACACTCGTCAAACTCCACGATGACGGAATGCTCGAATCGTATATTCTGCTTGCCGTCAGAGATAAAGAAATTGCCCGTGACCAAGCGGCATATCTCAAACAAAACCGCCAAAAAATGCGCCAATACGTTGTCAAATACGTTGTTGGCAACGGTTAGAAAGTAGAAAAGGTGAAAGAGTTTTGTCAAAACTCTTTCACCTTTTCTACTTTCTTTTTTGCCTTATTCGCCCAAGGCTTTTGCGGCATTCAAACGTCCGCCGCTTTGGACTTTGTCTTTGAGAGCGTCGCATTTATCAACCGATTTTAGAAGTCTTTCACGCAGTTTTTCAACGGAAAGCGTCGGTTCATTTGCCAAAACCAAAGCTGCTACACCCGAAACATATGGCGTTGCCATTGAAGTTCCCGATGCTTCGCGGTATTGATCATTCAGCCAAGTCGAAAGAATTTCTCTGCCCGGTGCAGCGATATGAACGGTTTTTGTGCCGTAATTTGAAAACGAAGTGAGCGCATCATTGCTGTCGGTTGCGGCAACGCTGATGACATTCGGCAAATCGTAATTTGACGGATAATGCGGACGGCTATCGTTGCTTGTGCCGTCATTTCCTGCCGCCGCAACGAATAAAACGCCTTCTTCACCGGCGGCACGAATTGTGTCTTCCAGTGCTTTTGAATATTGCGTCGAACCCCAACTTGCGCTGATGACGCGAAGATTTACGCCGTTGCGTTTGCGGTCGAGTGCGTAATTGATGGCTTCAATTGCATCTTTAGTCGTGCCGAAACCGCCTTTGCCCAAAAATTTGAGCGGCATAATTTGAACTTTCCAATTTATTCCGGCGATGCCTTCGTTGTTATCGCCTTCCGCACCTATAATTCCGGCGCAATGCGTTCCGTGTCCGTTGTCATCCATCGGGTCGGCTTGGTTGTCCGTGCCGTTAAATCCGCGCAAATCGTTAAATGTGCCGAGTTCGTCGTCCGAATATTGCGGCACGTTGTCGGGGCGAAACCAGACGTTTTCAACAAGGTCTGAATGGGTGTAATCAACACCAGTATCCAAAACTGCAATAACAATTTTGTCGCTTCCTTTTGTTTTCATCCACGCTTTCAACGCAGAAATATCGGCATTCGCTTTTCCGCCGGTCTGACCGCTGTTGCTCAAAGCCCATTGGTCTTCAAACATTGGATCGTTAGGTAAATTTTCGCCCGAATAAATTTTGCGTAAATCCAAGGTTTTCGGCGAGGGTGTGTTTGCCGGGTCGTCGAGTTTTATCTGAAAATTCGGCTCGGCATAAAGAACCAAGTCGGTCATTTTTGAATATTGTTCGGCAACAGTTTTCGCGTCCGCATTGTCCAAATCATCAATCGAAACCAAGCCTTTGACGGTTTCGATTTCGTCTTCTACGCGGTCATTATTTTTTGTCGCAAGTTTCTTGATGTCTGCCAAACTTACGTTCGGGCGGAATTTCACCAAAACTTCCGGCTCGCTTTCAACGGTCGAACGCTTAATCGTTGTCGGTTTTTGTGTTTGCCTTTCGATTGTTTTCGGTGTTGTAACAACTGGCGACATTTGCCAACGGCGAATCTGTCCGAAAACTGCCGCAAAAGTAATAATTACAACCGCAATGCAAATATGTATCCAAATATTGTTTCGATTCATTTTTTTAACTCCAGATATTTCACGATTTCACAATATAATTTGTTCCGTTAAATCCGCGCAGACGAAGCTGATATTTGTCAGCGCGATATTCATAATTTTTACCGTTTGCGCCGAGTGTAATTATCCAACCCGTCGCAATCATCATCGCCGAACCTTCATTATCAACCGGCGCACCAAGCGACATATTCGGAAAATCCGAATCGGTAGCAGAAACGGTTTTTATATCGCTTTCCGCAATTTTCAGACGTTTCGCCAAATCACGTTTTGCCTCTTCCGTTGCGCTGTCTTTACTAAATTTCATAACTTCCAAATGCAGAAATAATTCTGCGCTTTTTTCGTGGTTTAGTCAATAGTTATTGCACCCGTTTGCCTTTTCGATTTTTTTGATAAAAGCCGCACGATTTCAACCAACGCAGGAACAATAAAAATCGCGCAAGTTATGCCCAGAATTAAACCTGTCAAAAAACGCGAAAGATGCGTGTTTTCCCAAATATCAAAAGCCGTTAACCCCCAATCAATGCCCATCGGAATCAACGACAAAAACAGCCAAAAACGTGGAATCGGTTCGATTTCTTCAATGTTTCTGGTAAATAAGTAGATAATAAAACCCGCAAACAGTCCAAAATAAATTCCGAAACAGCGTGAGCAAACCGCAAAAGCGTGATTTTCGATATGAAACGAGCGCGAAGATTGTTGATGACACAAAAAGCCGAAAAATTTATAAATCGGCGCGGAGATATTTGTTAAATTATTTGCTTCAAAAATCGGTGCCAGCACAATCGCCGAAACCCAAATAAACACGAACGCAAAACCGATAAACCACGCCCAAAACGCCAGTCGTTTTATATCTTTCAGCGTCGTTTGCGGTGTGTAATTTTCGATTTCTTTCGGCACAAGTTTAATTTAACGCAAAGGCACGAAGACGCAAAGGCGCAAAGAAGTTATTATAAAAAAACTTTGCGCCTTTGCGTCTTTGCGTTGAAAAAATCTTAAAATCTGATAACGGCATCAGGTCCGCCTTCAACGTGAACCGTATCAACGAAACGGATGCTTTTTGAATCGGTTGTCATCACGACGGAATGCGTGCGTTTGCCTGCGCCGAAAAATCTCACGCCTCTAAGAAGTGCGCCGTCGGTAACGCCTGTGGCGGCAAAAATAATTCGCTTGCCCGGCGCAAGGTCGTTCGTGTCATAGATTTTTTCGGCATCGGTAATGCCCATTTCCTTGAGCCGTTCCATCACTTCTTCGACGGGCGGAACTTTCGATTTATCAACGCCTAATCTTTCAGGGTCAAAAACTAATTTCGCTTGAATTTCGCCGTTCAAACATTTCATCGCGGCGGCAGTAATCACGCCTTCGGGCGCACCGCCGATGCCCATCAGCGCGTGAATATTCGTTCCCGCGACTGCCGCCGAAATTCCCGCCGAAAGGTCGCCGTCCGAAATCAGACGAATTCTTGCACCTGCGTTTCGCACGTCTTGGACAAGCTGTTTATGACGCGAACGGTCAAGACAAATAACGGTCAAATCATCAATATCGCGCCCCAGCCGTCGCGCAATATTTTTCAAATTGTCTTTCACCGGCGCATCAATATCAACCGCACCGCGACAACTCGGACCGACGACGATTTTGTCCATATAAATATCCGGCGCGTTCAAAAGTCCGCCGCGCTCAGCCGCCGCGAGAACGGCAATCGCATTATTTGCGCCCAAAGCACAAAGATTTGTGCCTTCGAGCGGGTCAACGGCAATATCAATTTCGGGAAAAGTTTCGCGCACATCTTCGCTGTAATCTTTACCGCCGAGTTCTTCGCCGATATAAAGCATCGGTGCTTCGTCGCGTTCGCCTTCGCCGATGACGATTCGCCCACGCATCGGCACAGTATCCATCACTTCGCGCATTGCTTCAACGGCAACGTGATCGGAATATTTGCGGTCGCCTTGTCCCATCGTTTTTGCCGATTCAATCGCCGCCGCTTCACATACGCGCAAAAAATCCAATGACAATTCGCGTTCTGATTTTAAGTTTTTCATAGAATTATTTTAAATTTTGCAATTTTGATATTGATGCCAATTCTATCATCTCTCGCCACAATTTTGCCAATTTCGTCTTTATCAATTATCAATTATCAATTATCAATTATTTTGTAGGTGTTATCCCAATAACCAAACGAAATAATTGATAATTGATAATTGAAATGTGATAATTTTGTCGTGCAAAGAGGTGAAAAATGAAAATAATGTCATCTGTATTAATTTGTTGCATTCTCGGCATTTTTGGAATATTAGAAGCAAAATCCCAAGATAAAAATGTTGAGCAGGCAAAAGAACTTTGGGAAAAAGTAATCGCCGCGAAAGGCGGGCGCGAAAATCTCCATAAAGTAAAAACTCTGGCGGTTACTACAAAGTCGTATAGTCCGTATGATAAAAAAGAATTTCGTAATTCACATTATGTCGAGTTTTATCTTTTGCCGGATAAATGGTGGTGGTGGATAGATGACCGCCCCAGATTTAATCTCACAATCCGCCAATATGATTTTGGTAAAGAACTTGGATATGAAGTAAGTGAGGGCAAAGTTACGGGAGTTTATGTAGTAGAATCCCGAAACAAGTCGGATTATGGAAAACAACGTGAACATCAGATATTTGATAACTATATTTTAACGACAAACAGACCTAAAAAAATGCAGGACATTTCAAAGCGCAGTAGTGAGATACAATACGATGAAAGTTCATTCAATAATAATATAAAAGAAAGTTTTTTTGAATGGCAGTTAACATATTTGATGGAAACAAAGTGGTTTCAGCCTAAAATCGAACGACTCAAAACTGAAAAAGTAAAAGGCAAACAGATTGAAGTAGTCGAAGTCTTATTTGGAAGATTAAAGATTGAATATTTTATTGACCCGAAAACATATTTGCCAAATCGGATAAAAATACGAACTTGGATTGAAGAAACACAGAGTTATTATGAGATTGGGTATTTTTTGGAAGACTATATTGAGGTTGAAGGCGTAAAGTTGCCGCAGATTATCAAGCAAGGAAAAAAGACTAAAACAAAAACAGTGTATCAAGTGAACGGAAAATACAACGAGAAACTTTTTGATAATCCGCCAAGTATCGAAGCCGGAGCGGGCGCTTGGAAGGCAAAAAATTGAAAAATTTCGCTTTCCTATTTCTGCGCGTATTGCTCAAGTTTTCGATAAAGCGTTTTTCTGCCGATGTTCATTAATCTGGCGGCGCGTGATTTATCGCCGTTAGTGTAATCCAACATCGCTTCGATGACTTGTTTTTCGACTTCATCCATTGCCACTGGAAGTTCGATTTCGATGCCGATTGAACTTCCTTCACCGGCGGCTTTAAATCTTTCTTGGCGAACTTGCGCGTGTGTTTCAAACGCTTTGCGGCTGATGGCATCGGGCAAATCGTCGAGTTCGATTTGGCGACCGGAAGCAATAATGACAGCACGTTCAATCGCGTTTTCGAGTTCGCGGACGTTGCCGAGCCATTCATAATTTACTAAAGCGCGAAGTGCTTCTTTTGAAATTCCCGACACAAAGCGTCCGGTTTTTTCCTTGTATTGTTCGAGAAAGTGAAAAACCAAAATATGTATGTCTTCGGGACGTTCACGGAGCGGCGGCAAAGTTATCGGAAAAACCGACAGACGATAATATAAATCCTTGCGGAAATTGCCTTCTTCAATCGCTTTTTCCAAATCAATATTCGTTGCGGCAATAACGCGAACATCGGTTTTAATAACTTCGTTTCCGCCGATTCGTGTTAATTCGCCATCTTGCAAAATTCGCAATAATTTTACTTGCGCCTGAAGCGGCATTTCGCCGATTTCATCGAGAAAAAGCGTGCCGCCGTCGGCTTCTTCAAAACGTCCTTTGCGTTCGGAACGCGCATCGGTGAACGCACCTTTTTCGTGTCCGAAAAGCTCTGATTCCAAAAGGGTTTCGGGAATTGCACCGCAATTTATTTTGATATACGGTTTGTTTTCGCGCCCCGAATTATAATGAATCAGATTTGCCAAAAGTTCCTTTCCCGTGCCGCTTTCGCCTTGAACCAAAACAGTCGTGTTCGTATCGGCGACGTTCAAAGCAAGTTCCATTGCGCGACGGATTGAAGGTGCTTGTCCGACAATTTCACTTTGTTTTTGAAGTAGTGCGGATTTCAAACGCATCACTTCCGCCGAAAGCTGGTCGCGCTCCAAAGCCGTGCCGATTTGGTCGGAAATTCCTTCAACAAGCGCGATTTCGTGTTCTTCAAACAAAACTTCGTGCTGTTCGCCCCAAACGAATCCGAGCAAACCGAAGGCTTGTCCGGCAACGCGCACTGGCGAAACGAGCGCGGCTTTTCCGTTAAGCTGAGAATTAAAAATCAGACGAATCGCAAACGGCAATTGCGTATCAATAATTTTCATTGTCTTGCCTTCGCGCAAAATATCGCTGAGCGCGGGAAAAGGTTCGAGATCGAGCGATTGACCGTGTTCTTCAATCATTTTCATAACCGCATTCGGTTCTTGACCCTCGGCGGATTTGAACGATGCCAGCGAAATTTTTTTGCCGGTTTGGTCAAGCACGCCGAGTGCGCCGTAGTCCGCGCCGACAAGCTCAACGGCACGTTCCAAAACACGCGCCGAAACTTCCTTAAAATCCGAATGCGAATTGAGCGTGTTGGCAATTTCCAACAGCGCATTTGTGCGCCGTGTTTCCTGTTCCTGCGCGACGTAAAGGCTAGTGTATTGATAACCGATGGCGAGTTGTTGACCGATTGATTCGAGAAAATGAATTTCTTCGTCGTGCCATTTTCGCGGTGCGTGTGTGTCGTGAAGTCCGAGCAATCCGAGAGGTTTTCCGCGCAAGCTAATCGGCACAATCAAAAGCGATTTCGTTTCCAGAGCCTTTGCAAAAAATTTCAAGGTCGTATTGTCGGTTTCGGCAATATCGTTTATCGCAATCGGCTTTGAAATATCGAATCTTTCCGCTAATTTTTCGGTATCAATCGGGATTTCCGTCCCCAAACTTGACGGCACGGATTCATCTTTGCGCCATTCGTGGCTAATGCGAAGTTCACTTTCCGTGGTCAACTGCAAAAGGTCGCAACGGTCGGCTTGCATCATTCGTCCGAGTTCGGAAACGACGACATTCAAAAATCTCTCCAAATCAATATTCGTCGGCAAATCACGCGCCAAACGATAAACAATCGCTTCACGCGCTTCGTGCATTTTAATTTTTCGTTCTAAAGAAAGAGATTCTGAGATTGTTGGAGATTCGAGTTCGATTTTCATAATAAAAACAATAATTTAGCCAAAATCGGACAGTTCTCTTTACAATCATCGGTTTTTTATGAAATATGTCAAGTTGACACAGGTAGATTTTATAGTGTGTTTTTTTGGAAGCATTGGGAAACTTTGGAACAAAGAGACGGAGAAACAAGAAGATTATGCGAAGATTTTTCTTCCACATTTTCTTTTCGTCTCTTCGTCTCTTTTCTCAAATTACTGAGTGTTTCCTTGTTTGCCCACGCTACCTGTCGGTTTCGGTGTCGAAGCCGAATTTGAATCTTGTTTCGGCTTTACAACAGTCGGTTTGCGGATTTCGATTTGTTGTTCCTGTTTTGATTGCGGCTCGTTTTTCTCATTTTGGGCTTTGGCAAAATCAACCCGTTTTTTTCCGGCTTCGGCTTTTTCAAGTTGTTCTTCCGCCAGCAGATTTCCTTCATCCAATTCCAACGCTTTTTTCAGAGCGCGAACGGCTTCGTCATATTGCGCGAGTTTGATGTAAATTTTTCCGAGTTCGAGTTGATACTCACTGTTATCGGGTTTGAGCTTGACGGCTTCGCGTAAGGCTTTGAGCGAATCTTGATCTTCATTCAATTTTTCGAGCGAACGTCCGAGATAAAACTGTGCCACATCGTCTTTCGGGTTTTTCTTAACAATTTTTTCCAGAGCTTTAACAGCTTTTGTAAAAGCCTTTTCCGAATCGGTAGTCGGCGTTTTTTCTTCTTTTTTGTTGCTGACTTTTTTCGATTTCGGCGCAGGTGTCGGAGTCGGTGTTTCTTCAACGATTACGGCTTCGGTTTGATAAACTTTTTCGCGGATTTGATAAGCTACACCGAGTTTGAAATAGGCTTCGCCCAATTCGGGATTTTTTTCGACGGCTTGATTATAAGCCTCGATTGCCTTGTCGTTTTCGTTCGCATCAAAAAATTTATTGCCTTCTGCCAATGCGATTTCCGCCGTTTCATATTGCGGCAAAGGCGTTGATTCGACCTTGGTATTCGCGTTCGTATTAGTATTTTTATTTACTTCTGTATTGGTTTGGTTTACCGTTGAATTCGAGTTTGAATTTGCTTCGGTTTTTCCACAACCAAATTGCAAAGTCAATCCGGCTGACAAAAATAAAATTGTAAAAATCGGTTTCATAATAGTTTTTTGTTAAATGTAAATTGCGCTTTTATCGAAACAGCAAACGATAACGCTCCGGTTAAATCTTGCCTTAAAAATCTGTCTCGTATCGCGGCTGAAACTTCCAAACTTAGAAGCTGAAAGCGCAAAAAATGTTTGTAAAAATTTTATCCGGGCGGAAAAATAAATTGCCGTCCGCCAAGCAGATGAACGTGCAGATGAAAAACTGTCTGCCCGCCATCACCGTTCGTATTTATGACGACACGATAACCGTCATCGGCAAAGCCTTTCTCACGCGCAATCTCCGCTGCCGTTAAAAGCAGATGTCCGAGTGTTTCTTTGTGCGCTTTTTCGGCGTTGTTCAACGAATCGAAATGTTCACGCGGAATAACCAAAACGTGCGTCGGAGCTTGCGGGCTAATGTCGTTAAAAGCCACGCAAACATCATCTTCATAAATCCGCACAGACGGGATTTCGCCCGCAATAATTTTGCAAAATAAACAATTTTGGTTGTTCATAAAATTAGAATGCAGAATTATAAGATTTTCGGAAGTAAAAAGTAAAAAGTAAAAAGTAGAAATTCGACAAAAATTACTTAAAAGAATCCCAATCGTTGCAATTTTTCCATTGAAATTTTTTCGGATTCTTGTCTGCCGTAAAGCAAGATCCGCTCGACATATTTGGCAATCACATCGGCTTCGAGATTTACTTCATCGCCGGGCTTTAAGCCGGAAAGATTCGTTAATTCCCAAGTCTTCGGAATGACGGCGATTTCAAAATAATCGTCTTTTAATTCCGCAATCGTCAACGAAATTCCTTCAACCGAAATCGAGCCTTTATAAACCAGATATTGTCCAATTTCTTTCGGAAACGAAACACGAACCGTCCAAAAATCGCCACTTTGCGTTGCAGAAACAAATTTTCCACGCGAATCAACGTGACCTTGAACAATATGTCCGCCAAGTCTTGTGTTTGGCGTAACAGCACGTTCGAGATTAACTTTCGCGCCGGTTTTTAATCTCGAAAGTGTGGATTTATCGAGCGTTTCTTGTGAAACATCAGCCGAAAACAGATCTTTCTTAATATCCAAAGCTGTCAAACAGACACCGTTGACTGCAATCGAATCGCCTTCGTTTGTGCCTTCGGTAACAATCTTCGCCGCAATTTTTATCTTCGCGCCGTTCGCCGATTTTTCGAGCGCCGCAATTTTTCCTAATTCTTCAATAATTCCCGTGAACATTAGACTTTTTCAATATGCGAAAGTTTCCGCACGTCAATCGAAATCTTTTCTCCCGATTCGGTTTCGTTATAGATATTGGCAAATTTGTAGCCGCATTTTATTTCGTTTGGTTTATAAGATGTCCGCGTGTGGACGATTTGCGCGTAGGTTTCGTCCATCGCCGAAAGCAGAATGGCGAACTCGGCGTTTGATTTTTCAAAATCTTCCTTCGTCAGACCGAAAAGCGGTGAATTTTCGTCAATCGGATGCACGATTGTCCACGCCAGCGGGAGAAAAACAACCTTTTCGCGTTCGAGTTCGAGCATATCGAACCGCCGCACGATGCGCCCGTTTTCATTGACCAAACGCGAAAACATAATCCGTGCTTCAACTTCAATCATCTGATTATTTCGTGCATTAACGAGCCGAATCATAAATCCGGTTTTGTCTTGATAAGGCGCAATGACAGCGGTTTTGCTGAATAAAATCCGTGCCGTCGGACGTGCAAAACGCGCGAAAACGATGCCTGTTACGAGCGCAGTCATAATCATCGAATAATAAGATTCGACGGTAACAATCAGATTCGGCAAAATCCCGACTGGATGAATCGTGCCGTAACCGATAGTCGCAAAAGTCTGAACGCTAAAGAAAAATCCACGCAAAAATAGATTTTCTGTCGGTGTTGATGAAGTATCAACCAACGCGGACGCGCCGAATGAAGAATAAAGAAGCCCGAAAATGATATTGCTCAAAAAATAAATCAGAAGCGTCTGAGCGATAAACATTTTCCACGTCATCGTCAGCAAAAAATGATACGGATTAAGCAAAGACGTGAGTTTAAGACCTGTGCGTTCAACATTAAACGAGCCGTCTCGATTGAGCAGACGTTCGCGGCTCTCACGCGAAACCTTTTCGCCAAAGCCCATATCACGGTCTTTTTCCGATAAGGCTTGCGGTGGTAATTTAAAGCTCTGTGGCTGAAATGTCGTTTCCTCTTGCGCCATTTTATTTATGCCAAAATCCTATAAAACCACGAAATTACACAAAACACCACAAAATAATTGTATTTTCTTCGTGAGTTTTCGTGTTATTTCGTGGTTAAAATTAATTTCCCAAATCTTTCTGCTTAAAAATCTTATCAAGCCACATATTCGACAATTTTTCTTGAATCGAATTTGCTCTCAACCTATCATTCAAATTCTTAAAATCAACAAAATCCAGATGTTGGTCTTGATTGAAACACGAAAAGACGAAAAATTCTTCGCCCGTGTGCGGATTAACATGGCGTTGCAAACATTGGGCGCAAACTTCCTTCATCATACATTGCATCGGCGAATTGATTGAGCCGATTGCCGTATGATTCGGTTTCAAATACGGTTGCAGAGCGTTGTAACGCGCTTCTTTGACACCGTTCATCATTCGGTCTGAGCCGATGGCGATAATGCGGTCAACATCTTTCAGATTTACGGTTTGTTCGCCGAGTTTTCCTTCGGTGTAAGCAATCATTGCTTGAACGATGTTGCCGCGGAAATGCGCGTCTTGCGCTCTTTGCGGCACAATTTCATCGCCAAAATCCGAAGCCCAAACGACTTTATCCGTTGCGTTTTCGATTTCTTCGCGTTTAAATAAATCCGCGCCGTTTTTGTATCCGGCGAAATAAATTACTTCGTTGTTGTTTTCGCGCAAAGCCTTCGCAATCGAGAACAAAACCGCATTTCCGAGTCCGCCGCCGGCGAGCATCACCGTTTCATTTTCAGGAATTTCCGTCGGCGTTCCGGTCGGTCCCATGACGAGAATTTCTTCGCCTTCTTTGAGCAAAGAACAAAGCCGCGACGAAGTTCCCATTTCAAGAACAATCATCGAAAGCAAGCCTTTTTCTCTATCAACCCACGCGCCTGTCAGCGCAAGACCTTCCATCATCAAACGCTTTCCGGCAACAACGGGCGCAGTTGTTTCAAAGTTTTGCAGACGATAAAATTGTCCCGGCTCGAATTTTTTCGCTTGAAGCGGTGCTTTGACGATGACATCAACAATCGTTGGCGTTAAACGGTCAACTTTGACAACGTAAGCGCGAAGTTCTTTGTCTAATTTCGCTTCCAATTTATCGAAAATTTCGTCAAACGAAGTAGCGCGAGCATCCTGCGCGCTGTCTTGCACGCGTCCCGCGTGCAAGTCTTCCTGACGGACGCGGGACGCGCCCGATACTGCAACCGAAGACGGTTGCGTTACATCAGCGAAAAGTTCGACGACTCGTTCGTAACCGTGTTTTGCCGAAGCCATCGCTTTAACGACGTTTCCGGCGTATTTCGGGTGATTATCGCCATAATATGAAATGAATTTGCCGTCTTTTTCGTAACTCGTGAAAAATCCCGATTTCGATTCGACCGCGTGAAGTTTCCCGTCGCCGTTCCGCACGACTTCAAACGGTTCAAAGAATTGCCGCCATTCGTCCAATTTGAAAGTGCCGGGTTTTTCCTTTTCGTAAATCACGTTCGGCGAAGTTCCTGCCGCAACGCAAACCGTTCGCGCCGGAAATGTTTCAAATTCATTTGCGCGAGAGAATTTTCCGCTTTCCGCGTCGTAGTTTTGCTTTTCAAAAACCAACGCTTTGATCGCGCCGTATTCGTCCGGCACGGCTTCGGTCGGCGACATCAATTCGACAAAATTGATGCCTTCTTCGAGGGCTTTTTGAACTTCTTCGTGATTCAGCCGATAAGCGGGCGAATCTTGCAGACGCTTGCGATAAACCAGCGAAACGCCGCCCCAAGATTGAATCAGCGGCACGAAATTCGGGTTTTCTCCGGCTTCTTCGGCGCGTTTGCGTTCTTCCCGAATCGCTTTGCCGTGAACGAGAAATTCGGCAAAAACTTTTTTTTCTTCTTCATCAAACGCCGACCAAGCCGCCTCTTCGCCGCGGTCTTCGCAAATTGCTTCAAAAGTTTCGAGCATTTTTTCGACTTGAATCGGATAATACGCAAAAATTTCAGTCGCCGTATCAATGCCCGTCAAGCCGCCGCCGATGACGATTGCCGGAAGCCGAACTTGAAGATTTGAAAGCGTGTCTTTTTTGAACGCGCCGGTTAATTGCAACGCCATCAGAAAATCTGACGCTTGACGAATGCCGCGAATCAGATTGTTTTTCATCGGCACAATCGTCGGACGACCTGCGCCGGTCGCAATCGCAATGTGGTCAAAGCCGAAATCCCAAGCGTCTTCAATCGTCAAAGTTCCGCCGAAACGCACGCCACCGTAAGCACGGAAACGCTTTCTTCGGAACAACATAAGTTGCATCATCGTCAGAAAATTTTTGTCCCAGCGAACCGTGATTCCGTATTCCGAAACGCCGCCGAAACCCGACAAAATCCGTTCATCTAATTCATCAGTAATTTCCGCCAAGTTTTTAATCGGTTTCGGCGCGTGTTTGCCCAAATTTCCCGTCCATTCTTCCGGCAGAGGCTCGATTTTCAAACCATCAACGCCGATCACGCCGAAACCTTCGTTCAAAAGATAATGCGCCAAAGTATAACCAGCCGGACCGAGACCGACAACCAAAACATTTTTACCGTTGTAAGGCAGTTGATACGGGCGTTTCGCGTTCAAAGGATTCCAGCGCGTCAGAAGATTATAAATCTCAAAACCGTAAGGCAAATTCAAAACGTCGGTCAAGCTCGCGGTTTCTGCAAGCGGAATGTTGACCGGCTCTTGTTTTTGGAAAATACAGCCTTTCATACAATCGTTGCAGATGCGATGACCTGTTCCGGCGCACATCGGATTGTCAATCGTAACCAACGCGAGCGACGCAATCGAATCGCCTTGTTTTTTCAACAAGTGCATTTCCGAAATCTTTTCGTCGAGCGGACAACCTTCGGTTTTAATGCCGAGCGGATTGCGTTTCGCGCTTCCGTCTTTTTCCCTTAAACCTGTCGAACACGAATCTTTATCGCGTTCGTGGCAAATCATACAATAATCAATTTCGTAAAGCGCATCGCGTTGCGTCCCGCGGTCATCAGTCAATTTAAACCCATCGCGGCGGCGCATTTCTTCCGGTTTTCCACGCATAATGTTGTGAAGTTTGGCGTTCGGGTGAATCAAATGCACGAGATTTTGATAATCGAGCGGATGCGGAATTTTGAAGCTATGCCATTTTTTCTTTCGTCCGTGAAATTGAATCGCTGACCATTGTTCCAAAATTTGCAAAACGGCTTTAACTTGCAAAATTTCGCCAATGCCTTCGAGTTCCATAATATTTCGCTCGAAAATGCGCCCGAAAATTTTGTCCTGTAATTTGTCGTAAGCCTTTGAAATTTTGTTTAAGGTTTCTTGAATCTCCGCCGTAATTTCTTGATTTTTCGTCAAAACTTCTTCCACTTCGACGAGTTTGGCGACAATGTAAGAAATCTCTAGTTCTTCGGCATAGACCAAAACTTCGTCAAACGCGGCGAACTTAAATTCTTTAATTGCTTCACTTAATTCCGCTTCGTTTAATTCAACGATTTTTTCCGCCGTATATTTTTTTATCGCACGGCGTTGGACGAAAAATTTGTATTTCCAAATCGGATTTTGCGCTGTAATTTCGCGCTCAATCTGTTCGCGTTCGCGTGTGATGCCGAACATTTTGGCGATAAAACGCGACAAATAAGGCGCACTGTCCGTCAAAATATTCGATTCGACACGCTTTTCGTAATCTGCGCCGCGCGATTCGATATATTTTGTCAAAGCATCGTGCAAAAGCGCGTTTTCTTCCTTTAACTCGTCATAAAATTTCTCAGCCAAATCGCGCAGACGCACAGCATCAAAAAGGTCGGAAAATTTGAATCCGACAACGCCTAAATCAAAATCTTGGGTATTAAATTCTCTTTCGGAAATTCCGGTCATAATGTTTGTTTGTTATTGGTTTTTAGTTGTTCATTGCATTGTCGTAAAGTGCAATCAACAACTAACCAAAACTACAAATATAGCATTTGGGCTGGCACGGAAACAAAAGGCGCGAAAAAATTGCAGAATTTTTTGCTAATTTTTTGAAAAAAAGGTATATTTTCAATTATTCTGATGTATTCCCAAAAATTAAACTGCGCCGTATTTCGGGCGCGGGAACTTTTTTGAGGATTTTTCGCGCAAATTCGCGCAAAATATGATATAAGCTAGTTTGCCACGCGCAAATTTCGAGAGGTTTTACAGAAGTTTTAGAGAAGTATGGACAAAGACGAGCGGTTGCTTCCTTTACCGAAAACACAAGATTTACAAGTTTCCAATCAAGACATTCCAAGTGCTTATTCACCGTTTTACGACGAGGAAAGTTTTGATGAAAGGCGCAGTTTGCGCGAATATTTCAATGTCGTATTTAAACGTTTGCCTCTTATTTTGGCTTTGACGATCTTGGTAACGACTGTTGCCGCATTTTATATGTATCGTCAGCCTTCGCTGTTTAGCGCGACGACAACGATGATTATCGAACCGCGCAAACCGAAACCGCAAAACGCCAAAGACGGCATCAACATCAATTTCGGTGGTGATGTCAATTATATGAACACTCAACTTCAAATTCTGCAAAATCCAGATTTGATGCGTGATGTTGTAACGCGGCTTGAACTTTACAAAAACCCGAAATTACTGGACAGCGAAGAAAAAGGAATCGGAATGTTTTTCCGTTCACTGTTTTCGAGCGAAAAAAATGTGCCGAAAAAAGAATCCGCATTACCCGTTTTATCGGAAACCGCAACGACCGAAGTTCAGCCGATTGAAAAAGTCGCGTTGACATCCGAAGAAAAGGCTTTGGTTGATCGTTATGCCGGAATTTTACTCGGCGGATTAAGCGTTGCCCAAGTTGAAAAAACAAATCTTGTAAATCTCAATATTACCAGCACGAATCCCGAACTCGCCGCACGAGTTGCAGATACAACTGCTGAGGTGTTTATCGAGAAAGACGCAAAACGCGAAACTGATGGTGCAAGAAAAAATCTCGAAAGTTTGACCAAATCCATTGAAGAATTGGAAAACACGATTGCCGGTCAAGAACAGGAATTTATCCGCTATGTTAATTCGAGCGGACTTGCTTTGCAGGATAAAGGCAACGAAGTTCGTGCCGGCAACCTGCAAACTTTGATGGAGCAATACAACACGGCAAAAGATGATCGGTTGAAAATCGAAGCCCGATACAACACAGCAGTTTCGGCAAATAATCGTGGTGAGGGAATGAGCATTCCCGATTTAGCCGAAAGTAAAATTATTCAAGATCAATTTCGTCTAAACAACGAACGCCGTGCAAAATTGCAGGACGATATTCGCAAGATTGATGAAAAAATTCAAACGGCAGAAACAAAGCTCGAACAATTAAGAGCGCGTTATAACGATGAATGGCGCGAAAATCAAGCAGTTATTGCCGAGATTGCCAAACTTAAAGAGCAAAAAATTAAAACCGAAAAAGACGTTTCGCAGATTATTGACCGTGATCAGAAAAAACTCGAAAGGGAATCTGTCAATGGCGCATTAGTCGGTTTGAAATCACAACTCGATTCGGCGCGGATTCGTGAGCAAAAACTGTTTGAATCGGTTCAGCGCGAAACTTCGATTGCCAACGATCAAGGGCAAGCCGAATACCAGTTGACAACTTTAAAGAATAATATTGCGACCAATCGTGATTTACTTAACAATTACAAACAAAGCCAAAAACAACAGGAACTCGCGCTTGAAGGTGCGCGTCCCGACAATCTGAAAATTTCGACCAGGGCGCAAACCGGAATATTCACCGGACCGAAGCGCGAACGGAATATTTTGATTGCTTTTTTGATTTCGCTTGCCGCCGGCATTGGTTTTGCATTTTTGCTCGACTATCTCGATGATTCGATTAAATCTTCGGATGACATCGGCAGACATCTCGGACTTCCGACGCTTGCCTTGATTCCGCATCAAGCCGCCACCGCCAAAAACAGCAAGCTGAGCTTAACCAAAGCGAACGGCAATGGCGCGATAAATTCGACTGCGTTGATTGCGCTCGAAGACACGCGCTCGGCAATGAGCGAAGCATATCGGCATTTGCGGACTTCTTTGCTGTTTTCGTCTGCCGGAAAACCGCCGCAGACGATTCTCGTAACGAGTTCGCAACCGGCGGAAGGCAAAACGACGACCGCGATAAACACGGCAATCACGCTCGCGCAATCGGGCGCGGAAGTTGTTATTATTGACTGCGATTTGCGCCGTCCGCGTCTGCACAGTCATTTCGGTTTCAGCAATACGCACGGTTTGACAAATTATCTTTCGGGCGAGAAAAATCCCGATAATTTGCTGAAACCGTTTCCCGAATTGCCTAAATTGCAGGTAATTACGAGCGGACCGATTCCGCCGAATCCGGCTGAACTTCTGAGTTCAAACGAGATGAAAAATCTGCTGACATTTCTGAAAACCAATTACAAGCACGTCATTATTGACTCGCCGCCCGCGATTTCTTTCACGGACGCGGCGATTCTTTCGACGCTGGTTGACGGCGTGGTTTTGGTGGCAATGGCGGGCAAGAGTTCGATTCATCTGATTCGCCGTTTCAAACAAAGATTAGGCAATATCGGCGCAAGAATTTACGGCGTGGTTTTGAACGGCATTAAATCTTCGTCCGTCGAATACGGTTATTACGGTTACAGCTACAATTATTACGCCCCGAACGATGACGATTCAACGCCTTTGCTCGAAGAAGTTGAAACAATGTCTTCAATTCACAAAACGAAAGGGTGAAAAAGTAAAAGGTAAAAAGTAAAAAGTAAAAAAGCGTCCTGCGTGAATTTTGATTCTCAAAGGACGCTTTCTTACTTTAAAAATTCTTTCAAAGCGTCCTCCCAATGCGGCAAAGGCGCGAGTCCGAATTTTTCGCTGAACAAACACGCTAATTTTGAAGATTTCGGGCGCGGCGCAGGGCGTTTCAGACTGTCTGCCGAAGCGCGTTCGAGGAGATTTTTGTCAAAACCTTTTATATCGCAGACTTTTTCGGCAAATCCGGCGTAAGAGGTGCCTGCGCCGGAATTGGTAACGTGAAATGTGCAAGGCAAATCGAGTTCCGCCAATTCGCGCAGACGTTTTGATAAATCGTTAGCAAAAGTCGGCGTGCCGAATGAATCATAAATCGCTTTAATGGATTTTCCTTCCGCCAAAAGATTGTGCATCACGCTCAGAAAATTTGTGCCGCCGTGTCCGTAAATCCAGCCGCTTCGGACGATGATTGAGCGGGCGTAAGCGTTTCGCGCTCTGACTTCGCCTTCGAGTTTCGATTTCCCGTAAATTCCTAATGGTTCGGGCGTGTCGCGTTGCGTATAAAACTCTTCTTTTAAGCCGTCGAAAACGTAATCGGTCGAAATTGTTACAAAAGCGCAATCAATTTTCTTTGCGGCAAGTGCGAGGTTTTCAACGCCGAGCGAATTTCCCGCGTAACACTTTTCGATGTTCGTTTCGCTTCCGTCAACGTCCGTAAAAGCCGCGCAACTTATCACGGCATCAAATTTTTCGCGCCCGAAAACATCAAAAACCGCGTCTTTATCGGAAATATTGAGTTCCTGCCTCGTTAATGCCACGACTTCATCGCCGATTTCGCGGCAATATTCGGCGGTCGCCCGCGCAACCATTCCGTTTGCGCCTGTGATTAGTATTTTCATATCAGGATTTTATCAAAAAATTTATAAGTTCAGCGTTTTAACCTTAAGGTGAAGATGTTCATCCTTAAGGTGTAATGTTTCAATCTCAAGAGCGAACTCTTCGCTCTTGAGGGAAAACTCTTCGCTCTTGAGGGAAAACTTTTTGCTCTTGAGGGAAAACTCTTCGCTCTTGAGGGAAAACTCTTGAACCTTAAGAGCGAAGAGTTCGCTCTTAAGAGAAAACCTTTCAACCTTAAGAGCGAAGAGTTCGCCCTTAAGGGAAACTTCTTCAATCTTGCGTCGCAACTTTCCAAATTTAAGGTGCAATACCTCAGCCTTGAGGCTGAAACACTACTTTTTACTTTTTACTTTTTACTTTTTACTTTTTACTTTCCGACTTCTTAATCATTGTCAGACGATTGCCGCGTTCGTTGTAGGTAACTTCGTCCATAATATTATGGATAAAAAGAACGCCGCGACCTGATGTTTTGAAGAGATTTTCGGGGTTTGTCGGGTCTGGAATCGCGCTTACGTCAAAGCCTTCGCCTTCGTCTTCGATGGTAAAACGCGCTTCTTTTGTAGAAACTTCCGCCGAGACTTTCACCGTTTTGTTCGCGTCAAATTTATTGCCGTGTTTGACCGCGTTGACAAAGGCTTCGTCGAGCGCGATGAAAAGATTTGAGCTTTCGGGATTTATGACACCGACTTTTTCGACGCGCTTCATCAAATAATCCAAAATCGAGTGCATCAGCGAAATCGCGCTCGGAAAAACAAATTCGATTTTTTCGCGGATTTGCTGAACCATCTGTTGATTATCAACAAATTGAGCTTTGTAATTCAGCACGGTTTCAAACAGATTTTTCAGCTCGTCTTCGTTAAAATCTTCGCGCCGGAAATTGTTGGCGCAAACCTTAAACGCTTTGACGTGGCTACGGTCAAATTCATCGGGAGGAGTTTCGGGCAGACACGAATCTTCCGTTTTCGGAAAAGTTTTATCGCCGTCGAGGTCGCTGATTACAATGTCATAATCGTGCGTTTGATCGAGCCGCACGGCTTCGTCGCGGCTTTCGGTGATTTTTACAAAATATCCGGTTTCGCTGAAAACCTCGCTCAAGGCACTCGCCAAATCGTCGTGGTCATCAACAATTAAAATTCGTCTTTGCATTTTTCCCGATTTAAATTAACGAAAAAACAAAATGATTTGTTGCACTAAACAGCCATAATTGTAAAACAGTAATTCGTAAATTGGAAATGAGTTCGATTTGCACTCGCTCAAAATAGAAACTATCAGTTATCATCTATCATCTGTTAAATCTGTGAAGTTAATTGATGATAGATGATAATTGATAAGGAAAACATAAAAAACAAGGAAATCTACAATCCCGCGCCGCTTTCTGCCTACACTTTGAAACAGCGTGTTATTATTCGTCTGGCAGATTTTGCGTTTTATGTTTTGATAAGTTTAATCGGCAAAACTTTGAAATATGAAACCGAAGGATGGGAAAATTTTGAAGCCATCGAACAATCCGGAAAAATTCCGATATATTCATTCTGGCACAATCGCATTTTTGCCGGAACATATTTTTTCCGCAATCGCGGCATCGTGGTTATCACATCGCAAAGTTTCGACGGCGAGTATATTGCCCGCTTTATCCAACGCTTTGGTTACGGGGCAATTCGCGGCTCTTCCACACGCGGCGGCGTAAAGGCTCTGGTTGAAATGATTCGTTGTATGCGCGAAGGTTTGCCGATGGCGTTTTCGGTTGACGGTCCGAAAGGTCCGAAATATATTGCTAAATCGGGCGCGTGTCTGCTTGCCAAAAAAACAGGCAATCCGATGATGCCGTTTTCCGTCGAATGCAGTAAATTTTGGACTGTCAAAAGTTGGGATGAACTCCAAATTCCCAAACCTTTTTCTCGCGTTCGGGTGATAATTTCCGCTCCCGTTTATGTTTCAAAAAACGCCGATGAAGGAGAAATCGAAAAAAAACGCCAAGAATTGCAATCTAAACTTGACGAAACGGTATTAATTGGTCAACAATGGCGTGAAATTAATTCGTAATTCATCCCCGAAATTACTTTAGTTTAATGTTTTTAGATGAGCATTTCCGTGTTTTGCAGATAATTTGTCTAAAAAACTTAGTAAAGTTAGTGTATAGGTTTAAGTTTTTGCCGCCGGAATAAAAACTAATAACATTATATCTCCGGCAATGAACAAATTTTAAAAAAAGAAGATAGGAGACTTTATGTTTGATTCAATTATTAATGAAGCAAAAGGAAAATTCGGTTTAGGTGATAAAGCCGGCGGTTTAGTCGCGACTTTGTTGGGTTTAATTGCAAATCCGTCATCGGGCGGATTCGACGGTTTTATTAACCGTTTCAAAGAAGTCGGTTTGGGCGATAAGGCGGAATCGTGGATTACGACCGGCGAAAACACGCCGCTGACCGATGAGGAAGTCGAATCGGCTTTCGGCAACGAAACGCTTGATTCGGTAGCCGCCCAAGCCGGCATTGACCGTGCCGCGGCGACTTCCGCACTCGGTGCGATTACACCACAGATTGTGGATGCTCTCACGCCGGACGGTGAAATGCCCGACGAAGAAGGTTTACTCGACAAAGTAAAGGGCTTTTTGAGCGATTTCGGCGGCGCAATCGGTGCGACTGTTTTGGGCGGATTAGGTGCGGCAGGCGCATTTGCTAGCGGTGCGGCAGATATGGTCGGCGATGCGGCAGGCGCAACCGTTGACGCTGGCAAAGCAGTTGTCGGAAAAGGCGCGGATTTGGTTGGCGATGCCGCCGGAGCAACCGTTGATGCAGGCAAACGCGCAGTCGGAGCAGTCGGTGATGCGGCTGGTGCGGTCGGTGATAAATTTTCAGGCGCGATGAACAGCGTCGGCGATGCCTTCGATGGCGACGGCGACAGCGGCGGAATTTTGAAATGGCTCATTCCGCTTCTTTTATTAGGATTGTTAATTGTTCTTAGTTATTGGTTTTGCGGTGGTAAAAAATCCGAACCTGTTGCGCCGACAAATGCAAGTGTGAATGCTGACAAAGGCAACACAAACGCTAATTCAACGGCGAAGGCTGTTGATTCGAGTTTCAACATTACTGCAAAAGACGGCAAATATACGGTTACGGGCGTTGTTCCCGATCAAAAAACTCTCGATGACATCAAAGCTAAACTCGATGCTCAATTCGGTGCAGGAAATGTTGATTACACAGGCTTGAAAGTTGACGCGAATGCGAAACCGTTTGCCGCCGGATGGTGGGATAATTTCCAAAAACTCCTGCCGAGCTTGAAAGATTGGAAAACCGGCTCATTGGCTTTTGCCGGAAATGCTATTACGATGGCTTCGGGCTTGCCGCAAGCTGCTATGGATCAACTCAAATCGCTCTTTAGCGGTTGGACAATGCCTTCAATGACAGGCGGCGCAACCACGGAAAATAAAACTCTGACCGATGTAACGCTTCCAAACGGCACGAAACTTCAGGCTTTCCCGGGTGGTATCGAAGACCAACTTGTTAAATTTATTCAATCCGATGAATACAAAAACGGAACGAATGACACATTAAAAACCAAGTGGTTTGATTTTGATGACCTGAATTTCAAATTCGGCACAGGCGAGTTAGAAGCTACGTCGCAAAGGCAGTTGGATAACATTGTCGCAATTTTGAAGGCTTTCCCCGATGTAAAAATCAAAATCGGCGGATATACCGACAAAAAAGGCGATGATGCCACAAACAAAAAACTTTCCGACACGAGAGCCAAAGCTGTCAAAGCTAAACTCGAAGCGGCAGGTGTCGGCGCACAAGTTCCTGAAGCGGAAGGCTACGGTGAAGAGCAAGCAAAAGTTGCTGAAACTGCGACCGATGCAGAACGGGCGGTTGACAGAAAAACTTCAGTTCGTTTGCTTAAATAGTCGGGTGAAAAACTAACAAAAAAAGGCGGTTCGTTCAATGAATCGCCTTTTTGTTTAAGGGTTGAGGATTATTTTTCATTAACGTCTAAAAAATCTTTTTGCAGAAAATTTGCCGTCAACAGAACAAAAGAAATCCAAATTAAATCTGCCAACAACAAATGCCCCAACTGCATTACAATCGGTGCAAGCATCAAAAGCGTTGCCGCCCCAAACGCGATTTGCCCCAAAATTAAAATACTCAAAATATTCGACCAACGCACAACAGACGGATTATTTCCACTCTTTTTCCGCAACCAGCCGGCAAGAAAAATTAAATAAACGCTCGTTAAAATCGAAACTATCGGATGACTTATTCGCAAACGCAACAAATAATGCGAAGTCTCGGAAAAATCTTTCGCAATTCCTTCGGTCAAACTTTGCGACGGAAACAACATATTGCTTAAAGCCGCCAACGAACCGCTCATTCCGACCAGCAGAATGCCGAAAACGCCTATTCCCAAAAGCAGAAGAACTTTCCCGCCGTTTTTAAACGAAAAAGGCTTTCCGCCGCTCGCAAACCAAGCCGTGAGCGTCATCGCTGTCAGCAAAATAAAAGTGCTGATCAGATGTCCCATCGCCCAAAACGGGCGACTTTCCGAATAAGAACCGGCGGTGTTTCCCGTCAGAACAAGTCCCGCGCCGATTAAACCTTCGACAATCACCAAACCCAAACTCGCTACCGCAAATTTTCGCAAAATATGACCTTTTGCAAAAGCGCGAAAAGCCCAGATGACCAAAATTATGACAATTATTCCGTCTGCCGCACTCATTAACCGATGAGAAAATTCGATGACCGTTTTCAATTCCGGCGCAGACGGCACAACTTCGCCGTGGCACGTCAACCAATGTTGCCCGCAACCGTCACCGGATTTTGAAGCACGCAGAAAAACGCCCCACAAAATCACTAAGACGTTGTAAGCCAAAACAAACCAAGCATATTTTGCAAATCCGTCGAGTTTTAGTTTTTCGCTCATTTTGTTAAATTCTATCATTGGAAACCTGAAACTTGGAAGATACCTCAAGATTAGAAAAACTTAATGGAAATTGAACATTTTTTTACTTGCCCCTATTGTTGGCAAGAAATTTCTTTTGTGTTGGATTTATCGGTCGGCGAGCAAGGTTATATCGAAGATTGCGAAGTCTGCTGTCGTCCGATACAGATTTTTTATGTGGCGGAAGATTTTGAATTGCAAGATTTTCAAGCCGAAAGTATCGAACAATGAAACATTTTTTACTGATTTTATTTATATTGCTGACGAACTTTTCGACAATTTTCGCCAAGTCGCCATACGTTACCGTTTTAGGCATCGCCCAAGATGCCGGAGTTCCGCAGATTGGTTGCGATTCGCCATTTTGTTACAATGCTTGGAAAGATAAAAAACTACAACAGACGGTTTCTTCGATTGCTTTGGTAAATCCGAAAACAAACGAGCGTTGGGTTTTTGACGCAACTCCTGATTTTCCAGAACAGTTTCAACTTTTGAAGGAAATTTCCGGCAATTATTTCAACACTCTGACCGGAATTTTTATTACTCACGCGCACATTGGGCATTACACAGGTTTGATGTATCTCGGCAGAGAATCAATGAATTCGAGCGGAATTCCGGTTTATGCGATGCCGCGAATGAAGCAGCTGCTCGAAAAAAATGCGCCTTGGTCGCAGCTCGTTGAGATTAAAAATATTTCCCTCAAACCGCTTGAAGATAAACAAAAAATCGGACTCTACAAAAATCTGACTGTCGAGCCGTTTTTAGTTCCGCACCGCGATGAATTTTCGGAAACAGTTGGGTTCAAAATCGTTTCGGAAAAGAAAACACTCGTTTTTATTCCCGATATTGACAAGTGGCAAAAATGGTCGGAAAAGCTCGAAGATGTTGTAAAATCAAGCGATTACGTTCTCGTTGACGGCACTTTTTATGCTGACGGTGAGATAAGTCGCCCAATGAGCGAAGTGCCTCATCCATTTGTTTCGGAAACAATGGAACTTCTAAAAGATTTGCCTGAGAACGAAAGAAAAAAGGTTTATTTTATTCATTTCAATCACACAAATCCGTTAGTGCAGGGTAATAAAAAGAAAATCGAAGAAGTAAGATCGAAAGGCTTTAATATTGCTTTTCAAGGACAAAAAATTGAATTGTGATGAAGCGCGAACGGATTGATAAACTATTAGTTTCACAGGGGTTTGCAGATTCGCGCACAAAAGCGCAAGCACTTGTAATGTCGGGTGTTGTTTTGGTCAATGAAAAGCGCATCGAAAAGTCTTCGCAAGAGTTTTTGCCAACCGAGAAAATCCGTATCAAAGGCAAATCCGATGAAATAAAGTATGTCGGACGCGGCGGTTTGAAACTCGAAAAAGCATTGCAGGAATTTCAAATATGCCCAAACAAATATGTATGTCTTGATGTTGGTGCGTCAACCGGAGGTTTTACCGATTGTCTGCTTCAAAACGGCGCAAAAAAAGTTGTTGCAATTGATGTTGGCACGAATCAACTTGTTTGGAAATTAAGAAATGATGTGCGTGTCGAAGTCCGCGAAAATGTAAATGCACGATATTTAAAGCCGGAAAATTTTGACGAAAAATTTGATTTAATCGTGATGGACGTTTCATTTATTTCCGTAACAAAAATTCTACCTGCTTTGAAAGAATTGTTAATCGAAAGCGGTATAATCATTGTTCTGATAAAACCGCAATTCGAAGTCGGCAAAGATGAAGTCGGTAAAGGCGGAATTGTTAAAGACTCAACGAAACACGTCGAAGTTATTGAAAAAATTAACAAATTTGCTGAAAGCATCGGCTTAAAAAATAAAGGTTTGATTGATTCGCCAATCTTAGGCGCGGACGGAAACAAAGAGTTTCTTTCACTTTATCAATTATAAATTTTTAATTTTCAAATATTTTGTAGGTTTTTATGTCTAAACAAATAGCCACTGAAAAAAAATCACAATCCGCATCAAAAGAGAAACTCACTGAAGGCATTGATTATTATTTTGAAAACGGTTTGATGGTTTTAACCGCACATTTTCTTTTAAAACGGGGCTATTGCTGTGGAAACGGCTGTCGTTATTGTCCGTATAACACAGGAGAAGATTCAGGTCATAACAAAAATGTTTCCAATTCCTCAGTTTGATTCATATTCACATCTGTTTCAGCAAATATGTTTGGTCTCGGCGCACGCATAATTGTTACAGGTGCAGTCGGGGTGCAACAGGCAACCGCTAATTTTTGATAATCCTTCTGCATTTCATCTTGCGAAGCGAGCCACACTAAAGTATCTTCCAAAACTTGTGCGGCAAAGGGGTTTTCGGGTTTGATAATTCGATAGTGCATCCATTTTCCGTCGCGCCGTGCTTCGACAATTCCGGCATTTCTCAGATATGCCAGATGCCGCGAAACTTTCGGTTGACTTTCTTCCAAAACTTCCGTAAAAAAGCAGACACAAATTTCTTCTTCGCGCATCAAATTCAAAAGTCTCAACCGCGTTTTATCTGCCAAAGCCATAAAAAAAGTTTCCATTCCTAACAAGAAATCTTCGTTCATATAAAAAAAATATCACAAATTTGGAATTTTGTCTTGACAAGATGCAATTATGAGAATATATTCGTCTTTACATATATGTTTTGGCGTATATGAATATAAAAACAAAATTAGGAGCTATAATTATGAAAACACATCTTTCGATAAATGTCAGCAACGTGGAAAACAGCATTGATTTCTACAAAAAAATGTTCGGAGTCGAGCCGGTAAAAGTCAGAACGGATTATGCAAAATTTGATATTGCCAATCCGTCTCTCAATTTTACGATGAATCAAGTTAATTTTGAACGCGGCGGTTCGCTTTCGCATCTCGGTTTGCAGGTTGAAACGACCGAAGAAGTTTTGGAAATGGGCAAGCGTTGGCAAGAAAACGGTTTGGTAACTTTGGACGAGATGAAAACCGATTGCTGTTACGCGCTTCAAGACAAAACTTGGGTGCAAGACCCGGACGGCAACCGTTGGGAAGTCTTCGTCGTTTTGGAAAATACTGAAGGAAAAGAAAATGCCGCCTCAAGTTGTTGCGCTCCAACGGCTGAAAAAGTTAATATATCTCGTTCAACGAATGTTTGTGCGAAATAAAACTTAATGAATGAGAAATCTTTTGAAACTTTAGCAGTTCACGCGGGCGAAGACACGGAAAATTATCACGGCTCGGTTTCCGTTCCGATTTATAATGCTTCGGTTTTTGCCTTTTCGGATGCTGACGAAGCGGCGGCGATTCACAATTACGAAAAACCGGGCTGGTTTTACGGGCGTTTGGGAAATCCGACGCAGGACGCACTCGAAAAAGCGATGTGCGAACTCGAACAGGGTGAAAGTGCGCTTGCTTTTGCGTCGGGAATGGCGGCGGTTTCGGCTTCGATTTTGACGATTGTCAAAACTGGCGATCATATCGTTGCACCCGAATCGCATTATTCGACGACCGGAAGTTTTCTTGAATATTTGGCAGAAAACTTTGGTGTTTCAACGACTTATATTGACCAAACAAACGCCGAGAATTATCGGGAGGCGATTCGTGAAAATACGAAAATTTTTTATCTCGAAACGCCGTCTAACCCCACTTTGAAAATCTCGGATTTGGCGGAAATTGCTCGTATCGCACAGGAAAATGGAATTATAACGATTTGCGACAATACTTTTGCCACTCCGTTTAACCAGCTTCCTTTAACGCTCGGCATTGACGCGGTTTTGCACAGTGCAACGAAATATTTGGGGGGACACAGCGATTTGACGGCAGGCGTAATTGTTGGAAAAACAGGTTTTATCGAAAAAGCGCGATTAAAAACAACTAAACTTTTCGGCGGAAACATCGCACCGCAGACGGCTTGGCTCGTGCTTCGCGGAATCAAAACTTTAGCACTTAGAATGGAACGCCATAACGAAAACGCACAAAAAGTTGCTGAATTTTTGGCGGAACATCCGAAAGTTTTGCACGTCAATTACGCGGGGTTGGCTTCGCATCCGAATCACGAAATTGCCCGCAAACAAATGCGCGGTTTCGGCGGAATGATTTCATTTGACATCGGCACGGTCGAAAATGGAAAGACGCTTTTAAATAAGGTCAAACTCTGCACTTTAGCAACTTCGCTCGGCGGTGTGGAAACGATTATTCAACATTCGGCTTCGATGACGCACGCCGGAATTCCACGCGAAGAACGCCTCAAAGCCGGAATTACCGACGGGCTGATTCGTCTGTCAGTCGGTATCGAAAACGCCGATGATTTGATTGCTGACTTAGACCATGCGTTAGCTGAAATCCATTAAACGAGATAATATATGTGCATAAGCGTATTTATATGAAGAATGTGTCTGAAATTCCCGCTGTAAAAAAACTTTCTTTTCTTGACCGATTTTTGACTTTGTGGATTTTTACGGCAATGGCAATCGGCGTTTTCATCGGGTATTTTATTCCGCGAACCTCGGATTTTATTAATCAGTTTCAAATTGGAACAACGAATATTCCAATTGCAATCGGTTTGATTTTGATGATGTATCCGCCGCTTGCCAAAGTAAAATATGAAGAACTTCCAGAAGTTTTTCGTAACCTAAAAATTCTCACTCTTTCACTTTTACAAAACTGGATTATCGGTCCGCTTCTCATGTTTTTTTTAGCGGTTTCTCTTCTTCCCGACAAGCCCGATTATATGATTGGGTTAGTTATGATCGGCATTGCGCGTTGTATCGCTATGGTCATTGTTTGGAACGATTTAGCGAAAGGCGACAACGAATATGTAGCTGGTCTGGTTGCCTTTAACAGCATTTTTCAAGTTCTTTTTTATAGCATTTACGCATATATTTTCGTAACGGTTTTACCGCCTATTTTCGGTATCAAAGGTGTAGAAGTCAACATTAGCATTTTGCAAATTGCCGAAAGCGTTCTGATTTATCTCGGCATACCGTTTTTTGCAGGAATGCTGACGCGATTTTTCTTAATAAAAACTAAAGGAAAGGAATGGTATGAAAACATTTTTATTCCGAAAATAAGCCCGATAACACTTGTTGCCCTACTTTTTACAGTCGTTGTGATGTTCAGCTATAAAGGGCAGTTGATCGTGCAGATTCCGTTTGATGTTCTGAGAATCGCGCTTCCGCTGGTAATCTACTTTGTGGTTATGTTTTTCAGCGCATTTTTCTTGGCAAAACGCGCCGGAGCAGATTATCCGAAAAGCACTTCGCTTGCATTTACTGCCGCCGGAAACAATTTTGAACTTGGAATTGCCGTTGCTATCGCGGTTTTCGGCATCAATTCGGGAGTTGCCTTTGCTGCCGTAATCGGTCCGCTAATCGAAGTTCCGGTTTTGATACTTTTGGTCAGAGTTGCGCTTAGACAAAGAAATAAATTCAAGGAAGAATTAAACTAAAATTATGTCCGACAAGAAAAAAGTTCTGATTTTATGCACCGGAAATTCCGCACGTTCACAAATGGCGGAAGGTTTGTTAAAACATATAACGCAACACAAATATGAAATAAATAGTGCAGGCACAAAACCTTCAATTGTGCGTCCCGAAGCAATCAAAGCGTTAGCAGAAATCGGTATTGATATTTCAAACAACCGCTCAAAATCGGTTGATGAATTTGCAAACGAAGAAGTTGATTATGTTTTGACGGTTTGTGACAACGCGCAAGAAAATTGTCCGTATTTTCCTGCTAAAACAAGACTTATCCACCACTCTTTTGCAGACCCGGCAGGAGTTCAAGGCGATGAAGAAACTCGTCTAAACTCTTTTCGGCAAGTCCGCGATGAAATCAGCACATACTTTGAAACCGATTTTGTGAAAATTCTCGAAACCGAATAAAATTTCAATCTATGAAATATATTCTTGCACTCGACCAAGGCACGACTTCGAGCCGCGCGATAATTTTTGATAAGAATAGCCGAATAATTTCTGTTGGACAGAAAGAATTTACACAAATTTATCAGCGAGCCGGTTGGGTTGAGCATAACGCGCTTGAGATTTGGGAAACACAAATCGAAACGGCAGTTGAGGCTTTGCGAAAGGCAAATCTGAAAGCCGAAGATATTGCCGCCGTCGGAATAACAAATCAGCGCGAGACAACGGTTGTTTGGAATCGTCAAACGGGTGAACCTGTTTGTAATGCAATAGTTTGGCAAGATCGTCGAACTTCGGCGTTTTGCGATAAAATTCGGGCAAATCACGCCCAGTTGATTTGTGAAAAAACAGGATTGCAGGTTGACGCATATTTCAGCGCAAGCAAGTTGAATTGGATTTTGGAAAATGTTGAAGGTGCAAGAAAACAAGCTGAAAACGGTGAGTTATTTTTTGGAACGATTGACAGTTGGCTGATTTGGAAATTGACATACGGTAAAACGCATATAACTGATGTTTCAAATGCTTCACGGACGATGCTCTTTAATATTCATTCGCTGAAGTGGGATGATGAATTGCTCAACATCTTTAATGTTCCACATCAAATGTTGCCCAAAATTGTTTCTTCATCAGAAATTTACGGTGAAATTGAAATATCAAATGAATTGAAAGGGATAAAAATCGCGGGCAATGCGGGCGACCAGCAAGCCGCACTTTTCGGACAGCTTTGTTTTGAAAAAGGTTCATCGAAAAACACTTACGGCACAGGTTGTTTTTTGCTTCAAAACGTCGGCGAAAAGCCTATAAAATCTGAAAATAAATTGTTGACGACAATTGCTTGGCAGATTGACGGGCGAACGGAATATGCACTTGAAGGAAGTGTTTTTATCGGCGGTGCGGTCGTTCAATGGCTCAGAGATTCTCTTGAAATAATTGAAAAATCAAGCGATGTTGAAGCATTGGCGAATTCAGTTGAAGACAACGGCGGAGTTTATTTTGTTCCGGCTTTTGCGGGACTCGGCGCACCGCATTGGAATCAAAATGCGCGGGGAGCAATTATCGGGCTGACACGCGGCACGAGCAAAGCGCACATTGCGAGGGCGGCGGTCGAATCAATCGCGCTTCAAACAGCAGATTTGCTCGAAGCGATGCAAATAGATGCAAAGATTGACCTTAAAGAATTAAGAGTTGACGGCGGGGCAGCAAATAATGATTCGCTTTTGCAATTTCAGGCAGACATTTTGCAGATTCCGGTTATTCGTGGAAAAACTACTGAAACGACTGCGCTCGGTGCGGCATATTTGGCGGGCTTGGCAGTCGGATTTTGGAAATCAAAAGAAGATTTGCGGCTCCAATGGCAGGAAAATAAGCGATTTGAGCCGAAAATGTCCGCCGAAAAAACGTCGAAATTAAAAACAAAATGGAAGGAAGCTGTGAAGCGAACGATGAATTGGGAAAGTTGAAAATAGAAGATATACACACAAAATTGCAAGAAATCGGATTTAATTCGGCGCGGCGCGTTTTTGTTTTGACGGGCGCAGGAATTTCCGCCGAATCCGGTGTGCCGACATTTCGTGGCGGTGGCGGTGCGCCCGTTTGGCGCGGAATGCCATTTGAGCAACTTTCTTCAGCACAAATGGTTAGAGAAAATTTATCGCTTGTTTGGGAATGGTTTGATTATCGGCGCGGAATTGTCGGCGACTGCAAACCAAATGCGGCACATTTTGCTTTGGCAAAAGCGCAAAAAAGCGAAAATTATGAAGAATTTTCGCTTGTAACGCAAAATATTGATGGACTTCATCAAGCGGCGGATGCGAAAAATGTAATCGAATTGCACGGAAATTTGTGGACAGCACGCTGTTTGTCCTGCGAAAATAAACGCAATTTGCGCGAGTTTGATGGAGAAAAACGTCCGCCGGTTTGCCCGAAATGTTTCAGTTTAATGCGTCCTGATGTGATTTTGTTTGGCGAACAAATGCCGTTTGAGCCTGTCAGACAAGCCCAAAACGCGGCAGAAAATTGCGATTTTTGTTTTGTCGTCGGAACTTCTGCGTTGGTTTATCCGGCGGCGGAATTGCCTCTAACGGCAAAGCGGAAAGGTGCGAAAATCGTTGAAATTAATCCTGAAGAAACACCTTTATCTGTTTACGCAGACGTTTCATTTCGTGGAAAAGCTGCTGAAATTTTGCCGTTTATTTGGTAAATCAGAAACCTGTATGTTCAAGCAAGAGTAGAGAGTAAAGTCGGAATTCGCCCTTGCTCACACGATTCGTTAAAACAAAGATTTACTGTTCCAATTTCATTTCGAGCGAAGTTTTCCAAACTGTTTCGAGTTCGTTAATATGCGTTTCAATGACCACCGAATCGTGAATACTGATTCTCAAACTTTCACCGGAAACTTTGCCAATGATTTCAAACGGCAACTTGCCGACAATTTCTTTTACTTTTTCCGCGTTTTCCGGTGCAAACGAAACGACGATGCGCGAAGGTGTTTCGCCGAAAAGCAAACTTTCGGGAGAAAGATTTTCAGTGTTTGAAAGCGAAATTTCCGCGCCGTTTGCCGGATTGTTGAGTGAAGAAAAACAACTTTCGGCAATCGCCACGGCTAAACCGCCATCGGCGCAGTCGTGCGCTGATTTCAGAAGAAATTCATCTGCCAAGTTCAGCAAAGTTTGCTGAACTTTTACTTCAAAATCCAAATCAATTTCGGGCAAAATTCCATTTTCAATTAATTCATCGGTCGAAAATCCGAGAACGGTTTGAGCGTATTCGCTTGCTGCTAAATCGTCTTTTGTTTCGCCGAGAATTGCGATGATGTCGCCTTCAGATTTGAAACCTTGCGTAATTAGTTTGCGAACGTCCTCAAGAAGTCCAACCATTCCGATTGTCGGCGTAGGCAAAATTCCGCGACCTTCGGTTTCGTTATAAAATGAAACATTTCCCGAAATCACAGGCGTTTCAAACGCTTTGCAGGCTTCCGAAATTCCGTCAACAACTTCCGAAAATGACCACATAACTTCCGGTCTTTCAGGTGAAGCAAAGTTCAAACAATTTGTTACCGCAATCGGTTTCGCACCAACGCAGACATTATTTCTTGCACTTTCGGCGACAATTAACTTTGCGCCCATTCGCGGATTTATTGCTGCAAATTTACCGTTTCCGTCCAAACACATCGAAATTGCGCGACGAGTTTCTTTCACACGCACAACTGCCGCATCTGCACCCGGCAAAATCGCCGTGTTGGTGCGAACCATCGTGTCGTATTGCTCATAAACCCAACGCTTTGAACAAATATTTGGCGATGCAAGCAATAATTTTAATGCTTTGCTTTGGTCTTCGGTCTTTAGTTTTTGGTCTTCGACTTTGAACTTTGAACTTTGAATTTTGAACTTCGAACCATCCATCGGACGATTGTATTTCGGCGCGGCATCAGTAACTGTATCAACCGGAATTTCGGCTTCCAAAACTCCGTTATGAAAAACTCTTAAATGATGACCTTCAACGACTTTGCCGATAACAACCGCGTCCAATTCCCACTTTTTGAAAATGTCAACAACCTGTTTCTCGCGTCCCGATTTAGCGACAATCAGCATTCTTTCCTGCGATTCGCTCAACATCATTTCATATGCCGTCATTCCCGTTTCGCGTTGCGGAACAAGAGTCAAATCAATCTCTAAACCCGTTCCGGCACGCGAAGCCATTTCGACAGAGGAAGATGTTAAACCAGCCGCGCCCATATCTTGAATTCCGGCAATTGCGCCCGAACGCATCGCCTCAAGACACGCTTCCAAAAGCAATTTTTCCAAAAACGGGTCGCCAACTTGCACCGTTGGACGTTTTTCCAACGCTTCCTCGTCAAATTCCGCCGAAGCCATCGTCGCGCCGTGAATTCCATCGCGCCCCGTTTTCGCGCCGACATACAAAATCGGATTGCCGATACCTTCCGCCTTCCCGAAAAAAATCTGGTCTTTGCGGACAATTCCCAAAGCAAAAGCATTGACGAGCGGATTCAAATTATACGCTTCATCAAAAACGACTTCGCCGCCGACTGTGGCTGTGCCGAAACAATTGCCGTAATGTGCAATGCCGTCAACACAGCCTTTCAAAATAGATTTGTTGCGTCTGCCGTGCTTTTCGTCGTCCAAATGCCCGAACCGCAATGAATTCATCAACGCAATCGGACGTGCGCCCATTGTGAAAACATCACGCAAAATCCCGCCGACTCCGGTTGCCGCGCCTTGAAACGGCTCGATAAACGATGGATGATTGTGCGATTCGACCTTAAACGCAACACACCAATCGTCGCCAATGTCAACCACACCCGCATTTTCGCCCGGTGGCACGATGACACGCTCTCCTGTTGTTGGTAAGCGTTTCAAATGCACACGCGAGGATTTGTAACTGCAATGCTCCGACCACATTACGGAGAAAATGCCGAGTTCGGTCATTGAAGGCTCACGCCCCATTATTTCTAAAACTTTTTCGTATTCGGCGGGAGTAAATCCGTGTTGTTCGACAATTTCAGGTGTGATTTTCGGTTCGTTCATTCTGTTTGATTTCAGTCGTAAAAACAAAACAGACATTGTATCTTTTTGGGCGTTTGATGTCGAATGCGTAACAAAAAAGAAAGACGCGATCTTTTGCAGATGCACGTCCTTCTTTGCGAAAATTATTGAAAATTAAACCAAAGCCGGAATTTTCATCACTTGCAATTACATATTAATAACGGGTTTGCCGATATTGAAAAATACATTCTGTCGAAATTCTTCCGGCTTAAAGTCATTTTTCAGTAATGCGCCGTTTGGTCGGATTTCTTTCAAGATCGGCTCGAAGTTTTTCTCGCTTGCTTTGTATTGCGCTTCGTTTTTATATCGTGTGATCAAAATCAAATCAAACTGATTGCTTTCATTCGGGACGATTTCAATGATTTCATACGATTGAATAAAACCTTTTTTCAGCGCGATTTCACGATAGATTTTCCAATTATTTTCGTAATAAAACATTGCTTCATCACGTTTTCCGTTTTTGATTTTGACAAAATCCATCAGCACAACAGTTTCGTCCGTTTTTTTGACGTTTAGAAGTTTATCAATTGCTCCGCGTAAAACGTCTGCTTTGAATTTGCCTTGTTTGAGATAAGCGGTCGCGCCTTTTTCGTCAAACAAAATTGTGAACGGCAAACCGCCTTGCCAATCTTTTGAAACCGAAGAAATAGCCGCATCTTCGTTAGTCGTTTTCAGCAAATAAGAAGGCATTTCCGCTTTCATTTCACTTAAAAATTTTGGAACGTCGCGGTTAATTTCCGCCAAATCATCAAGCGAAATGATGACAACATCAAGTTTTTCTTTGTAATCTTGATGAATTTTTACGAGGTCGGGAAATTCTTCGCGGCACGGTTCACACCACGTTGCCCAAAAATTTATGAGCAGAGGTTTGCCATTCGGTTTGATGATGTTTTTGATCGCAACATCGTCAATCTGCGTCGTTTTCTGAGCGGAAATTTGATTTGAAAAGAGAATAACGAGAGCGAATGTAAAAACAATCGCTCTCGTTTTCAAATTATTGAAATTTTTCATTTTGTTTCCGTCTTTTTGGCGCGTTTAATCGAACATCCGGTTGCTTTATAAGTTGTTTTTTCAATGGTTTTTCCGGCTAAGGTCAAATCAAAAGCATCGCGCAGAAGGTTCGTTGTGATGTTTTCTCCGGTTTTGTCATTATCAATCGCGCCGTGATAAAGAAGCACATTTTTCTCATTGAAATAAAAGACTTCGGGCGTTACGTTTGCGCCGAAAAGGTCTGCCAAAACATTATCTTTGTCAATCAAAACCGGAAATTTATAGCCAACTTCCGAAGAATTCGATTTTACCCAATCGAGCGATTCGGTCGAATTTGAATTGATGCCGATAAAATTTATGCCTTTCGCTTTATAGTCATCAGCGATTTTGTTGATGCGTTCGTTATATTGTTTTACCACCGGACATTGTGCCGAAAGCCAAATAACAACCGTGCCTTTTTCGCCTTTCAAACTGTTCAAGGTTTGGTTTGTGCCGTTCAAATCAGGCAATGAAAAATCCGCCGCCGTTGCGCCGATTGCCAAGCCTTGCGCGTTTGCCTGAAAACTGAAAATTGAAACCACAGCGACTAAAATCGCCAACGTAAGAAAACTCTTTCGATTCATAAAATTTTACTCCTTATTAAATTATTGCCGACGTAAAACAGTCTATCAAGCTAATGCTTTTGATGACAAATTTTATTCCGTTTTTACGGCAGATTTTGCAAAAAGTTTCCAAACGGCACAAAAGTTAGGTGTGGATATAATATCTATATAAAACACCCGTTACTTTATTTATTGTAACTTGACGGTAAATATCGTTTTTCCCTTTACAAAAACGGAAATGTTCTTATACTTGAACTAAAGCTATACCTGCAACAATTCGGCGCAAACTCGGATGTGTTTAAAGAGCCTCGCAGATTTATCGGAACAGGAATTTTTATAAATTTTCCGGTCGTTAAATTTTCTCTTTCTATTAAAGTTTTTCGTATAAAAGTGTTTTGCAGAATTGTCGAGCAGAAAAGGCGAAACTTTATTTTAATTGGAGAACCGCAGATAGAAAAAAGTATGAAAATCAATGCAAAAATAAAAAGACTACTTCTGACATTCGGAATGATTACGGTTTTGGCAATGCTTGTAACTGCCCAGAATCAAACAACTTCAACGACTAATCCTGATTACATCGAAGTTCTCGGCAAAGTTCTTTCGATTGATGTTGTCAAAGGCGATGTTTCTGTGCGCCTCGAATTTTTTCCGCACGGAAAATTCGTAAAAGAAGAAGACGGAACTTTGACAAAAACTTTGAAATTCGACATCAACAGTTCAAACGGCAAACAGGAAATTACATTTGACAAAGGCAAACGAATGACTCCGACCGAAGCGATTTTGAATATGTATGAGGGCGATATTTCGAGTTATCCGTTTGACGCACACAAAGCAGATTTGATTTTTTATTTTACTGCAAAACCTGATAAACCTGCCGAGAAACCAAAAAACACAGAGGAAAAACCGAAAACAACCGAAGAAAATCCAACGACCGAAACAAAAACCGAACAGCCCGTAGGAGAAGAAATTGACGAAGTGGAAATTCCTCTCACACTCAATCTTGCGACTGATTTAGCCGGATACAACATTACCGCTACGAAAACCAAAGAAAGCGATGAAACTTATATGGATATGGAATTGACCATCACACGCGGTTCGATGGCAAAATTCTTTTCGGTTTTTGTAATGATTTTGATGTGGGCAATAACAATTGTTGTGGCAAGTTTGGCATTTAGCGTTGTTTTCCGCGACCGCAAGCCTGAAATTGCGATGTTTTCATTTATTGCGACATTGATTTTTGCTTTTGTTACATTAAGAAACGGTTTGCCGTTTGCGCCGCCGATAGGCATAACCTTCGATTACGTTTCATTCTTTTTAGCAGAAATCGTTTTAGCAGTTTGTCTGGTCAGCATTGTGGTAACTTGGATTTTAAGACCGGCAAAATAAAAAAATGACCTGTTTTATTGAAAAATATCGTTTAGATAAACAAACAGCAAATTATTTGATTTTAAGGAAAATTTAAAGATGAAAAACACAAAAATTTTAACAATGGTTTTTGCCGTATTTTTCGGCTTGGTTTTGGCTTGCGGCGGCGGGACACCTGCACCACCGAAGTATCAGGGAAATTGGACGGGCGCGGACGGTTCGACCGTTTATATGACAGCGGACGGCAAAGCCGGTTTTAAAGTCGGAAGTAAATCGGTTGATGGCGGCGGCGCAGAATTTAGTGCCGATGGCAAATCTTTTACCATTTCGTTGTTCGGTATCAGCCACGAATTCAAAATTGACCGCGAACCGGAAGGCAATGAAATGACTTTGAACGGTGTAGTCTATCAAAAGAAATAAATTTTCAAAATATTTGTAATTTGAATTATGGCTTTGCCATTGATTTGAAGGAAAGATAGATTTTTCTTTTTAGATTGAAGGGAATTACCCGAGATTTTGTTTCGGGTAATTCCCTATTTTAGTGCCGATTTGAGTTAGGAAAACTTGCTACGAAGAGACTTGGGGAACACAAAGAAAATTATGAAAGAGCGTAGGTGGCGGACTTTGATTAACAAATAACAGAAGAAAGTTTAGAATCTAAACTAATGAAATTTAATCTAAAAGACACATTTAATCGAGAACTTCCGGCAGATTCGATTACACAAAATTACGTTCGGCAAGTGCGGAATGCCGCTTTTTCCGATGTCAATCCAACTTTACCGAAAAATCCTTCGCTGATTCATTTCTCGCCACAAATGATTGAAAACATTGGGCTAAACGAGATAGATGCAAAATCAAAAGAATTTCTCGACATTTTTTCGGGGAAAGAAATCTATCCCGACACGAAGCCTTTTGCAATGTGTTACGGCGGACATCAATTCGGAAGTTGGGCAGGGCAATTAGGCGACGGCAGAGCTATAAATCTTTTTGAAGTTTCACACAATAATCAACAATGGGCATTGCAACTAAAAGGCGCAGGCAAAACGCCGTATTCACGAGGCGCAGATGGACTTGCCGTTTTGCGTTCTTCAATTCGTGAGTATCTTTGTTCGGAAGCGATGTTTCATTTGGGCGTTCCAACAACTCGCGCTTTGTCGCTTATGTTATCAGGCGACGACGTTTTGCGCGATATGCTTTACAACGGAAATGCCGAATACGAAAAAGGCGCAATCGTCTGCCGTGTTGCGCCGACTTTTATTCGTTTTGGCAATTTCCAAATCTTTATGGCTCAACAAGATGTAGCAAATCTCAAAAAACTTGCCGATTACACAATTCGACATTTTTTCCCGCAACTTGGCGAACCTTCAAAAGAAACTTATATCGAATTTTTCCGCGAAGTTTGCGAACGGACGCTCGATTTGATAATTCATTGGGAGCGCGTCGGTTTTGTTCACGGCGTGATGAATACGGATAATATGTCAATTTTAGGTTTGACTATTGATTACGGACCTTACGGTTGGCTCGAAGATTACGATCCGAATTGGACACCGAACACGACCGATGCCGCGCAACGTCGCTACCGCTTCGGAAACCAAGCCGCTATTGGCGTTTGGAATCTGATGCAGTTGGGAAATGCACTCTATTTGCTCATCGAAGATGCTACACCGCTCGAAGAAATTCTCGAAAATTATCAGAGAAATTATCTTCCGAAGCACGTCCGAATGATGTCCGACAAATTAGGTTTGAAAAATGCCGCGGAAACAGATTTTGTCATCGAACTCGAAACATTAATGTATCAATCGGAAATGGATTTGACCTTATTTTTCCGCAATTTAAGCAAATTTGACGAAAACTCGCCGAACGAATTTTGGAAATTTTTAGAAAAATCAAGTTATTCTGAAAATCTCGAAAGTTTCAGAGAAAAATGGAATTTATTTTTGGCTGTTTATGCTGAAATTCTAATCGCCGAAAACCGCGAAAAAACCGAAAAAATTGCCGCAATGAACCGCACAAATCCGAAATACGTTTTGCGAAATTATATGGCGCAATTAGCGATTGACGCGGCAGACGCGGGCGATTATTCGATAGTTGACGAATTGTTTAATTTACTTCTAAAACCTTACGACGAACAACTCGAAGCAGAAAAATGGTTTGCCTTGCGCCCCGATTGGGCAAAAACAAAAGTCGGCTGTTCGATGCTGTCGTGCAGTTCTTAAGGACGATTTGTTTCAAAATCAAACTCGTCCGGCGTGAGATATTACCAAAGAATTGCTAAACTAACCGCTGTGAAAACGCTTAGACATTTATTGGACAACAATAAAACTTGGTCGGAAAAAGTTCGTCAAAATCGTCCAACATTTTTCCCTGATCTGGCGCAACAACAATTTCCCGAATATGTTTGGATCGGTTGTTCAGACAGCCGTGTTTCCGCGAGCAACATTGTCGGGCTGATGCCGGGCGAAGTTTTTGTGCATCGCAACATTGCGAATTTGGTGATTCATACCGATATGAATTGCCTTTCGGTTTTGCAATTTGCGGTTGAGGTTTTACAGGTCAAACATATAATTGTTTGCGGACATTACGGTTGCGGTGGTGTCCAAGCAGCTTTGGAAAACAAACGGCACGGTTTAATTGATAATTGGCTTCGGCATATTCAAGATGTCGCCAATCTTTACGAAGATGTGCTGGCAAAAATAACGGACGAAACCGAGAAATTAAACAAACTTTGCGAACTGAATGTCATTGAACAGGTCTTGAATGTCGGCGAAACAACCATCGTCCAAGACGCTTGGGAACGCGGGCAAATTTTGCGCGTTCACGGCTGGATTTATGATTTAAGCGATGGAATTATTACTGATTTGAATATTCACCTTGAAAATCAAGCGGAAGTTCAAAAATTGAGAAGAAGGTTTTTAGTAACGTAAAAAACTAAAATCTAAAACGGAGTATTTTTAACTCTTAAATTTACATTTAGGCTCAACGAGGACTAGAATATCTGTTCTACCTGAAAACAGTTTTCGGTAATCGAAATTAGTTCAACAAAATCAAATAATAAAATGTCAAAAATTTATTACACTTTAACCGATGAAGCACCAATGTTGGCGACGCATTCTTTTTTGCCGATTTTGAAGGCTTTTACAAAATCCGCCGATATTGAAATCGAAGTGCCGGATATTTCGCTTGCTGGAAGGATTTTAGCCAATTTTCCCGAATACTTAAAAGACGACCAAAAAATTCCCGACGCACTCGCGGAATTGGGCGAATTGGCGACGAAACCTGAAGCGAACATTATCAAATTGCCGAACATTTCCGCGTCCGTTCCACAACTTGAAGAAGCGATTGCCGAACTTCAGCAACAAGGCTACGCCGTGCCGAATTATCCGGCAGAACCGAAAACGGACGAAGAAAAAGGCATCAACAAAAAATATGCAAAAGTTTTGGGAAGCGCGGTAAATCCGGTTCTAAGAGAAGGCAATTCTGACAGACGCGCACCGAAAGCAGTGAAGAATTATGCCAAAGCGAATCCGCACCGAATGGGCGTTTGGAGTGCGGATTCTAAAACTTCGATTGCGAATATGAATTCGGGCGATTTTTACGGAACGGAAAATTCGACGACGGTTGAAAATGATGGAAAATTCCGCATCGTTTTTTACGGAAATGATAATTCAGAACAAGTTTTGAAAGATTTTGCACCGCTTAAAGCAGGGGAAGTGCTTGATTCTTCGGTGATGAATCTTGCCGCCTTGAAATCTTTTGTGCAAGATGCGATTGCCGAAGCCAAAGAAAAAGACGTTCTGCTTTCGGCACATTTGAAAGCGACGATGATGAAGGTTTCCGATCCGATTATTTTCGGCGCGATTGTCGAAACTTATTTCAAAGACGTTTTTGAAAAATACGCCGATGTTTTCAAAGAGTTAGACATCAATCCGAATTTCGGACTAGCAACGCTTGAAGAAAAAATTTCAGGACACGCCAAAGAAGCCGAAATCAAAGTGGATATTGCCAAAACTATCGAAAATAGTGCGAAACTTGCGATGGTCAATTCGGACAAAGGCATCACAAATTTCCACGTTTCATCGGATGTCATTGTTGATGCTTCGATGGCGGCACTCGTGCGTGGCGGCGGGAAAATGTGGAACAAAGACGGCAATGAGGAAGATTCGGTTTGCATCATCCCCGACCGCACATACGCCGGATTTTACGATGCGATTGTCCAAGATATGAAGCAAAACGGTGCGATTGATCCGAAAACTTTCGGTTCAGTTCCGAATGTCGGTTTGATGGCGCAAAAAGCCGAAGAATACGGCTCGCACGACAAAACTTTTCAAATTTCGGGCGCGGGAACGGTCAAAGTTGAAGACGAAAACGGCAAAGTTTTATTGGAGCAAAAAGTTGAAAACGGCGATATTTTCCGGGCTTGCCAAACGAAGGACGCACCGATTCAAGATTGGGTAAAATTGGCGGTCAATCGTTCAAGATTATCCGATACGCCCGCGATTTTTTGGCTCGACAAAGACCGCGCACACGATTCACAAATCATCAAAAAAGTTGAGAAATATCTGCAAAATCACGATTTAACAGGTCTTGATATTCGCATTATGGATGTCAAAGATGCAATGATTGAAACGCTCAAACGCGGACGCGAAGGCAAAGACACGATTTCGGTTTCGGGCAATGTTTTGCGCGATTATTTGACCGATATGTTTCCGATTTTGGAACTCGGAACATCGGCAAAAATGCTTTCGATTGTTCCGCTAATGAACGGCGGCGGTTTGTTTGAAACAGGCGCGGGCGGTTCTGCGCCAAAGCACGTTGAACAGTTCCAAAAAGAAGGCTATTTGCGTTGGGATTCGCTCGGCGAGTTTTTGGCGTTGCAAGCGAGTTTTGAACATCTTGCCCAAACTCAAAACAATCCGAAAGCGCAAATTTTGGCGGACGCTTTAGACGAAGCAAACGCAAAATTCTTGGCAACCGACAAATCTCCGGCGCGAAAGGTCGGCGGAATTGATAATCGCGGTTCGCATTTCTATCTCGCAATGTATTGGGCGGAAGCGTTGGCAAATCAAACGACAGATGCTAAATTGGCTGAAAAATTCGCTCCCGTTGCCAAAGCAATGCAGGAAAATGAAGCGAAAATCAACGAAGAATTAATCGCCGCGCAAGGAAAACCGCAAGATATTGGCGGTTATTATCATCCAAATTCCGAAAAGGCTTACGCCGCGATGCGACCTTCGGCAACGCTGAATGCGATTGTGGATAAAATTTAGGATTTATGGCAACGAATTACCTGAATTTCACAAATTTTATTTTAAAAATTTGTGAAATTCAGGTAATTCGTTATCTATTTTCCTTCTATTTCTTTTGCTACGGCAAAATCAAAATCTGTAATGCCGCCTCGGTCGTGCGTCGTCAGATTTATTTCAGCGTAGCCCCAACCGAAGTAAATATCGGGATGATGATCAAATCGTTCGGCAATTTCCCCGACCTTGTTGATAAACGCCAAACTCTCCGCAAAATTTGCGAATTCGAATCTTTTCGACAAAATCGAATTTTCAACTTTCCAATCTTCAATCTCGGCTAAATTTGCTAAAATTTCGTCTGCCGCAAGTTTTTTTCTTTCCATTTGTTTTTCGCTCCTTCTGTTTTGGGTTATACTTTAGATTTTATAATTATAACGATTTAAGATAGGTTTATTCAAAATGTGTTCTTTCGTGAGATTTATAATTTTAGCTTTTATAACATTTTCGCTTTTTGCCTGCGGAGGCAATCAAAAACCACCCACGCCGATTGATACTTTTAAGGCATATACTTTGGCTTATAAACAAAAAGATACGACGACGATGAAACTTCTTCTTTCCGAATCGTCTCTGAAAATGGCGGAACAGCAAGCCGCACAGCAAAACGTAACAGTTGACGACATCGTGAAAAACGAAACGCTTTTTACCGAAAATCAGAAAGATTTTGCCTACCGTAACGAAAAAATCGAAGGCGAGCGGGCGACAATTGAAGTCAGAGATGGTTTTAATAATTGGAACACGATTCCGTTTATTCTCGAAGAAGGTGTGTGGAGAATTGACAAACAAGGAATCGCCACCCAAATTCAACAGAAAAACGAAATTAACAACAAACGGCTTGATGAATTAATTAATAATCCGAATCCGCAAGACGGTTCGTTTAATCCGACAATGCCGCAAAATAATTCGGTTAATCCGAGTAACCCACAAGATTTTACGGTTTCGCCAAATACGCCGCAGACGAAAGATTCGGTTAATCCGAATGTGTCGCCGTCGGTTATTACGAATCAAACAATTAATCCGTAACAAAAATATGCAGTTTTACAAATTTATAATCATCGCGCTTTGTGTCTTTTTAATTGTCGGATGCAATTCAGCAAATAATCCGGCAAGCCGCACGCCAACCGAAACTCTGAAAGCATTGGGGGAAGCAGGAAAAAAGAAAGACACCGTTACAATAAAAAAAATGCTGTCGAAAGGCTCGCTTGAATTACTTGAAAAGTCGGCAAAATCGCAAAATCAAACACCTGATGGACTTTTGACTAGAGAAAACGGTGCACCTTTTCAAAATATTACCGAATACGGCGCAGAAAAAATCACGGGCGAAACAGCAACCGTCGAAGTAAAAACCGAGTTGATAAATCAATTTGAAACGATTCCGATGGTGCGTGAAGATGGCGAATGGAAAGCTGCCCTCGACAAATATGCTGAAGACATTATGAAGCGAATGACCGAGCAAATGAAACCGCTCGAGCAAAATTCAAATACGAATGTCAAACCGAACACGAACCAAAATTCGGCGACAAATGAAGAACTGAAGTCTATTCAAAACAGACTGAAAAATAAATAGATTTGGGATTTGGTTTTTGGCTTTTGGTTTTTGAAAGCGGGAAGTTTCCGCCCAACCAAAGACCTGAGACCTAAGACCTAAAACCAAACAAAAATAGAGGAATAATTTTTTAAGTGGCAACAATCAAATCATTTCGCGCTTTGCGCCCAACGATGGAAAAAGCAAAGCAAGTTTCCTGTGTGCCTTACGACGTTGTTTATGAACGTGAGGTGCGCGAATTTATCGGCAAAAATCCTTTGAGTTTCTTGCGTGTAACACGCTCGGAAGCCGAATTTCCCGAAGGCGAAACGCCCGCGCCGGAAATCGTTTTCGCTAAAGCAAAGGAAAATCTCGACAAATTTATCGCCGATGAAATTTTTTTCATCGAAGATGAACCTTCAATTTACATCTATCGTCTTACAACTCCGACGCACGTTCAGACAGGCATCGTTGCTTGCTGTTCGATTGACGAATACGAGCGCGAGATTATCAAAAAACACGAAAACACGCGCCCCGATAAGGTTGAAGATCGCACCGGACATATGCTTGTGCTGAACGCGCAAACAGGTTTGATTTTTCTCGCGTTTCGCAATACGGAAACGATAAAAAATCTGATTGCGGAAACGGTTGAAACCAAACCGCTTTACAATTTCCAGTGTTCCAACGGCGTTCGCCAAACCGTTTGGCGTGTTTCTTCGCCCGATGATTTTGTTTCGGCATTTGAAGAAGTTCCCGCGATTTACATTGCCGACGGACATCATCGAATGGAAAGCGCACATCTGGCAATGGAACAACTTCGCGCTTCAAATCCGAATCATACCGGACGCGAAGACTACAATTATGTCGTTGCAGGAATGTTTCCGGCGGAAGATTTGCAGATTTTGGCTTATAACCGAGTTGTTGCAGATCTGAACGGTTGGACGGAAGAGCAATTTTTCGAACGGCTCAGACAAAATTTTATTGTTACCGAAACCGATAAAAAAGAACCTTCGCAACACGGTGAAATTTGTATGTATCTGGAAGGCAAATGGTATGATTTACAGTTTGCCGTCAATTATTTCCGCGAACCCGACCCGATTGAAAGATTGGACGTAAGCATTTTGCAGGATTATATTTTAGGTCCGGTTTTAGGAATTGACGACCCGCGCACCAATCGCCGCATCGGTTTTATCGGCGGCGCACGCGGCACAGGTGAACTCGAAAAATACGTTGATAACGGCACGGTGCGACTTGCTTTTTCGCTTTTCCCAACTACGATGGACGACCTTTTCGCCGTTTCCGATATGGGCGAAATTATGCCTCCAAAATCAACTTGGTTTGAGCCGAAATTAAAAGACGGTTTGCTCGTGCATTTGATTTAATCAACCGCGAAAACCGCGAAAAACCGCGAAAATTATTAAAACCTTTTTCGCGCTTTTTCGCTTTTTTCGCGGTTAAATCTAACTCAGATTTATGAGTTTCTCAATTTGTTTTCTAACTTTTTCGTCCTTTTCGTTTTCGAGAATATTCTTCAAAATCGGCTCGTAAAATCTGCCGTATTTTTTCAAATATACTTGCGCTTGTTCGCGGATTTGCGGCGAACGAGAGCGCAAAAGTCCGACTTGTTTTCGCACGTCTTGTTCCATTTCGGGCGTAATGACTTCGACTCGTCCGACAAAAACGCGCACCGTTTCTTTCGGTTTCGGCTCGACGGTTAAAGGCAAAATTTTATTCGCTGATTTGCTCGTCAAAACGTAAAAAACGCGAAGACCTTCTTCAAACCAACTGTCTTTCCAAGTTTCAATCATCGCTTTCGCTTCTTTTTGATAAAGACCTTCGGAAACAAGGATTTTTTCGAGTTCCGCATAAACTTCCTGTATTGTTTTGTTCGTTTCCGGGCGTTCGGCAGTTATTTCTTTCGGTAAAGTTTCGATAAACTTAAACCCGATGCGTCCGCCGCGATTTTCAAAAATGATAAGATTTTTTACCTCGTCTGTTCCTTTGTCTTTCAAAGTCAGATTTTTGCCGTCAATTTTGACCGACAAAGACGTTCCATATTTACCAATTCCGCGATAAAACAAAAATTTTTCCTTTTCGATTTTGGTTTTATCGTCATTGCAAACCTGAAGCGCAACCGCATCGGTTTCACGCGCCGGATAATAATGACTGTAACCGACTTCGCGCAGATAATTCGGCTGTTCATTGGGCAGAAGTCTAATCGTTCCCCAATTTATGCCGTCGCCCGAACTCGCCGTTTGATTATTTCCGGCTTGCCTGTTGACAACGCTTGCTTGCGGATACCATTCGGTAATTTTTCCGCTCGGAAAATCAACTTTGACCGAAATTTCCTGTTCTTGTTTCGTGTAAAAATAAATCACCGGAGTTTCCATCCGCACCTTTGCCAAAGTTTTGGTTTTGCCGCTCAGACGAGTTTCGTAAGTGTTCCGAAAACCGTCTGTTTCGTCCATCGTATAAACAAATTTCGGCAAATCTGACGTTTCATTCAAAGGTCGCCAATCAATCGCCATTCCGTTTTTTCCGGCGATTGACGTAAAAGTTCCCCATTCGTGAACGACCAAATCATTTGGCGAAACGGTTGCTTGCGTCTTTTCGGGAACATAAAAATTAGAGAGCAAAATAATTAAGCCAAAAGTTAATGCAAAAATAAATAATTTCATAGTTTTTCTCCTTATTTTCAGCTACAGAGTTCACAGAGAACACTCAGTTTTTAAAGCCTTTTCTCAGTGTTCTCTGTGAACTCTGTGGCTAATTTCTTCATTCAAACCAAACATTTTCAACCGCTTGCCACCAAGCGTCGAGCATCTTTTTGTCGAGTCGCAAAATGCCTTCAACCGTAACATTTGCGGGCGGTTCGACCAAGTTTGCAAGTGCGTTGAAAACCTGTCCACGCTCCGCTTTCGGCACACGCGAGAGCAAATGCCAAAGCGTCAAAGAATCGTATAAATCAGCTTCTTTGATAATCGTTTCCAACTCTTTCGCGCCGCCGTTTTGGAAATCAAATTTATAAAGCGCAGATTGTAATTCGGCGGAAGAATTTTCGGCAAAAGGCGTTCCAACCGCCTTGCCTTTGCGCGTCAAAGCAATCGCTCCGGCAGGAACGATTGATGAAAATTTGCCGTTTTCAAGCGCGACAAAACCGCTCGTAACGTGCAATCGTGAATTGCCATTCTCATCAACTTCGAGTGTGTATTCGCAACCCAAATCAACCGCCACAGCCGACGGTGTATCAACAATAAAAAGTCTCGGCGGTGCGTCAATTTTCGCTTTCATCAAACCTTTTTCAAGCGACAAACGATGTTCCGTAGATTTCGTTCTAACCAATTTCACCCGCGAATTCGGGGCGATTTCGACGTTGCCAATATCGGCAACTTGAACACGCGCCCGCGAAGTCGCATCGGTTTCCAAAAACTCGCCAACCGCTAATTTTTCGCTTCTGAAAGAATCTCCAATCTTCGGCATTCCCGCCAGAGTTTCGACATTCCACGCGGGCAGATTTGTTTGAGAAATTATTGTTTCTTTTGGCTGAATCGTTTTTTCTTTGGGTGGAATTTGAACCTCAGCATTAGAAAATTGCGGCGTTTTTTGAATATCTGAATTTGCAACTTGCGGTGCGATTTGAGCATTTGAATTACTGTTTTCTGCAATCGCCGTGTTTGAATTTTGATTCGTCATCGGAACAACTTGCGGCATTTCAACATTTACAGGTTTTTCATCTTTAACAATTTCCGTCGAAACATTTTTCAAAACTCCAAAATAAACCGTTGCTATCAAACCGCAAACCAACATCAAACCAGCCGTTGCCGCATAAGCGCGTGAACCGAAAAACGCAAAAATCGGAAACGCTTTTTCCTCTTTTTTATCCAAAGCCGTTTCGATTTTGTTCCAAAGATTTTCGGGAGCATCTTGTTGGTTTAATTTGCTCGCCAACGCCGCGCCGAGCTTTATTTCGTCGTGTTCTGCCCGACATTCCGCGCACACGAGCAGATGTTCGCCAATCGCTTGCCGTTCATCGTGCGTCAATTCGTGATTGACAAATGCGGAGAGTTTTTCGTTGTAATGCTTCTCGTTCATTCTTTTTTTGCCCACGAAACATACGAAATACACTAAAAATTTTTCGTATGTTTCGTGTATTTCGTGGGCTAAATTTCTTTTTTCAAATGCTTTAACTTCTGCGCCAGCATTTTGTGTCCGCGATTCAGACGCGATGAAACCGTGCCGATTGAACAGTCCAAAACCCGTGCGATTTCGTCGTAACTCAAGTCTTCGGAATATTTCAGCAAAATCGGAAGGCGAAATTTTTCCTTTAATTCGCCGATGGCGCGTTGCACTTCGTCCGAAATTTCGTGTTGCTCAAAGCGTTCGTCCTGCGTCTTTTTCACACGAAATTCGCCGAAGAGATTTTCAATCGAAAAAAATCGGCGCGTCTTGCGTTGTTCGTCAATGCAAGCATTGACGGTCATTCGATAAATCCAAGTCGTCAATTCTGATTCAGCACGAAAGTCCGAGATTTTGTTAAAAATTTTCAAAAAAACTTGTTGCGTAACGTCTTCCGCCACTTCCCGATTTCCGCCGAAAAAGTTGAGCGCGACCGAAAAAACCCGTCGTTGATGCATTTGATAAAGCCGTTCAAAAGCCCCGCGGTTGCCGTTTCGACATTCGGCAAGCAAGTCTTGTTCGGTCAATTTTTCGGTCATCCGCGCCGCGCTCTCCATTTTATTTAACAAAAATTTTATACCAACTTTTAATTTTGGTATTCCCTAACTGATATTTGAAATTCTGATTTTGAAAGAAAATCTTTTCGGAATAAGTGATAAGTGATAAGTGATAAGTGATAGTTTAATCTCACATCAAACCTTTCACTTTTCACTTCTCACTTATTCCGAAGATAATTTTCCGATTCCAAATATCAATGTAAGTAATACCTTAATTTTACATTTTTAATTTTTAATTGGCTTTGCCATTGCCCAAATGTCGTTGCTATAAACGAAAGTTATTTCGCCGTTTTTGGTGAACGAATATTTTCCGCCGGTCATAAAAAGTTTGTTTTGGAAAACCCAAACCACGACACCGCCGCGCGGCGACCAAGGCGCGGACTGCTCTTTCCAGTTTTCGCCGTCGTCGGAAACCAAAAGTGCATTAGCAAAATTTCCGTCGTTGCGGTTTGCGCCGATAAGCCATAGTTTTTCATCGAAAACAACTGGAGTTCCGGCTATTTTGTTGGTTGCGTTGGTTTTTGATTGCGTCCAATTTACGCCATCTGCCGAAGACCAAATTTCGCTTTCGGAATTCGGATTGACAACTTTATCGCCGTCAATCACGCCGCCGCCGATAATCCAAATTTTGTCTTTGAAAACGATGATTTTTCCAACCGTGCGCTCGGAAAAATTTGCTTTTTCCGCGACTCGCATCCAATTCACGCCGTCCGGAGAACTCCAAATGTCGTTATGATATTTTTTTCCGTCAAAACCGCCGATGAGCCAAATTTTGTCTTTGAAAACTACTGCGCCGTAAAAAACTCTCTGCGGCAAATTCGATTTTTGCGCGACGGTTTCCCAAGATTTTCCGTCCGTGGTGCGCTTGATTTTCGCGTCAATCGTAAAATTTTCATAATTTCCGCTCATCGCGCCGAGCGCGTAAATCGCGCCGTTAAATTGAACATATTTTTGATACGCCGAATTCAAACCGCTTTCTGGTAAATCGGTTTTTGTCCAAGTTTTACCGTCGTTTGAACGCCAACCGCCTTGATTTAACGCGAGCAAACTTCCGTCATTCATCACATAAACCGGATAATTATAACTCTGCGGAAATTCGGCTTTTGCCGTGATTTCCCGCCAAACATATTCACCCGTTTTCGCTTCGCTTTTCGCGCAAGCCGAAACCGTCAAACTCAAAACCAAAACCGCCAAAATAATCTGTAATTTCATCATTTTTCCTCCAATTTATGCTTTCCAAAGTTGTATGTCGCGTTTCGCCGTCCAAATTCCGTTCGCGCTTTTTTCCAAGTTCAAAATCGGTTGAAATCCGCCTTTTTTTCCGGCATCGGCGCGTTCGCGTGCGGAAATCAGCGTGTCGCCTTCAAACAAATAGCTGTCAATCCAATCTTCTTTCATTGCAACAGTTGTGAGCGTTGTGTGAATATGCGCGGCAAAGCGATTTTCGGGATACGGCGCGGGTTTTATCGTCTGAAATTCGTAGCGACCTTTTGCATCGGTCAACATCCAACCGCGATAACGTCCGTGTTTATGTTCGCCCGATTTTCTGCCGTAGAAACCTTCGATGTCGGTGTGATAAAGATAAATCAGAACATTCGGCGCAGGCGTTTTGCCGTCGGCTTCAAAAACAGTTCCCGAAATAAGCATTTTTTCGCCTTTGTCAACATCAGTTGAAAGAACGGTTTTCCACGAAACATTCGCCGGCGCATCAATCGCGCCCATTCCTTCTGCGCCGACAGGTTTGGCATTTTTCTTGATTGAATCCAAAAAATTCTCATTCGATTTTTGCGCTAAAGTGTCGCTTTTGCAGTTAATTAAAACCGGAAACGCGAGAGCCGCAACTGTTGCGCGTTTTAGAAAATCGCGCCGATTTTCGTTTGTTTGATTCATAATTTTTCTCTCTCCGAAAGATTTTACGTTTGATTAGACGGAACGGCTTTTGTTTTTCTTCCAATTTTTTTTGAAATAAAATAAACTGCCTTTGGACTGATGATTTTATGCTCGAAACCTCCAGACTTTTTTTGCGCCCGATGAAAAAAAACGACGCAGATTCGGTTTTTGCGATGCGTTCCGACGAAAACGTAATGCGTTTTATCCGCGAACCGCAAACGACGCGAAAAGAAGCCGAAAATTGGATAAATTTAGTTTCAAGCCGTTGGGAAAGCGAGGAAATTGGTTTTTGCGCCGTGATTGAAAAAGTGTCGAATCAATTTATCGGTTGGTGCGGACTTTGGCGTTTGACGGAAACAAAAGAAATCGAAGTCGGCTACGCACTTTTCAAAGAATTTTGGGGCAAAGGTTATGCGGTCGAAGCCTCAGAAGCATTTTTGAATTACGGCTTTGAGCAATTAAACTTAGAAAAAATCGTCGCCGTTGCCGACCCTGAAAATCGAAATTCGCGCCGCGTGATGGAACGTCTCGGAATGAATTATGATTTCGTCGGAAGATTTTACGAACGCGACCTTGTTCATTATTCGATTACAAAAGAAACTTGGCAAAAAAAACTATGATTGAAACCGAAAGACTTTTAATTAGAAAATTTACGCTCGAAGATTTGCCGGAACTTATTGAGATGCGCTGTGCGCCGGAAGTCAATATTTATCTCGGCGGCGAGAAATATCAAAACCCCGAAAAAATCACGAAACGCTTGCAGTTTTATTTCGACGGTTACGAAAAACACGGTTATTCGATGTGCGCGATGATTTGGAAAGAAACAGGCGAATTTTTCGGATGGAGCGGTTTGCAACCTTTGGAAGATTCAGGCGAAATCGAAGTTGGTTACGGAATGAAGCGAGAATTTTGGGGCAAAGGAATCGGTTTTGAATGCGCCCAAGTCTGGCTTCGCTACGGTTTTGAAACTGCCGGACTTGAAAGAATTGTCGCTGTTGCCGCATCCGAAAACAAAGGCTCTTGGCGCATTATGGAAAAATGCGGAATGAAGTTTGAAGGAATAAAATCTCATTATGGAATGAAAGTAGTTTTTTACGCTATTTCCAAAGATGAGTTTTCTGCCGAATAATTTTTTTGGCGTAGTTTTCGCGTTTTTTACGCATTATCTTTTGAAGAGAATTTTTGCGGAGGAAACTATGAACCAAAATTTTACGAACGGTGGCAATAATCAACAGCAACCTGTCAAAACACACGACTTATTAATCGGTTTTGAAGGCACAGGCTCGCAAATGTGGGGAACGACAGATTGGATATATGGTCCGCTTGGCAAACGAAGTTTTATCAAACGCTGTATTGATCGCGCAACCGAGCCGGAATACGCCAAATATATGGCTGGACCGGATGCCGGCGGGCGTGAATTGGGAAATATTCTCGATGACGCGAAGAATTTTTATGACCTGAAAAAAATGCAGACCGACCGCAAAGGCGAAGGTTTAAGAGTCAGCCTTGTCGGTTACAGCCGTGGCGGACATCTGGCGATTTGTTTGGCTCGATGGTTGCAGTTAGAAGGCGTAAAAGTCAAATTTCTCGGTCTTTTCGATGCCGTTGCCAGAGATTTTACCGGCGCAGTGCCGACGCAATACCGAACTGATAAAATTCCGACAAATGTTTCCGTTTGCTATCACGCGGTTCGTCGAGCCAATCATTCGCGGCAGTGGTTTTCCAACACCGGACTCCAAACCAAAGACAAAGAACTTATGGAGTTTTTGAGTGAGGCTGCCGATGTCGGACTCAAAGCTGAAAATCTCGGATTCACAGGGTTTAAGTTGGAAACATTTCCGGGAACACACGCCGCGCTCGGCGGTTTTCCGATGGACACGCCGGAAAAACATTCGACTAAAGGTTTTATTAATATGAGCAACAAACCGTATGCTGTGCAATATTACGCTGAAAAAATTTATCCGGGAATTGACATCAAACCAATACAAGAGCGGGAAACTTGGATGGGCGCGGCAAAGTTTATATCCAAACCTTTGATGGATTACAAAATCATCAAAAGTCCGATATTGGATAATTTATAATTGCTGGTTCATTGTAACGAAAATCTGCCAATTCGTAATTGATTTCCATTGGAAATCAATTACGAATTTTGTTTTTTGAAGTTGAATACCGATTCACGGCAAAAATGGCTTCTGCAAAAATGGCGAAAACCACTTCCGAATAGATTAATCTTTTGAAAACTTTGTGTATAATTACGGCAAGCGTTTTGGCTGTTAAATTATCGTTTTCAAAAGATTAATTTATGAAATTTACCCTTATCACAGGAGCATCCGGCGGCATCGGCGAAGCATTTGCCAGACGGTTGGCGGAAGAAAAACATAATCTGGTTTTGGTTGCGCGTTCCGAAGACAAATTGCATCAGATTTGTGATGAATTAATGCTCAAACACGGCATTACGGCGCATTATATTGCGCTCGATTTGACGGAATTTGACGCAGATAAAAAACTTTTTGCGGAAACCGAAAAACACGGATTCGAGATTGATTGGTTGATAAACAACGCCGGATTCGGTGCGATGGGTGATTTTTCGGAACTCGAACTTGAACGCCAACTGCAAATGATTGACCTCAATATTTCTGCCTTGGTTGCGCTAACACATCGCTATTTGCCACAAATGCGGACGCGAAAAAGCGGCGTAATTATCAATGTTTCATCTGCCGCCGGATTTCAGCCGATTCCTTATCTTTCGACTTATGCCGCAACCAAAGCCTTTGTAACCGCGTTTTCCGAAGGCTTGTCGGAAGAAAATCGCTCGTTTGGAATAAAAATTTTAGCTTTGTGTCCGGGCGCGACGAAAACTAATTTTTTCGTTATCGCAAATATGAAAGATGCGATTCAGGTCAAAGGAATGCAAACGCCCGAACAAGTTGTCGAAACGGCTTTGAAAGCCGTTCGGCGCGGAAAATCTCTGGTTGTTTCAGGACTTGCAAATTATGTCGGCTCGGTTCTCGGAACAATCGTGCCGGACGCGCTGATAACACGAACTATCGGAAAAGTTCTACGCTCGAAGACTCAGGAAAAGAAAAGTTAACCGTGAAAGAGGCGAAAAAAATGCTAGAATTTTTTTGCCTGTTTTGCGGTTTATAAAATATGAAAGTTACCGTTCTCGGAAGCGGTTCAACGGGAAATGCCGTTTTGATTGCGACTGAAAAAACAAAAGTTTTGGTTGATGCGGGGTTGAGTGCGAAACAAATTTTGGAACGGCTTGCGGCAGTCGGCGAAGATTACGCCAAACTTGACGCAATCCTCATCACACACGAACACAGCGACCACGCGGGCGGACTTCGCGTTTTGATGAAATCGGTAAATTGTCCGGTTTTTATCTCAGAAGCGACCGAAAATGCTTATTATTCAACGCGCAAAGGCTTACACAATGGCGACAGTGAAGCAATCAAACGCCGTGATGTTTTGAAAAATCGCACCGAAAAAATCGAGTCAAGCAAAGATTTCAGCATCGGCGATATTGATTTTGAACCGTTTTCAGTTCCACACGATGCGGCAGACAATTTCGGGTTTGTGGCAAAAAAAGAAGGCGTGAAAATCGCAACTTTGATGGATTTCGGACACATCACGACCTTGATTAAAGAAAAACTTCGCGGCTGTGATGCCATCGTCGTCGAATCAAATCACTCACGCGATATGCTCAAAACTTGCCCGGTTTACAGTTGGGATTTGAAGCAAAGAATTCTTTCGCGCACCGGACATCTTTCAAACGAAGATTTGTCTGATTGGCTTACAAACGATTTCGACGGTTCGGCAAGAGAGATTATTTTGGCACATCTTTCACAACGCGCCAACGAACCGCATCTCGCCAGATTGATGGCGGAAACGGCTCTCCAAATGCGCCCGAATTTCTTCAAAGCCGATACGAAAATTACGATTTCATATCACAAACAGCCGACAAATTGGATTGAGTTTTAACGAAAAAACGCACTCAATATTTGAATGCGTTTTGTTTCTTTACCTAAAAATAGTGGTCGCGCAATGCGCCGTCGTATTTACCTTTTTGCAGACAACATTTTTTGAAATCTGCGGTTTGATCCGCACAGACATAAATCGTTGCGTCCGAGTTTTTCGACTAACTCCTTATCGCCGTGAACAATTCTCAAACCTCGTTTGACCTGCGTTTCCGACGGATAACCCTTGCGGCGTTTGCTTGTTCGCTCAAAAGGAAAAGTCCTCTTCTAAATTAAATTTCTTTGACATTGTTTTGTCCTCCTAAAAATTTTCTAAAATATTCCGCCTAAACTGAAAGGGAAGTTTAGCAAATAAAACCGAAATGTAAAACTAATTTTGAAAAATTTCTTCAATCACTTTGTAACGATAATCGAAAATATATTTCAACTCATTCTTAACGTAAAAATGCGCCAAATCGCCGAGCGGTTCAAGCGGCAAACGATAGCGCACGATGTCGCGCATAATCGTTTCGCCCTTTTCGTTTTCTTCAAAAGTATGTAGGTGAATCCATTGTTTATACGGACTTTTCAGGGCGGTGTCAACAAAATCAAAAGGCGGATTCCATTGAGTAATTTCGGTTTTCCAAGTTATTGGAATGCCGCGAAGTTTTAATTGATAATCAATCAACGCACCTTTTTTAAGGTCAATCGGTTGGGGCGTAATGATATGAAAATTTAATTCCGGCGGCGTTATTTTTTCCAAGTTTCCCGCGTTAGCAAAAAACTCGAAAACTTCCCCTTGTGGACGTTTGATGATTTGTTCGCGTTCCAAAATATATTCTGCCATTAAGATTATTCTAAAACATTTTGTTCGCGGAACACGCGGAATACACGGAAAATCTTTAAATATTTCTGTGTATTCCGCGAGAAAAAAATTAAAAGCCGGCAAAAAGCGGTTTGCCGAGCAAGGCTTGGACAAAAACGCCTGTGAAAATCGCAAAATAGATTCCCGCAAAAACGAATGTCCAAAGAGTTGACGATTTTATTTTGTATTTTTCAAGTGTGTAAGCAAAAAACGGCACGGCTTGAAGTGCGTGCATTCCGAAAAAATGCGCGACACGCAAATCGCCGCCTTCCGTTGACCAATTTACGATCGGCAAACCTTTCCCACCGTCCGCCACGCCGACACTGTGAGCAAAAGTTTGCGACATATACGCGCCTTCAAAACTCGATGCGAGAAACAAAATCAAACCCAGACGCATTCCCCAAACGATAGATTCCGATAATTCAATTTCCGCCTTAAAATATAGAAAAAGCAGGTAGATAGCCAAAACTGTATTAAGCGCAATCGCTAATCCCATAATCGCAAAAAGCATTCCGTCAAATGGTGTTTTGATGTTGAAATGCGAAGTCGTTCCGCGTAATGCCTGCATAACGACAATGAACATTTCGACAAAAAATATCACAATCATTCCCCACGAAATCAGCTGCACGGATTTATTGAAATCTTTCAAAAAGTTTAGAAAAATCGCGGTTGTCCAAACAAAAATCGCAATCGAGATGAAAAATTTCATCGGTTTTATCCAACGATTTATGCCTAAAATCTCAGTCGAATCAAACGGTGCAATAATTGCCAAAATTACAAAACATAAGAGTGAAATTGCGCCCGCAATCATCAAAGGTTTTTGATTTTCATACAATTCTTTAATCATTTCTCACCTCTTTCGCTAAAAATATGCGTAAAATGCTGTAAAGTAAAAAGCCAATCGGACCGAGCAAAAACGTCAAAATCAAACACGGAATCACAAACCAATGCGAAATATTTTTTGCTTGCGCGTCTTTGACTTCCCAAATGCCGACAAACAAATCGAACGCGAGATAATGAATCCAACCTGCTAAAACTGTTCATTCGTTTGTGAAAAGTTTCATTACATTTGGCAAAGAATCGAATCCGCCTTCGGATTTTCCGAAAAATATTGCAATCAAAACCAAATATGCCACCGATAAAAGCAACGGAATTGCGCCCGAAAGAATAACTTTGCGCGTCAAAATCCAGCGCGGCGCAACGATTAAAATTAACCAACTAATCAAAGCGATTAGATTTGCAATCGAAAATATTTTTTCTGCTGTCATAATTTTTTCTCCATTTTTCTGCTTAACAGTGTTAAGTTTCAAATTAAAAATTTTTAGGCTTTCGTGCCTGTAATTAAAGTGTCAATCATTCCGTCAATCAATTTTTCACGCTCAACAAACGGAAATCCGCTGTGCTGAATCAAAAGCGAAGTTACGCCGTGAATTCCTGCCCAAAATGTCTGACTGAGTAACTCTATGTCATTGTTTTTCAACAAGTTTGCAGAAACGCATTCGGCAACTACTTCGCGCATTGTTCCGAAAGCAATTGCACCATTTGATTCTTCAAAAGACGTTTCAAAATTAATTGGCAAGGGCGTGATAAAAACGATTTCGTATTGGCTCGGATGTTTCAGACCGAAATGAATATATTCCCGAAGTCCGCTTCGGAGTTTTTCCATCGGGTTGTCGGAAAGTTGTTGAATTGCTTTAATATTTTGTGCTAAACGCGCAAAGGTTTGTTCGCAGATTTGATGAACCAAATCGGTTTTGTCTTTGAAGTAAAGATAAATTGTAGTTGGCGAATAGCCGATTTTATCAGCAATTTTTCGCATCGAAACATTTGCGTAGCCTTCCGCGACAAACATTTCCCGCGCCGCATCCATAATTTCTTGCCGCAGATTTTCCTTGTCGCTTTCGTTTCTGTTTCTAATTGCCACGAAATATAAAATAACAGCGTTAATTTATATTGTCAAGCGAAGAAAATTTCAACTGCAAAAAAACGCGAAAGACGCGAAAAATAAAGTAAGAAACACTTGGATTTATTTCGCGTCTTTTCACGGCTAAATCTTATTTTTTACTTTTCAGATATTTTTTCGGAATCTTTGTTTCGGCAGATTCGGCTTGCCAATAAATCGTCATCACCCACCAACGCTTTCCGTCGTTGAGAAGCTGGAAACTATTGATTCCGCGCATAAACGGATCTTTGTCGGTTGATTTTCGGTAAGCAGCGTAAGTTGAAAAAACTTGGGCGATATTACCGTAAAAATCGCCGCGCCGCGCAATTTCTTTTTCAAAAAATCCATCTTTTTCCATCACGGGCGATGACCGTTGGATATATTCCTCAACCGTGAAAGCCCGTGCGCCGGTTACGCCGGTCTGCTGATTTTTTCCTGTCGGAATCAGTCGCGCCGATGGATGAAAAAGCGTCCGAAATCTGTCCCAATCGCGCTTTACGCCTGCGTCGCCCGAAATTACTTCATAGACGGCTTTCATAATCGAATCAACAGATGAAACATCTGCCGGATTTGCCTCTTTTATGGTTGCCGTCTGCGCGGAAATTGCTTGAATAAAAAATAAACTCAGAATAATTGTCAAAAATGTTGTTTTCATAGTGAATTTTATTACGTTTGGCGAATTATTTAGTTTCCAATTACGGAATTTCTCAAAAAAACTGTTTGACGAACCTTAGAGTTGTTGTAAAATACACGCGAATTCATTTTATTAAAATTATCAGAAAAAATTATGGCAGAACCAATATTAGTTGCAAAAAAAGACACAAAAGAATGTTATTTATTACCCGACAAAGCGAATCGGCACGGGTTGATTACGGGGGCGACCGGAACGGGTAAGACTATTACTTTACAACGACTTGGCGAAAGTTTCAGTCATCTCGGCGTGCCGGTTTTTATGGCGGACATCAAAGGCGATTTGACCGGAATTTCGCAATTCGGCGGCGGCAATCAACGAGTTGATGACCGTTTGACGATGCTCGGATTAAAAGAAGGTTTCGAGTTTTCAAATTGTCCGGTTACGCTCTGGGACGTTTTCGGCGAACAAGGTCATCCGCTTCGAGCGACGGTTTCAGAAATGGGACCGATGATGTTATCTCGTGTTTTGCAATTAAACGATACACAATCGGCAGTTTTAACTTTGTGTTTCAAAATTGCCGACAACGGCGGAATGATGTTGCTCGATTTCAAAGATTTACGCGCACTTTTGCAATATGTCGGCGAAAATGCCGAACAATTTCAAGCCGAATACGGCAATGTTTCAAAGGCTTCGGTCGGCGCGATTCAACGCGGGTTAATTGAACTCGAATCGCAAGGTGCAGAGAAATTTTTCGGCGAACCGGCTGTCAATCTCGGAGATTTTATGCAGACGATTTCGGGCAAAGGTGTTGTAAATATTCTCGCGGCAGACAAACTTTTTAATTCGCCAAAGCTTTATTCGACATTTTTGCTGTGGCTTTTGTCCGAACTTTTTGAAATGTTGCCCGAAGCCGGAGATTTGGAAAAACCAAAATTGGTATTTTTCTTTGACGAAGCGCATTTGCTTTTTAACGACACGCCGCAGGCTTTGGTTGATAAAATCGAGCAAGTCGTGCGCCTGATTCGTTCAAAAGGTGTCGGTGTTTATTTCGTAACGCAAAATCCGGTTGATATTCCCGAAAGCATTTTGGGGCAACTCGGCAACCGAGTCCAACACGCGCTTCGTGCTTTTACGCCGAAAGATCAAAAAGGTGTTCGCGCGGCGGCGGAAACTTTCCGACAAAATCCCGAAGTCAATGTCGAAACCGCAATTACCGAACTCGGAGTCGGTGAAGCTCTGGTTTCGTTTCTGGACGAAAAAGGCACGCCGACAATGGTCGAACGCGCTTTTGTCATTCCGCCGCACAGTCATATCGGCGCGATTTCGCCCGAACAACGGCAACAACTTTTGGCAAATTCGCTTGTTGCAGGGCAATATGAAACAGTAATTGACCGCGAATCAGCTTACGAAATGTTAAAGGCGAAATCGGAAGCGGCGGCGCAAGCGGCACAAATTCAATTAGAAACCGAACAAGCCGCAGAACAAGCCGAACGCGAAGCCAAAGAAGCCGAAAAAGCTGAAAAAGCTGAGAATCGTGGTGGCGATTCAGCGTTTGAAGCCTTTACCAAAAGCGCGGCTCGCGCGGTCGGAAGTAACGTCGGAAGACAAATCGTGCGTGGCGTTTTAGGCAGCATTTTCGGCGGAAGTTCGTCTAAAAAGAAATCGTCTTGGTGGTAATCAAAGTCGGAGTATTAGACGTTGAGACTGATTGACAGGCAGACGGAGAGAAAATTTCGTCGTCCGTTCGTCGCTTTATCTCAACGTCTTAATTTATTCATCTCTTTGCATAAAAGATTGACGATTATCAACTTTTGTTTCGATTGAGTTTTGAATATTTTGCGGCAAATTCGATAAGAAGTTGTAACCTGTTTTTTGTTCGATTTGGCGGATGGTCGTTCGATATTCGCGCCAATTTTTTTCTTTAATTCCGATTATATTCGGCATATCAACGGCGATAACGCGCGTATCTTTATTGATTGCCGAAAAATCTGCGCCCGGCGGCAAAACGACAATGATTTTCCAGAAATTTGTCGGGACGGTAATTTTATTTTTTACCTTTCCGCTTGCACCGTATTGTCCGGCGATTATAAAAAGATTGCCGTCGCGCCGCGCCATACTGCGCGAATATGTTTCCAATTTTTCCCACGGACCTTGATTCAAATCGGCTGTTTGCGGCGACATATTTGTCATTAAAAATGTTGCGCTGTTTGCTTCGACCGAATTTGAACGGTCAGCCGAAGGGCAAAAATGTCCTCGGTCAAAACCGCTCCCCGAATAATCCGAAGGCAAAATTTTCGTCCAACCTGCCGGAAGACGCGAATCGGGACGAAAATCATTTTGCCGATTCACATTTCCAAAATCGCCTTTTACTAAATGCCACGCAACCCAATTGGCGATGCCTTTTTCACGATTATAAGAAAGTGTATAAAATTGATTTTCCAATAGATAATTGTTTGAATTTGAAGCGTTTGGCGTTGCGTTGCTCGGATTTCCGAATGGCAGATTTCCTTGTGAAACTTGTTGAGTTTCGGTTGTTTGCGGCGAACTTGATTCTGTATTTTGCGGTGCGGACGGATTTAGTTCCGACAGTTTTTGATTGATTTTACCGCCTACCCAAACACAAAAAACGATTGCCAAACCAATCACGATGAGAGCAATAATGCCGCCGATAAGTGCTTTTGATTTCATATTTCAAATTCAATTTAGCATAAATTTTATGCTATCGTTAGAGTTTGAGCAAAAATGTCTGAAACTACGAAAAAAAATCATCTCACTGCGCTTGCTCCAAATGAGCTTGTCGAATTTGTCGTTTCAATCGGCGAGCCGAAATATCGCGCAAAACAGATTTTTAAGCAAATTCACGAACGCCGTTTGTTAAATTTTGACGAAATGACCGATTTGCCGAAAAGTTTGCGTGAAAAATTAAACGAATCAGCGACGGCGACGACTTTGAAAATCGAATCGCGCTACGTTTCTGTGGACGGAACGCGGCGATTTTTGATGAAAACGCACGATAATTTTCCGGTCGAAACGGTTTTTATTCCAACCGAATCACGCGATACGATTTGTTTTTCGTCGCAATCGGGTTGTCCGCTCAAGTGCGATTTTTGTCTGACGGCAAAACTTGGACTGTTAAGAAATTTGACGGTCGGCGAAATTATTGAGCAGATAATTGTTGTCTTAAATGACGTTTACGGCGTTGGTGCGGAAACGCCTCACGGAACAAATTTGGTCGGAATGGGCGCGGGCGAACCATTTTTGAATTTTGAAAATTTGATAAAATCGCTTGAAATTATGTCCGAAAAAGACGGACTTTTTATTGTTCCGAATCGCGTTACGGTTTCAACGGCGGGAATTGTGCCGAAGATTTACGAATTTGCAAAACTCGAAAAACGACCGCATCTGGCGATTTCTTTGTCTGCACCGAACGATGAATTGCGCGATAAACTGATGCCGATAAACAAGCGTTGGAACATCGAAGAATTGCTAAAAGCGGCGCAGGAATTTCAAAAATCTCTGCGTCGTGGCGAAAGATTTACATTTGAATATGTTCTACTCGGCGGCGTAAATGATTCGGACGAAAATGCAGAAAACTTGGCTAAATTATTAGAAAAATACGATTTGCGGCGCGTGAAAATCAATCTCATCGCACATAATTCCGCCGAACCTTTGGAATATCGTCCGTCCGAAGCGGAACAAATTCGGCGATTTAAAAATATTTTAGAATCAAAAGGTGTTTCGGCTTATTTGCGAACGCCTCGCGGACGCGACATTTACGCGGCTTGCGGACAACTTGCAGCAATGGAAAGTGAAAACGTGAAAAATTGGAAAAGTGAAAAAGCGGGTTGAATTCGCAAACAAAACTTTTTCACATTTTCACTTTTTCGCTTTCTCACTTTACAAAAATGGAAATTTTAATTGTCGGCATAATTATTGTGGCTTTGATGGTTTATGCTTCGACGAAACTGAAAAAATACACGGCGGCGCAGTTTGAACGCGAGGAAATTGACGCGGAGAACTTTTCGCTCGTCAAACCCGAAGGCTTTTTGCACGTTTTGAATGATGAATCCAAAAACGATTTTTATGCGTATTCAAAAGAGTTCGGAAAAGCCGAAGCTGAGGATGTGCGGCAAGCAGAAATCTTCATCGAAAGTTTTTCGGATAAAACTTTTGCCGAAGTTTGCGACGGAATAAAAACAGACGCAGAAAACATTCTATCATTTTCGGAAAAAGGAAAAACTTGTTTGATTGAAACGGAAAAAACAGTTGATGAAGTTTCGATTACGGAAATTTACAAAATTGTCGAAAACGACAAAATTTATCAACTTAAAATCGAAGTGCTGGAAAATTTCAGAAGCGATTACAAAGAACGAATTGAAACAATTTTAGGGAGTTTTCGCGTAAAATAAAGCAATCTTGATTGCAAAAAAAATCATCATTCAGTTTGAGAAAAATTATGAGAAAGATTTTATTTACAAGTTTATTTTTGGCATTGGCATTCATCTTTATCGGCGAAGCAAACGCGCAGACGGTTTCAGGTTCAATCGGCACATTAAAGCGTGGCGGCACGACACGCGGCACGGTTACTTTGTCAATTCCGGGCGGTTTGCACGTTAATTCAAATCGTCCGGGAAGCGAATACGCAATTCCGACAACCGTCAGCGTTACTTCGCCCGGAATCAAAGTCAGCGTAGTTTACCCAAGAGGAAAAAATCGCAAATTCAGCTTTTCGGAAGACACAATTAACGTCTATGACGGACGCACGACGTTCAATTTCAGTGTTACAGTTCCGGCAAATTTCAAAGGCAATTCCGTAAAATTTCGCGTCCGTGTCCGTTATCAAGCCTGCACCGACGAAGTTTGTTATCAACCGAAAACTAAGGAAATTACGCTGACCGCAAACGTCAATTAGAAAGTAAAAATAGGAGACGGATTTTTATATTGATAAAAATCCGTCAAATCCGTCTCCTATTTTCTTATTTACTTTTTAAGATTTTCAACGATTTTGACACTTAAAATCTTGTCGCCGCGCACGATTGCGTCAACGATTTTCATATCTTTTTCGGCAACGCGCCCGAAAACCGTGTAGCCGCCGTCGAGATGCGGTTGCGGCGAATGCGTTACGAACCATTGCGAACCGCCCGTATCTTTGCCCGAAAGTGCCATTCCGACTGCGCCGCGTTCAAATTCCAACATATTTATTTCGCAACGAATTGACCAGCCCGGACCGCCGTTTCCGTCGCCGCGCGGATCGCCGTCCTGCATCACGAAATTCGGCACGACGCGGTGAACTTCCAAGCCGTTAAAATAATTTTTCTGCGCGAGTTTTATAAAATTATCAACCGTCAAAGGCGCGTCTTCCGGCATTAAATTAATCGTGAACGTGCCTTTTTCAGTTTCAAAAATCGCTTTCACAGTTCCGTTCTTGCGCGAAACAGCGCGTGTGTAATCTGCGTTCGTGTTTAAGATTTGTCCGAGTTTCGTGCCGTTTTTAGCCTCGTAAGGTTTGACGATTCCGACTTTGCTTTCAAAATTCAGAAAATCTTTCGTCAAATCGTTTTGCTTGATAAGTGTCGAGGCGTGTTGACGCACAAGAAAATCGGGCGCGTCGAGCGCGAGATTCAGACTCGAAATCGCTTGAGATCTATTTAATTTCACCAAAGTCGAAAGAATCGCAAGCTGTGCATCATTGTAATCTTTGTCAGTTTTAAGCGATTTCGCAAAAGCGATTTTCAATGTTGCAATATTTTCTTTGGGAGGAACATTTTCTTTGCTTACCGGTTGGTCACCTAAAATCTCGGCAATCGCGGCGCGAATAAACAAATCTTCTTCGGTTTCGAGCATCGGAAGCAAAATGCCCGAAGTATTTTCGGATTTGAACGCCGCAAATGCGCGAAGCAAATCTGGAATTGACAAATTCATTTTATCGGCGGTTTTCTCTTTTGCGTCAAAGCTAATCCATTCACCGATTATTTGAACAAATAAAATCCGAGCTTTTGATTTCAATTCGTCATTTTCAGCGTTCGATTCGAGATTAGCAATTTCGCCCAAACCTTGATAGGCGGCTGAATGCGTTCGCCAATTTTTGCCGAAATTTTCTTTGGTCAATGATTCGATATAAATTTTCGGAGCGATTCGCGCTAAAGCGATTTCGATTTCGGGTGATGTAAATTTATCGGCTTCTCGGAAATTTTGCAGAAATTTAACAGCTTTTTCATTATTAGTATTCGGCAAAATTCTGCTCAAAGTCGTCGCGATTTCGAGCAATTCGTTTTTCTCGGACGGATTGGCGAACTTGGATTTTTTATAATCGGAAAAAAGTTTTTCGCCCGTTTTTATTAAATCTTCAACAACTTCCACATTTTTCAAACTGCCGAGCGAGCGAATTGCCGAAACGCGCACGCGCGAATCTTTGTCTTTTGTTGCTTTGTCGAGCAAAACGATAAATGCCGCTTTGTCTTCCGATATGCCGAGCGCACGCGCCGCATTTGCTCGAACCATTGGTTCAGTATCGGTCATCAGCAATGCCAAAAAAATATCTCCGAAATTTTTCGAGCGAAGTCTGACAAGCGTATTTCCCGCATCAGTGCGGATTCGCGCATCAGAATTTGTCAAAAACTTTCCTACGATTAAATCGCCGCCTTCGGGACGAACGCGCAAAATTGCCGTCAAACCGAGCAAAATGGTTTCGCGATTTTGCTTTTTACCGAGTTCGCATTCGATGTTCAAAACAATCAGGATCGCTTTGCCCAATTCTTTCGATTTATCATCTTTCGGATTTGCCGCCGCAATTTTTCCGGCGGCTTCAACGGCACGAGCGCGAATTGATTCATTAATTTTCGTATTATTCAAAATTGCCAAAATCGCGTCTGCCGCCTTGATCGATTCGATTTCGCCGAGCGCAAATGCCGCCATTGTTTGCACATTTGCGTCTTTGTCTTTTTCTAAAAGATTTATCAAAAACGGAATTGCCGCTTCGTTTCCGATGCGCCCCGAAGCGAGCGCGGCGCGTGTGCGAATGTGCGCGTCCGGCGATTTCATCAAATCTTCGAGCGTTTTATCAAATCGAAGTTCGTCTTCGGCTTTGACGATTTGCACCAAAGTTTTAATCGGAACGTGCGCCGAAACAAACGCGGAAAGAGAAATAATTGCAAAGAAAACGGATATAATTTTTTTCATTTTTTGACCTACAAAGAATTTTACGCGAAAACGGCAGTTAAAAACAAAGACTGGAGTGCAAGCGTCTCGCTTGCACTCCAGTCTTTCTCTGAGGTTATAATAATTTTGAAATGTTGAAAAAATTATTTGTCTTAACGCTTATTTTAAATTTGCTCGGTTTGCCGGTTTTCGCACAGTCGAAACAGAAAATTTCTTTGATTCTCGTGAACGGTAAAATTTTTACGGCTGACGAAAAATTCACGCTTGCCGAAGCGGTTGCAGTTGACGGCGAAAAAATCGTGGCGGTCGGTTCGACTAAAGATTTGCGGGAAAAATATTCTGCTGTCAAAGAAATTGATTTGCAGGGAAAGCTCGTAACGCCCGGATTTAATGACGCGCACGTTCATTTTTTTCGTGGTGCTTTGTCGCTTTTGACGGTGAATTTGTTTGAATCGAAATCGGCGGACGAGGCGGCGGCGCGTGTTGCGGCAAAAGTTAAAGAAACAAAATCGGGTGAATGGATCATCGGGCGCGGTTGGGATCATACGCTTTGGGGCGGAAAATTTCCTTCGCGGGAAGTTTTGGATAAAGTTGCGCCGAATAATCCGGTTTTTCTGGTGCGTGTTGATGGTCATATCGGTTGGGCAAATTCCGCCGCGCTGAAATTGGCAAAAATTGATAAAAACACCAAAAATCCCGAAGGCGGCGAAATTGAACGCGATGCAAACGGCGAAGCGACAGGAATTTTAAAGGAAACTTCGCAAGGTTTGGTTTCCGCGCTGATTCCGCCGCCGAATGCGGAACAGCAAAACAAAGGAATGGAACTCGCACTGAAAATGGCGCGGGAATACGGAATCACGAGCGTTCAAGACAATTCGGGTTATGAAACAACCAAACTTTACCGCGAATTTTTGAAGGCTGATAAATTGACCGTGCGCGTTTCCGAATGGCAGAATTTTGAAGATTCGGTTGAAGAATTAAAACGCCAACGAACCGAATTTGCTTCGTTCAAAGACAATCCTTCGCGTCTGAAACTCGGTGCGTTAAAAGGTTATGTTGACGGAACTTTAGGCTCAAAAACCGCCGCGATGCTCGCGCCTTTTTCTGACGACGCAGGAAATTCGGGCATTCCGCGCCGTCCGCAAGAAGAATTGACCAAAATGATTGTCGAACGCGACAAAGAAGGTTGGCAAATTGCGCTTCATGCGATTGGCGACCGAGCGAATCGGATGGCTTTGGACGGATTTGCGGAAGCGAATAAAACTGCTTTGCCTTGCAGTTTGGTTGGAACAACTCCAATCGTGAAGGCAGTTGTCGGCGAAGTTCCTAGCGGTTATTGTGTTTCCAATCGTCGCAATCGAATCGAACACGCGCAAGTCGTTGCGCCTTCGGATTTCAAGCGTTTTGCCGAACTCGGAATTATCGCTTCGATGCAGCCGACGCACGCGATTTCGGATAAGCGTTGGGCGGAATCGCGGCTCGGCGAATATCGCGTTCTCGGTGCTTATGCGTGGCATTTTATGAAATCTTACGGCGTTCACGTTCCGTTCGGCACGGATTTCCCTGTCGAATCAATCAATCCGTATCAAACGCTCTACGCCGCCGTTTCGCGTCAAGACACAGACGGCGAACCGTTTGGCGGTTGGCAGCCGCAGGAACGTCTTTCAATGGCGGAAGCGATTCGCTGTCATACGTTTGAATCAGCCTACGCCGAATTTTCCGAAAAAGAAAAAGGCACAATCGCCGTCGGAATGTATGCTGATTTAGTCGTTCATTCAAAAGATTTGCTGACCATTCCGCACAAAGAAATCTTAATAACTGAACCGATTTACACGATTTTCAACGGCAAAATCGTTTATCAAAAATAATTGTTGAAAGAGTTTTTTTGACACTTCGGATAAGAAGATGTTTTTATGCTGTATTAGCAGATTCGGTTTTTGCCTTAAACCGAATCTTCATCACGTCGCAGATTTTGTTAAAAGTCTTCCATTATAACCAAGCCTGTTTCGCCGCCGCCGGCTGAAATATTAACGAGTGATTTGGAAGAAAGCCGCACGAGTCCGCCGTTGACTTTTCCGCCAAACAAGAATGGGTCAAAATCAACATTGAGACTTTCCAGAGAAAGTTTTTCGTCAAATGTCGGCATCAAAATTTTATCAACTGCAACCCGTTCTTGCGCGACAAAACAACCTTTCAGAGCGTTTTCGATTAAATCTTCCCATTGAGACGCAGAATTTTCCCAACCGAAGCTGATACCGTGTCCGCCGTAATCATCGTGCGGTTTTAACGTAAATTTCTCGCGTTCCCGCCGCAGAAGTTCGAGCAAATCAACCTCTTTTCCTTCAAAGTTTGTTTTCGAATCGCGCACGCGGCGCGTCCAAGGAATATGTTTGCGAATAAATTTTATTTGTTGCGGCGTAAAAATTGATTCATATTTTTCATCGCTTAAAATAGTAAAACTCGTCTTTTTATGCGGAATTTTGACACGGAAATTATTGACCATACAAACATTTCCGTCGGCGTAGGCACGCACCAAAGGATGCGTTTCATCAAATGTTTCCAAAAATTCGTGAATAATCACGCGCTTGTAAAAAATATCCACGCAAAAATCGCCGACACGCAAATGTTTGCCGTCGTATTCAAGCTGAAAAGGATTGGCAATTATCGTGTTGTAGCCTTTCGATTGCCAGAAATCACGCAAAATTACAAATTCCGAATAAGTCGAAACGCCGTCCCAATCAACGATTGCAATGTTCGGTTTTTCCTTTTTTCCACCGAAATCACGATACGCCGAATCCAAAGCCGCCAGCAATGTCTCGTGCGGTTTTGGTCGCCAATGTCTGTTTGCATCTAAAAACTCTCGCACTTCCGGCACTTTTTCAAAGACTTTTTCAAATGAAAACTGGTCGCCGATTCCGGCAGGCGTTTCGGCATTATATTCGAGAAACTTAAAATTCTCGTCCGATAAAAAAGTGTCGAAACGGCTTGAATTGCACAAACCGCGATAACGCGGATTAATCCGCGCCATTCGTTCTTCCTTTTCGGTTAAATTAATTTCCGCCATAATTTCCGCATTTTCCAGAGCGGCTTCGGTCATTCGCTCGAATGCGAGATTTAATGTCTCAGCCGCTTGTTTTATTACCTCATAACGCGAGCGCGGGAAAAAATGCGGTCGCAAGAAAGGACAAATCGGGCGGTCATCGTGCAAGATTCCGGTTTTTTTCTGAACTTCCGCCAAAACGGCAAAAATCTTCGTATCAAACTGATATTTTTCAAGGAGTTTTTTATCCAGATTTTGGATGAGTTCTTCAAATTTTCTATCCATAGTTTTCTTGCTTCAAAAAGTTGTCGTTTTAATATAACTGAGTTTTTCTAAAACTAACCATTATTCAAGGCGGATAACTCAATATTCGTCAACCTCAATCTACCTGCCAAAACGCTTGCCAAACCTTCCAAAAATATTATTGAAGAAGTTTCGTGTTCAGTCGCAAATTTTTCAAAATCCGTGCGGGAAAGAACATATAAATCCACATTGCTGTCGGCGATTGCGTTGGCAGAACGTGCCGCGCCGTCCAAGAAAGCGAGTTCGCCGAAAAAATTGCCTCTGCCGAATGAGCTAATGCGGTAGCTTTCGTTTTCGTTGGTGGTGAGAGCGATGTCAACGGCTCCTTTGCGAATCAGAAAAAGCTGGTCGCCGTCGTCTCCGGCACTAAAAACTCTGTCGTTGGCTTTGATGGAAACTTCCTTAATGTAAGCCTTCAAATCGTCGGTAATGCTTCGTTTTCTGCCCTTAAATAGTTCAAATTCGTAGAGTTCTAACGGCGTTTCGTCTTCGGTTAAGACAAGTTCTTCGGCGATAATCCTGTTTTCAACCCATTCCAGCGCGTCGTCCAAATCGTCAAAAACTTTAACGGGATTTGTTTCTTTGACCAATCCCACTTCGCCGAAATATTGCTCGACATCTTTTCCGCTTGGCAGAGATTTTGGGACTCGGCTGAAAATCAGATAGCCATTTCGCTCATTGAGCGTGTCTTTTATCTGTTCGAGAACGTGGGCGGCGGTGATGTCAACAGTTTGAACTTTTTGCATATCCAAAATCAGATACGTTTTGGATTTCAAGTCGTTTTCCAATTCGCTGAGCAGTTGATTTGCCGTGCCGAAAAAGAGACTGCCTTGTAATTCGTAGACAACCGAGCAATCGCCTTTTTTTTGTAAAATTTCTGTTTCGGCTCTGATTCGTATCTGTTTGGAAAAAACTTGATTTCCATACATTTTGCGGCGGATGATGGAAGTGCTGATTTGCTCGCGGATAAACAGAAAAATCGCCAGCACTACACCGACAGCCGAAGCCCAAATCAGACTGACGCTCAGCGCAACCACAACCACTGAAACGATAACCACAAAATCAAAGACGGTGGAACGCGATTTCAAAAAATCGAAGCTGTGTTTATCAATCATTCGGACACCGATAACAATTAAAATCGCCGCCAGAGAAGCAATCGGCACCCAAGCTATCAGACTCCCCAAAGCCAAAAATGCCAACAGAGCAAAAATTCCTTCCAACACGCCGGAAAGTTTCGTTTTTGCACCGCTGGAAAGATTTACGAGAGTTGCTCCCATCTGTCCTGCTCCGGCAACTCCGCCGATGCAGGCAGAGGTAATGTTGCCTAAACCTTGTCCAATCAATTCTTTATTTGAATCGTGTCGGGAATGAGTCAGCGCGTCCAAAACAACGCAGGTTTTTAGCGTATCAATCGAAAGTAAAACCGCTAAAGTCAACGCAGGCACAATCAAATGCCCTAAAGCCGCAAAATTAAAATTGCCCAACGAAGCAAATTTGCCGAAAATTACCTCAAACAATCCGCCTTCGCTGTTAATCGGACCGATGACAAAAGCGTTTTGATTTAAACTCAACATCGCCGGATTAAAAAATGCGATAACAAAATAGGAAAGAACACCAACCAACAATCCGATGATGATTGCCGGAATCGCTTTCGTAATTTTTGGAGCCAAAAGCATCGCGGTAATCGTTACTAAACCGACAACAATACTTTGCCATTGCCACAGGTTAAAACTGCCGATGCTTTCCCAAAAGTGCGCTCCCTTAGGCATTCCCAAAAATGTTGGTGCTTGCGAAGCGATGATATACAGTCCAACGCCGCTCAGATACCCGCTGACGACGGGATACGGCATAAATTTTATCAGTTGTCCGAGCCTGATAAGTCCAAAAGTTACTTGGACAATCCCCGCCAAGAGAATGACCAAGGTAACCATTATTATTACATCCAAGGGATTTAATGAACGGTTGAGACTTTCAATGACAAAAGCGGAAAGAACAGCTGCCGCCGGCGCACACGGAGCGGAAATGAGTTTTTTAGTCCCTCCGAACCCCGAAGCAATCAGCCCCAAAGCCACAACTCCCAAAATCCCCGACATTGCCCCAAACGCCGAAAACGAACCGCCCAACGGAGCAAAAATTGTTACCCCGAAAGCGATAGCCGAAGGCAACGCCACCAACATCGCCGCCAATGCTCCCCAAAAATCTCCTAATAAATCAGCTTTGCCGGGTAGTTTTATATTCATAACAATCCCTCTCTTAAATAATTTTGGACGGACGACTGCAATACCTCCTTTATCCGCCTAAAAAGGCGCAAAGTCAATATCATTTTTGGAAAATATCTTTAATTGGATTAATGAGGAAAACTGTTTCAGTTCCAAACCAAAAAATTCGCCAATCGTTTGCCCGAAGTAGGAAACGATTGGCGAATTTGGGATTTATGGCTCTGATTTTATTTAGAGGCGATTTTCACACCGCCGTTGGTTGTTACAACTCTGACCAATGCGCCGCCGCCGTTGATGTCTTTGGAGATGTTCACGCCGTTTGTGCGATAGCGATCATCGTCTTTTTTCTCTTGTGTCAGGGCGGAAACTTCGCTTCGGAAACCACCATTGACAGTGCGCGTTTCAAAACGTGCGGCATAATTTTCCGACATTGAAAGATGAACGCCGCCATTGGTTGTTTCAACATCTAAACCGTTACCTTTCCAAGTATTTCCGGCTAATTCGATATGAAGTCCGCCATTGGTCGTTCTGCCTTTGACGTTTCCCGCTAAATTGCTTAAATGAATACCGCCGTTTTTCGTTTCAAATTCCATATTTCCTTCGACATCTTTTATCGAAATGCCGCCGTTGTTCGCCATCAAATTTAGATTTGTGTTGCGCGGCACGAGAATTTGATAAGAAACCGACCAACCTTTTTCATCGTCTGCACCTTCGGCACGGAGACTTCCACCGGTTTCAATACGAATATTTTTTGCCAATGCCCGTGCTTCTGCGTCCGAACCTGCCCACGTTTGCACGCAAGCACGAACCGAAATGTCCGAGCGATTTTCACCGATAACCGAAATGCCGCCGTTGCGCTTGCCGTCAACTGTCAAACTGCCCGAAGGTAAAGTCAGTTCGCGGACTTCATTAACCGAAACTTTGTCGCCGTTTGACCAATTATTCGAGCAGAATTCGCGGTTGTAATTTTTATTTTGCGCCGAAACGCTTGCAAAACCGGCGATTGCCAAAACCAATACATAAAATACATTTTTCATCATTATAATTCCTCTTGATTTTTATTTATTAATTCAGAAATGTGCTTTCTGCTATGAAAACACCGACGGCGGAATTTTTATGACAAAATTTTTTACGAATAAAGATTCATCGGGCGCGTCAATAAATCAATCGGGTCTTCGATGTTCAAAACTTCGCGCACGAAAAACGGTTCGCCGGCTTCCACACCGATAAGACTTCCGAAATAGCGTGAACGGTTTTCGAGTTCGATAATAAAATTTTTGCTTGTCAGACGAGTTTCGGGTTCATTGGAATTCGGATCATAAAATTGTGAAGCGTGTGCGCGAATCGCCGCCGTTTTTTCTTCCATAAACTTCGAAATATCAACAATAAACGACGGCACAACCCGCTGAGAAAAGATATTATGCGCGACCATCGGAACTTTTATTCTTTCTTGCCCGAAATCGCCGTCGTATTTCTGCATTGAAGAAAGCCGCGCCGCTTCGCGCACGAGATAAGCGATGTGATTATGGTCTGGATGCGGGTCTTCAAGCTGATGCGTCAGGATAATTTTCGGCTTCAAACGCCGAAGGACGCGAACCATTTTTGTTCTTTCGACATCGGTTACAAAAACGTGACCGTCGGGCAATTCGAGATTTTCACGAACGTCTAACTTCAAAATCTTCGCCGCTTCTTCAGCTTCCTTTGCACGACCTTCAACCGTTCCGCGTGTTCCCATTTCACCCTTTGTAACGTCCAACGCGCCGGTTTTGTAACCGAGCGATTTCATCTTCAAAAGCGTTCCGCCGACCGTCAATTCAACATCGTCGGGATGCGCGAAAATTGCGAGTATATCTATTTCATTTATCATTTATCATTTATCATTTACCATTCATCAAAATACA
>CAZJQP010000003.1:0-171064 GCA_964548225.1 uncultured Blastocatellaceae bacterium | reverse complement strand
ATTTTACTTTTTACTTTTTACTTTTTACTTTTTACTTGAAAAACTTTGCGCCTTTGCGCCTTTGCGCCTTTGCGTTAATTTTTTACTCGTTTGCAAACGCGCAAGGTTTGCCCGTCGCGCTACCGCAGACGGTCGGAATGTCGGCGGAAAAATTAAATTTAATTGACGCGCTGGTTGAAAAAGATATTGCCGATAAAAAACTTCCGGGCGCGGTCGTGATTGTCGGGCATAAAGGAAAAATCGTCTATCGCAAAGCGTTCGGCAATCGTGCGCTTGTGCCGAATGTCGAAAAAATGACGGTTGACACAATTTTTGATGTCGCAAGTTTGACCAAACCGATTGCGACGGCAACGAGCATTATGATTCTCGTCGAACGCGGACAGCTTCGTCTGAACGACACAATCGGCAAATTTATCCCCGAAATTCAGGACGAAAACGCCAAACGGGTTACAATTTTACAGCTTCTCACGCACGTTTCCGGCTACGCGCCCGACTTCGACCTTGGCGAAAAATGGACGGGACGCGAAGGAATGTTGCAGGCACTTGTGCGTGAAAAACTCCAACGCCCCGCCGGAACAAGATTTGTTTATTCGGACATCGGTTTTATTGTGCTTGCCGAGATTGTCAGAATTGTCAGCGGCAAAGATATTTACCTTTTCACAAAAGATAATATTTTTCCGAGTTTGCAAATGAAAGTCAGTCAATTTATTCCTTGCTACAGACTTAGCGGCGATTACCGAGTAGATGGTGTAGAACCTAACAGTGATGATGCTTGCATAACTGTAAGCGGTGTTGACAAAAATAAAATTGCTCCAACCGAAAATATCAAAGGACAGCAGAATTATCTCGGCTCAAAATTTGAAGGCGATGAAAAAACAGGAAATGAAATCTTGCGTGGATGGGTTCACGACCCGACATCTTTCAGAATGAACGGAGTTGCCGGACACGCCGGACTTTTTTCGACGGCTGATGATCTGGCGCGGTATTGTCAGATGTTGCTGAACGGCGGTGTTTTGGACGGCAAACGGATTTTGTCGGCACAGACGATTGCGAAAATGACGCAACCTTACGTCGTTTCCGAAGCGGGCGACACACGCGGGCTTGGGTGGGATATAAACACTTCTTTTTCGCAAAATCGCGGCGAACTTTTTCCGCTCGGCTCGTTCGGACACACCGGATTTACAGGAACGAGCGTTTGGATTGACCGCGTTTCAAACACTTTCGTCGTCTTTCTCTCAAACCGCGTTCACCCCGACGGCAAAGGCGATGTCGCCCCGCTTCGCGCAAAAATTGCGACGGTCGCGGCTTCGGCGATTGAAAATTATCCGATTGAAGCAATGCGCGAAGCAGAAAACGCATATTGGTCGCAAATCGCCCCGCAAATCGAACGATTTCGCAGTCAGCAGTCAGCAGTCAGCAGTCAGCAGTCTGTAAAAAATGCAATCGTTTTGAATGGAATTGACGTTTTAGAGAAGGAAAATTTCAAATCGCTCGAAGGCTTGAAAATCGGACTCGTAACCAATCACACGGGCAAAAATCTTGCGGGAAAACAGACGATTGATATTTTGTTTGAAGCGAAAAATGTTAAATTGACTGCTTTATTTTCGCCCGAACACGGCATTCGCGGACAGCTTGACCAAGAAAAAATTTCAGATTCGACGGACGAAAAAACAGGCTTGCCGATTTATTCGCTCTATGGCGAAACGCGCCGCCCGAAACCCGAACAATTACAAAATTTGGACGTGATTGTTTTTGACATCCAAGACATCGGAACTCGTTTTTACACATATATTTCGACGCTCAAAAACGTGATGGAAGAAGCCGCCAAAGCCAAAAAGCCGGTGATAATTCTCGACCGCGTAAATCCGATTAACGGCGAAACGGTTGAAGGCGCGATAAACGATGCCGACAAAATCAATTTCGTCGCCGCGCACCAAATCGCCATCCGACACGGAATGACCGTCGGCGAACTCGCGCAGATGTTCAATGAAGAAAACAAAATCGGCGCGAATTTGCAGGTCATAAAAATCGAAAATTGGAATCGCGCAATGTGGTTTGACGAAACGAATCAGACGTGGACAAATCCTTCACCGAATATGAGAAGTCTTACGCAAGCAACGCTTTACAGCGGCATCGGGCTTCTTGAATTTACAAATCTTTCCGTCGGACGCGGAACTGACACGCCGTTTGAAGTCATCGGCGCACCGTGGCTCGACGGACAGAAATTGGCGAAGTTTTTGAATGAAAGAAACTTGTCAGGCGTGCGTTTCGTGCCTGTCCGCTACACGCCGAAAGCGTCGGTTTTCAAAGACGAAAATTGCGGCGGAATTAATATCATTATAACAAATCGCGCCACATTCAAATCTGTCCAAACAGGCATCGAAATTGCGCTCGCTTTGCGAAAACTTTTTCCGAATGATTGGAAAATTGATAATTACAGCAAACTTCTTCTAAATGCTGAAATATTTGAACTTATAAAGCGTGGCGACAGTTTTGAAACGATTGATGCGGCACAACGAAAAAAAATTGATGAATTTCGCGCCCGTCGCGCACGATTTTTGCTTTACAAATGAATGAATTAGGTTTATAACCAATTCTAGTTCCTAAAATTTTCATTAACAACCGAAAAATTCAGCGTTTCTTTGATTTTGACGTTTTTTTAGCCCGAAAAGCTATAACGAAAATTTGGAGATTTTCCCAAAAACCTAAATTTAATTGATAGGTTTGCCATTTTAGTTCAAAAATTTTTGAAAGAGGAATCAGTAAAAATATGAAAAGCCGAATCTTTTCCAAAGGTTTTCTTATGATTATCGCAATGGCGGTAATTTTTAGTTTCAATGTATCGGCTCAAGAGATTACAGGTTCGATAAACGGAACCGTGCGCGATTCATCGGGCGCGATTATTCCGGGGGCGACTGTAACGATTACCGATGCGGGCAAAAATGTGGTCGTCCGAAACATTGCGACCAATTCAGACGGCGTTTTTAGTGCGCCGAATTTAACATCAGGCACTTATAATATTACGGTTGAAGCATCAAACTTCAAGAAATCCGTGAACACCGGTTTCAAAGTTGATGTAGGTTCGCGCGTTTCGGTTGATATTGTTCTTGAAGCAGGAAATATCACCGAAACGGTTACGGTTCAAGCCGAAGCATTGTCGGTGAATTTAACTACTCCGACATCTTCAACTGTTATTACGGGCGAGCAAGTTCGTGAAATTCCGATTAACAATCGTAACTTTGTTCAGCTTGTAACACTTGCTCCGGGTGTAACAAATGACCTTTCAGACCAAATTTATACCGGCACAACTGCCGTAGGTTTTGAAAACGGTTCAACTTCGACAACCGCTCAATCAAGCCAACCGAACACAGTTCAAATTTCAGTCAATGGCGCACGGTCAAGCCAAAATACTTTTACGGTTGATGGGGCAGACGTAACTGACCGCGGTTCAAATTTGACCATTCAAGCCTATCCGAGCGTTGATTCAATCGGCGAATTCCGTGTTTTACGGTCGTTGTATCCGGCGGAATCAGGCAGAAGCGGCGGCGGACAGGTCAATGTCGTAACGAAAAGCGGCACAAAAGATTTTCGCGGTTCGTTATTTGGATTTGTTCGCAACGAAATTTTCAACGCAAACGACTTTTTCAGTCAACAGATTTCGCCCGTTGGGGTTGACGAAAATGGTCGAGCAAAACGTAAGCCGTTTCGCTATTTGAATTACGGTTATACTATCGGCGGACCAATCTATTTCTTAAAACTTGGCGAAAAAGATCCGAATGATTCATATTTTGGCAGATGGGATAGAACATTCTTCTTTTTCTCTCAAGAATTTCGCCGTGACCGTCGCTCCCCGACGCTTTTTTCGAGCGTTCCTGATGCGGCATTAAAGCAAGGAATTTTCCGTGTGCCAATTTGTTTGCAAGCAACCGGAACAACTTGCACAACGACACTTCCGGCGAACACGCCCCTTTCCACAGTTCGGACAATCAACCCGATTGCACAACAATATCTTAATTTCATTTTTGCAAATATTCCGAATCCGACTACACCGGCAACTTTCACGCTTAATTACCCAACGCCGAATGAAGCCGATTTTCGTCAAGAAGTTATCAAGATAGACCATAGTTTTAACGATAAATTATCTATGTTTTATCGCTTTCAAAACGATTCGATTCCAACGACCGATGCAAATGCAATCTTTTCATCAGGTTCGGGAATTCCGTTTGTATCAACTACTTCGACTAAATCGCCGGGTAGAACTCATACATTCCAAACAACATACGTTGCTTCATCAAACTTGATTTTTGAAGGACGTTACACATTTGGTTATGGTGCTATTTTGAGTGAAAATGTCGGATTATTGGCTCTAAATCGTTCGCCGATTACACCGAATTTGCCATATGCAAATGCCCGCGACCGTGTGCCAAGCGTTGCATTTACCGGCGGTTTTTCGAGCCTCGGCGGATTCGGTCCCTACGATAATTTCTCGTGGAAAAGTAACATCGGCGGAAACGTAACTTGGATTTCAAACAATCATACGTTCAAATACGGTTTGGTTTATTCAAAATATCGTAAAAACGAAAATGCTTTGGCGGGTGTGAACGAAGGTCAATACAGCGGTTTTAATACGCCGGGCGCAACAACTGCAGTAATTGCCACAGGTGGAAGCACCCAACAGCAAGTATTCGCAAACTTCTTGCTCGGAACAAACTTTACTTTTGCTCAAGCAAGATTTGATTACACCGCAGACTTGCGTCAAAAGGCTTTTGAAGCCTTTGCCCAAGATGAATGGAAAGTTCGTAACAACTTAACGCTTTATGTTGGTGTGCGCTATTCATTTTTCGGTGCGCCGTGGGATAAAAACGGCAGATTGACGAATTTTATTCCACAACTTTGGAATCGTTTAAATGCACCGGCAGTTACCGGAGGCGGTGTTCGTGTTACTACGGCAAATGAATTCGGTGTTGTGCCGAATCTTTGTAATGGAGTAATAATGAACGCACAGAATCCGACCTCATTGACGGGTTGCACGGCGACACTTTCGCCGTGGGGCAAATTTGTGGTTGATGCTCCGAAAAATGACTTAGCACCGCGCTTTGGTATTGCTTGGGATCCATTCGGTAAAGGTGAAACTTCGATTCGCACAGGTTATGGAATTTATCACGAACAAGTTTTAAACGGTCCATACCTCCAACATATCGGAACGAATTCGCCATATCAACAAAACTGCTCGGTTACAGTGCCAAACGGTTCGCTTGCTAATCCAGACCCGACAGGTGCTTGTTTAACAGGAGCCTTCGGTGTCGCTCAGTCGCTTCGTGCAATTGATTGGGATTGGAAGACTCCGTATATGCAACATTGGTCGCTCGATTGGCAACAGCAACTGTTCAAAAATATGATCTTTACCGTAGGATATTACGGTTCAAAGGGAACAAATTTGATTGGTTCTTATGAACTTAACCTTCTTTCACCCGGTCAGGCAATCAGTCGCGGAGCAACGGGGTGTGCTACCGGAACAACTTCAATTGTTTCACCTGTTCCGACACTTGGACCGTGTCAGGTTGCAGGTCAAGCATTTACTTCAAACGCCGCATCATTAGTTCTTGACCAAATTCGTCCTTTTAGAGGTTATCGTTCGATTGCCATAGTTCAGCCGCGATTTAATTCGAACTATCATAGTTTGCAGATTTCGGGGAACTATCGTTTTTCAGGTTCATCGCAAATCAATATGGCTTATACTTGGGGCAAAAACTTAACTGATAGTCAAAACGACCGTTCAGCCGCTCCTCAAAACTCATTTGATATTGCTTCTGAAAAATCGCGTGCCGCACTTGATCGCCGACACGTTTTCTCGACCAACTTTATTTACCTAATTCCATTTTTCGATAAACAAAATGATATTATCGGAAAAATTTTAGGTGGTTGGCAGACTTCGGGAATCGTTACCTTGAACACAGGATTACCGTTCACCGCGACGACTTCAAACTATGATCCGGCAGGTCTGGGTTTGATTGCGCCGCCAACAACGGTTGCTCGTGCAAATGTTACCTGCAACCCGAATCAAAATGCGCCGAATACTCAGCAACAATGGTTTAATACTTCTTGTTTCGAGCGCAATCCGACCGGAACAGTTGCAACCAGCGGCAATTTCCCCGGAAACGGCGGACGCGGTATTATCCACGGTCCGGGAACAAAACGTGTTGATTTTACGATGTCAAAAATTTTCGGATTTACGGAAACTGTTAAACTTCAATTCCGTGCCGAATTTTTCAACATCTTCAACTGGGTTAATTTCCGCGGTTTGCAAACCAATGTAACAAATGCGGCTTTCGGACAAGCTATCAGCGTCCGCGACCCGCGCACGATGCAATTTGGTTTGAAACTTAATTTCTAAGGTTTTCTGCTGGGGGAACTTTAGGATAAAATCGCGCTGTTGCCAAAACAGCGCGATTTTTTTGTCATTAAAATCCAAGAAATGAAATCTTTACTATTAAAAAAAGCAACTGCAATTTTGCCTGACACAATTGCCGAAAATGTTTCGATATTGATTGAAAACGGCATTATTGTTGAAATTTCCGAAAGAGAGTTAACGGCGGAAGAATCAATAAATCTTGAAGGCGCAAAAGTTATTGCGGGATTCATAGATATTCACAATCACGGGGCGGTCGGTTTTGATGTCAACAAATCCAAGCGAAACGATTTAATTAAAATCGGCACATTTTTGGCGAAAAAGGGCGTAACTGCTTGGGTGCCGACATTTGTTCCCGACGCAGATGAAGTTTATCGAAATGTAATAAACGAAATAAACGATTTGATGAAAATTCAAAACGAATTGCCAATCGCGCAGATTGTCGGCGTGCATTATGAAGGAGTTTTTGCAAACGAAAAAATGTGCGGCGCACTTCGTCCCGAATACTTTAAAACTTATCGTTCCGGCACTGAATTTTATGAACTTGCAAGACTTGAAAAAGGAGTTCATTTAACAACGATTGCGCCCGAAGTCGGCTATGGAATTCGGCTTACACGCGATTTGACCGCAAATGATTGGATTGTTCTAATCGGACACACCAAAGCCGACACGCAAACTCTCTGGCGGGCGTTTGAACACGGCGCACGTCATATCACACATTTTTTCAATGCGATGACAGGCATCCATCACCGTGATCTGGGGGTTGCAGGCTGGGGAATCACAAATCCAAATGTAACCTTCGACATCATTGCTGACGGCATTCACGTTACGCCCGAGATGTTGAAATTCGCCATCGTGAACAAAACACCTGAAAAAGTTCTTCTAATAAGCGATTCCGTTGCGCCGACCGGCTTAGGCGACGGCGATTTCCAGCTTTGGGGCGAAAATATTTCTATTCGCAACGGCAAAACGCAAAACGAACGCGGTAGCATTGCCGGAAGCGTAATCACGATGCTCGATGCAATCAGAAAAATGTCAAAACTTGAATTCTCCGATGTTGAAATTTCAAAAATGGCAAGTGCTAATCCTGCAAAATTACTTGGACTTGACGAAACTCACGGCACAATCGAAATCAATAAACGGGCGGATTTGGTTGTGTTTGATGAAAATGAAGAAGTTAAATCCGTTTTGATTGGCGGATTAAAAGTTTAATTTGCTTTTACGTTCGATAAAATCGCGCAAAATAATCGCAGCGGCTTCAGCATCTAAAGTTTCGCGGATTTTTTTTTCGCTTGCACCGGATTTCCATAGATTTCCGCGAGCTTCATAAGTCGAAACTCGTTCATCCTGTAAGTAAACCGGAATATTTAGCGACAATGAAAAGTTTTTTGCCAAACGTCTGGCTTCGAAAGACATTTCCGATTCGCCTCCTTCAAATTTAACCGGCAAACCTAAAACCAATGCAACGGCATCAAAGTTTTCGATATAGTCTTTGATTTGTTTGAGAACTTTTTTCCAAGCCGTGCGTTTTATAACCGAAAGCGGTCGGGCAGTGATTTGCAATTCGTCCGAAACGGCAACGCCGATTTTTTTTGTTCCGAGGTCGAGCGCAATAATTCGTCCTATTTTCGGAGCGTTAAAAACATCTGTAAAATCGCTGTTATTAGTTGTTTCTTTTTCTTGCACGAATTAAAACGATAATGGATAATATCTTTGCATATACTATTCATTTATCATAACAGATAAATTTTTGAGGTTTAAATAATGTCATTTCGCGGTAAATTTGTAATTGTTTTGGTTTCGGCAATTATTGCCGTCTATGCGGTTTTTGGCGGATTTTTGAGAAATTTCGCGCAACAGCCGATTAACGATGCGGGCGCACAGATGCGTATTTTCGAAAGCGTTTTGCAATATATTCAAAACGATTATGTTGATGTGCCGAATCTGGAAAAAGCTCGCGGCGGCGCAATGCGCGGTCTGGTCGCCGGACTTGATCCTTATTCGTCATTTTTAACACCTGATCAAGTTAAAGATTATACGGCGAAAAAACAAAATAATCTTGTTGGCATCGGCGCAGAATTCTCGCAGGTTTCATCGTATCTTTACGTTATTTCAGCTATTAAAGGCGGACCGGCGGATAAAGCAGGACTTAAATCAGGCGATGTCATCGAATATATCGAAACTAAAGCAACCCGCGATATTTCGCTTTATGATGCGCGGCAGATGATTTTAGGCGAAAACGGTTCAAAAGTTAATTTGCGTGTTCTTCGTGCGGGCGAAAAAGCGCAAACGATTACGGTTACACGCGGAAATTATGCAATTCCGGTTGCCGAATCGAAGGTCGAAGCCGGAAAAGTCGGTGTGATTAAGGTTTTCAGCCTCGAAAAAGGTGAAGCAAAAGACATCCGCACCCAAATTGAAAATTTGAAAAAGCAAAACGTCCAAAAAATAATTCTTGATTTGCGCGGAGTTGCGGCGGGCGATTTGAACGAAGCTGTTGAAACGGCGAATTTGTTCATCAAAGACGGAACTTTGGCGCAAGTCATCGGACGCGAAAATAAGGTTCAGCAAACATTTACGGCAGATTCCGCGAAACATCTTTTTGATGGTCAAGTTGCGGTTTTGATTGATTTAGGAACAGCCGGCGCGGGCGAAGTTGTTGCCGGAGCGATTTTGGACAGAAAACGCGGTGAAGTTGTCGGCGAAAGAAGTTTCGGCGCAGGCGCGGAACAACAGTTATTTAATCTGAGAAGTGGCGACGGTTTATTATTGACAGTTGCAAAATGGGCTTCACCGAATGGAAATCCGTTTCTTGCAGATGAGCGTGCGAAATCCGGCGTGATGCCGTCTGTTGAAGTAAAACGCCCTGATACGCCTGAACCGCTTGAAGTTCAAGATTTAATCGAACAACAAGAACAACAAAATCAACAACCGAATCCGAATGCAACGCCGACTCCGCAAAAAACGGAAACGCCGAAGCAAACTGAAGATTTGCAGATGAAAAAGGCTTTGGAAATTCTGCAAGCAGGAAAGTAAAAAGTAAAGGGTAAAAAGTAAAATATAAAAAGCGTTCGGCGTGAAATAATATTCATTGCCGGGCTATTTTTTTTAATTTTTACTTTTTACTTTTTACTTTTTACACTATAATTCAAAGACAATGCAAAATTTTCAGGTGCGTCCGATTAGCGGCAATGACATAAATGAATGGTTTCGTTTGCGAAAACTTCTGTGGGATGAATCAACCGATGCCGAACATAAAGCTGAAATGCTCGATATTTACGAACATACTGATTCACAGCTTGTGATTGTGGCGCAACTTGAAGACGGTCGGCTTGTCGGATTTTTAGAAGCGAGTATTCGCCCGTTTGTTGAAGATTGCCATTCAGATCACGTCGGTTATCTTGAAGGTTGGTTTGTCGAACCAGATTACAGACGCTACGGAATTGGGCGGCAATTAGTGAAAGCAGCGGAAACTTGGGCGCAAAGCAAAGGTTGTGAAGAAATGGCTTCTGACGCAGAAGTTGGAAACGACTCAAGTCTTCGGGCGCATCTTAATCTCGGTTATATCGAAACTTCGCGGCTGGTTCATTTGCGGAAGGAGTTAAATTAATGCAGAGTTCAAGATTCAAAATCCAAAATTTACGGTTTTTATTTTGCATTTTGCATTTTGCATTTTGCATTATTTCGATTAATGCTCAATCAACAGACCAAAATTTTCCAACTGCCGTTACCGAAAAACAAATAACCGGCACAATCAAGGCGCGTGATTTAGGTGATTCGCGTTTGACGACATATTTTTATGTTTTCGGCGGGGAACAAGGCGATATTTTTTTGAATGTAGTAACGAAAAATTTTGATGGCGATATTGATGTTTTTACGCTGAACGGATTGAAACCGCTGACAAAAATCAGGGTATTTTCGGATAGTTCGGACAATGAAACCGGACGAATTGTTTATCTTCGACAACCCGAAAAATTGCTTTTGCGAATTGAAGGACGAACGCCGAATGATGATCCCGCAACATTTCAGATAAAATTTGCCGGAAGTTTCATAGCAGAAAAAAATTCCACTAAAGAATCGGATGCGCCGCAAGTAAAATCGGAAAATCAAGGAGAAGTAAAAGTAAATTCCGTCGGCACAATTATCCAAACCAAACCGAAACCGACTCCGAAACCCTCTGAAACAACTGAAGAAACTGAAAAAGCGGAAACATCCAAAGAGAAAAAAGAAAACGCTAAGGAAACACCAAAGGTCGAAGCAAAAACAGTTGAAAAAGTTGAGGATAAAAAAGAAGTAAAACCTAAAAAAGAAGAAACTAAAAAATTGGAAGTTGTAATAACGGACAACCTCGAAAAACCAAAGGAAGAAAAGGCGAAAACCGAAACACAAGAAAAGACGGAAGAAACTAAAACAGAAGAAAAAACGGAAACAAAAAAGGAAGAAGTAAAAACTGAAGAAACGCCGAAAAAAGAAATAAATCCGCTTGAAAACATCAAACTCACCGTTATCTTTAAAGACGGAAGAAAAATTGAACGCACGATGAACGACATTCTGAGCGTCAATGTTGACAAAGGAATTCTGACAATAATCGAAAAAGACGGCACAATCAGTCGTTTTTCGATTTTGGAAATTGTTGAGTTTACGATTAAATAGCGGTTAAAATTTTGTAATCTTTTATGGCTTGATTGATAACCTCGTATGCTTTTTCGCGTCCGTAAATATAGGCAATTTCGCAAATATTTGGTTCACTCGGCAGAGATTTATAAGTCAAAAAATAATGCTTCAAACGATTGATAATTGCTTCGGGAAGTTCAGAAATATCAGCGAAATTCTCGTAAATTTTATCGCTGACTAATGTTGCAATTATTTTATCATCGGCTTCGCCATTGTCTATCAAACAAAATCCGCCAATCGGTTTTGCCTTCAAGATAATGTCGCCGCGAGGAATGTGATGTTCTGATAAAACTAAAATATCAAGCGGATCACCGTCGCCTTTTTTTACCTCTTTGCCGGAGTATTTTGTGGCATATTCAGCAATGTTTTCACCACAATATGTTTGCGGAATAAAGCCGTAATTTGCCGGAACGACGTTTGAATATTGTTGCGGGCGGTCAATTTTCAAATAACCCGTTTCTTTATCAACCTCATATTTGACCGTATCGCGCGGGACAATTTCTATAAAAACCGTAACTTCCTGCGGTGCATTTTCGCCAATCGAAATGCCGTGCCACGGATGCGCTTTGTTGATTCGATACATTTGTTTATTATTGATTACAGAAAAGCAAATGTCTAACGCCATTGAACTCGAATTTTTCGACAAAAACATAATTATTCGTTTCAATCGTCCCGAAATCAGAAGTCCTTTATCGGTTTTCGTGTTGGATGAATTGCACGAAATTCTTGACGAAACGGCAAAAAATCCGGTAATTAAAAGAATAATTTTCACGGGCAAACAGGACGTTTTTGCTTCAGGCGCGGATTTGCGCGAGATTGCCGAAGTTACGGAAAAGACGGTGAAGGAATTTGCGCGGCGTGGACAAAATCTGATGAATAAAATCGCCGCGACTAATTCAATAGCGGCGATAAACGGTTTTTGTTTCGGTGGCGCATTAGATTTGGCTTTGTCCTGCAAAAAACGAATTGCTTCGCCACAGGCACAGTTTTGTCATCCGGGCGTTGGTTTAGGAATTATGACGGGTTGGAGCGGAACGCAGAGGTTGCCTCGTCTGATTGGCGAAGCGAAGGCTCTGGAAATTTTTTTGACAGCGAAAAGAATTGACTCAAATGAAGCGTTACGCATCGGTTTAATTGACGAAATCGCCGAAAATCCGCTCGAATTTGCTTTGCGGACGCTTGAAGCATAAAATTTAGAGAACTCAATGAATATCAAAAGCGAACTCCGATGGCTGATTTTTCTTTCCGTGATAGGGTTTATTGTGTATGCAAACTCGCTCGGCGGCGAATTTGTTTATGACGACAATCGGCAAATCGTTAGAAATCCTTTGATTCAAGACATTTCACTCGTCGGAAAAGCTCTGACTTCGGACGTTTGGGCATTCAAAGGCGACGGCAACCAAACTGCCAGCAATTATTGGCGACCGACCTTTACAGCTTGGCAAATCTTGAATTATCAAGTCTTCGGGCTGAGTCCGTTCGGGTGGCATCTTTTGAATGTTTTGCTTCATATCGGCGTTTGTTTGCTTGCTTTTTTGCTTCTGCGGCGATGGAATTTATCCGCGCTTTTATCATTTGCAATAACCCTGATTTTTGCGGTTCATCCCGTTCACGTCGAATCAATCGCGTGGATTTCAGGCTCACCTGATTTGCTTTTCGCGTTGTTTTTTCTGGCTTCTCTGTGGTTTGCCGAAAATACCGCCGACAACGCAAACAAAACTTCGCTGATTACGCTCGATTTGCTTTTATCACTCGTTTTTTACGCGCTGGCTTTGGGTGCGAAAGAAGTTGCAATGCTCTGTTTTCCGCTTTATTTCTTAGTGTTTTCGAGAAATTCGGAAGAAGGGATTTTCGCTAAATCAAACATTTTCAAAATCATTCCTTTTGTTATTGTTGCGGTCATTTATTTTTTTTCGCGTTGGACTGTTTTAGGTGCAATTTCGATTCCGGCGGAAGATGCAGTTGGTTTTGGAACGGCTGTTTTGAGTGCGCCTTCGGTTTTTGTTTTTTATCTCAAACAAATCTTTTTTCCGCTTTCAATCGGTGCAAATTATCCTTTGCGCCCGACTCTGAAATTTGATTTCTTCGGCTTTGTTCTGCCGTTAATTGTTTCAATTCTTGCTTGCGCCGCGTTTTACCTTCTGGCAAAGCGTTCTTTCGTGCAGAAAATCGGTTTAGCACTTTTTATCTTGCCACTTCTGCCAATATTTAATATTACTGCGTTTTTGCCCGAACAGATTGTTCACGACCGTTATTTGTATCTGCCGCTTTTGGGCTTTTTGTTGCTTGTTTTGCCTTTTCTGCAAGATGTTTTGATCAACTTTTTTAAGGAGAAGGGCGAACTTTACACAATGATTCTGGCAATTGTTTTGAGCCTTCCACTGGCTTTCCAAACATTTCTTTCAAATCTGATGTGGATAAATGAGCTTTCGCTTTGGTCACACACCGTAAAAGTTGATGAAAAATCAGCATTTAATTGGTCGCAACTCGGCGTTGCTCTTTACGAAAAAGGCAAAAATAATGAATCTATCGAGGCTTTCAACAATTCGCTTGATATAAAAGCTACACCTAACGCTTATTTGGGTAGAGCGCAAAGTTTTATCAAAAGCGAGAAATTTGAAGAAGCTGTCTTGGATCTGCAAAAAATTACGGAGATGAAAGACGAAAGCGTTAACGGCTACACGCTTTATCAGTCTTACGAAGCTCTAGCCGCCACGCTTCAACGCAAAAAAGATTTTTCTAGCGCGGAAAAATATTTGCGCGAAGCCATCAAGCGTCTGCCGATTTATAAAGCGGCTTTGACCGAAAAATTGGCAATCATTTTGTATCAGCAAGACCGCAAACCGGAAGCCTTACAAGAACTCGAAAACGCTAAAAACCAAGCGCGGGCAGAATTTCTGCCGACTTCAAAAAATGTTTTTTTGCGTCTTGGAATGCTCTACGCCGAAAACGGCGACAAAGAAAATGCTAAAACGAATTTGCAGGAATATCTAAAATTAACTGCCACAATGCAGGACAAAACAACCGAAGCCAACCGAAAACAAGCGAATGATTTGCTCAAAAAATTGCAGTAATTATTTGTTCAAAAATTTAGCGATTCCTTGTCGGCAATCTTCCGTCAACCGCGCAATTGCATTGACTTCCGCGCCCGTTTCGAGTGCCGTTTCGAAAGTCATTCCGTCCATTTGATAAAGCAATTTCTTTGACAAAACAACTGCCGAACGCGAAACTTTTTCATAGACGGAAACATAATTCTGAACGTCCGCCTCAAAAGTTTCATCTTCAAAAACGCGATTTATCAAACCGAATCTTTCAGCTTCTTCCGCTGAAAATTCAAAGCCTTGCGTTATCAATTCAAACGATTTTTTCTCCGAAAGATTCCGCCGCAAAATCGCCATAACCATTGCCGGAACAAAACCGATTTTAACTTCCGGATAGCCGAAACGCGCAGATTTAGAAGCCAAAACAATGTCGCAAGCCGTCGCCAACCCGCAACCGCCCGCAAGTGCGCGACCTTGAACCGCTGCAATGACCGGAATTTTTATTTTGCGAATCAGCGCAAACAATTCCATCAAATTTTCCGCGTCCCAAAGATTCTCCAAAACGTCTGATTCGGCAATTTTCTGCAACGCTGACAAATCTGCACCCGAACAAAAATCTTTGCCCGCGCCGCGAATGACTATTGCACGAAATGTTTCGTCTTCATTTGCTTTCTTCAATTCGGCTTTTAGCGAATTTATCAAACCGTCATTCAAAGCATTGCGCTTTTCTGAACGATTTAATGTGATGGTTAAAATGGAATTTTCTTTATTGATTAAAATTTCTGACATAATCTATTGAATAATTTACCGCGTTTCATCGCTTTGAATCAAAATCGCTTCGGCTTGATTGTTATTGCGGACGAGCGCGATGTGTTTGCCGTCAGGTGACCAATAAAAGTTGGAAATCAGCTCACCGCGCACGGTTGTCAAAACTTGCGGTTCGCCGCCGTCTAAGGGTTGTCGAATAATTTCTGATACGCCGTTTTTTTTGCGAGTGTAGGTAAGGACTTGATTGTCGGGTGTCCAACGCACAAGATTTCCGTTTTCCGTGTCAAAAGTTTTGAGCGTTTCACCGGTTTGCAAATCGCGGACGTAAAGATAAATCTTCTGTGTTTGTTCGTGAACTCCAAAATAAGCAAAATATTTTTCGTTCGGAGAAACATCCCATTCGTGTGTGTTTGTATCAGTTAGTTGAATGGTCTGTCCGTCGGCAGTTTGCTTAATCAAAGTCCAGGTTGCCATTTTTGTATAGGCACTGTAAATCAAAGTTTGTCCATCAGAAAGCAATTTTGTTTCGCCCACATTTGCGCCTTTTGTTAATTGCGTCAAGTTTCTGCCGTCTAAATCCATGCGCCAAACCTGGCGGTCGCCGCTTTTTTCGGAATGAAAAACGATATGTTTCCCATCTTGCGAAATCAACGGGAAAAGCCGCACACCATCGTCGCCTTTGGTCAAATTCCGTTTCTGACTGCCGTCGGCATTCATAATAGCGACAACTTCTTTACCTTTTTCCAACGACGATATGACGAGTCGTCCGTCAGCCGTCCACGATAAAGAATGAAAGGCGTTCGTTCCTGAAACAATTTGTTTGAAATCGAAATTATCACCATCTGAAATCCAAATTGACTTCAAACCGAAACTTCGCACCGTGCCGATTATTTTGCCGTCTTGCGAAATGCTGGACACAGAATAAGAGAAATCGTCGTTTGTTACGCGATTCATCTCACCGCCGCCGGGAAAATATTGCCAGATTTGATAAATTTCTGCATTTTCTTCGCGCAGTCCGAGTAGAAAACTGTTTGCGTCAGGCAACCAACAATTAAAGAAAAATAGTTTTTCCTGTTCGGGTAAAATGATTCTTTCCGTGCCGCCGTTTGCCGGAATGTCGGCAACATAACTTTTCGCTTTTTCGTTGGGAGGTTGAATTTTTACGGCGAATGTCAGCGAATTACCGTCAGGCGACCAACCGAAATTACGAAATAATTTGTATTTCGGCAAAGTGAGAATTTCTTTTTCATCGCTTCCGTCGGGCTTCATCGTTAGAAGTTTGGCTTGGTCAACATTTTCTTCGTTAAAAATTTGGACAACCGCCAATCTTGTTCCGTCTGGTGAAAATCGCGGATCGCGGATGTTTTTTTCGTAAATCAGTTCAGGAGTTCCGCCGATTATCGGAATACGGTAAAACCCGTTTTTGGTCGCATCCTCACGGTTGTTGACAGTGAAATAGACGTATTTGCTGTCAGGTGTGAGCGTAAAAAACCAAAAGTAAGAATTCCTCATTTGAAAAATCTGTGTCGCACCGCCCGTAGCTGTGTCTTTCGTCCAAAGGCTCGAACTTTCTTTATCAACAGTGGTATAGACAAAAAAGTTGCCATCACCGGAAAGCACGCCGTTGGTAAGGCTATTTGCTGTTAAAAGTTTTGTTTGTCGGAGTTTTTCGACTGAAAATCTTTGTCCGATTGATTTGAGAAAGTGCCATGCAAGAAGGCTGATTGCGAAAAGTGCGAGCAGGAAAACAAGCGCACCGGCAATTTTATGACGTTTGATTTTATCAAGTAAATTCGTTGGTGCGGCTGTAAGAGTTTTTTTCTCGGAGGTTTCTTCAATTTCTTCGACAATAATTTCGGCTCTGGTTTCTCGAATCAAAATCGCCTCGTCGGTAAATGGGCGAACCGTCGTGCTGAAACGATAGCCACGGCGCGGAACGGTTGTGATAAATTCGCTCGCTTCGGGCGATTCGCCAAGTGCTTGGCGCAGAACGGAAATTGTTTTTTTTAAATTTGACTGTTCGACAAATGCGTCGTCCCAAACCTTGTCGAGCAATTCATTGTGTTCAAGAACTCTTCCGGCGTTTTCGACCATTACACACAAAAGGTCAAAAGAACGCGGCGTAAGATGAACAGTCGTGCCATTTTTTTGCAAAATCCGCCGATGCGCGTCCAATCGGAACTCGCCAAACTCGAAATAACGAAAATTTGTTTCTTCCATAAACAAAGCTCCGTCAATGCTTTAGCTCGAAAAGAAAAATAGTTACCGTAACTTTCACCAATCGTAACCACAATCGTTACCAAACGGTAACGACATTCACCATTTGTTTCAGCCAAACTTGAATACGTCAGCAAATCTAGTCATCAAGCGCAATTTTAGCGCAAGTTGGCAAAAAGAGGAAAAGCGATGAAGAAGGTTCGCACAATAAAAATTTTAGTAACAACCAGAGAGATTCTGGCAATCCGTTCCAAATTACAGGAAGTATCAACCGAAACAGATTTACCACTTTGTCCGATGTGTCAATCGCGGATAGCCGAAGCGGTGAGTTCAGCCGTAACCGTTTTATCGGAAGCAGATGCAGAGATTAAGGTTACGACGGAAAACAATGGTGAAACTTTTAATGAGGAAATAATTTCTCCGCATTAGAAAAATACGGGGAAACATAAGTTAGTGAAGATAAATGATTTTAAGGAGAAATACAATGAGAAGGAAAATAAATTTAGAAATAGTTTTAAGAATTTGCGGCACTTTTGCCGTTTTGTTTTCAATGATTTTGACAGCAAACGCTTCGGCGGTGCGTTCCGTCGTGGCGAGTCAGAGTTTTAGTGGTCAGGTTCTTGGCGGTTCGGTTGAAATTGGCAATCCGCCAACGAACGTCATATTTCACCGTAGCACCTTTTTTCTCGACAGCAGTGCAGATGGCAATATTTATGCGTTTGCCAGTAGCAGTCAGCCGAACGAATTTGTTCCCGGAACGGTTGAAAATCTGAGTTCCGAAACTATTTTTAATGTATATCTGCGTAATAAACTGTCGGGTGAAACGGTTTGCCTAAGCTGTCGTTTTGTTTTCGGCAGTTTGAGAGGAACAGGTGGCGGTTATGCCTCAATTACCCCCGACGGGCGATATGTCGTTTATGACGGGATTGATGCAATTTCAGGCGGAATAGGTGGCAGGCAAATTTTTCGTTATGAAGTGCAAACAGGTGCATCGGAATTGGTTAGCGTCGGCACGGGCGGATTTGCGGGTAATGCACCTGCGCGTTCCCCCGTTATCAGCAACGACGGGCGGTATGTTGCCTTTTTTAGTCAGGCAAACAATTTGATTACGGGCTATCCTATGACAAATACACAGCAAGTTTTTGTGCGCGATATGCAGACGAATCAAACCTTTCTTGCCAGCCATGCCAACGCCGCCGTTGCAACGCCCGGTAATGCGGCAGTTGATGTTTCACAACCTCTTTCGATTTCCGGCAACGGCAGATTTGTTGTCTGGACGAGTCCAGCGAGCAATTATCTACCCTTTACACCTGATACTAACAACGCCAACGATGTTTTTTTGTTCGATGTCATTTCGTCCGGCGGAAATATCGGTCCGGCGAGTATGAATGCGACCGGCACGGCAACAGGCAACGGCGCGAGTTTCGGCGGCGTAATCGCCGAAAATTCCGGCACATTTCCGCCAACTATCATTTTTGCGAGCAATGCAACAAATTTGAATTCCGCCGATACAAATCCGAATACTGATATTTATTGTTACAAAGGAGAAACGACAGCCAGACTCGTGAGCATTGCCCGCGACGGCACAGCCGCTAACGCCGCATCCTCGACCTCAGACATTACGCCTGATGGTCATTACGTTGCTTTTACGAGCAAAGCCTCGAATCTGGTCAATGGTTTTGACGAAGCGAATAATACCACAAACGACGTTTTCTTACGCGATTTGCAAACAAATTCGACGAGTTATGTGAGTTTAAACGCGAACAATTCGCCGAGTTCGACAACCGACGGTGCAACACTATCCGAAATCAGCGATAACGGGCGTTTAATTTCATTTATAACGTCCGAGCCGTTGAGCGTTCGTGATAACGCCGCAACACAAGATGCTTACGTCCGCGACATTTCTTCGGGCGTTTCGATTCTTGCGACACTCAATCGAAATCTATCAGGTGGACAAAACGGTGTAGTGACAGGAGCATCTTTTTCGGCGGACGGGCGGAAGATTTTTTATACTGCTTCGGGAACGAATATTTTTCCGAATGATTCGACAACCACGCTAAACTACAAAATCGGTGAGGCAGAAATCAGTTTGCTTGCAAAGCGTTTGTTGAGCGATTTTAATGGCGACCGTAAAAATGATTTTGCCATTTTTCGTCCATCGGAAGGCATTTGGTATTCGCTATTCGATATGTTTGGCGGCGGATATAGTTCTACATATTTTGGGGAAAGCGGCAACCGCATCGCGCCGAGTGATTACGACGGCGACGGCAAAACCGATTATGCCGTTTTCATTCCGGCTTTAGGACGTTGGGACATTTTGCAAAGTTCAGATAATTCGATAACGTCAAAATTCTTCGGCACGGCAAATGATATTCTGACTCCGGCTGATTTTGACGGCGACGGCAAAACCGATATAGCGTATTTTCGCCCGTCAAACGCGACTTGGAACATTTTACAAAGCAACACAAACTCGCAAAAAAGCGTCAAATTCGGCTTAAACGGAGATGTTCCGGTCGTTGGCGATTATGATGGTGATAACCGTGCCGATGTTGCAATTTTCCGTCCCTCAACCGGTGATTGGTGGATTTTGCGAAGCTCAAATAATAGCATTTACAGTTTTCATTGGGGCTTGGGCGGCGACAAACCGGCGGTTGGCGATTACGACGGCGATGGTAAATCTGATGCCGCGGTTTTCCGTGCGGGTGTTTGGTATATTTTGAACAGTCGCAATAATAGCAACCGCATTCTCCAATTTGGTTTGAGCGATGACCGTCTTGTTCCTTCGGATTACGATGGCGACGGGCGCACGGATATTGCGGTTTTCCGTCCTTCAAACGGTTTCTGGTATATTCTGCAAAGCACCGATAATAATTTGTTAGTTGCACCATGGGGAATCAATGGCGATATTCCTGTTGCCGCGGCTTATTTGCCGTAATGAAATCAGGACAGTTCGGTTAATCGGACTGTCCTGAAAGTTTAATTTGCGTAATATCGAAAAATTGTTTGGTGCGGCGCAGGACGATTCGTTTGCCACTTGGCGAAATGTCAAAATTCCAGATATTTTCGTCTGAGTTGAAATTGGTCAAAGGTTTTGATGCGTCGCCCTCAATCGGTTGAATCAAAATTTCGTCGCGGTCATTATGATAGCTGTCAAAAATCAAGGCTTTGCCGTCTTTTGACCAGACGAAATTATCAAAGTTGCCGAAATCGAATTCTTTAAAGATTTTATTTTCGTCCAAATGGCTAAGACGTATTTTTACACCTTTTTCGGTGCGGGCGGCGTGTGCGATAAATTTTCCGTCCGGCGAAATATCAAAAGCAAACGGGTCAGTGAATTTGAGTTGTGTAAAACCTTCGCCGTCAATCGGTTTTTTGAAAAGGACGGATTGCTGTCCGGCAAGCCACAGTTGATAGATTAGCGTTTGTCCGTCGGGTAAAAGTTTGAAATCCCGAACATCGCTCGAAGCGTTTGTAATTTGTTTCGGATTTGCGCCGTCTGTGTCCATTTGCCAGACTTGATAAATTCCGCTTCGGTTTGAAAGGAAAAATATATTTCGCCCGTCAATGGAAGCTCGCGGCGTAAAATCGTTTTTCGCGTCAAATGTCAGTTGTTTGCGATTCGTGCCTTCTGCCGACATTGACCAAATTTCAAAATTTCCGTTCGTATTTGCCGCGTAAAGAACCGTGTCGTCTGAAATCAAACTGCAATCCGGCTGATAATTGATGGTGTCGGAAGTAATTTGCCGAAAATTTTTTCCGTCGCCGTCGCCTATCCATAAATTGAAAACATCGCGCTGTTGGGAAATAATAATGCTTTTGCCGTCAGCCGAAACTTTCGCCTTTGAATATTGAGTTAAATCATTTGTAATACGCCGCCATTCGCCGTTTTCAACATCAACATACCAAATTTGATAAACCTTCGTGGTTTCATCCAAAGCTGTAACGGCGAGACCTTTTTGGTCGGGAAACCAAGATGCGGAAAATATCGGTTGCGGACGCGGCGGAACAATGATTTTTTCAACGCCGCCTTCAGATGGAATTTGTGAGATAAAAAATTCTTTCTGATTGTCTTTAATCGAACGCGCCGCGAAAGTTACAAAGCGTCCGTCGGGCGACCATTCAAAGGAAAGCACAAATAATCGGTTCGGATTATAGCTGAAAACCAATTTTTCATCACTCGCATCCGGATTTGCCGTAAAAATTCCGCTGTCGCCCTGCTCGTTGATATTTGTGCGAACATAGCTGACGCGCTTGCCGTCGGGCGAGAAAAGAAAACCGACTTGCTTATCTGTGATTTTTTGTGGCTCACCGCCCGCGATTAGAATTTTATAAACACCGCTTCGTGAAGTGTTTTCGCCGTCATACAACCACAAAAATACCGCTTCTCCATCGGGCGAAAAATCGGCAGAATAAATACTGATTTTTTGCGGTTTTAATAATTGCTTGACTTCGCCCGTTGAAAGATTTTTGACCGAAATTGCGGTCAGACTTTTTTCTACTGTTGGGAACAAGAGATTTTCGCCGTTGCGGGAAACGATTCCAAATGTTGCATTACCCGAATTTGTTAGCGGAACAATTTGCATTCGGCTGAAATCAATAGCCGTTGCTCTTTTAGAAAAATATTTCCAACCGAAAAACGCGGCAACCACAATCAAAACCAACGCGAAAGACATGATTAACCAAAGATTGTTCAACTGCTTCGGTGCGGGAAGCAATTTAACGCTTTTTTCGGAAATTTCGTCATCAATAAAAATTTCTTCCTCAATTTCTTCGATTTCCATTACCGAATAACGTTCGACAGTAATATTTTCGCCGTCCGCAATTGGTTTGACTGAGGCGACAAATGAATAGCCGCGGCGCGGAATGGTTTTGATGTAGAAACTCTGGTTGGGTTTTTCCTCCAAAATCTGTCTCAGTGCAGAGATTCCTTTTTTCAAACTCGATTGTTCGACAAACAAACCTTCCCAAACTTTATCGAGCAATTCGTCGTGTTCGAGTAATCGTCCTTCGTTCTGAACCAGCAAAAATAATAGTTCAAATTGACGCGGTTTCAAGGGGATTTCTTTTCCGCTTTTAAACAAAACACGCCGTTTCGCGTCTAGCACGAAATCACCGAATTCATAAAAACGAAAAATTTTGTCTTCCATCAAAGCCTGTATTTATCGAGCTTTCGCCGCTTTCACTTTTTTTTCACGAATGTTTCACGATTGGGGAACGACATTTACTGAAGAATTTTACAAACTGCAAACATCGCTTGAAATTTTAACTTAAATGTGAGCGAAAGAGGAAACGAAAAATGATTAAAAAAATACGACGGAAGCGAATTGTTATAAAGCAAAAAGAATTATTCGTAGTCAAAAACGAACATCAAGCAACGCAAACTTGTCCTGTTTGCCGCACGAATTTTGCGACACAGACACTTTCGCAAATCGAGCAAAAACAATTAACGTCGGTAGAAAATCCCGACAAACACGAATGTTCAATTAGATAAGGAGAAAAAAGATGAAAACAATTTTGAGAGCCATTTTAATGATAACGGTTTGCGTGTCGGCAACGGCGGCGCAAGGAATTTTTGACAAAGTAAAGGAAAAAGTCAAAGAAAAAACAAAAACCGAAGTGCAGACAAATACGGAAAAATATTCGCATTTCGCACGGTTTGAAGTGCAAATTTCGTGGAAAGAAAAAGGCGATTGGAAATATAAAACGCGGGTTTATTATACGAATATTATCGAACTTTCGGCAGCACAAGCCAATGACCGCGAGAACAAAACAAATCTGATTATTTATTTCAACGACGGTGTGGTGAAACCGCTCGAAGAACGCGGATTTCAGGTGAGATATTATACGTCCGATGTCAGAATTTTTCCGCTTTCGTCGGCGTATCTTTCGCGTCAGGATGCAGAAGAAGACCTTAGCAAAAAAATTGAAGTTGATAAATCAAACGAACGTGAGATTTACACATTCATCTGGAAATACAACGAAATGCCGAAAGACGGCGAGCAAACGACTCAGCCGAAAATAATAGGCGAAAAATAATTTAAGAGTGACAAATTTGACTGAAAAAGGAGAACTACCAATGAAAAAAGAATTATTCGCAATGGCAATGACCATTTTCGCCGTTTGTTTTACGGCAATTTCAACAAACGGTGCTTCGGGAAATGTTGACACAACCTTTCAAACGCGCATCGAACATAGCGGAACTATACGAAGAACAGCAGTTCAGCCGGACGGAAAAATTATTGTCGTCGGAAATTTTGGCAAATTTGACGAAAATAATCGCAATAATATTGCAAGATTGAACGCTGATGGAAGTTTTGACGCTTCATTTAATCCGGGAAGCGGTTCAAACGGAAATATTTTGCGTGTTTTAGTTCAAACTGACGGCAAAATCTTAATTTGCGGGCAATTTACTGAATTTAATAGCGTCAGCCGCTTGGGATTGGCGCGTCTGAATGCAGATGGAAGTCTCGATAATTCATTCATTCCGCCGGTTAACGAAATTCCGACAAGTTTGCCCACTTTCTATGCGATTGCTTTGCAAACTGACGGCAAAATCTTGGTTGGGGGACAGATTCTTGTAACTTCGGGCGGCAATTTGTTTTACAACATTTTGCGCTTGAACACAGACGGAAGTCTTGATACATCATTTAGAGAATCGGCAACAATAACTTCGGTCGGCGCAATTTTATCCATTGCTTTACAACCGGACGGCAAGATTTTGGCGAGCGGAAATTTCGTTCATCGGTTCGTCCGTCTAAATTCCGATGGTAGTTTGGACAGCAGTTTTAATTCTGAAAATTGGCAACCGGACGGAATTATCTTTGAAATAAAAATTCAAAACGACGGCAAAATCGTTGTCGGCGGCGATTTTGCCAGATATTTTATTCAAAACAATACATTGCTTGACCGCAAAGGCATTGCGCGGCTCAATGCTAACGGAAATCTTGATTTATCATTCAGTTCCGGCAATATTCGTTATAACACGGTTAATGCGATTGCTCTGCAAACCGACGGAAAAATCATTATCGGCACGGAACAAACCGAGTCGAAGCTCGTTCGTTTGAATAGCGACGGCTCGCCTGATAATTCGTTTAATGACAACCGATATATTAATAAAGGAGTTTATTCGGCAACAATTCTGGCGGACGGAAAATTACTCATTAGTGGAGCGTTCACACGATTTTCAAATCTGACAGGCAATCCTCAGGTTGTTTATCGCAACGGCATTGCGCGGCTTAATGCGGACGCATCGCCCGATGCTTCGTTTAATTCGGGAACCGGCGCGGTTTTGACTAACAGCGAAAACACGACGGTCAGAGCCATAAAAGTTCAAAACGACGGCAAGGCTCTTATCGGCGGAAATTTCAATCTGGTGAACGGCAAAGGTCGTCCGAATTTTGCGCTGATAAACGCCGACGGCACGCTCGCCGAAAGTTTTAATCCGATTTACGAAATACGCGGCGAATCAAGTGCCGCAAACGATTTCGTTTATGCGGTGACGACTCAACCGGACGGCAAAATTCTTATCGGCGGTTTGCTTGGTGGATATGGAAATCAATCTGTTCAGCGCATTTTGCGATTTTTTCCGAACGGCGAACTCGACCAGACATTTCAGCCGGTAAATTCGCCGATTTTCCCGCGTGCGCTCGAAACGCAGGCGGACGGCAAAATTTTCGCCGCCGGATTTGACGGCGTTGGAAATATCGTTAGATTCAACAACGACGGCAGTATAGATAATTCTTTTAACGCCGGCTCAGGTGCGAACAATTTGATTTATGCACTAAAAATTCAATCGGATGGAAAAATAATCATCGGTGGCGATTTTACAACCTTCAACGGAAACCCGCGCCAGAGAATTGTGCGGCTTAATTCAAACGGAACGTTTGATTTCAATTTTCTCGCCGGCACTTCTGCCGATGGCTCGGTTAATTCAATCGCCGTTCAGCCGGACGGACAAATTCTTATTGCCGGAGCATTTTCGAACGTGCGTGGCGTTTCGCGCAACGGCATTGCACGTTTGACCGTCGAAGGCAGTCTTGATACTTCGTTCAATCCAGCCCCAGGTTTTAATGCTTTTGTCAGTTCAATTGCTTTACAAGCGGACAGCAAAATTATCGCGGGCGGCGCATTTACGATGTATAACGGAAATATTTCCCAAAATGTGGCACGTCTGAACCCGAATGGTTCGCTCGACAATTTATTTAATGCGGGCAGCGGAGTAAATTCCGGCGCGGTTGTTCGGACAGTCGGCGTTCAACCGAACGGCAAGGTGGTATTGGGCGGAGATTTTACGGCATTTAATAATCAAAACAAATTACGCCTTGTCCGTCTCCAAAGCGGAAATGATTCCCGCGCTCAGTTTGATTTCGATGGCGATGGCGGAACCGATATTTCAATCTTTCGTCCGACAGCGGGCGAATGGTGGTATTTGAAATCTTCAAACGGTGGAAATGCGGTCTTTCAATTCGGACAATCAACCGACAAGTTAATACCTGCCGATTTTACGGGCGACGGCAAAACCGATGTGGCTTTTTTCCGTCCGTCAACCGGACAATGGTTTGTTTTGCGTTCGGAAGATTCTTCATTTTACGCTTTTCCATTTGGTATAAATGGCGACATTCCCGCGCCCGCTGACTATGACGGCGATGGAAAAGCAGACGTGGCAGTCTTTCGTCCGTCAAATTCAACTTGGTATATTTCAAAATCTTCGGGCGGAACGATTATCCAACAATTCGGCGCATCGGGCGACATTCCGGCAGTCGGCGATTATGACGGCGATGGCAAATCCGACATTGCAATATTTCGTCAAAGCGCGGCTGAATGGTGGATTTTGCGAAGTTCGGCGGGGTTAATCGCTTACCAATTCGGTGCAAACAGCGACAAACCAGTCCAGGGCGATTTTACGGGCGACGGCAAAACCGACATCGCCGTTTTTCGTCCGTCAAACGGGAATTGGTTTGTTCTCAGAAGTGAAGACAATTCATTTTTTGCCTTTCCGTTTGGAACTGTCGGCGATTCACCGCTTTCGGGAGATTTTGACGGCGACGGGAAAGTAGATGCCGGAGTTTTTCGTCCATCAAATTCGACTTGGTATATTCAGAGAACAACCGCCGGAACGCTGATTCAGCAATTTGGGGTTGCGGGCGATAAACCGATTCCTAATATTTTTGTTCCGTAACGAACTAAATTAAACTGAGTTCGGGATAAAAAGTTATTTACCGCAGAGACGCAGAGAAACGGAGAGTTTTTTCAGAAAATTTTCGAAATGTTAAAAATAGGCATAGAAATTTCTCCTATTTTTCATAAAAATCTCAGTGTCTTTGCGGTAAATGATTCTTATCCCGATTTGAATCCCGAATTGAGGTTAAAATATATTTGGAAGCTGTTTGAAAACTCAAAATTGAAATAATTGAAAATAGACATAAAGCAAAGAATTAATTCTGTGAAAATTATTACACAAAGACTGTTCAAAAACCGTGGCGTTATTGAGCGGTTTTCGTGAATAAAACGATATTACTGACCGTTCTCCCGCGAGTCATAAAAAGTTTCTGTTTATCGAGGGACCAAGATACCCAATAAATTCTATCGTCCTTAGTTTCCAAAAGAAGTTTCGGTTTTGAGCCATCTATGGGTTGTAGCCAAAGACTTCCGCCATCACGAAATGTTTCCGATGAATTGTAGATTATATTGTTGCCGTCGGGCGACCAATCAAGCAGGGAAATTGTTGTAACATCAAATTGTTTGACCAATTTGAAATCAGAAACATTTCTGAGTGCAATCATCCAGCGTTTAGTTTGAGGATCTTGAAAATTATATGCGATAAATTTGCCGTCTGGAGAAAAACTAAATACATTCACCGGTTCATCAATTAAAAAAGTTTTTTCGCCGCCATTAATTGGAATCTTGGCAAGCCGCCAGATTGCATTATCATAGACCGTATAAAATACCTCTTTACCGTCAGGTGAAATTTTAGGATGCATCGAAAAAGTTTTGTCATTTGTAACTTGGGTAGCATTTCGACCGTCTAATTCCGATTTCCAAACTTCTTGAGTTCCGCTACGTCTTGAAATATAAAGTAAATTCTTTCCATCGGGCAAAATCGTTGGCGCACGTTCACTTGCCGGATTTGTTGAAATAATTTGTGGATTTGTGCCGTCAGAATTAAACATTTGCAAGCGGTATTGTCCATTTTCCATTGTTTCGCACAAAAACCTTCCATCTGGTAAAACAGAGAATACGCCACTCAAGTTCTGAGTTTCGGTTAACCGTGTAGTGTTTTGAAGCATTGTCCAATTCATACTCCAAAGATCACCGATTCGGTCGCTTTGAACAGATAAAATTGCGTTTCCGTCGTAACTTAAAGTTATAGCATCATAGTCTGAAAAATCATTGGTTAATCGTGAAATTTCACCGCCGGGATAGGCAACTTGCCAGATTTGCATCTGGCGCGAATCGGCAGGTTCAGCCGCCATTATTAATCCACTGCCGTTGCGTAGCCAAGTTGCCATCAAAACTTTTTCTTTTTTAGGTGGAAAAATTGCTCTAACTGCGCCGCCATCAGGCGAAATTTCCGAAATTGTCCAAGTTCTGCCTTTTTCATTAACATCGCTCGAAACAAAAGCGATTCTTTTGCCATCGGGCGACCAAGCAGGTGCAATCAAATTATGTTTATCGGGAACATTGTAAATTTCACGTTCATTGCTTCCGTCCTCAGCATTAGCAATGATTAAACGTCTTAATTTGTCCGGAGTATCACGAACAAAAACCATTTGTTTGCTGTCAGGTGAAAATGTTGGAATCGAGGCTATATCTTCCGTGATTTTGCGTGGAGTAACGCCGCCGGAAATAGGTATCCGAAATAAATCTTCCTGAGATTTATCTTTAATTGTTCCGAAATAGACCGAATTATTATCGGGCGATACGGCAACATCTTCATAATGCTCATCTCCCGCCGGAACTAATTGGATAGAATTTGTTTGACCGATTCGTTTTGCCCAAAGTGTTTGTCGGCTGAGATTGTCGTAAGTTGTATAAACAACCATTTTACCATCAGGTGAAATTGCGGCTTGGCTGACATTTCCCGCGGTTGTAAGTTTTTGAATTTTAAGATTTTCAAATTTGAAATTATCGGCGGCACCATTTTTAAAGCCAAACTTCCAAGCCAATATTAAAATTATTCCAATCGAAAGCGTGGCGGCTAGAGCAAAAAACTTAAATTTATTTTTTTGTAAAAAATTATCGGCTTTTGAATTATTGGTTTTTGTTTCCGGCTGGGTTGATTCAATTTTATTTTCGGAAATTATTGATTCATCAATTTCATCAACGGTTTTTACGGATGCTACGAAACAATAACCGCGACGCGGAACAGTTTTAATGTAAAGGCTTTGATTAGGATTTTCTCCTAAAATTTGGCGAAGAGCGGAAACCGATTTTTTCAGATTTGATTGTTCGACAAATGTTCCTTCCCAAACCTTGTCTAACAATTCATCGTGTTCAAGAATTTTTCCTTCATTTTGAACAAATATTAAAAGCAAATCAAAAACTCGAGCTGAAAGATGAATTTGCTCTTCATTTTTGAAGAGAATTCGCCTTTTTGAGTCAAGTTTAAATCCGCCAAATTCGTAAAAACGAAAAATTTTATTCTCCATAACTGTATGAAAATCAGTTATTTAACTTCAATTCACTCTTTTTCACCGTTTTTCACCGAAACTTTCACTAAAAAAGAACGACATTCACCGAATTATTTGGCAAATTTGAATTCGTCAAGGAAAAACTTGAAAACACTTGTAAAAATTTTAACGCAAGGGAAGCGGAACGAAAAGGTTTCAAGGACAAATTTTAGTAAAAAAACAAATAAAAAACAGGAGACGGAATTAATGACCGAAACATTCAATATTTTTCAAATGGTTTTTACCAAAAACATCTTTTCATCAATTAAAGCAACGAGGGCTGAATTAAGATTGGCGAACGCCTTAAAAAAAGATGCAAAGAAATTTGCCACTGAGGCTGAAAAAGAACGAAACAATGCGGAGACAGCACAACAATTAGCATTTGAAGAAAAAAATTACGAAATAAGCCAAAATTTCGCTGAAATTGCTTTGTGGCATACGCTTTTAGCACTCGGAAAATATCGTTATGCCGCATCCAGATTTACTGAAGCTGCGGCATTTGAAACAGGAAAAGAAAACGATTTTAGAAAAAATGCAGAAATAATGAAGCAAAAAGCGTTTGATGCTGAGCTTTCGATAAGTAAAATCACGCATTTCTTAAATTAGAAGTCGGGAAAAGGAGAAAATTCAATGAACGGGAAAAAGAAATTTAGTGCAATGGTTATTTTTATCGCTTTATTAATCGGAATTACGACTTGCAGTGATGTAAATCAGCTTACAGATGCAAACAAACTAATTAATGAAGCAAATACAAAAATAATCGTAGCTAATGATCTTTTGACCAAAACGAATAATCGCAAAAATAAACTTTTTAGTGCAAATATTCAAAATCCCGAGGAACTTCTTGAATACAAAAAAATTCAAAATAGCGAAGCAAAGTCAATTTTTAACGATTATGAAAAAATCTGTGAATCTCTAAAGGAAATATCGAAATTGTTTGATGATGTTTCGCGGATGAATCTGAACCCGAAATACAAAGATTACGCAAAATTAAAATCAGATGAGTTTAATAAGCGGGCTGAAGCAATTGTCATCCAAAAAGGAAATGCTTTGGCATTCATAGAGATTGATGACCCGCAGAAAATGACCGCACGATTCGATGACAACAACTCGAAATCAGACAAAATTTTAACCGAGGCGGAAGAGTTGGAAAAAAAAGCAAGAAATTTAGAAATTGAAAATAAAGATGTATTTGCAGAATTGAAGTAAATACGCAGAGGAAGAAAAAATGAAATATTACAACCGTATTTGTTGGATTTTATGTGCAAGTTTAATTCTAAATGTTGGTGCAAAGGCATTTGAATTTATTGAAAAAGCCAATATTGTCAATAAAGAAAAATCTATTGAAGAATTGATGGGACAAAATTATTTGATTCCGCAATCGGTTTTTGTCGTAAATACAACGGGCGACATTGCTGACGCGCTACCGGGCGACGGTTTTTGCAACGACGGTAGTGGCAATTGTTCGCTTCGGGCGGCGATTCAGGAAGCAAACGCTTTTGCGGGGGCGAATATTATTGATTTTGGAATTCCCGGCGGGTGTCCGCAGGCGATTTTTCCTTCGACGGCTCTGCCGGCTATTACCGAATCGGTTACGATAAACGGTTATTCGCAAACCGGAGCTTTCCCGAACACGGCGGCGACAGGAAGCAATGCGACGATTTGCATTCAACTTGACGGACTTTTTGCGGGTGGATTTGTTGATGGTTTGCGGATTGACGCAGGCGGCGTGAACACAACAATCCGCGGTTTGGCGATTTATCGTTTCGGTGGCGAAGGCATCGAAATAAACGGCAACGGCGCGATTATCGAAGGCAATTTTATTGGCTCGGATAATGCGAATGTTACAGCTTTACCCAATTTTAACGGCATTTCCGTAAATGCTTCAAATGCCCGAATCGGCGGCACGACATTAATCTCACGAAATATTGTTGTTGGCAACACACGCTACGGAATCGCCGTTTCACAACCCGCGACGGCGGCGTTAATTCAAAACAACAATATTGGTTTAAATCGAAATTCGACTGCGCTTGGCAACGGAAATTCAGGTATTTTGTTTTTCCGTTCCGGCGGCAATACTGTTGGTGGCACCTCTTCAAATGCGCGAAATGTGATTTCTGCAAATGGCACGAGCATCGGTGGCGGATTTGACGGCAGCGGCATTTATATTTTGGGCGACACGCTTTTCTCTCAAGCTCCGAATAATACGATTCAAGGTAATTACATCGGCACGGATGTTTTCGGCACGAGCGCGATTGGCAATGCGACGAACGGCATCAGAATCAGCGGTGCAATCAATACGACAGTTGGCGGCGCGGCAACGGGCGCAGGAAATTTGATTTCAGGAAATACTACTGACGGTGTAATCATTGAAGGCACAGGCGCAACCGGAAATGTTTTGCGCGGAAATACAATCGGTTTGGATGTTACACGCAATAACGATGTTGGAAATTCGGGCGACGGTGTGGAAATTTTGCAAGTTGCCGGAAACACCATCGGGGGAGAAAATACGGGCGAAGGAAATTTTATTGCCGGAAATAATATCTATGGTGTGTATATTAACGGCACAGGTTCAAATAATAATGTTGTGCAGGGCAACACAGTCGGGATGAGCTTTACCGGAACGCCGCGTCCGCAACAAACAGGAGTTTTGATTATAACCGGAACAGGAAATTTAGTTGGTGGAACAACATCAGGGGCGAGAAATTATATCGGCGGAAATTCTTCAATCGGAGTTGGCGTTGCATTCGCCGAAAACAACACAATTCAAGGAAATTGGATCGGACTCGGCTTTGGGGGATTGGCAGTTGCAAATGTAGCTGGCGTTTATATTCAAGATGCAGCAAACAACACCATCGGCGGCACAGCTCCGGGCGCGGGAAATGTCATTTCCGGCAATCAGTTCGGCGTTCGTCTGATTTTCTTCAGCGTTGCAACGACCGGCAACACGATTCAAGGAAATTTAATCGGCACCGACCCGTTTGGCACAACGGCAGTTCCGAACATTGTTCAAGCCGTGCTGTTACAAGGTGCAAATGCCAACACTATCGGTGGCACAACAGCTTCGGCAAGAAATTTAATTTCAGGCAATAATCAAGGAATCAGTTTGCAAAATAATTCGCCAAATAATATCGTGCAGGGAAATTATATCGGCACAAAGATTGACGGTTTGACGGCTTTGCCGAATTCGCTTGGCATTCAAATTGACGGAAGCGGTTCGACCGGAAACGTCATCGGCGGCACAGCAATGGGTGCAGGCAACGTCATTTCCGGCAACACGCAAAACGGTTTGCAGATGAGCGGGGCAGCGGCAAACAATCGTGTTGAAGGAAATATTGTCGGATTAAAAGCTGACGGTTCGGCGGCTTTGCCCAATTCAAATGGCATTAGTTTATTTGAATTGGCAAACAATAATGTCATCGGCGGAACTACGGCGGGTGCCGGAAACATTATTTCAGGCAACACGAACAGTGGTGTGATTTTCAACGATGGAGCAAATGCAAATCGAATCGAAGGCAATAAAATCGGAACTGATGCAACGGGAGCGATTGATTTAGGCAATGGTTTGAACGGTGTTCGAATTTTGCAAGGCGGAATTCTTGCAAATGTTACAACTTCAAATATTGTCGGCGGAACAACTGTTTCTGCACGGAATATCATTTCAGGCAACAACAGCGGCGGCGTTTATATTACCGGAACAACGACGACAAATAATACGATTGCGGGAAATTATATCGGTTCGCAAGCCGACGGCAACGGTTATTTGCCGAATGGCGTTTTCGGTGTCAGAATCGAATCGCCGAACAACACTGTTGGCGGCGCGACAATCGCTCATCGAAACGTCATATCGGGGCAAATTCCTTCATCGGACATAGGTGTGCAGATTTTGAATTCGGCAACAAATACGCTCGTTCAAAACAATTACATCGGCACAAACGCGGCGGGCGACGATTATCTTTTCAACGGTTCGAACATTGTTGTCAGCGGTAGTGGTTTTGTGATTGATTCAAATTTGATTTCAGGTGCGCTTTACGGCATCAATATTGGAAATGTTACCAGCGGGATTATCACCAACAATAAGCTCGGCACAAATGCCGCCGGAACTACTTTTCTCGGAAACGGATTTTCAATCTTTTTGCAAAATTCTTCAAACGTCAAAATCGGTGAAGATTTTGGCGGAAACGTTGCGCCGAACATTATCGCCGGCGGTGTCGGCAATGGACGTGCCGGAATTACCATTATTGGAAACGGCACGGGAAATCTGATTCGGCAGAATTCAATTTATGACAACGGCGGAATCGGCATTGATTTAGGCAATGACGGTGTTACGCAAAACGATTCGGGAGACCCGGATTTGGCAAACAATTTGCAGAATTTTCCTTCCATTGATTACATTACGACGACCATCAACGGCAAACTTAATTCAACACCTAACCGTTCGTTCCGTATTGAGTTTTACACTTCGACAACAGCCGATCCAAGCGGCTACGGAGAAGGAAAAACTTTTATTACAAACACAGTGGTTACAACTGACGGAAGCGGAAACGCGACGTTTTCCGTGCCGAATCCGATTCCTGTCGGTGGTTATATTTCAGCTACGGCAACAGATTTAATAACAAACGATACATCTGAATTTTCGGCTTACAAACAAGTTCTTGCACCAACTTTAGTTAGATTTGCCGGCGCAAAACCCGTAAAATATAAAAACGGCGTATTACTTGAATGGGAAACCGGATTTGAAAGCGATAATTTGGGTTTCAATGTCTATCGTGAACGAGAAGGCAGACGCGAAATGGTCAATGATTCGCTTGTTGCAGGCTCGGCTTTGATGACACAAGCGAAATTGCAAAGCGGTTTTGAATATCGTTTATTTGACGCAAATGGTTCAAACGACGCGGTTTATTACATCGAAGCGGTTGATTTGGACGGCACAAAAGAAACTTTCGGTTCGTTTAATGTAATTGAAAACACGAATCAAAATTACGGTGGCGAAAATTCAAAATTGCTTACAGAGTTGAATAAATCCAATGCAGAGAGAAGTCTTTTCACGGAAGAAAAAGCAAGTTTGAAAAAACCGACAACCGAGCAAATTGAAATTCAAAATGCACTTTCACGGTTTGACGGTGTTCGACTTGCGGTTAAAAATTCGGGGATTTATCGAGTTTCAGCAATGGACTTATTTGCCAACGGTTTGCCGACAAATGCAAATCCAAATTTCTTAAAATTGTATGTTGACGGTATTGAACAACCGATAAACGTCATTTTGACGGAAAATCAAACGCTCGAAGCCATTGAGTTTTACGGCATCGGAATTGATTCGACAGAAACAAATCTGCGGAACTATTCGCTTGTTGCTTCAACATCGCAAGGTCGCCGAATCGAGAAAATTGAAGCTCAAGGTGCGCCTTCAAATCAGCAATTTTATACGGCAACCATTGAACGCAAAGACCGCACGACTTATTTTTCGGGTTTGCTCAATGGCGAAGAAGAAAACTTTTTCGGTGCATCGGTAGGCAACGCGGGAGCAAATCTAAATTTGACGCTTTCGAATGTTGTCCAAAACGGAAATGCCGAAATTTTTGTGAAACTGCAAGGTTTAACGAGAAATTCGCATAATGTCAATGTAGAAATCAATGGGCAATATGCCGGAAACATCACTTTTGAAGCATTGCAAAAAGGAATTTTGCAAACACAGATTGCCTCAACTCTTTTGCAATCGGGCGAGAATACAATTCGTTTGACGGCAGTTGGCGGTGCAAATGATTTGAGTTTGGTCGAAGATGTTCGGCTGAGTTTTCCGCGTGAATTTCGCGCCGAAAATAACCAAATCCGTTTTGAAACGAACGCCGGACAAGAAATCACGGTTGCGGGATTTTCGACAAAAAATGTCCGTGTTTTCGATGTTACGGATGCGAACAATGTATTTGAATTGAGTTCAAGGCTTGGTAGAAGTCAGGAAGTTGAGCGTTCATTCACGTTTGCCGTAACTCCAGCCGGCAACGGAACACGCAAGATTTTAATGACGGCAGATGTTATGCCGATGACGGAAATTGCGGCAAATTATTCGTCCGATTTGCGTTCGGCACAAGGTGCGGATTTGGTAATTATTACAAAACGAGAGTTTCTTAAATCACTAAATCCGCTGATAAAACAACGCCAACAGCAAGGTTTGAAGGTTCTCGCGGTTGATGTTCAGGACATTTACGACGAATTTAATTTCAGTCAAAAATCAACAACTTCGTTGAAAAATTTCCTGCATTTTTCCTTTACAAATTGGCAAATCAAACCGCGTTATGTGCTTTTGGCTGGTGATTCAACCTTTGATCCGAAGCTCTATCTAAATGGAAATGCCGATATTGTTCCAACTCGTTTGATTGATACATTGTCAATGGAAACGGCGAGCGACGAATGGTTTGCGGACTTTAACGATGACGGTGTCGGCGAAATCGCCGTCGGTAGAATTCCGGCGATAAATTTGGCTGAATTGAACGGAATGATTGCAAAAATAGTCAGTTATGCAAATCAAACGCCTTCAAATTCAGCGGCTTTTGTTTCTGACATCAGCGATGGTTTTGACTTTGAAGGCGCAAACCAAGCCGTGCGCGATATTCTGCCAAAGGCAATGAATACTGTAAATATTTCACGCGGCGAAACACCCGATTCGACGGTCAGAAACAATATTTTGAATGTTGTTTCGAGTGGTCAAAAAATAATTTCATACGTTGGACACGGCTCAACCGGTATTTGGCGTGGAAATATCCTTACCCGCGCCGATGCAGAAAATTTGACAAACGCAAACAATTTGCCGGTTTTTGTAACGATGACTTGTTTGAACGGATATTTTCATCATCCGACGATTTCGAGTTTGAGCGAATCATTGGTGAAAAATCCTGCGGGCGGCGCAATTGCGGCGTGGACTTCAACGACAACGAGTTTGCCGGACAGTTACGGAGCGTTAAATGTTGAGATTCATCGGCAATTACTTGGCGGTGCAACATTTGGCGAGGCACATTTGTTGGCAAAACGCACAATTACAAACGATGAGATTCTGCGAACATTCGTTCTTTTGGGTGATCCTTCGATGCGTTTGCGCTAAGAAAATTAATCAGGCGGTTTAATTTTTTTGAAAAACCGCCTGATTTACCGAACAGATTATTGGAGAAATTATGAAAAAATATTTATTAATGATGATTATTGGATTGATTGCTGTTACTTCGGCTTTTTCCGCAGAAGTTACATTGCTTAAACGGACAATCCAAATTACACCGCAAAAATATTTGCGATATTGGAATAACCCGAAAGCCTCTGAACCGATTTACAACACAAATAGTTGGTCGCCAAGAATAAAATTTGATGTTATCGGTCCGATTGAATCAGGCAGTCGTTTTTATGTTGAATTTGATAAAGCCAACGGCACACCTTGGTTCAAACAAGATATGAAAACGCCCTCGTTGATTGAAGATGAAATGGAAGAAGTTACGGCTGAATTACCCGATTCAAGTATTGAAGAAAAACTCGCCGGAATCGAAGTCGGAACATTTAATTTCCGTATAAAATTCAAAAATGCTTTGACCGGAGCAGAAAAAATTATGTTTAGCGGGAAATACAAAGTCAATCAATTAACGCTTGACCAAACAATTACAGAAAACAAAGGAAAAAAAGAGTTTATGGTTGATTACGATTGGCATTTGCCGCTCGGTTACGTTTGGGTAAATCCTGAAATGGATGAAGAAGTTCCGATTATCTCAACCCAATTTGTTTTCAAAGGAAACATTTCCGAAAGCGAAACCGAAGGCTTTCTATTTTATAACGGCAAACAAATTTCCAAATCGAGTGCTTACAAAAGATCAGTTATGACGAGCGGAGCAAACGAGCCGCACCATCGTTATACTTTAATGCAGTTCAATTTTGATAATGTCCGTGCTTTCAACAAAAGCACAAGTCAGAGCGATTTTTCTTCAATGTTTTTCTTAGACAAAAACAAAGGAAACTACGAAATCAAGATTTTACGGGCAAATCAACTTGTTCGGACTGTTAATTTTACTGTCGGACAAGACGGAAAAATCGTTGATAACAGTTATGCCAAAAGCATCAATCTCGGTGGAGTGAGATTAATTTTCCCCGCCAAAATTTCAGGGACTTTGGACGGAACATTTAACGCAAATGCTTGGCAAACAGACGCAATTTGGGGAAATGTTCCGATAGGTTTGGCAATTCAATAAGAGATTTGCCCGCGAATGGATACAGATTGGAAGACGGAAAAGCAATTATGCCGATTCAATATTTACGGAATTTAACATTGATTTTCGCAACTAACTTTATCCAAAATTTCCTGTAATGAGGTTCGGTAAAAATGAAATGTTTTAGTGAAAAATTACACTTTAAATGTTCAAGGAGTGAACTTAAAACTATGAGAATTTTATTGTTTTTGCTAATGACATTCAGTTTTTCGGTGGTTGCATTTTCGCAATCGAATGATGACAAAATCCAAGGAACTTGGAGATTGGAAGGAACAAACGGTGGGAACGCTTGGTTTTTGGAATGGACTTTTGATAAGGGCAATTTCAAACAAATGGGCTATCCGCCAATTACGCAAACAGGAAAATACAAAATAATCGAAGAGAAAGGCGTGCAAATCAAACTCGAATTGTTTGACCAAGACGGCACATTTGGCAAGGAAAATCGGCAAATTTTGGTTTTGATTGATTCCCGACGAAAGGAATTAACCATTGACCGCAAAACCGGATTCAAACCGAAAACTGCGAATACACAGTCGGCTTTTGCCTATTCGGTTTTTCAGAAAAATGATATGTTTGGTGCATGGCATTCGGATTTTTCGTTGCCTGCATCAAACTTTAAGGAAAAATAAACTAAATTAATTATAAACAGGAGAAAAAAATGAAAAATATAAATGGTTTAACAGCAATATTGGTTTTAATTTTAATCGGTCTTGCTTGTTCGGACGGAATGGAAACGGAAAAAGCCAACGGCATAATCGCCGAAGCGAATAAATTTATTACAACGGCGAATGAGAATGTCGAAAAATCATCCAAAAAATATGAGGAATATGTCAAAAAAGTCGATGGCATAAAATCAAACGACGAAGTTGACAAAGTGCGAGATTTTGGTAAAGAACTCTTTCCGCTTTATGACGCAATGAGCGAGAATTTCAAAAAAGCTAGTGAAAAATTCGACGAAGCCAGCAAATTGAAAGTTAATCCTAAATATAAGGAATATCTGGAAACGAAAGCAAAAGAAATGAAATTGCGTTCGGATTTTTCGGCGGAACTCAAAAAAATTCCACAAGCCTTGATTGATACGAAAACCAAGCAAGATTACGAAAAAGAACGTGATAAGATAAATGAAAATATCAAGAAAATGACTGCGGAAGCGAAAGAATTAGGCGATAAAGCAGATAAAATCCAAAAAGATAACCCGGATGTTATCAAGCAAAATTAATTTGGAGGGAAAATGAAAAAAACAATTACCATATTTATTTGTTTTGTAATAATCAGCATGTTTTTTACGGCTTGTTGGAATCCTTCAGTAAAGGAAGTTCAAATTACCGCGCCTTGGGACAAAATGAATTTGCCTGTCAAACAAGACGCACGAGTTTGGGCAAGCGACGACAAAAAATTAAAAGTCGTGCATAAAGCCGCAATGCAAAATGTTGCCGAAAATTATCTTGCCGCCTTTGAAAAAGACGGTTGGAAAAAGACCAAACAGGAAATCGGCAGTCGCTATGTCTACGAATTTGAGAAAAGCGGGCAAAAAATTTCGCTCGAAGTTTATGAATTTGAAAACACCGGAGTTATAATCGAGAAAAAATAACAATGAGCAAGATGTATTGGCAAGCAAATCTTTCGGAGACAAGTGTTTATCAACTTTTGTTAAATGACGCACGGCTAGCCGAGTTTGCTTTTATTAACAGTGAAAACGGCATCGGAAAAATTACCGATGCCGCACTAAAAAAAGAACAAATTTGGGTTTTTAAAGCTGAAAAATCAAACAATTCGGAGGTTTTCAAAATCTATGATGCCCAAACCAAATCACAATTTGCAAACATCAAACTCGATGCTTCGGGAAATGGTGAAGTTGTATTGCAGAATGATAAGAAATTGATTTGGACGCAAATATCTTGGACGAGCTTTGACCGCGCTTGGACTGATTCCGATGGAGAAAATCTGGTGATTTATGAGTTGAATAACCCGCGAATTGCCGAAAATTTTGTTAGTTTGAAACTTGCTCCAAATGCAAAAAAAGAAGAGCAAATTTTTTTAATTATTTTGCTCGGTTGGGCGTTGATTTTAAGGGAAAAATGCAAAATTGGGGCGAAAATCTTGGCAGAGGGAAATCCGCAAGAATTTTTGGCGGAATCAAAGATTAAAGGAATTTTTGGTGTTGATTTGAAGGCTGCGGATTATCACACAAAATTCGTTGCGCCCGTGGCAGTCGTCGCATCGGGTGAAACTGCGAGTTCGAGCGAAAGTTTGATTGATGCCGAAGATGTTGTTGATGTCGGAATTGATGCGGTTTTCAGTTTGTTGGATTGGTAGAAGACAACCTGCATTTTGTTCGAAATGTCCGCACTAAATAACAACCGCGCAAACATAAATTTCCGTTAATTTTTCGATTTCTTCAAAAAAGCACCTCGGTTGAAGTGCTTAAAATTTTTCGGAAAGTTTTCTGAAAGCCATAATTTTTCTCTATTTTGTTTTTATTTTTTATGCTGAAATTTTCAACAAAATGAATTTGTTAAAACAAAATGCAAGGAAAATATAAACCAAAATTTAATTTGTCTTATTATGACGCACAAAATATTCAAAAAAATATGTCAAATGGATACAAAACAATCAAAAATTTCTATTTTTCGCTTGAAATTAGATATTTTTGTAGGGTTGTTAAATAAGAAACTCAATCAAATTTACTACAATTACGGGCGATTGGATTTGGTGAATGAGATCTTTTTTAAATGAAACGAAATTTACAAAATTTCTTGATTTTAACTTTCATTGGCGTATTTCTCGTTGTCGGTTGCGGCGGAAATAAAGACGATAATGATGGTAAGGTCGAACGTGGCAGATTGAAATTCGTCAAAAACGGCGTAGCTTTTAGTATTGGCGAGATTCCTATATTTCGTGATGTGAAATATAGTTTTTATGTTGACGGCAAAACATGGTCGCCGAAAGACGAGCCGAAATTTGCCGACAAAATGAATTGGTGTGATACGAGTCCGAATCCGAAAGTTGAAATTTTGCGCTGTTTCGGAAATTCAATTGAAAATTATCGAACAACATATATCTTGCGAATGAAAGGCGACGAGCCGGAAGTGCAGAAATTGGACGAAGGAGTCGGAAGCGTTTGGACAAACGACGAAGGGCGTTGGCTTTTATTCAGAAAATTTTTTCTGAATGTCGAAACCGGCGAAAAAATTGAAGTCAAAGGAATGCCATTTGCCGATGATCCGAGCGCATCCGCACCGATAATTTACGTCATCGGAATTTCGCCCGATATGAAAACTGTTGTTGCTTTGCCTGACAAACTTTCAAAAAAAGAGGGTAGCGAAGAATATTTATCGGTGAAAATAATTGATACTGAAACCGGAAAAGTTGAATTAAAACGAGCGAGTTTTACGAAATATCCGTGGCTTACGGATTACAAAGAACCGAACAATAATATGCAACCGCCGCCCGAAGCGCAAAGAAAATTCGTTTGGGAAAAAGGTGCAGATGGAAAAGATAAATTAACAGTTCCAAACTTAAATTAGAAGATACCGGAAAAAATTATGAAAAATAGATTATTTAACATTTTGCTGTTAGCAGTTTTGGCATTTGTAATGACAGCTTGCTCGGTTGGCACGAAGCAATCGGAAAGCAATGCTAATTCAAATTCGGGTTCAAATTCAAACGCGAACACGAACGCAAATACAAACGCTACAAAATCACCCGAAGCAAATTCGGATACGAACAAATCAAATTCGAACAGTTCTTCAACGAGTTCTTCGTCGAGTTCGACAAAAAGCGATTTGGCGGGAACATATACGGTCAACGGGGCAGGGATGGACGGCAAATCTTATCAAGGCGAAGTGGTTGTTACAAACCGCGACGCGGTTTATCAGATGAGTTGGACAATTGATTCGGAAAGTTACGACGGAGTTGCCGTTCAGAGCGGAAACACTTTGGCTGTTGCTTACACAACCGGAGAAAACGGAAAAGGTTGCGGCGCGGTAATTTATAAAATCAATTCAGATAACAGTTTAACCGGAAAATGGGGCGAATGGGGCGTAAATTCGAGCGGCACGGAAAAAGCTACGGCAATCGGCGAATTGTCTGGAAGTGTCGGGTCGTTTGATGTTAGCGGCACGAATCCTGACGGCACAGATTACAAAGGTAAATTAGTTGTAACAAAAGGCGCGAATGACACATATCAATTTGCTTGGGATGTCGGCACAAAATATATCGGAACAGGCGTGAAAATGGGCGATTATTTAGCCGCCGGTTCGGGCGCAAAGCAATGTGGTTTCGTGATTTATGAAATCAAAGGCAACACGCTCGAAGGAAAATGGGGTGTTCCCGGTTCAACTCAACTCGGCACGGAGAAAGCGGTGAAAAAATAAAATGATTTCTTTGTGTTTTTTGTGATTCTTATTGAAAAAAAAACTTACTGAAACACAAATTGATTTTGAATGTGGCTTAAAAATTTTTTAGAAAATTATCGGATTGAATGCAAAATCAAAAGACTTTCACTTGCTGAAAGGCGAGAAATATTAGAAAAATCCCCGATTGTTGCGGTGCCTTTTCAGGGAGAAGGTTTTCACGTTTTTCGCAAAGACGATCCTGATTATTATACGGGGTATATTGCATCAATCGGCGAAATGTCTAATGAAGATGCGGAAGATTGGATAATTAAGCAATATTTTTTAGAAAATAAAGATGAATCCAACAATCATTAAAAAACATTCAAAATCCGGCGTTGCATCGTGTTTGATTGCTCTCGGCGTTTGGTTTTATTTCGGTGTGGTGATTTTATGCGTGTTTTATTCGGAAAGATTTTGGAAAATTTTAGATAATATTTTCAGCAAATCCGACGGAACTTCGGGACTTGGCGAATTGGGATTGGCGATTATTTTTTTGATATTTTTGTTGGTTGTTGTGCCGTTTATTGGTCATCTGATCGGTTTGATTCTCGGTGCAATAGGCACGATTCAAAGCACGAAAAATCGTCTGTTCGGCGTTATTGGGTTGATTTTGAATATATTTCCGTTTGTCGTCGGATTGATTTTATATTTGATTGGCGATTATCCTGCTAAATAATGAAAAAACTAAACTTAATTCTACCATTTATGAGTTTGTTAGCGATAATTTTAGGCTGTTCACAAACACAAAAAGCTCCGGAATGGCAAAAAGCAGTCGCGCTAACCGACCGAATTGACCACCCACAAGCATTGACCACGGATAGTGAATTTATCTATTTCGTAACCGGTGGAACGATTGCGAGTTTGAATGAAGGCACGAGCGGCGTTTGGAAAATGCCGCTTGCTGGTGGTCAGCCGATTCAGCTATTTAAAGGTTTCAAAAAAGACGAAAAAACAGTCGTTTTGCCAGACACTTTTGTTTTACACGCGGACGAAAAATACGTCTATTGGTCAAGCGGAGCAATTTGGAGAACACCGAAGGCGGGTGGCGAAAGTGAGCCGATTACTGTTGGAACACCGACAGAATGGGCGTTTGATGAAACAAAAATTTACTGGCACAATTTCGGCGGCGAAAACGCTCCGCCGACTCCGATTTATTCGTGCGACAAAACAGGTGGCGACGCAAAACCGATAACCGAGCCGATAATTACTTCGGGCGTGGCGGTTGATAAAGATTTTTTGTATTGGGCGCAATCGGATGGAATTTATAAATTGCCGAAAGCGGGCGGCGAAAAAACAAAAATATATTCTCCTGCTGAAAAGCAAAATATCTCCGGATTAATTGCCGACAAAGACAATTTATATTTCACACAAGGCGATGGTAGAAACGCGCTTTTTAGAATTGTAAAATCAGGCGGCGAAGCTGTAAAAATCGCGCCGAGCATCAATCACGCAAACAATTTCTATGATGATGAAACGCATATTTATTTTGTCCGTAACGAAAGTTCGTTTGAAACTTCAATCAGCAAAGTGTCCAAAACCGGCGGTGAAGTTACAAAACTCGACAGCGGTTATTTGGCAAGTTTTACAGTTGGCAAAGACAAAATTTTCTTCAGCGATGTGATAAAAATCTACGCACTCGGCAAGTGATTTTCAGGAGACTCTCAACTCCTTGATTTCTTCATCAGACAAATTAATTTTCATCCGCAAAAGCGCGGTCGAAAAAGTTTTACCTTGTGCGTCCGTCATTAAAGAAAGCGTTCCGCCACCGCCTAAACTCTCGTGAAGCAAAAAGTTTAACGCCTTCAAATTCGGCAATTCAAAGCGTTCAACCTTGCCTTTGACCATTTCGCCGAAATGTTCTTTTACTTTTTCTTCAGTAACTTCGCGCACGAGAATCGGGTAAATATCGTCTTTAAGGGCAATTACGCCGACGTTTGCCGTGTCGCCTTTGTCGCCTGAACGTGCGTGGGCGAGTTTTGTTAATTCTATTTTCATATTTTCAAGTGTAAATTTCTCTAAGCATTTTGTCCAAAACACCGAAATAACATTTGCTTGTTTTGTTTTCTACAATTCTTTTTTATAATTACAAGTTTGAATTGATAAGTTATTTTATAAAGAAAGCAATAATTAAGTGATTTAAGTTTCGAGCGGATAAATTCCAAATCTGAAATGTAAAATCTGAAATGTGAAGGAAATATGGGATTTTTTTGGCGAAGAAAGAAAGACGAAGACAAATTTTCAACCTCGGTTTTAGGTCTCGATAAATCAATCGAAGAGCTGAAAAAACAGGAAGAAGAAGCGGAAAAAGCAATCGGCGTGCGGTTTTATAACGCGGTCGAGAAAACACGCGATTCGATAAACAACAAACTTGATACGATTTTTGAAGGTCGCAAACAGATTGATGAGCAATTTTTAGACGAACTCGAAGAAATGCTTATTTCAACCGACATCGGTGTTGCAACCACGATGCAAATTCTCGAAGCAGTCCGAAAAGGAGTTTCGCGTCAAGAAATAAACGATTTAGACGCTCTCAAACGCATTATGAAAGCGGAACTTTTAGACATTCTCCATCATTCAACCGAGCGCGGCGTGGCGGATGAAACGAAATACGATTTAGACATCAAGCCTTACGTTTTAATGGTCGTCGGTGTGAATGGTGTTGGCAAAACGACAACTATCGGCAAACTCGCTCAACGGATAAAAGACGAAGGTAACGGCGTTTTAATCTGCGCTGCTGACACTTTCCGCGCCGCCGCAAGCGATCAACTGGAAATTTGGGCAGAACGCGCTGGGGTGCAAATAATTCAACAAAAACAAGGAACTGATCCGGCGGCTGTTTTGTTCGATTCACTCAAAGCCGCACAAGCGCGAAACGCGGATGTTCTCATTGTTGACACCGCCGGACGGCTTCACAACAAATCAAACTTGATGGCGGAACTCGAAAAAATGAAACGTATCGCCGGCAGAGAAGTTGAAGGCGCACCGCACGAAACGCTTTTGGTAATTGATGCCGTAACCGGACAAAACGGACTCGAACAAGCCCGCCAATTTATGAAAACCGCAGATGTTACCGGAATTGTTTTAACCAAACTTGACGGCACGGCAAAAGGCGGAATCGCTGTTGCTATTGCAAAAGAATTAAATCTGCCGATTCGCTACGTCGGCATCGGCGAACAAGTGCGCGATTTAATGGTGTTCGATGCGGAGAATTATGTGAACGGTTTGTTTAATTAAATAACAAAATGAAGAAACTTTGGATTTTATTAATAACATTTTGCTTAACTGCTTGTGGCTTGTCAGGTGGAAATAATGTGCAAAATTACGGCGAAAAAGTAAATTATTCTAACGGAAAGGAAATCAAATATCCCGATTTTACGGTCAAATTCAGCGGAACTCACGAAAAGGGATTTCCCTTACTGGATTCGGCGACAAAGATGGTTTTTTATGATTTCCAAGTTACCAAAGGTGATAAAAAACAGACGGTTTCTTGGTCGAGCGGGACGGGTGATATTGCACCGAGTTTTTTTTATGTTGACGGCGTTGATTACGTTCTCGAAATGAAGCAATCTGATGTAATTAAAGAATCGCTTGGCGAAGGAAATATTGTGATTTGGAAACGTGCGGATTACGAATCGGCATTGAAAAATAAAAAATAAGAATTGGCACAAGACTTTTCAGAATTTGATATAAAAATGACGCGACGGTCGCTCGAACTCGCGTCTTGCGGTGTTGGACAGGTTTCTCCGAGTCCATTGGTCGGATGTGTTATCGCGTCTGATAACGAAATGATTGGGGAAGGAAGTTATATTTATGAAAATATTACTCATGCGGAGATTTTAGCTTTAGAGCAAGCGGGTGAACGCGCTCGAGGCGCGACGGCTTATGTTTCGCTCGAACCACATTCCTATCACGGGCGCACGAAACCTTGCACTGATGCCTTGATAAATGCCGGAATTAAAAGAGTTGTGTGTCCGATAGAAGACCCGAATCCGCTTGTGTCGGGAAAAGGTTTTGCGGTTTTAAGAGAAAATGGGATCGAAGTTGTAACCGGAATTTTAGCGATAGAAGCGGCGAAATTAAACGAAAAATTTTGCGTTTGGCATCAGAAAAAACGTCCGTTTGTGCATTTAAAATTGGCAATGTCTCTGGACGGACGAATATCGTTAAAAAAATCGGTTTCGACAACGCTTTCGGGAAAAGAATCTGCTATTCGTGTGCAAAATCTGAGGCACGAACACGATGCGATTTTGGTTGGCGGAAACACGGCGTTTGTTGATAATCCGTCGCTAACGGACAGAAGCGGAAAATTGCGTCGGCGCAAATTAGTGCGTGTTGTTTTGGACAATCGGTTGCAAATTCCTCTTGATTCAAACCTTGTAAAAACATCTGAAATTACTCCGACATTGGTTTTTTCAAATTCATCGGACACAACAAAAATCAATAAATTAATAGATTTAGGGGTTGATGTTGAGAGAATTGATTCAAGAAATTTAACTGCGGTTTTGGAAGAACTGAAACGCCGCGAACTTCAAAGTGTTCTTGTCGAAGGCGGAACTCAAATTGCAGGTGCGTTTTGTGATGCAAAATTGGTTGATAAAATCTGTTTTATTTTTGCACCAATTATAATTGGCGGCAATTCCGCACCGCTTGCCATTGGCGGAAATGGAGTAAGTTCATTGATAGATGCTTTAAAATTAGAAGATGTTGAAATTATCAAACACGGCACAGATGTTGAAATAATTGGCTATCCGCAATAAATTAACCAAAATATCTAAAAATGAACAGGATAGACACAAATGATTAAAAAGTATTTGTGTCTATCCTGTTCATTTTGAAAAAGTAACAACTACAATTTCTCTTACGGCAGCATAAAACCTAAATTGTCGGTTTGGAAATTCCCTAAATTCGGGAAAACATAATTCCTATCAGTAGATTCTAAACCAAACCAAGACGCTAATGTGTGTGCATATTGGTCAACGGATGTCGTCGGAATCCAACGTCCACGGGGATTTGTGCCACTGTCGGCATCGTCGGGACCATTGCGAACGAGCGACGGAAACGGTGTGCCGTTTGAAGTATTGCCGCCGTAGAAATCTCCACCGATAACAGAACCACCGACGACAAAAGCGTGGCTTGCCCAAGCGTGGTCGCTGCCGACATTCGCCCCGGAACCACCGGGGTTGAATGTGCGATTGAAATCAGAAAGCGTAAATTGAGTAACCTTATCACTCAAATTTTGAACAATCATTTCTTCATAAAAGGCACGCATTGCTTGGCTTACCTGTGCAAGCAAATTACCTTGGTTAATTAACTGTCCGGCATGTGTATCCCAGCCGCCCAAAGTGCAGAAAAACACTTGCCGATTTACATTTAACACAACCCGGCTCTTAATAATTCGAGCAATTTGTTTCAATTGATTACCAAGAGTTGTGTTGGGGAAGGCAACTGTAGTTTCCACGTTATTCCCGAGTGCCTGACTTATTTCTATTGCCTGACGATTAATTTGATTTGCCGCAACAATCAAATCGGAATTATCGGGAATATTCAGTGAGGCATTAAGGGCTTCCATTCGCGCATTTCCAATGGTTGAACCATCACTGCCAAGAAGTGCAAGAACATTGCTCAAAGGCGTTGGCGCAGGTGCAAAAGATGCAGGTTGCGTGTTTTGTCCGATGGTGAAAAGTGTCGCACCGGCAAGCGAACTAATAGTTGGAACAAGTCGCGCCGGATTTGCCGAAACTGTCATTTTATCGGAAATTCGTCCGCCCCAACCGTTTAGCACAGCCATATCCGAACGCGCTGTTTGATGTTGATTTACTTGGTCGTTATGGGAAAAAAGATTATACGGTCTTCGGGCAGTCCCGTTTTGATAAGTCAACCGAGTTGTCGGTTCAACCAAAGTTCCGATGTTTGTAATAGCTGCCATTTTTCCGGCTGCCCAAAGCGGATGCAAACCGGCATTGATGCCACCGGTAACCGTGCCGAAAGAAGGATGTAAACCATAAGTTAAATTACCTATGCGCGGCACGTTAATCGGTAAAAGTGTGTTTTGAGCAAGTGCCAAACCTTGTCCGGTGCGACCGTCGCTGTAAGCCTGATAATTGCTGACATTTGCGTCGTTATGATTCGGAATTATCATATTGTTAGCGTCATTCCCACCCGAAAGAAAGATGCAAACCAAGGCTCTGTAATCCGAAGGCACAGCGGAATTGTCCAAAGAATTTTGGGCAAACGCGCTCATCATTCCGAAATGGCGCATTTGCGTTGCAAGTGCTGTCATTCCTAAAGCGCAAGTTGATTTTTTTATAAAGTTTCGTCTATTTTCTTTCATAATTTTGTCCGTTGTCCGTTTTTCGATGTTCGTTGTAATTGCTTTTGCAATTACAACGAACACCGAAAAAAATGACTATCTTTGCACCTGATATTGCGACGAAGCCGCGATTAAATAAATTGCCGTTTTTGCACGAAGCACAATACTTGATTCGGGAACAGTCAAAACTGCGTTGAGAATCGCCGTTCTCTGTGTTGTGGTTAATGTTCCGTGCATCATTTTATTATTCAAATAATCCATAAGCTGATTGCCAGACGGATCGGCGGCAATAATATTGACTGCCTCATCCAAGACAAGACTTGTGCCTTGCAAAGTGTCTGTTGCATTCGGCTGGATGCCGTTGAAAATTATCGTATAAGCAAAATTGATTCGGTTAATTCCCAATCCTGTGTTCATTAATTCGAATTCAGGCGCAAGAATGTTTGTTCCCGGGATAATATAGTCCGGTGAATAATAATTGAAAACTGTTGGCGAATAAAATGGATTTTGACCCATTCGTGCCGTGTAAAAACTTAACATCCCATCGCTCGGACCATTGACAAAGAAATTAACGGCAGGAAAATGGCGTGCCATTGTTGTTGTCATTAAAACAGGTTCGCGTAATTTTCCGTAGCGCGGAGCAGTTTTGACATTTCCACGAGCTTCTACATCGAGCAAAATTGCTTTAATAACTTCTTTCAATTGTGTCGGATTTGTTCGGTTTTGATTGAAAACATCGGCAATTCGTCCGACGTAAGCCGGAGACGGATCACTCATCACGAGTTGTTGAATCAACAATTTGCTGATGAAAGGAGCGACGTTTGGATGATTATAAATATTATCCAAAGCCCGATCGAGTGATTGTTCGGCATAAATTTTTGTTTGGTCGGTGTTGCAACCTGTGCAAGGCTGGATTGTTGTATTGGGTGCGCCCGGATAATTTAAAAGAGTTTTTTCAGTAGTATCGTGATTTGCCCCGTTGACAATCAGCGGATCTTTGTAATTGACCAGACCGGAACCAGAATTTGCACAGCCTTGGTTACAAAAGTTCCAACCTGTGAATATTTTTGAAAAGTTGTTAATGTCGTCTTGCGTATAAGTCGGGATCGGATTTCCTTGATTGTCGCGGATTAAAGTTCCGTCTTGATTCAATTTGAAAAGACCGATTGAAAACAATTGCAAAATCTCGCGCGGATAATTTTCATTCGGATTATTTTTGGTCGAACGAACTGTGTCGAGATAATCACCCATTGCCGGATTTAATGTAATATCTTTGAGCAATTTGCGATAATTTCCGAAAGCATTTTCAGACAAAACCTTGTGATACGCAATTAAATGGCTTGATTGTTGAATTTGAACGCCGCTTGTAACCAAAATTTGGCTTAATGCCCAGGTTACACGATGGCGAAGTTGCGGATTGCCATAAAACGCTTCCTTAAAAAACCATTGTTGCAACGGGATTTGTGTATAGTGCGTTCGGTAACAAAGAGGTCCGGCAGCTTCGGTGCAATTTGACGGAATTGTTGTCGGCATTAAAGGAATATTCGGATATGGATTATTAATGCTCGGATATTGCGCTTCAAATTGTTCTGCAAGCCATGTTCGCAACCCGATGCGGCGAATTCTTGTATCTAGTGCCGAAGTCGGTCCGAAAGTGGCTTGTTCCATAAACCGAACACGGTCGCCTGAGTGTAAATAACCCACAATATTTGCAGATTCAATTTCCGGTTTCGAGCCTGCCAATTTCGGAGCTTCGGGAATTTTAATATCTCCTTTTGTGCTTCCCAAACCGATCTTCAAAACATTGCTGGCAAGCCCGCGCCAAGTCAAATAAATCAGCGCATCGCCATTTGCGGGTGGCTGTTCGCGGTAATTTGCCGTTTCGTAAAGTCTCACACGCAAAGCAAAAATCTGTCGGCTGATTGCTTTGATGTCAAGTGTTTGCATTTCATAAACTTGACCGTTTTGATTGCCCAAATAAACGCGAAAAGCATTTGCGCCTTCGTCGGGCATCAAAGCCAAATTTGATACATAAAGCGTTATTACCGAACTTTCGCCCGGATAAAAAACATTTTCCGATGATCGGGGCATTTTCGCGTTTGTGTTATTTCCGCTGACCGCAAGAACTCTTGTCGAATCTGTCTGTGAACTCAAAAGCACAGGCACAGGCGAATCGGGATTGGGGTCTGTTTCAGCAAAAATTGAAACACAAAAGACACAAATCAACAGAAAAATAAACGACGGTTTCCAAAACAATTTAAAATCTTCGGTTTTCATATCATTTACCTAAAAAATATTCGGGAAGGGCTAAAAAACAGCCATCAGAAAGGAATATATTTGTTTTATAGAACAATTTTGTAGAAATTACAATGCAAAAGTAATAAAAATAAGCCAATTGATTGAATATTTGTTATAAAGTTAGAATATTCTTTGATGAAAAAAACAAAATCAATGGCTTTTGCCAAAAAATCTTTCGGACAAAATTTCTTAATAGATAATAACTATATCAACAAAATTATTTTTGCCGCCAATCCTCAAATAGGTGAAACAATTATCGAAATTGGTGCAGGTCGCGGTGCGCTAACTGAAAAACTTGTCAATTCCGGCGCAAATGTAATCGCCATTGAACTTGAAAGGGAAATGATTGCCGTTTTAAAGGAAAAATTCGGACAAAACGAACACTTTCAACTCATTGAACAAGACGCGCTTAAAGTTGATTTTTACGCACTCGCAAAAAACAAAGACCAAAGACCAAAAATCAAATTAGTCGCAAACTTGCCTTACAATGTTTCAACCGCTATTTTGCAAAGACTTATCGAACAACGGACAGTTTTCAGCGAAATGATTTTGATGTTTCAGCGTGAAGTTGTTGAAAGAATTACGGCAAAAGAGGGAAGTCGTGAACGCGGATTTTTGTCAGTTTTGACGCAAAACTATCTCGATACAGAAAAACTTTTCGACGTTCCTCCAAATGCTTTTCGTCCCGCTCCGAAAGTCTGGAGTTCGGTTGTTAGTCTAAAACCAAATGAAAATAAATTCGAAAATGAAACTCTTTTTCGTGAAATAATCGCCGCCGGTTTTGTGCAAAAGCGCAAGACGATTTTGAATAATCTGAAAAGTAAATTCTCAAACGCGGAAAACCTTCTGAATCAATGCGGAATTAATACAAACCGCCGCGCTGAAACATTAAGTTTGGATGAATGGCAAAGACTTTGCACTTTCGTTATAGATTTGCGGCATTAGGACAGATTTTGAATGAAAGTATGGTAGCATGCGCGTGAGCAAGGACAGAGACGGCTTAGTTGATTGTTCCGTCCTTGCTCACACACAGGCTTCTGATTCTTACAAGACACTCAATCTGATTTTGCTTTAGTTTGATGATTTATTTTTTCTCCAACTCAAAAATAATAAAATTAGGCTCAGTATTAAAATCTTTGGCGACACCATATTTTTCCTCGCTTGCCATTTTAAGAATTAATCTTTCACCCTGAAATTTATAAATATATGTTACTTCTTTCTTACTTTTTTTATCAGTTAATATCAAATGTTTCGGGGTTACAGAAGTATCGGTTTTATAAGTTTTGGAAGTATCAAGACCAAACAGATTAACTCCGAAATCGCCGGTATCGAAAAATTCATATAAATAATCTTTTTCAGGGTCTGAAGGGCGTTTTAGTTCTTCCCATTTATCGGTTTTCGGGTCGTAGGCTCTCATAGGTTTCCATTTGCCGATAAGAGAAATTGTTTGATTTAAGTCGAGCGATTTCTCTTGCTTTAAGTTTCTGCATCCGAAACCGACTGTTAATGCGATAAGTAAAATTGGTATCAATAGATTCTTCATTTCGTTTTTCAAATATTTTTATACTTCTAACTCTATATGCGGAAAATTGAAAAAAAGAAAGCCATATTTTTTAGGATAAATTTCAATTTTGAATTTGAATTTTTATAATTCGCTGTAAATTAGGGAAAATACTGAGGTTTTCGCAAGCTGAGAGAACAATCTGAAACATCGGGTTAATGTATTGAATAAAATGAGTTTTGCCGCGAGTTGCGGATTGAAACGAAAATGTGCCGATAGCTTTTAAACAACGCTGAACGGTCATCAACTGAAATTCGTCATCAAAATCTTTTACCGCATCTAAACCGAGTTTTTCGCATTCTGTGAGGAAAAATTGTTTTTTTGATTCGAGCCAAACTGTTGAAGGCATTTCGGTTACACGGTCAAGCAGAAGCGAAACCAAATCGTAAGCGACCGAGCCGATTCGTGCGTCTTGATGGTCAATGATTTTCAGTTCACCGGTTTGAATCATCAAATTTGCCGCGTGAAAATCCCGATGACATAAAACTTTTGCCCGCGTTTCGAGTTCGGTTGCGAGTTCGAGAAATTCTTTTTCAAGCGCGAGATTTTCTTCATTGGAAAGCGGCGCATTTTTGAGAGTTTCAAAATAATGCGTCTTGAAAAAAATTAATTCCCAAGATAATTTTTCCGTATCAAATTTCAGTTTTGAGCAAATTGAATTCAATTCAAATGCTTTCATCGTTGCTGCTTGAATTTTTGCAATTAAATAAATAGCTTGATTTATGAGATTGTCTTTGTCTGTTTTATCAGAATTTTCAAGAACACTTCGCAGAATTGTATCGCCAAAATCTTCGTGAATAATGATTCTTTTTATCGTGTCTGAAGCATAAATTTCGGCGACAGGTAAATCTGAAACGAGAAAAACATTCGTTACGTCGAGACACGCGGAAAATTGCGTTTTGCCCAATTCATCGTGCGGATAAACGCAGGCAATCGCCGATTTTCCTTGCCATTTGACACGAAAATATTCTCGCGTTGAAGCGTCCGGCGTGAGTTGCTCGATTTCGGTTGATTGATTCTGTTCGAGCAAAAATTGTTCTAATCTTTCTCGAAATTCAAACATATTCAATTAACGGAACGATATAATTTTCGCCCTGAATGTAGCCTTTCAAAGCCTTTTCGGGAACTTCTTCGCAATTTCTGACCATTTCGGCGCGAACGATTGCTGCATTTTCAAAATGTTCGCCCGCCTCGATTCTGACATCATCAGCAATAATCGTGCGGTAAAGATGCGCGTCGTCGGCGATTGAAACATTGTCCCACATAATCGTATCTTTTACGACGGCTCTGCCCGAAATTAGACAATTTTCGCCCGCGAGAACGCTTGCGCCATTCATCATTTCGAGTGAAACATCGAGGTAACGCGGAATCGTTGAAAGCTCAAACCAATTTGCATCCGTAACGTGAACGGCAATTTTTTCTCCTTTTTTTAACGCCGGATTATAAAATGTCGGCACGATGTCGGAATAAACGCCGCGTGGAATATATTCAAAAACTTGCGGTTCTAAGATATGAATGCCGGTGAACATCAGAGGCGCAGACAAATCGCGTGTAACGTCTTTGATTTCCATTGCCGAAAGCGACTTGGCAAAATCGCCAAAACCTTTTAGAAAGCCGTTTTCGGCATAAACTTCGGTAAATTTTTCGCGCTTGATATTCGGCTTCAAAACCATTGTCGCAATCGCGCCTGAGTTTTTATGAGTTTCGATTGCGGCGGAAATGTCTATGTCGGTAATGAGCTTGCCGTTGACGATGACAAAGGTATCATCTTCGAGCAAATGCCGCGCATTATCCAATGCTCCGGCAGTACCTAAAATCTTGGGAATTTCTTCGGTGTAATGAATTTTTACGCCAAAATCCGAACCGTCGCCTAGGGCTTTTTTGACCGATTCCGGTTGATGATGAAGATTTACAACAACTTCTTCAAAACCGAATTTGGCGATATATTCGGCAACGTAACCAACGAGCGGTTTGCCTAGAAAAGGAATTGCCGGTTTTGTTCGGTCAATCGTTAAAGGAAAAAGCCTTGTGCCGAATCCGGCGGCTAAAATCATTGCTTTCATAGAAGAAAAGTCAGAATAGCGAGTGGCAGTAACTTATTGAAGTCGTTCTGACAAGTTGTAATTATAAAACTTAAATGCCATTTGCCAAAACTTTAATCAGCATTAAAATCTAAATTTGATGGAAACTATTATCGAAACAAAATCTTACGGAATATTTTCAAATGCTGCAAATCGAAAAATAATCGAATTCCTTCAAGAATCAAATGCAAAAATTTTTTTGTTTCCCGCTTTTGAAACAGAAGCAATCGAAACGAAAGAAAACCTCGATTTTATTAAAAACAATTTATCACAAATCGAATGGCTTATTTTCCCTGATGTTTTTGCGGTTGATTATTTTCTTGAACTTTTGGAAAAGTGCGAAATTGATTTATTCAACCTCGATGAAAAGCGTGTTTTGACTTTCGGAGAGTCGGTTGCAGACCGATTGAGATTTTCGCAAATTCATTCCGACGTGATTCCCGTTTCGTTAAGTTCTGATGATATTTTATCTTCGCTTGAAGATTATTTACAGAATGAAACTATCGCTGATATAAGTTTTTTTGCACCTGTTTTTAAGGGCTTTAATCACGAAATAGTTAAGAAATTAAGAATTAAAGGTGCAAAGGTTTATGAAATGGAAATTTTTACCGTTAAGTTTCCGGTTGACACACAAATTGCAAAACTCAAAGCTCTTTTGACGGGCGGCGCGATTGACGAATTTATATTTTCCGCGCCCGAAGATGTCTTTTTTTTAGAACGATTTATTCATCCTTCCCGATTGAATAAAACACTTCAAGACTCAAACTGTTTCGGAACAAATGAAATTACGATGCAAACTTTGCGTGAAATCGGCATTACTTCAAAATATTTCCAAACAAAATAAAAAGAAGGCTGAAATTTCAGCCTCCTTTTTATCCTAAATCACACTAAAAAATTAGTGAGTATTGTAGTTAGCTATCGGGTAATCTCCACTTGCTCCGAGAGTAAAGTTGCCGATTGCTCCGCCAACTGTAGCTCTTGTCCAGAAAGTGCCATTACGCCAAACACCAATATCGGTTTTGCCATCACCATCATAATCGCCTTGAACCGGGAAATCGGTTGCCGATGCGCCGAATGTAACTTGTTGGTCTGCACCGCCGCCCGAAGGTCTCCAATACCAGGTTAAAGCTCCGCCGCTGGCACGAACCGTTGCTATATCGGTTTTGCCGTCGCCGTCATAATCGCCGGGAACGACTGTATCACTGTTTAATCCAAAGACGGTTACCGGTTGAACTGTTCCGGTTGAAAGTCGAATCCAGAAGTTTCCGGCTCCGGCGTTGTTGCGTTGAACCGCAAAGTCTGCGCTTCCGTTTCCGTCAAAGTCTCCCGGAACGGGGAAATCACCGCTTGCACCCCAAGTAATAAAGGTAACTGCGCCATTAGCAACTGTGCGGTAATACCAAGTTCCGTTTGAACTACGCCAAACTGCTAAATCAGCTTTGTTGTCGCCGTTGTAGTCATCAACAACCGAAGGATCATCACCTGTTTGACCAAAGGCTTCGACACGAACCGTGTTGGTGGCACTTTGCAGAATGTAGAATGCCGCAACTGTCGCCGCACCCGGTCTCCAGCAAGCAATATCGTCTTTGTCGTCGCCGTCAAAATCTTCGGTTAAAAATTCATCCGATGCCAATCCCCAAGCCGAAGCTGAAGTTGCCGCCGCTGAACCGTTGATGTTCCAGAACCAAGTGATTTGACCGTTTGCGCCGCCGCCCGTGTTGCGAATAGTAACCCAATCAGTTTTACCGTCGCCGTTGAAATCCGCCGGGGCATCGCCCGCTACAACCGGCGCACCCGGTGTGTAGCTGAAGGTGTCAATACCGATAAAGTTTGAGTTATCTCCCGTCGGTCCGCCCATTTCAACAAAATATCTGAACGCGACTCTGCCGCTGGTCGGTCCTGCCAAACCCGACAATGTGATTGTAAATTCTGTCCAAACTTCGGGATACACGCCGCCGATGTCATACATCGGATTGATGTCCAACAAAACTGTCGTGAAATCGCCTACTCCGGCTGAACCGGTTCCGACATTTGTGCTGGTGCCGGCAGTTGAAAGCCGCACTTGCAAACGATCGGGAAACGGACTAGCCGTTGTTGTCCGCGTCCAAAACTTGATTTGGTCGCCGTTGGAAAATGTGCGGTTCGGCGAAACTAACCAGTTGCTGATGGTATTTGTGCCGGTCGTGTTATTAAAATTCGCGCCGATGTAGGAGTTAGTTGCTCCTGCTTGCGCCGGAAAAACTGTCGTATTTCCTTGAAACCAACCCGTCGAACCGGTCGGCACACTATTATTTTGCACCGTCCAACCCGGCACCGGAACAACCGCGAAATCCTCCGAAAAGGCTTGCGCTTGCGCCGTCCCGTAACTCATTGCCAACAAACCGAAAAACATTACTGCCGCTGCTGTTGCTTTCGCGGCAAAAGATTTTGCAAAATCGCTAAATTGCGTCAAATTCATATAATTTTCTACTCCTCTAATTTTTTAAAGACCAATATTTATTTTTCGTCGAATCGTATATGGTGGTTTAAGGGGACACGGAAAAACAAACTAACTCGACAAGAAATTCATTATTAGAACTAAAAAAAGTTACCTTTTTTTGCCTTGTTTTGTCAATATAGATTGTCAATATTACCCGAAATTTTAGAAAATTTAATGTTTTTTTCAAATATTTGAACCGGAAACCACAAAATTTGATAAAGTTGAACACCGACAAAGTAGTGCGGGAGGAATAAATTTTACATTTACTTATTTTATGCAATCAAAAGAGATAAGTTCTGTTTTATTAATATTTTTGGACGGAGTTGGAATTGGGGAACGGAATGAAACAAACCCTTTTGCCGTGATAGCAAATCTCGAACCTTTAGCGCATTTCAAGGGAGAAACAGCCGAATTGCCATTTGGGGGAAAATTAATTCAAACCGACCCGCGCCTCGACATCGAAGGTCGTCCTCAGAGTGCTTCCGGGCAAACAACGATTTACACGGGAATAAATATACCGAAAAAACTCGGTTATCATAAACAAGGTTTTCCAAATGAACCGATGCGCGAGATTATTAAGGAAAAATCTGTTTTCCTACAATTGAAGCAAAAAGGAATCGAACCTAATATTTTTGCAAATGCCTACACGCCGAAATTTTTTTCTGAAACTCCGCGTTGGAAGTCCGCGACCACTTGTGCCGTCGAAGCCGCCGGAATGCAATTTAGAAAACTGCCGGATTTATTTGGAAGAAAAGCAATTTTCCACGATTTTACAAATCAAGATTTGATTGAGCGAGGTTTCAATGTGCCGCTTTTTTCTCCATCCGAAGCCGCCTTGATTTTGGCAGAATTAACTGAGGAATTTCGCTTTACGCTTTACGAGCATTTTATAACGGACAAAATCGGACACGACCGAGATTTTGAAAAAGCGCGAATCCATTTGCCCAAAGTCGCCGAATTTGTCCGTGAAGTTTTGAAAGCGGTTGATTTGGAAAAAACGACTGTCATCTTGACAAGCGACCACGGCAACCTTGAAGATTTATCAGTTCGCAATCATACTTTGAACGATGTTCCGACAATTATTTGGGGCAGAAAAAAAGAGGCAACAGCGAATAGAATCAAAGATTTGACCAATATTACACCGGCAATCATTGACCTCTTGAGTTAAAAGGTGAAGATTTTGCCCAAAAATATCTAAATTTGAGGTTCTGAGGCTTAAATTTGACGTTCCAAGCCTCAAATTTGACGTTCCAAACCTCAAATTTGACGTTCCGAACCCCAAATTTGACGTTCCGAACCCCAAATTTGACGTTCTAAGGCTCAAATTTGAGGTTCTGAGCCTCAAACTTGAGCCTCAGAACCTCAAACTTGGAGTATTTTTCAAAATGAATGAGGCTTTGAAGTATAAATTTTAATTTTATGAACTCTGAACATTTACAAAAAAACGACCGCAAAGAGATTTTCGGATGGATGATGTATGACTGGGCAAATTCCGCGTTTTTTACAACTATTATCGGAGTTTTGATTGGTCCTTATCTGCTCAGTTTGGCACAAAATGCGATGTGTGCGGGAGTTGATGCCGCGTCAAGAGCAAATCATCCGTGTCAGGATTCTGTAATTCTTGATTTGTTTTTCTTTTCCGTTACACCGAAAGGATTGCCGGCTTTCTGCACGGCGGTTTCGGTTATTTCCCTTGTCGCGTTTTTGCCGATTTTGGGTGCAATTGCCGATTACACACATTTGAAAAAACGTCTGATGGCGATTTTTTGCTATTTAGGCGTAGTTTCGGCGGCACTGCTTTTTTTTGTAACAGATTCATACATAATTTGCAGTATTTTATTGATTTTTTCCACGATGGCATTTGCCGCCGCCCAAGTTTTTTACAACGCATTTTTGATTGATATTACGACCGAAGATCAACGCGACAAGGTTTCGAGTTATGGTTATGGATTAGGATATTTAAGCGGATTTCTGATGTTGGTGATAAATTTGTTGTTTATTTCCAACGCCGAAAAACTAGGTATTTCGACCGGCTTGGCGGTGAGAATCTGCTTTTTGGGCGCGGCTCTTTGGTGGGGAATTTTTTCGTTAATTACCTTTCAAACTATCAAAACACGCGGCGCGGAAAAAGAAATTCCGAAGGATAAAAACCTTGTAACCGTCGGTTTCAGCGAGATTTGGCAAACATTAAAAGAGTTGCGCCGTTTGCGCTATACAATGCTTTTTCTAATTGCATATCTTTTTTACAACGATGGAATTCAAACAGTCATTTTGCAATCTTCGGTGTTTATTTCTTACGAACTTTTTACTTCAAAAGGTCTGGAAGCCGATAATTCATTTCTCATCATTATTTTTATGATTGCTCAAATTTCAGCCTTTGCCGGAGCAATCGGGTTTGAACGAATCGCTCGTTTTATCGGTTCAAAACGGACAATAATCTTATCGCTTTTGATTTGGTGTGCGATTGTGATTTACGCTTACGCTTTTTTTGAATCTAAATTGCAAGCCTATATTATGGGAGCGTTTATCGGAATGGTTTTGGGTAGCGCACAGGCTCTTTCGCGTTCGCTTTACTCGCAGATGATTCCAAAAGGGCGCGAATCTTCCTTTTTCGGGCTTTATGAAATTTCAGAAAAAGGCACGTCTTGGATGGGACAACTGCTTTTTGCAATCATCGTCGGCGCAACAGGTTCATTCCGCCAAGCAATTTTGGGCTTAATCGTCTTTTTTGTTGTCGGAAGCGTGATTTTAATTTTTACCGACACGACCAAAGCCATTCACGAAGCCGGAAACCTTACGCCCGAAGAAGCGGCACAAGAAGTTTGAAATTAATTTGCCGATGAATATAATAAGTTTTGGTTTATAATTTAAGAAAATTAATTGGAAAATCTAGTGCTTGATAAAACTTCTGAAAAAATCGTAACAATTTTCGGCGGCTCGAAATGCAATGAAAATGCGCCGGAATACAAAGAAGCCAAAGAACTCGGCGAAAGACTCGCAGAAGCCGGTTTTACTATATGCACGGGCGGTTATCTCGGCGTAATGGAAGCGGCTTCACGCGGCGCACGCGAGAAAGGCGGGCGGGTTTTCGGTATTGTGATGAATCAATTCAAAGGCGAACCGAACCGCTTTTTGACTGATAAAGTAGCAACCGACCATTTTTACGACCGCTTGCAAAGTTTGATTTCGCGCTCTGTCGGTTTTGTCGCCTTGCGCGGCGGAATGGGAACGGTAACAGAGATTTCACTCGTTTGGAATAAACTTCAAACGCACGTTATCGAAAATCGTCCGCTGGTGCTTTTAGGCGATTGTTGGCGCGAAGTTGTAAAAAGTTGGCAAGAAAATTTGGTCGTCAGCGATTCGGACGTAAAATTTCTCGATTTCGCTCACGATGCCGAAGAAGCAAGCCGAATAATTGTCGAAAAAACAAAATAGGTGAGAAATTAGAGATGAGAATTATGGATTGCTCAATTTTCACCTCTCATTTCTTATATTGAATTTATGAACTGTCCAAAATGTAATGCTCCATTATTGCCAAATGCAAAGTTTTGCGGGAATTGCGGCTTTACAATGCCCCAACAACCGCCGCAACCGCAACAATTTCAACAACCACCGCAACAAGCGCAAGGCGGAACCACCGGCGGAGCTTTTCGTGTTGACCGCGACGGGCGCGGTCAAGGACGCGGCTATACTTGGTCAATTGAACATCAAGGAGCATTTGCTTTGGCGGTTGTTCAACTTCAAGCCGAACAACAAATTAATGCCGAAGCCGGCGCAATGGTTTCGATGTCATCAAATGTTGAACTCAATACAGAAATGAAAGGCGGCGTTTTCGGTGCTTTGAAACGTGCCGTCGGCGGCGAATCTGCCTTTGTTTCAACATTCACGGCTCGCGGCGGCGCAGGCGAAGTTACGCTTGCATCAGGTGCGCCGGGCGACATTGCTGGAATCGAAATGCAGAATCAGACGTTTATGGTGCAGTCGAGTTCGTATCTCGCAGGCGATACGTCTTTGCAGGTTGATACAAAATTCGGCGGTGCAAAATCATTTTTAGGCGGCGAAGGTTTGTTCGTCTTGCAAGTTTCGGGCGCGGGACTTTTACTTGTTTCATCTTTCGGCGCAATTCATCGCAAAACTTTGCGTCCGGGTGAAGGTTATGTTGTTGATACAGGTCATCTTGTCGCTTGGGAAGGGCAAATGCAATATAATTTGCGGAAAGCCGTGAAAAGCGGGTTTTTCCGTTCGATGATGTCAGGCGAAGGTTTGGTCGCCGAATTTCAAGGTCCGGGCGAGATTTTGATTCAAACTCGTAATTTAGCTGCGCTTGCCGCACTTTTAAAGCCCTATTTTCCTTCCGGCAATTAGTCAGAACCAAAACTGCCGGACAATTTGTTAATGTTCTCGGCAAAAACAAAAAAATGATTGTTTTAGAGGAAACAATTGAAAACTCCCACAAAATTAATAATTCCGAATTAAAACTCAAAGCGCGTGCGGTTTCGCGTGGAATTGCTGTCGGGAAAATCGTCTGTCTGCACGGGCGAAAACGGCAATTTTATCGGGTTTCGTTAAAAGATTCGCAAATCGAACGCGAATTGAGACGATTTCACGCCGCAATTCGTCTGGCAAAACGGCATTTAAAGACAACCAATCTTCAAAAAAACGAATTGCTCGGTGAAGAAAAAGCCAATATTTTTGAAGCGCATCTGTTAATTCTCGAAGATAAATCACTTTTGCGCCGGATAGAAGAAAACATCAAAATTCAAAAGGTTAATGCGGAATGGGCGGTAAAAATTGTTACGGATAAATATATTGCCCAATATAAAGCAATTGCCGATGAAAATTTGCGCGAAAAATATATTGATTTGGAAGATGTCGCCGATAGAATTTTGACCGCGCTTGGTGGTGGAAAAAAAGCAAATATTCATCTGAAAAAAAACTCAATTATTGTTGCCAAGGAAGTTAAACCTTCGACTTTAATTGAAATTGCTCAGTCAAATCCGAAAGCCATTATCACCGAAAGCGGCGGGTGGACTTCACACACTTTTATCCTGTCGCGTGAACTGAATCTGCCTGCAATTACAGGACTTAAAGGGATTTTGCGGCGTGTTCAAACAGGTGAAAAAGTTGTGGTTGATGGATTTAAGGGGCAATTAATCGTTCATCCGACAAATAAAACACTCAATGAATACAAAACTATTGCATCGAATTTGATATTGAGCAAAAAAGAAAAAGCCGAACCGCAAAACGGCAAACCGAAAACGCTGGACGGTGTTGAAATTATTATTCGCACAAATTCCGATTTGCCGCAGGGTTACGCCAAAGCGAAAAAACTGGGAGCGCAAGGAATCGGGCTTTATCGTTCGGAATTTTTGTTTAATCAATTCAAAGGTTTTCCGTCTGAAAATGAACAAATCAACGCTTATCGAAAAATTGCCGCGATGGTTGGCGAAGACAGTGTGAAAATTCGCACATTTGATTTGAGCATCGAGCAAATCGTCGAAGATGCTGAGGAAAAAGAAACAAATCCCGCACTTGGACTGCGGGCAATTCGGCTGAGTTTCAAACGCCGCAAAGAATTTCGGACGCAAATCCGTGCGCTTTTGCAAGCCTCGTTTGAAAATAAAATTGACATTATTCTGCCGATGATTTCAGATGTTTCCGAAATTCGTTTTGCCAAAAAAATAATTGAACGTGAACGTGAATTATTGCGCCGCAAAGACATAAATTTCGGAAATCCGCGGCTTGGCGCGATGATTGAAGTTCCATCGAGCGTTTTTGTCGTCAACGAAATTGCCGATGAAATTGATTTTTTGTGTCTCGGAACAAACGATTTGGTGCAGTATTTATTGGCAGTTGACCGCGATAACGAATTGGTTGCAGATTGGTTCAGAACGCTTCATCCGGCAGTTATCCGCGCCGTGAAAATGGTTTTGCAAGCCGGAGAATTAAAAAATATTCCGGTAACAATCTGCGGCGAAATGGCAGGTTCACCGTTTTATGTGCCGATTTTGATTGGACTCGGAGCGCGTGAATTGAGTATGAATTTTAATTCGATTTCGCGTGTGAAAAATGTTATTTGTGGAGTTGCCGCCGAAGAAGCACGGGAAGTTGTCAAACGAATTTTGCTGTGCGCCACTGCCGACGAAGTTGAAGAAACAGTTCATAAATTTTTTACAGCAAATTGGGCGCATCTGTTTTCGGACGAGTTAAACAGTTTGTTTAGAATTCGTTAGCGCAAACTCGATTAAAAAAAAATTAAAAAAAACTAAAATTCAGCATCTAATACACCTTTAGTATGGTTGCGGGAAGTTTTCCCGTTGATTTAAATAACGCTTGATGAAATTGGAAATTTGGTATATCTTTAGTTTCTAATCAAACCAATTTAAGTTTTGGGCAAGATTTGAAATTAAATATTTTGCGTAAAAAAATTATGCGCGGTAATTGGCTGATAAAATTTTTTGTATTAATGCTGTTTGCGGTTTGTTTGACCGTCGGGCAAGTTCGCGCCCAAGAAACACAAACGTCGAAAGTAAATTTCGGACAGTCGAGAAATCCGAAAACCAAACCTAAAAAAGAATCCGCAGACAATCAAAAAACGGAAAATCAAACGACGAATGAAACGAATTCGACAGTTGTAACCGAAGTTTCTGAAAATCAAACCGAAAATCAAACCGAAACCCGTTCGATAGCAAATAAAACTTTAGAAGTTGTCAAACGCGCCTCGACCGTTTCAGTGGCACCAACCGAAATTTATAAAGTCGGTGTCGGCGACGTTTTGTTTATAAGTTTGCAAAATGCTCCGGCAAATACGGCGAATTATTTTACCGTTTTGAACGATGGAACGATTGATTATCCGCTTGCGGGTGAGATGATAAATGTTTCGGGAATGACAGTTGAAGAAATCGAAGATTCACTGAAAGGAAAAATCAAACTCTATGAAAATCCGCAAGTTTCGGTGAAATTGCGTGAATACGCGAGTCATTCGATTACGGTTTTAGGTTTGGTTGAAAAATCAGGCAAAAAATTTCTTCAACGCGAAGCAATTCCTTTATACGTCGTTCGTGCCGAAGCCGTAGTGCAATCGAAAGCCGAGCGAGTTATCATTAAACGCACTAATTCAACTACCGAAAAATTCGATTTGAAAGACCCGAAATATGAAAATATTTTAGTTTTTCCCGGCGATATTATCGAATTTACTTACGGTGAAGGGAAATCAAGCACTGTTTCTGATTCGCAACAATTTATCTACATTGGCGGTGTAATGCTTGCCGGACAAAGGAATTACACAGGCGGAATGACATTAACGCAAGCCATTTTAGCTTCCGGCGGTTTACGGAAACAAAGTGCCAAAAAAGTAATCGTGCGCCGCAAAAACGAACAAGGTTTGCTCTCTGCAATCGAATTCAATTTGAAGGATATTAAAGAAGGAAAAACTCCTGATCCGGTTTTACAATCCGGCGATACAATTGAAATCGAAAATTAAATATTCAAAATTTTCCCAATCAATAAAAAATCAATCTAATAGTTTATTGGCATTGTTCAACAATTTTTGCTAGAATTTTTTCAGCCTTGCAGAAGCAGGTAAATCGGGTAATCGCTTTATAAAATAAGAGGAAAGTCCGAACACCGAAGGGCAGCGAGCCGGATAACGTCCGGGCGTTGGATTTTTTATCCGGCGACGACAAGTGCAACAGAAAACAGAACAGCCTGAAAAGGTGATGTGTGAAACGACGCGGTAAGAGCGCGTCAGCGCGTTTGGTAACAAGCGCGGCTGGGTAAACTCCTCGTGGTGCAAGACCAAATAGGAAAACGATTTTTGGGTTGTCCCGCTCAAAGTTTCGCCGCAAGGTGAAGCGGCGTTTTCGGGTAGGTCGCTTGAGCATTTTGGTAACAAAATGCCTAGATGAATGATTGCCAACCGTAAATTTTACGGTAACAAAATTCGGCTTACAGATTTACTTTATTCTGCAAGGCTTTTTTTATTTTTTAATCAAAAGGAGTTTGTAATTTTAATTATGGCAAATAGAAAAGGTGTTTTTATCGGTGCATATGTGCCGGAAGAATTGAAGGAATCGCTTCGTCGCCGCGCAATGGCTGATCATCGCACGCTTTCACAGGAAATCACGAGAATTTTGGTAGAAGCTGTTCACGGCAAAGGACTTCCCGCCGGAAGTGTTGACCGACGCGGCGGCAATACCGTTCCGCGCCGCCGTTCAACCGATCCGTTTCCGCGTCGCCGTGTTGAAGATTTGCAATTTGACGATGGCAAATCGAAATAAAAATATAACCGGATAAAATTAAAAGGCGAAAAGTTTGATGTCAGAGAATCAAACTTTTCGCCTTTTTTACTTTTTGTGAGTTTCAAACTAAAATAAAAACAATGAACGGCAAAGCATTAGGGCTTTCAATTTTGGCAGTAATTCTCAGCTTTATCGGCGGTTTTATTCTTGCCAATGCGTTGAACAAAACCGAACTCGAAACATTAAGGACAGAAAACAGTCGTTTAAAAACTAATCCGGCAACTGCCGATTCCAAAGAATCCGAAACATCGCTTTCTGATGAGGAAATTCGTAAAAAATTAGCAGAAGCAGACCAAAATCCAAGTAACTTTCAGGTTCAAAAAACTTTCGGAACGGCACTTTATCAATACGGCGCGATGAAACAAGATGCGAAATTGATTGCCGAATCTGCAAGACTTTTAGAACGCGCATATCAAAATAATCCCACAGATAAGGATACGGCAATCGCACTTGGTCATGCCTATTTCGATGTCGGATATTACAACAAAAATAACGAAAATTTGGCAAAAGCCCGACAAATTTATACGAAAATTTTAGAAAATTCGCCAAAGGAAACCGACATCAGAAATGATTTGGGTTTGACTTATTTTTTGCAAACGCCGCCGGATTTGGAAAAATCGGCGATTGAAATGAAAAAGGCTTTAGAAACAAACCCGAAACACGAAAAATCCTTACTTTTTTTAGTGCAAATTTATATTAAACAGAACAAAATGAAAGATGCTGAAAACTATCTTGCAAAATTAAAGGAAATAAACCCGAACGCACCGAGTTTAGCGGACATTCAACAACAATTAGCGAAAAGTGAAGGCGCGAAATAATGAGCAAACTATTAATTGTTTTACTAATACTGGTTGTCATTTTGGCACTTGTAGCAGTGCGTTATCGAAAGCAAATTATGACGGCTTTGCACGTTTGGCGAATGTTTCGCCAAATGCGTAAAATGAGCAATCCCAAAGACTCAAAAACCATAGAACCAGCCGAACAATCACAACCTGCTCAAAAACTCGTCAAATGCGCCAAATGCGGAACTTGGACACCGCTCACAAAAGCGATTTATTTTCGTTCGAAAACATTTTATTGTTCGAAAAAATGTATGGCGGAAATTGCAGTTTAATTCAGAACAGTATTTTCTCAAATTACGGGATAAAATTATCAAGATACCAACGAATTATCTGCTCCCCAAACAAAAGCGAAAGAACCGCACCGATGCCTAAAAAAATACCGAAAGGAATTTGTGTTTGAAAATCTTTGTCTTTTTGGCGCGAAAGCAAGAAAACTCCAATGATTGCGCCGGAAAATGCTCCCAAGAAAATCGTTAAAAACGTCAAACGCCAACCCAGAAGTGCGCCGACTGCAAACATCATTTTGACATCGCCGAAGCCCATTGCCTCAACGCCGCGAAGTTTTTCCCAAACAAAACCGACCAGCCACAAAAAACCGCCGCCGACCAATGCGCCCATAAATGCACCAATCAAAGAGTTTAGCCAAATAGGAAGTGATGATAAACTGTTCAATGGCGCGTGTTTCAAATCGGGTGGAAAAAATTCGTCAGGAACGAAGGCGAAAATTATCCGCACGATAATTGCAAAAAACAGAAGCGGAAAATTTATTACATCCGGCAAAATCATATTTTCGGCATCAATAAAAATCAGCGAAATCATTACTGAAACAAAAATCAGCGCAACAGGCAAAAACCAAGTAAAACCAATTGCCCAAAGCACCAAAATCCAAGCCAGAGCATTTAATAATTCGACTGCGGGATAACGTGCCGAAATCGGATTTTTGCAATTACGACATTTTCCGCGGAGAAGAAGCCAGCTCAAAATGGGGAAATTATCGTAAGGTTTAATCGGATTTTTGCATTTTGGGCAAGCCGAATTAGGAAAAACTATTGATTGTTCGAGTGGAACACGGTGAATCACAACGTTTAAAAAACTGCCAATCATCGAGCCGAGAACAAAAATAAAGATATATCCAACAAAAATAGGCAAACCCGTAACGGATTCAAAAGAAAATAAAAGCGGCATAGATTGAAAAAAAGGGCGGAAAATTGAGAATGACGGAAAAAGTTTCCATAACCATCATAAACATATTTTCAATAAACGACAACAAAAAAATTGAAACCTCAACAAAAAACGGAACGACATTTGTAAAATTCTACTGTTCTTTGTTTGTGCTTTTTTAAGGCGAAGCAATAGCGACCCGATAAATATGCCGAGTCGCTATTGCTCATTGTCTATAATTGCAAGTTATTTTTGAATAGCCGGCAAAAGTAATCCGATTAAAATGCCTACAGGTGTCGAAACTACAACAATCAGTTCAATGATGGTAAAACCACTCATTTTATTAACCAATTTTCCTGTTTTGGTATTTACTTTATTAGTTTTCATATACATTCCTCCTATTTTAATTTATATAAACTGTCGGAAAATGTTTAACTATTTTCCTCTTTGAGCGACATTTTATTGCCCTCAAACATACAAGGCGTTAGTTTTCTGCAAAAACTATCATTATCAAAAAAAAAAAGTTAAAATAAAAAATTATCAAAGCAATGCAGAAAATCGAAAATTACATTGGCGGTGATTTAATCGCACCTGTTTCGGGCGAATATTTGGATAATTTTAATCCAGCGACAGCAGAAGTTTATTCGGCAATTCCAGATTCGGACGATCGCGATGTCGAAGCGGCAGTCGAAGCGGCAAAACGCGCATTTCCTTTGTGGTCAAAGACTTCAACTGATGAAAGGTTTGAAATTTTGATGCGGCTTGTGCGGCTGATTGAGCGCGATTTGGACATTTTAGCCGAAGCCGAAAGCGTTGATAACGGCAAGCCTGTTTCGCTCGCAAAAAGAGTTGATATTCCGCGGGCGGCGGCAAATTTTCGTTTTTACGCGACGGCGCAGATGCACCTTTGGAATGAATCGCACGAAACCATCGGTCAAGCAATTAATTACACTTTGCGTCAGCCGCTCGGTGTTGTCGGCTGTATTTCGCCTTGGAATTTGCCGCTTTATCTTTTTACTTGGAAAATCGCGCCAGCGATTGCCGCAGGTTGTTGTGTGGTCGCCAAACCTTCGGAAGTTACGCCAATGACGGCTTATCTTTTGTCGAAACTTTGCATCGAAGCCGGATTGCCCGCTGGAGTTTTGAATATCGTTCACGGACTCGGAACAAAAACCGGCGCGGCAATCATCAAAAATGACGAAATTAAAGCAATTTCGTTCACCGGCGGAACGGCGACAGGCGAATGGATTTCACGCGAAGCCGCGCCGAAATTTAAAAAATTATCTTTAGAATTAGGCGGGAAAAATCCGAATATCATCTTTGCCGACTGCAATTACGAAGAAATGCTCAACACAACTTTGCTTTCTTCATTTTCAAACCAAGGCGAAATTTGTCTTTGCGGTTCGCGGATTTTTGTCGAAAAACCGATTTATGAAAAATTCAAAGCCGATTTTGTCGAATGCACAAAACAGTTAAAAATCGGCAACCCGAAAGACGCGGAAACAAACATCGGCGCGATTGTTTCACAGCAACATTTCGAGAAAATTCTTTCATACATCGAACTCGCCAAAACCGAAGGCGGAAAAGTTCTCTGCGGCGGCACTTCGGCTGATTTATCAAGCGAGTTTTACGAACAAAATCCAAAATCCAAAATCCAAAATCCAAAATTGAAGGGATGGTTTATTGAACCGACGATTATCGAAAATCTGCCGTTTGATTGCCGCACGAATCAAGAAGAAATCTTTGGTCCGGTCGTTACGATTCAGCCGTTTGAAACCGAAGCGGAAGTTTTAAGTTACGCAAACTCAGTGCGTTACGGACTTTCTTCGACAATCTGGACGGAAAATCTCTCACGCGCACATCGCGTTGCGGCACAAATCGAAGCCGGAATTGTTTGGATAAATTGCTGGCTTCTGCGCGATTTGCGAACGCCTTTCGGCGGCGTAAAAGATTCGGGAATGGGACGCGAAGGCGGCTTTGAAGCCTTGCGGTTTTTTACGGAAGAGAAGAATATTTGTATCAAGGTGAATAATTAAAATGAGTTATTTAAGCGAAAAATATGGTGATACGAAAATCCCTAATGAACAGCAACGACAGAAATTTTGCGAATTGATTTATCGTGCATTTATTGAAATGCGTATTTTAGGTTGGCAGGGAAAATCCGAACAAGTTGCAGATTTGGCAGATGCTTTTCATAATCTTCCTCAACTTCTTTATAGTGAAGATTTTAGTGTGAAATTTTTTAGAATTTTTTTACAAAGCTATCACGAAAAATATCCGCGAAATGAAACAGGCGGAGATTTTTTACAAATGTTGGACAAAATTATTGAAGAAACAAAATAACGACTTTACAATTATCACTAACTCATTCGGCAAAATTAACAACTTTGCTATAATTCATTTGAGGTAAAAGTTATGACGATTACGATTGATTTAAAGTCGGAAACAGAAGCACGAATTAAAACTCAAGCATTACGCAACGGCGTAAAAATTGAAGAATATATTAACGAACTTGTCGAAGAAGCATCTGAAAGACGTGAACTGCTTGAAAACTCCTCGGAAAAATCTTTTGATGAAATTCTCGCGCCGATACATAAACAATTTGAAGAAAGCGGAATGAGCGAAGAAGAACTGACCGAATTTTTAGAGGAACTCCGCGAAGAAGTTTGGCAAGAAAGACAACGGACAAATTGATGGGAAAATTACGAATCGTTGGGGATTGTATGCTGTTTCTTCAAGCCGTTTTGAGCAAAAAAAGTATTGCATATAAATTGTTTGCACATTTGCAGAAAAATTCGTTCACATTGTTTATTAGTCGTGAAATACTTTTGGAAATATTGGATGTTTTGAGTCGGCAGAAACTTCGGGAAAAATACTCGCAGGTTAATGATGAATCGGTAGAGCAATTTCTCAAAGAGGTTCTAAAAAAAGCAGTTATAATAAAAAATGTTCCCGCAACATTTCAATATCCACGTGACCCGAAGGATGAAAAATACATAAATCTGGCAATCGAAGTGGAAGCTGATTATTTGGTCAGCCGCGATAAAGATTTACTCGATTTGATGACAGATATTTCAATCGTCGGCAAAGAGTTTCGGCAAAAATCGCGTCCTTTGAAAATTGTTGAGCCGATGGAGTTTTTGAGAATTTTAGAAGAAAAAGATTTAGCGTTAAATCCATAAAAATTATGAGTCAAGAAACACAACCAATCAGAATTGAAACAGGCGAAGAAGTGGCGTTTGAATTGATGAAATTCATTGCTGAGAAGGAAAATCGGGAGCTTGCGCCGGAGGAGATCCGAAATTATTATTTGGATTTGTTTGTCGAATGCGCGGCGGCGGTTTATGACGGCGAAAGGAGCGTATAAAGGAGAAAAATGGTTTTACATTTTACGGCTGAGGCGGTCGAAATTGAAGAAAATGATTTAGATATTTTATGCGTCGGGTTTTATACGGACGAAAATTATCTGATGATTCAGAAAAGTCTCGACGTTGAAGATTCGGAATATCACATCGAACGCGACGACCAATCTTTTGGCGGTTATGGCGGAGTTGAAAATGTCGAACTTTTAGGCGATTCAGTTACATTAACTTTTGACGAAAGCGGAAAAGAAAACTTAGATTGCGACGGCATAAAGGCAGATTTTGAAACCGATGATGAAGCTTTTCAGCTTTTGACAGAAAAACTGAGATTTATTTTCGGCGATAAATTAACTGTAAAATGAATTTATGAGCGAAAAAATCATCAATTCGTCGAAAGCCCCCGAACCTGTCGGGCTTTATCCGCACGCACGCCGCGTTGGGAATCTTTTGTTTCTTTCGGGCGTTGGACCGCGTGAAAAAGGCACGAAAAAAATTCCGGGCGTTGAATTAGATGCGAACGGCGCGATTGTTTCTTACGACATCGAAACTCAATGCCGTTCGGTTTTTCAGAATGTGCGATATATTTTGGAAGATTCCGGCTCGTCGTGGGACAAAATCGTTGATGTTACGGTTTTTTTGACAAATATGAAGGACGATTTTCAGATTTACAACCGAATTTACGCCGAATATTTCGCGGAAAATCAGCCGTGTCGGACGACAGTTGAGATAAATTGCCTGCCGACACCGATTGCGATTGAATTGAAAGTTATTGCCACGATAGATTAAATGTCATTCAAGCTGAGAAAGGCGAAATTTGAAGACCAAGCCGAAATTGCCGCGTTGATTGCCGAATCGGTCAGAGGTTTGAGCGGCGCGGATTATAACGAAAATCAAATCGAACTTTCCATCAAGACAGTTTTCGGCGTTGACACCGATTTGATTGCTGACGAAACTTATTTTGTCGCCGAATCTGAAGGCAAAATCGTCGGTTGCGGCGGTTGGAGCAAACGCAGAACTCTTTACGGTGCAAGCATTTATGAACAAAGCCGCGATTCGGAAATACTCAATCCTGAATTTGACGCGGCAAAAATCCGCGCGTTTTTTATTCATCCCGAATTTGCCCGAAAAGGCATCGGCACAGCGATTTTGCAGGCTTGCGAAACGGAAGCCAAAGCGCACGGTTTTCGAGTCGCGGAAATGATGTCAACTTTGCCCGGCGTGAAACTTTATGCGGTTCGCGGTTACGCCGGAGATGAGCGCGTTAGTATTCCAATCGGCGAAGATGAACAAATAATTTGCGTCAGAATGAGGAAAAATTTGTAATGAAATATGCGGCTTTTTTGCGTGGCATCAATGTCGGCGGAAAAAATAAAGTCAAAATGGAAACCTTGCGCGAAGTTTGCACCGCGCTCGGTTTTGAAAACGTCAAAATTTACATCAATAGCGGCAACGTTGTGTTTGAAACGGCGAAATCTGATGACAAAAACCTCGCTGAAATACTTGAAAAAGCTATCGAAAAAGAATTTTCGCTCAATATCAAAGTGATGGTGCGGGAAATTTCTGAAATTGAAAAACTGGTCGAAGAAAATCCTTTTGCGGGACAATTTGAAAACGACAAAGATTTGCACGTTTTCTTTTTGGACGCAGAATTATCAAAGGAAAAGCAAGAACAATTGCTCGCAAACAACAGCGAAAAAGAGATGTTTGCCGTTTGCGGGCGCGAAATTTTTTGTCTTTTGCGCGTCAGCGTTTTAGACAGTTTGATGGGCAAAGATTACATCGGCAGAAAGCTGAAAGTTTCCGCAACGGCACGGAATTGGCGAACGGTAAATAAAGTTTTAGAATTATAAATATGCAAGTCAGAAGACCTTTTAATTTCAAACAATGGATTGACGAACATCGGCATCTTCTAAAACCGCCGGTCGGGAATAAATGCGTTTACGAAGACGCGGAATTTATCGTGATGGTCGTTGGCGGACCAAATTCGCGCAAAGATTATCATTTTGACGAAGGCGAGGAATTTTTCTACCAACTCGAAGGCGATATTTTGGTGAAGATTCAGGAAGACGGACGCGCCGTTGACGTTCCTGTGCGCGAAGGCGAGATTTTTCTGCTTCCGCCGCGCATTCCGCACAATCCGATTCGCGGCGAAAATACTGTCGGCTTAGTCATCGAACGCAAAAGACGCGACGGTGAACTCGACGGACTTTTATGGTTTTGCGAAAACTGCAACGCGAAACTTTACGAAGAATATTTTGTTTTGACCGACATAATGACGCAGTTTCAGACGGTTTTCAAAAAATTCTACAACGACGAAAATTTGCGGACTTGTAAAAATTGCGGAAACGTGATGTCGCCGCCGCCTGTGGTTAGTTAAAATTCTTGACGTGCATACGTTATACATATAACATCTAAACTATGTTCGTTTGGGACGAAGCCAAAAGGCGAAAGGTTATCGAAGAACACAAAGTTGATTTTGACTTGATTCTTGACATTTTCATTGATCCTTTTTCCTTTGATTTTGAAGATTACGAACATTCTGACGAAACGGAAACTCGTTGGGGCATCGTCGGTCAAACAGCGCAATATGGTTTGATTTTGTTAATTTACACAACTCTCGAAAACGATGATGTCAGATTTATTTTGGCTCGAAAAGCTGAAAAATGGATGGTGAAAAAATATGAAGAAAACCGCAGACGACTTTGACGAATCAATTTTAGAAAACGAAGCCGAATTTAATAAGCGTTTTAAGCCGATTGACCGCGAAAATCGTCCGAATTTTGCAATCAATAAAGCCCTCAAAGAAGCCAAAAACCGCATCACGATTTATCTCGATGCCGATATTGTCGAGCATTTCAAACGTGAAGCCGAAAAATCCAAAACGGGTTATCAAACGCTCATCAACCAAACTCTGCGCGAAAAAATCAATAATCCGTCAGCCGCTAAAAACGCCGACGAAATTATCGAACGGCTCTTGCAAGACAAAAACGCTTTGAGCCGATTGAAAGCCGAATTGGAAGCGGTGTGATAAATAATTGAGGTGGCAATGACAAATTTAACGATTACAATTTTTTTGATAATTAGTGTTTTGGTTATTTACTCGCCGATTTACTTCCAAAGAAAGAAAAATTGGCGAATTGCCGATGAAGATTTAAAGAAAATTGATAAAGATGAATGGAAAAAGCAGATGAAATCAAATGCTTACGTTAATCTCTTCAGCCGAATTTTGTGGGGCGTTATTTTACTTTCATTATTCGCTTTCAATTTACAAATAGCGATTTCACAATTTGAGTGGATTACCGTTTTCATTGTTTTACTTGGGGCTTTATCAATTATTTGGGGGATTTTTGGCTTTCGGCGCGAAATAAACAAATTGAAAGAAATTGAATAAAAATGGCGAAGCCTTTAGATGAATCATCACAACTGATTTCTGTGTTGGACATAAATTGAGAGGTTGGAAAATGAATGCAAATCATTTATCGAAAAATACGGAGCGACGAATCGCCGGAATATCGGCGAGTGCGGCTTGAATGTTTAAAAACCGTGCCTGAAGTTTTCGGGACGGTTTATGAAGATGAAGTCGGGAAAGCTAAACTGTATTTTGAAGAACTGATTGAACAAAATTCCGCCGAAGCCATCTTTTTTGGGGCGTTTGACGGCGATAATCTAATCGGAACTGCCGGATTTGTGCGAGGCGAACGGACAAAAACGCGGCATCTTGGCGAAATCGTCGGGATGTATGTCAATCCTGATTTTCTCGGGCAAAAAGTCGGCGAAAATTTATTGCGTGTGCTCGCAAAAGCAGTATTTGAATTGAATAGCATTGAACAGATTTATCTGACTGTGATTGCGGACAATGTTCCGGCGGTTCGTCTTTATGAAAAAATCGGTTTTGAAAGTTTTGGGATACAAGAAAATTACTTCAAATCGGGCGAAAAGTATTGGAATCGAAGGTTTATGCAGTTGACGAGAGAAAAGTTTACTGAAGAAAATCCGCAGAAATAATTGCCGTTATGCTAAAAATTGACGTTCACACACATATTTTGCCGCGTGAAATTCCAAGTTGGAAGGAAAAATTCGGTTACGGCGGATTTATTACACTCGAACATCACAAGCCTTGTTGCGCGAAAATGCTCCGAGATGACGGCAAATTTTTCCGCGAAATCGAAGATAATTGCTGGTCGGCGGAAAAACGCATCGAAGAATGCGACGCGCAAAATCTGCAAATTCAAGTGCTTTCGACTGTGCCGGTGATGTTTTCGTATTGGGCAAAACCAAACGACGGCGCGGCGATTTCGGAGTTTTTGAATGACGGCATTGCCGAAATTGTCGGGAAATATCCGAAACGATTTATCGGTCTCGGAACAGTTCCTCTTCAAGACGTAAGTCTTGCAATTAAAGAACTTGAACGATGCAAACAAATTGGTCTTGTCGGTGTGCAAATCGGCTCAAACGTCAATCAATTAAATTTGGGCGAAGCGCAATTTTTTGAATTTTTTAAGGCTTGCGAAGAACTTTCGATGGCAGTTTTCGTCCATCCTTGGGAAATGATGGGCGAGGGCGAGATGCAGAAATATTGGTTGCCGTGGCTTGTCGGAATGCCGGCGGAAACTTCACGGGCGATTTGCTCGTTGATATTTTCGGGAACGCTCGAAAAATTGCCGAATTTAAGAATTTGTTTCGCGCACGGCGGCGGTTCGTTTCCTTTCACTTTGGGCAGAATCGAACACGGCTTCCAAGTTCGACCGGATTTGTGTGCGGTTGATAACGACAAAAATCCGCGTGAATATTTGGGTAAATTTTGGCTTGATTCGTTAGTTCACGATGCAGAAATGTTGAAATATTTAATCAAACTCATCGGCGCGGAAAAAATTGCTTTGGGGACGGATTATCCATTTCCGCTCGGTGAAGAAATCGCCGGAAGTTTAATAGAATCAATGAATTTCAATGAAGCGACTAAAACCGAATTATTACACGGTGCAGCTTTGAAATGGTTGAATTTGAAAAAGGATTTATTTAATTAAAGGAAGTCGAGATTCAAACGAATCTCGACTTCCTTTTATGGAAATTCGACTATTTTATTAAAAAGCTGACCACATCTTTTGAACGTGATTTTTCAGCGGCAATTTTTTCGGTTTTTGTAGTTCTAATTGAAACTCCCAAATCTTGCGACAGAACTTGCGACAAGAATCTCTGGCTTCCATAACGGTTAAAAACCAATTGTGGATTGCCTTTTGCAACCAAACCCGTATTCGTTACAAAAATATTTTCCAAAGGTTTTCCGTCTGCGTCTTCGAGTGTCAAGGTCAAACCATTAGCGGTTAGTCTTGACAGTTTAATTATGTAATTGCCGGATTTATATGTATTTTGTCCGACATTGAAATCAAAAGGGATGTCTGCCTGATACTTCTTGGTTGTTTGGGCAAAAGCCGAAACTGCCGCAAAAACCAACAGCAAACTTAAAACAGAACTGATTTGTATGAATTTTTTCATGAATAACTCCTTATTTTTTGTATAAATTTATTTGAAGGATTAACCTCCAAATAGAAAAGCGTATTTTGGCATAAAAAAGTTTCAGGTTTTTTTCAAATAGAAATTTTTTGATATATTTCGATAGATGAAATTAAGAATCCGCGAAAATATAGTCCGTCTGCGGCTGACACAAAAAGAAGTCGCCGAATTTGCCAAAAAAGGTTTGGTGGAAAACAGAACCGATTTTGGAAGTTCAAGTTTTATTTATTCATTGAAAGCGTCCGATTCGGCACAAAAGCTGGAAGCAAATTTTGAAAATGGGCGTATGGAAGTTGTTGTGCCTAAAACGATTGCCGAAAATTGGGCGACCACACAAGAAGTCGGAATTTCGGGCGAAACCGAAACATTGAAAATGTTAATTGAAAAAGATTTTGTATGTCTGACCGTGCGTGAAGGCGAAGACGAATCCGACGCTTTTCCGAATCCGACGCGGAAAGTCTGCTAAATTGAAGTTAGCCGCGGATGAACGCTGGTAACGCGAAATTTTTATCTGATTTTCTCAGCGTTACCGGTGTTTATTCGTGGCTGAGTGTTAAATAAAACCGAGATTTGAAATTTCAGAGCCGAAATTCGTAAGATATTGATATGAAAGCGATTGTAAAAAGCAGAGCCGAAGAAGGACTTTGGCTTGAAGACGTTCCCGAACCGACAATCGGGATAAACGATGTGTTGATTCGCGTTTTGAAAACGGGAATTTGCGGAACTGATGTTCACATTTGGAATTGGGATGCTTGGGCGCAAAGCACGATAAAAATTCCGACGGTTTTGGGACACGAAATTGTCGGCGAAATTGTCGAAATCGGCTCGAATGTTAATGATTTTCACATCGGCGATAAAGTTTCGGTCGAAGGTCATTTGGTTTGCGGACGTTGCCGGAATTGTTTGGCGGGAAGACGTTTCAAATGCGCTCACACGCTCGGTTACGGCGTGAATACGGACGGCGGATTTGCCGAATTTATGGCTGTTCCATACACCAATATTTGGAAACATAATCCGGGAATTGATTTAGAAGTCGCGGCGATTTTCGATCCGTTCGGCAATGCCGTTCATACTGCGCTGGCGTTTGAAGTTTTCAGCGAAGACGTTTTGATTACCGGCGCAGGACCAATCGGAATTATGGCAGCGGCAGTTGCTAAACACGCGGGCGCACGGCACATCGTCATCACGGACGTTAATCCGAAACGATTAGAATTAGCTCGTGCCAACGGAATCGAACACGCGATAAACGTAACCGAAATTTCAATTACCGACTATCAGAAAAAACTTGGAATGAAAGAAGGCTTCGATGTCGGAATGGAAATGTCCGGCAACGCACAAGCCTTCCGCGATATGCTCGAAAATATGACGCACGGCGGCAATATCGCTTTTCTCGGAATTCCGCCCGAAGAATTTTCGATAAATTGGAAAACCGTCATCTTCAATATGCTCACCGTCAAAGGCATCTACGGGCGCGAAATGTATGAAACGTGGTATCAAATGAACGTCCTCACCGAAGGCGGCTTGGACATCTCGCCCGTCATCACGCACCGTTTTTCCTACAAAGATTTCCGCGAAGGTTTTGAAGTGATGAAAGAAGGAAATTCGGGCAAGGTGATTTTGGATTGGTCGGAAATTTAAGGAATCGAAAGTGAAAGACAAGTTAGAAAATTTCGGGCAAAATGTTAAGTTTCTCAGAGTTCGTCTGAAACTTTCGCAAGACGAACTTGCCGTTAAAGCTGATTTGCACAGAACTTATATCGGCGCGGTGGAAAGAGGTGAGCGAAATATTTGTCTGACCAACATTTTCAAAATTGCCGACGCTTTAGCGGTTTCGCCAAAAGAATTATTTAACGAAAATGCAGAATTGGAAAATAAATGATAAACGAAAAAGAAATTCTCGACATTGCAGTTTCAAATATCAGACGAGTTTTAGAATTTAGTCCCTACAAAAGTTATTCGGGAATAACAAGCCGCGAAGAGTTTCAAAATTTATTGGCAAACGATCCGGCTTTTGGCGCATTTGGTTTAGACGACGAAAGATATGTTATTGCCAGAGTCGGCGGCAATTTGATAACTTCTCTACATCGAAAAATCGGTGATTTATACGAAGGAATTTTCGCATATTTGCTCAAAGAAACGTATTCTTTGGACGATGACAAGTTTCATTATGGAGTCGAAGTTAAAATCGGCGACCGTGTGCAAATCAGGTCAACCGACGGTTTAATTACGAAAGAAAAATATAACGAATTTATTCCCGAAAATTGGCTGACTTTTGATGGTGTTGGTTTTGAAATTCGTTCTTGCTACCAAATCGGCGACTCGAAAAGAATTCAGGCGGATTATGATATGGCTTTAGCGTTGAAAGCAAACAATATTAATCCGGTAATGCTGATTATGTGCAACACTTCGTTAAAAAGTCCGGTTGCACGATTGGCGAAAAGTTGGGAATTATACGAAGGAAAACATAGTTTTGATTTGATTGAGAAAATTACCGGATTTGACCTCTTCAATTTTTTGCAGAAAAATTCTCAAACCTTGAAAGCGGAAATTGACTAGGTTTTCACTAACTTTTAATACAAACCGCCGTTTCATACAAACGCTGTCTGCCGCCACGCTTTCTGAAAGAAATTATTTTTTCAACCGAAAATCCGGCTTCCTCGAAGATTTTGCCTAAAATCACTTCGGTAAAAATTTCAACGCCGGAAAGTCTTGAATTACCAACAACATACGCACCTTTGAAATTTCCATTGACAATTTTTCTTAACGAGTGAATATGTTTAGACAAATCAATAAAATACTTGGTCGCGTAATTGCACATCAAAACGCTTTTTTCCTTTAATTCATCGTAATAAGACAGAAACGGTGCGATTTCTTCGGGAACAGGCAAAAGTTTATTTTGTAAAACCGATGTCGCTCTGCCCCAAGTGCCGCCGACAGCGTTCAAATCTATTTCCGTCGCCTGTTTTATATCATCGAGAAGTTCCATAAAATGAAGCTGTGGACGGGTTTGATGAACATAACTGTATCTGTTTGGATAAGGTGGCGAAGTAATAACAAAATCAATTTTATTCAAAATTTGAGTTTCCAAATTTGCGGTTGAATTACCCAAAATAATCGAGTTTTTTTGAGAAAAAGAAGATTCATCGGCACTTAGAGAACGCAAGTCGCTTTTAATGTTATTTAAGTTTTCCGTAACTTCGCAAAAAACATCTATGTTTCGCCGATGGTCGTCGTCAAAAGTTATTGTTGGGTGATTTCTGTGAATATTGGCGCAATCCAGAGCCGCTTTGTTAATCGCCAGCCAAAGATAATTGTAAATCGGAGAATAGCGTTCTTTAAAAATCACTTCGCGGCAAATTATCAAATCCTTCAACACATTAGTTTTCCACCAACGAAAGACATTGTGAATAATCGGTATTCTCGTCTTTAATTTTTGTGTAACTTCTTCGATTGAATTTTCTTTGAAATCATTGAGCAAAACTTCGATTTCACGAATGTATTCATCAATTAAATTAAGATTGCAACTTTCCCAAGACAACGATTTGTCGCCAACTTCTTGAAGCAAGGGATTTAATTCGATCCCTATTGAATGAATGCCTTGTTTCTGACACTCAATCGTTGTTGTCCCACGTCCACTAAACGGGTCAAGAACGAAATCTTTTTGACTAACATTAAATTCCTTAAGTAAAAATCGAACGAGATTCGGAGAATAACTCGGAGTCAGCCGATACCAACGGTGAATGGATTCAGACTGACCTGACTTAAATGTTATATCGCCGATATTGACCTCATCGTATTCAAAGCCTGAGTTTCCAATATTTTTGTAAAAACATTGATGATTTGGCTTTATTTCGTTGAATAATGAAATTTGCTCAAACATAGTGAATCTCTGATGCTACTTAAAAGTAGCACGCAATCAATAATTCTTCAAATGAAAATATAAGTTTTATGGAAATAATTTGCAAAATCGAAGAATAAAGTTGAACATTAAATTTTCTGCTAAAAATTCAAAATCAATTAGAAAACACATTAACTGAAATTAAGTCCGCCGGACTTTATAAAAACGAGCGAGTCATCGAAAGTCCGCAGGAAGCGCATATTAAAGTTGCCAATGGCAAAGTTTTGAATATGTGCGCCAATAATTATCTTGGTTTGAGTGACCATCCGGCGATTGTCGAGGCGGCGCATAAAGCCCTTGATGATTGGGGTTACGGGCTTTCGTCCGTGCGGTTTATTTGCGGGACGCAGACGATTCATAAGGAATTGGAGCGCAAAATCAGCGAGTTTCTTGGCACGGAAGACACGATTCTTTATACGTCTTGTTTTGACGCGAACGGTGGGCTTTTTGAAACGATTTTATCGGAAGAAGACGCGATTATTTCCGACGAACTCAATCACGCGAGCATTATTGACGGCATTCGTTTGTGCAAGGCGCAGAGATTTCGCTACAAAAACGGCGATATGAACGACCTCGAAGCGAAGTTGCAGGATGCCTCAAACGCGAGAAATAAAATGATTGCGACGGACGGCGTTTTTTCGATGGATGGTTATATCGCCAAACTCGATGAAATCTGCGACTTAGCGGAAAAATACGATGCGATGGTGATGGTTGACGATTCGCACGCTGTCGGATTTACGGGCAAAACCGGACGCGGAACGCACGAATATCATAATGTAATGGACAAAATTGATGTCATCACGGGAACGCTCGGCAAGGCGTTAGGCGGTGCGTCGGGCGGTTACACTTCGGGGAAAAAGGAAATTATCGAACTTCTGCGCCAGCGTTCGCGTCCGTATCTTTTTTCAAATTCCGTCGCGCCGTCAATCGTCGGCGCGTCAATCAAGGCGATTGATTTATTGACCGAATCAACCGAATTACGCGATAAATTAGCTGAAAACACAAAATTCTTCCGCGAAGAAATCGCCAAAATCGGCTTGGAAGTTTTGCCCGGCGAACATCCGATTGTTCCCGTAATGTTCGGCGAAGCGATTCCGGCAGTCAAAATGGCGGAAAAACTTCTCGAAAAAGGCGTTTATGTCATTCCGTTTTCGTTTCCCGTCGTCCCGAAAGGCAAAGCGCGAATCAGAACGCAAGTTTCGGCGGCGCATTCGTTGGAAGATTTGCAATTTGCGGTCGAAAAATTTGCCGAAGCGAAGGCGGAAGTCGGTATTTAGTTTTTTTATTGCCCACGAAACACACGAAAGATACGAAATTTAAAAACAATTTTTCTTTTTTTCGTGTCTTTCGTGTGTTTCGTGGGCAAAATTCTTACTACAAATTTAGTTCGCTTACTTCCGTTTTTTACCGATTCGTTTGGCAAAGCCTGAAAACGGACTTTTTGGATTTAATTCTTTTGATTTCTTGGTTTTGGAATTTCTTTTCGGTCTCGAATCAGCGAGAGTTTCGCTTTTTCGAGATTTTTTAGGTTTAAGGGCATCGGTTTTTGTAGATTTGAACGGTTTTTTAGATTTGAAATCATCGAAATTTTCGCTTCTAAATGATTTTTTCGGTTTGAAATCATCAGATTTTTCTTTTCTGTATGGTCTTTTAGGTTTGGAATCATTTGAAACTTCAAATTCGCGTTTTCGTCGTGGTGCTGATACTTTTTCGGGTTCGGTTTCCGTGTTTGAAGCAACGCGAATTGTTGCAGTTTGGCGGGCGATTCGGGTGCGTTTCATTCGTTCGAGAATCTGCGAAACGAACTGTGTTGGCACATCAACGAGCGTGAATCGGTCATTGACATCAATCGCGCCGATTGATTTTCCCGGAATGTCGGCTTCATTGGCAATCGCGGCGACAACGTGCGCCGGACTGATTTGATGACGGCGACCGACATCAATAAACAATCGCGTCATTCCTTCTTCCATAAACGAAAATTGCTGTGATTTCGGCTCAATTTTGACTTCGAGCGTTTTTTCACCGACTGCCAAAAACGTCGCGGCGGCGGCGATTTCTGTTGCATCATTTCCGCTTTCATCAATCAAATCTTCGATCAGTGAAAGGTATAATTCCAAATTTTGTTCGTCCAAAGTTTTTAGAATTCGTTCTTTCAAAATCTGGACGCGCCGTGCAGCAACGTCTGCTTGTGTCGGTAATTTCAGCGGTTCGATTTTTTGTTTCGTATATCTTTCGATGTCGCGGAGCATTCTTTGCTGGCGCGGCGTAACAAACAAAACGGCTTTGCCGATGCGTCCGGCGCGTCCGGTGCGTCCGATGCGGTGAACATAATTTTCCGTATCCGAAGGCATATCATAATTGATAACGGTCGCAATGCGTTCAACGTCCAAACCGCGAGCGGCAACGTCAGTCGCCACAACGATTTCGACTGCACCGCTTTTTAATTTTTTAACGACGGCTTCGCGCTGTGTCTGATTCATATCGCCGTGCATCGCTTCCGCCGAATAGCCGCGAGCTTGCAATTTATCGGTCAGAGCGTCTGCACCGAGCTTTGTTCGGTGAAAAATCAAAACAGCTTCGCCTGTTGCGGTTTCGGTTTCGAGCAATCTCGTTAATGCGTCGGTTTTTTGATTTTCCGAAACATTTACATAAAACTGCGAAATTGTCGGAACGGTCAGCGTTTTTTGTTCAATTTCGATATTGACGGCTTCTTGAAGATATTTTTCGGCAATTCGTTTGACTTGTTTGGGCATTGTCGCCGAAAAAAGCGCGGTTTGGCGCGTTTCGGGCGTGTGCGACAAAATCCATTCGACATCTTCTTGAAAACCCATATTGAGCATTTCATCGGCTTCGTCCAAAACGACCATTTTCAAATTGGAAATATCAATCGTTTCGCGGCGGATGTGATCCATAATTCTTCCCGGCGTGCCGACAACGATTTGCACGCCACTTCGCAAATGTCTGATTTGTTGGGAAATAGATTGTCCGCCATAAACCGGCAAAACGCGCACGCGACCGAGATTTTTGGCGTAAGAATGAAACGCTTCGGCGACTTGAATCGCAAGTTCGCGTGTCGGAGTTAAAACGAGTGCTTGAACACGCGAAGTTGTCGTGTCAATTTGGTGTAAAACCGGCAGAGCGAACGCCGCAGTTTTGCCTGTTCCGGTTTGCGCTTGACCGATAATATCTGAACCCTCGAGCAGTAAAGGAATTGTTTTGCGTTGAATCGGCGACGGCATTTCATAACCGAGATCAGTAATTGCTTTTATTAAATTTTCGTTCAAATCGAATTCGGCGAATGTCGTTTCGATATTTTCTTCTGTTTGCATAATATTGTATAAATTTCAAATTTTATTAAAACAATCAGTTTAACGGAAAATGTCGGCAATGTAACGATTGAAAATAAGAATTATCAATCAAGGCAACCGGTTTTATAGAAAAGACTTAATTTGTTAAATTAAATTTGATGAAAAATGCCAATTCAAATTTTCAAAATTCTTTTGCGGTTGCACAAGAATTGGATGAACAAGATACACTCAAGCATTTTCGTGATAAATTCTTTATTCCGAAACAAGATAATGGCGAAGATGTATTGTATTTCACGGGAAATTCGCTTGGACTTCAGCCAAAAACGGCTGGTGCATATATTGAACAAGAGTTGAAAGATTGGGCAACATTTGGCGTTGAAGGACATTTTCACGCGAAAAATCCGTGGATGCCGTATCACGAATTTTTGACAAGTCAGATGGCTAATGTCGTTGGCGCAAAGCCTTTGGAAGTTGTAGTGATGAATTCTTTGACGGTGAATTTGCATCTTTTGATGGTTTCATTTTATCGTCCGACCGAAAAGCGTTATAAAATTGTCATCGAAAAAAATGCTTTTCCGTCGGATCAATATGCGGTGCAATCACAGATTAAATTTCACCAAGTTTTGAGTCCCGCCTTTAGGCGGCAAACCGCTGAAAATCAAACAACTTTCGATGCAAACGAAATTCCGCCTAAAGGCGGGACTCAAAACTTTTTAATCGAACTTGCGCCGCGTGAAAATGAAACGACTTTGCGAAGCGAAGATATTGAAAAAACTCTGCGCGAAAATGGCGATGAAATTGCGTTGATTTTGCTTGGCGGCGTAAATTATTACACAGGGCAAGCGTTTGATATGCAACGAATTGCCGAAATCGGACACGAAATCGGCGCGGTTGTCGGATTTGATTTGGCACACGCGACAGGGAATTTGTTTTTACAACTTCACGATTGGAATGTGGACTTTGCGGCGTGGTGTTCGTATAAATATCTAAATTCGGGTCCGGGCGGAATCGCGGGCGTTTTTGTTCACGAGAAACATGCAGAAAGTTTTGATTTGCCGCGTTTTGCGGGTTGGTGGGGACACGACAAGGAAACGCGCTTTTTGATGGGCGACGAATTTGTTCCGATGCGCGGCGCGGAAGGTTGGCAACTCTCGAATCCGCCGATTTTTCAGATGGCTTCGCTTCGCGCTTCACTCGAAATTTTCGAGACTGCCGGAATAAAAAAACTGCGCGAAAAGTCTGTGAAACTGACAAATTATTTAGAATTTTTGCTCGGCGCAATCAAAGACGAACGCATTGAAATCATCACACCGCGAAACGCCGAAGAACGCGGCTGTCAGCTTTCGATTCGCGTCCGAAACGCCGATAAATCTTTGTTCAAAGCAATCACGATGCGCGGCGTAATCGCCGATTGGCGCGAACCGGATGTGATTCGCGTCGCGCCCGTGCCGCTTTATAATTCGTTTGCGGATTGTTGGAAATTTGTCGAGATTTTGAAGGATTGTTTGAAATGACCGAAAAAAAGTTAAAAGAAATACTGAAAAAGAATTTGCGTGAAAATCCGAATCCGATGATTGACACGGAAACAGCTTTAAAAGCCATTCTCAAAATCGCTAAAACCGCTAAAACTAAAGGAGTTGAATGGGCTTTGGTCGGCGGTGTGGCAATGCACATTTACGGCAGTCCGCGCCTCACAAAAGATGCGGACGTGATTGCTTCGGGGATTTTGTCAGAACTTAAAACAGAAAAACCGCTCGGTTTCGGCGGCAATCGCTACTTGGTCAGAGTCGGCAAACGCGAAGTTCCGATTGATTGGATTGTCCGCAACGATGAAGCAAAAATTTTGTATCAGGCGGCGTTGAAGGAAGCAATTTTGATTGATGAAATCCCGATTGTAACGCCCGAATGGTTGATTTTGATGAAATATCTGGCAGGTCGTTTCAAAGACCAAGAAGATGCGGTTTTTCTGTTGCGGCAAAAAGATTTAGTCAATCGCAAGCTGATTCGTGAACATATCCGCCGCGTTCTTGGCGCAAATGCGTGGCTTGGTTATTCTATCGGTTTGCAGAGATGGTATGACATTGCGGACGGCGTAATTACTACCGAAAAAGAAGACTATGACCCGAAAGCGAGAATCGAATAAAGATGAATTTGTCGGAAATTGTTGATGAAGCGGATTTTGACGCGCATTTTAACAGCGAGATTTGGCTTGATGCGGCGAAGGAAATTTGCCATCAGCATCGCGTTTCGTGTTCTGGAATCAGACGTGCTGGCGGAAGTGAGCATATTGTTTTTTTTGTGAATGATGCGTTGGTTTTGAAGATTTATCGTCCGTTTCGACGATGTTTTGAGCGCGAAACGGACGCGCTTGAGGCTCTCGGCGGGAATATTGGTTTTGATATTCCCGAAATCGTTCACAAAGGCGAGTTTGAACGGTTTCGATACGTTATTCAGACGCGGATTGGCGGTGAATCAATTACGCGGCAGGATTGGCTGAAATTCGGCGAAAAGGCGCAACTCAAATTTATCTCGAAGCTCGCGGCAGGTTTGCGCCGGATTCACGAAATAAATCCGAATGTCGGCGAAAATAATTGGGCGGAATTTGTAAAGAATCGCGCCGAAACTTTTATCGAACGACAAATCGCGCACGGCGTAAATGATAAAATAATTGAGGTTTTGCCGAAATACATTGATGAAAATTTAAAATTATTTCCGACCGAATCCCAAACGGTTTTTATGCACGCGGACGTTCATTTCGGGAATTTAGGCGTTATCAAAACGGACGAAAATTTAGAAATCGCCGGACTTTTTGACTTTGCCGATTCGCGGCGCGGGTTTTATGAGTATGATTTTTTGGCAGTCGGCGTGTTGATGATTCAAGGTCAAGGCAATCTCCAACGCGAATTTTTTAAATCTTACGGCTACGCGGAAAACGATTTGGATTGCACGATGCGAAAGCGTTTGATGATGTTGACGATGCTTTATGAAACGGCGGATTTGCGGCGTTATGCGATGCGCTTGAAGCCGGAAGCGGTTGGTTTTACACTTGAAGAATTGGAACGTGGAATTTGGAGTTTTGTTTGAATGAAAAAGCAAAAAGTAATCATCATCGGCGCAGGTCTTTCGGGTTCATTGCTCGCAATTTATCTCGCCAAACGCGGGATTGAATGCGATATTTACGAAGCGCGGGGCGATATGCGCGAAGAAAAAATGTCTGCCGGACGCTCGATAAATCTTGCGCTTTCAAATCGTGGAATTGCCGCGCTGAAAGAAGTCGGACTCGATGAATATATGCTTGCCGAAGCCGTGCCGATGTTCGGGCGGATGATTCACGACACGCAAGGCAACCAAAAACTCTTACCTTATTCGGGTAGAAAAGGCGAATTTATCAACTCCGTTTCACGCGCCGGACTCAATATCGCTTTGATGAACGAAGCCGAAAAATACGACGGCGTGAAGTTTTATTTCAACGAAAAATGTGCCGAATTTGACTGCAAAACGGGCGCAGCGAAACTTGCAAACGGCGAAATTGTCAAAGGTAACACGGTTATCGGAACTGACGGCGCAGGTTCGGTCATTCGCAACGCGATGTTTTCAAATGTCGAACGCTTTGATTACTCAATCAAATGGCTCGAACACGGCTATAAAGAACTTCACATTCCGCCAACCGACACAGGCGATTTTCGGATGGAAAAGAACGCTCTGCACATCTGGGCGCGGGGCGCGTTTATGATGATTGCTTTGCCGAATTTTGACGGGAGTTTTACCTGCACTCTTTTTCTCGCGCACAAAGGCGGAAACACGACTGTTAAGGAGTGTGTCGAAACTTCATTGGTTGACACCCTTACTAACGTGCGGGTTTCTGCCTTTGATGAATTAACCGACGAAAATTCTTTGATGAATTTCTTTGAAACAAACTTTGCCGATGCGATTCCGCTGATGCCGACGCTCGTAGAAGATTTTTTCGCCAATCCAATCGGCAACCTTGGCACAATCAAATGTTTCCCTTGGAATATTGGCGGAAAATCGCTTTTGCTTGGCGATGCGGCACACGCCGTCGTGCCTTTTTACGGGCAAGGAATGAATGCTTCGTTTGAAGATTGCCGCATTTTGAATCAGTTAATCGAGCAACACGGCACGGATTGGGCAATTGTTTTCGACGAATTTACAAACATCAGAAAACCGAACGCCGACGCAATCGCGCAAATGGCGGAAGAAAATTTCTACGAAATGCGCGATGCCGTCGCCGACGAAACTTTTCAGAAAAAACGCCAACTCGAAACAAAACTTGAACAAACTTTCCCCGATTATTTTTCAAAATACTCAATGGTTACATTCCGCGAAGATTTGCCATACACAATCGCCAAAGAAAAAGGCAACGCGCAAGACAAATTATTGATGGAAATCTGCGCCGAGATTGATGATGTCGGCAAGTTGGATTTGAACAAAATCATAGAAAGAGTAAAACAGTTGTGATAAGATTCAAGTTATGGAAATTACCTTAAATTTGCCTGAAAATATTTATCGAAATGTTTCGACTATCGCCAAAAAATCGAAGCGCAAGGTGAACGATTTGATTGTTGATGTCGTCGAAGAAAAATACTCTAATCAGGCGGAAGAAAGACCTCTCATAAATCTCTCGGATGACGAAGTTTTGGCGTTGGCAAATTTGCAGATACCCGAAAAACAATCCGCACGGCACAGCGAATTGCTTTATAAAAACCAAGCCGGAACGCTCGATGCGGAAGAAAAACAGGAACTCGATTTTTTTCAGCAGGTTTATGGAGCGGCTCTCGCCCGAAAAACGGAAGGAATTTACGAAGCCGTTGAGCGCAAATTGATTAAAACTCCTGCCGACCTTGCGAATGAGTAAAATCTCGGAGAAATTAAAGTCAAAAATCCGCCGTCAAGCCAAAAATCGTTGCGGATATTGTCTTTTGCCGCAATCGTTAAACCCGTCTTTGCTTGAAATCGAACACTTGCGGGCAACCGCTAACGGTGGAACGGACGACGAAGAAAATCTTTGGTTGGCGTGTCGTCTGTGCAATGGCTACAAATCAATGCAAGCTGAATCATTTGACGATGAAACCAATCAAACCGTTCCGCTTTTCAATCCGCGCACACAAAATTGGGACGAGCATTTTGAATGGAACAGAGAAATCATCGTCGGCAAAACCGCTTGCGGTCGGGCGACCGTCAAAGCGTTAAAACTAAACAACGATATAATTTTGCCTCTTAGAAAAAGATGGATTACGGCAGGCTGGTTTCCACCTAAAAATTAGAGTTAAAAGATGAATTGTTATTGCTGTTCAGGAAAAGAATTTGCCGATTGTTGTCAGCCATTTATCGAAGGAAAGGCGAAACCGCAGACGGCGGAAGAATTGATGCGGTCGCGGTTTTCGGCTTACGCGGTTTGTGCGGTTGAGTATCTTTTGCGCTCGACGCATCCTTCCACGCGAAGATTTTATAAAGCCGAAGACCTCGAAAATTGGGCGAAATCGAATGTTTGGCAAAGGCTTGAAATCATCTCGAAAACCGCCGGCGAAGCAAAAGACAAAAAAGGAACAGTCGAATTTAAGGCTTATTTCACCGACGCAAACGGAAACCCGCAAATTCATCACGAACTTTCAAATTTTCAAAAAGAATTGGGCAGATGGTTCTTCGTTGACGGGCGAAGCAATTAACCCGATGAGCATAATTTCGCCTTTTTGAAGCCGCTTGACTATTTACTTCGTAGAAATTGATAAACACTTCTTGAATATTCATAAATACTTCTTGTATTTCAATCAGTATTTCTTACTTTTCGATTAACGTTTCTCGAATATCAAATAGCATTTCTTAAATATCAAATAGCATTTCTTGAATATCAATCAGCATTTCTTGAATATCAAATAGCACTTCAAAGATATTGATTAAATATTCTACGCAATCATATAAAACTTCGCAGGATTTGAAAAATACTTCCGAGAATTGATACAATACTTCTGAAAAATGAGGTTTTTAGTATGTTAATTTTTAATCCGAATAAGATGTTTGCATTGCGCGGAATTGATAAACCGTATAGTTTTCTCGTCAGAAACGGTTTCGCCAGCACGACGGCGAGCGATTTGATAAATATTAAAAAACCACTTGTCCGAACCGAATATCTCGAAAAGATTTGCGTCCTTTTGAACTGCACACCGAACGATTTATACGAGTGGAAGCCCGATAATAAGACGGTTTTGCCGGAAAATCATCCGATAAAGACTCTGCAAAAACCCGATTTTCCGCAAATCAGCGAGATTATTAAAGATTTGCCCGTCGAAAAATTGCCCGAAGTGCAAAATCTGCTTAACCAACTAAAGAATCAGCCATGAACATCGTCAAATTTACAAACGCCGAAGGCGAATTTTCATTCGATGCCGACAAACCGCTTTCGATTGCGATTCCACTTGACTTTTACGGCGCACAACCAAACGCTTACGGCGTTGAAAAAGCCTCGTCCGCCGCTTGTGAAGCGGGCGAAATCGTCGGCGACACACGGCGCGGCGGCAGTGTGAACTTTGAACAAGTGAAATTTATCCCGCACTGCAACGGAACGCATACCGAATGCGTCGGACACATCACGCACACGCGAATTTCGGTTCACGATTGCCTGCAAGATGCGTTTATTTTGGCAGAATTGATTTCCGTTTTGCCCGAAAAAGCGAGTGAAACGGACGAAACATATTCGATTGAATTGAATGACGATGATTTATTGATTACACAAAAACGGATTGAAGAAAAATTACAAATTACAAATTACAAACCCGAAGGACTGATTATCAGGAGTTTGCCGAATGACGAAACAAAACTTTCACGAACTTATTTAGAGGAAATCCCACCGTTTTTTTCAAACGAAGCGATGGATTTTATTGTTTCTCTCGAAATAAAACATCTGCTCGTTGATATGCCTTCGATTGACCGCATCTTTGATGAAGGAAACCTCTCAAATCACCGAAAGTTTTGGAATGTTGAACAGGGAAGTTTTGAAATTTCAGTGGAAAGTTTTGTAAATCGGACAATTAGCGAACTGATTTATGTTCCAAACTACATCGAAGACGGCAAATATCTCCTAAACCTGCAAATCGCGTCGTTTCAAGCCGATGCAAGTCCGAGCCGTCCTGTTTTGTTTAAGTTGATTGACTGAAAAGATTGGAGGCGGCGGTCGGAATCGAACCGACGAATGAAGCTTTTGCAGAGCTTTGCCTTACCACTTGGCAACGCCGCCTTTTTAAGAAGAGAAGAAAAGGAGAAAGGGAGAAGAGGAGAAAACAAAACTGAAAATCTCCCTTTCCCCTCTTCTCCCCTTCTTTTCAAAATCTTGGAGCGGGAGACGAGACTTGAACTCGCGACTTCGACCTTGGCAAGGTCGCGCTCTACCACTGAGCTACTCCCGCGTTGCAAATGATAATTTTACAAACTGTAAATAAAATGTCAAGTTCGATTTGTTAATTGACTGTAACATTTCTCACAAAACTCCAATCGCCGCTGGCATTGATTTTGATATTACCGAGTTTTTTTGAAGAAATCACAATGTTTGACGGATACCAAAGCGGAAACAACGGCAAATCACGGCTGACAAATTCTTGCGCTTTGGCGTAAAGCTGTTTTGCTTTTGTTTTGTCTTTGGAAGTTATTTCAATGGCTTCGTTAACGGCTTTGTCAAATTCGGGGTTGGCATAACGAGCGCGGTTTCTGCCGCCGTCTTTTTTGTCGGGAAATTCCGTCGAAGCAAACAAATCTTTATAAAAAATCGGGTCTTGGTTGCCGCCGATCCATCTGCCGGTGTTAAGTTGAAATTGTCCGGTTTTCAAAGTTTCGCGTAAAGCATCGGGCGGTAAAGTTTTAATCTCTACATTTAAGCCGACACTTTTCAGATTTTCTTGAATTGCTTGCGTATAAAAACTTACGGCAATATTATTTGCGGCAAATTTAAATTCGATAAGTTCGCCTTTGTAACCTGATTCTTTGAGTAATTGTTTCGCTTTTTCGGGGTTATAATCGTATTTTGTCCCGTCGGAATAAGCCCAAGATTCGGGCGGAATAATCGAATGAGCAATTTTTGCCTGATCGCGCAAAAGCGATTTAATAATTTCTTCACGATTTATGGCGTGGGCGATTGCCTGGCGCACTTGGACATTGTTGACTCCCGCAGATTGAATGTTAAAACCGATATAATCAATGTTTGAACCTTCAAATTTTTCGACTTTCAAATTCGGATTTTGTCCCAAAGAATTTATCGAGTCGGGCGAAAGATTATTCGGAATCGGTGCAAGGTCAACGCCGCCACTTTGTAATTCGGCTTGCAAAGCATTTGCATCGGTAACGGTTTTGACGTTTAACTTTTGAATCTTAGGTGCGCCTTCCCAATAATCGTTAAATGCTTCGAGTTGCACGAAACTGTTCACCTGGTCGAAATTAACCAACTTAAAAGGACCTGAACCAATCGGGGCGGTTTTTTGTTGTTCAATTGTGCCTTCGGGAATCATCGGGATTGTTACGAGATTTGATAAAAGTTGGTTGACAAGTGCCGGACGAGTAACTTTGATTACAAGAGTTTTCGGGTCGGGCGCGTCCATTTTTTCGATGTGCGAAACCTTTTTGCCTTCAGCATTCAATTCAAAAAATGCACCGGCTTTAGCTGATTTTTCGTTTGCAAAAAGGGAATCGAGTGTATATTTTGCATCTGCCGAAGTAAAAACTTTGTTGTTGTGAAATTTGACGTTATCCTGCAAAGTAAAAGTAACCGTTAAGCCGTCGTCGCCAACTTTGATCTCTTTGGCAAGGTCGCCGACGTATTCAAAATTATCATTTTTCTTGACCAAAGAATTGAAAAGCAGGTTTCTGATACGGTCAGCCGCCGCGTCCGATTGGGTGTTGCTTAGAGTGTCAATGCCCGAAAACTTTTCGGAAAGCGACATTGTTATCGCGCCGCTTTCGCGTTTTCCACAAGCAGTAAACAGCAAAAAAGAAAATAAAATAGCTGAAATAATAATATATTGATGTCTGAAAAATTTCATCAATTAAAGTTCCTCCGAATTTATAAATTGTTTTTTAATTCTAAAATATCTTTTGAAAGTTCGTGCAGACGGCTTTCATTGAAGGACAAGGGAGAATTTATCGAAGTTTTCAAAGCGGTTATGCGTTTCAAAGATTCATCAATCCGCGCTTCGCTGATTTCACCGCAACTGACTGCTTTTGAAACAGCCTCAAAACTTTCGAGAATCGCCGCCGGATTATTACAAATCGCCAACATATCTATTCCCGCATTGACCGCCATTTTACAGGCTTCGCCGATGCCGTAGTTTTTTACAATTGCACCCATTTCCATATCGTCGGTGATTGAGATGCCTTCAAATCTCAAATCGTTTCGTAATAATCCGGTAGTGAAATTGTAACTTAGAGACGACGGTAAAAGTTTGCCACTTTGATCGCGCTCCTGCAAATCCGTTTTCGGAAAAGCCGCGTGAGCAATCATTATTGCATCTGATTTTATTCGCCGATACGGGAACAAATCTTCCTCGTAAAATTCTTCTTGAGAAATATTTACGACAGGCAAATCTTCGTGCGAATCAATTGTGCTGGCGGCAAGACCGGGGAAATGCTTCAAACAGCCGATGATGCCGCCTTTTTGCAAAGTTTCGAGATATATTTTGCCAAATTCAAATGCTTTTTCTTTTGAATCTCCAAAAGTGCGCGAATTAAGACCATTGATAAATTTATTCCGCACTTCACTTGAAACATCAACGACAGGCGCGAAATTCATATTAAAACCTAAAATTCGCAAAACTTCAGCGGTGATTTCCGCCAATTTTTGTGCCTGTTCCAAAGTTTTTAACGAACCGACTGCCGGCATCGGTTCAAAAATACGACGCAGACGATCAACCAATCCGCCTTCTTGATCAATACTGAGAAAAGGCAATATTGGGCTTTCAGAAGTAACATCGTCCAATAAAGTTCTGGTTTTTGCGGCTTCACGAATGTTTCGAGTGAACAGACAAACTCCGCCCGGCGCGATTTTTTCGATTAAATTGCGCGTTGCTAAATTGTATTCCGTTGAAGGAATTCCGATAAAAAACATTTGTCCGATTTTTTTCTCGATTGAAAGAGAAAGGATTTGCTCAGGCATTTTTCTATCGTGAATTGTAGCAATGTTAAAGTAATTTATAAAGTGTCGTGGCGCAGACAGTTAAAGAAAAAGTAGAACAAGCGGTCAAAAAATTATCCGCTTGTTCTACCAAAGACATTTTCTATTACATTGGTAAATTATTGACACAAAACGTCTTTTCAGAAAGAATTTCTGACAATCGCATTAAAAAATTCGATTTTTTGCCATAAATTAACCAATCTTTTTTTTCAAACTTTCATAAAAAATTTTCAATGCCTTGATGCGGGCGAATTTTTTGTCGTTGGCTTCGATTAGATGCCACGGGGCAAACTCCGTTCCGGTGCGTTCGACCATTTCGTTGGCAGCGATTTCATATTCGTTCCATTTTTCGCGGTTTCGAAAATCCTCGTCCGTGATTTTGTAATGTTTATAAGCCGTGTTTTGCCGCGCTTCAAAACGTCTAAGCTGTTCGTCCTTGCTAATGTGAATCCAAAATTTCAATAACAAAATGCCGTGATTGGTAAGCTGTTCTTCAAAATTGATAATTTCGGCAAAGGAGCGTTTCCATTCTTCTTCGCGGGCGAAACTTTCGACGCGCTCAACCAGAATGCGCCCATACCAACTGCGGTCAAAAATCGTTACGCGCCCCATCCGCGGCAGATGCCGCCAAAAACGCCAAAGATAATGATGCGCTTTTTCTTCATCGGTTGGTGCGGCAATCGGGATTATTTGATAATCGCGTGCATCCATCGCGGGCGTAATGCGGCGAATGATTCCGCCTTTTCCGGCGGCATCCCAGCCTTCAAATACCAAAATTGCCGAAAAACCGTCAGTTTTAGCTTTGCGGTATAAAAGATTGAGTTTTCCCTGATATTTTTCGAGTTGAGATTTATATTTTTCCTCACTCAAACTTTGTGTCAAATCGAGTGTGTCGAGCAATGTCAATTCGTCCTCGGAAGGCTTTGGTTTTTTCGCTTTTGCTGTCGGTTTCGCTTTTTTTGTTGCGGCGAGATGTTTCGTTATTGATTCGAGAATAAATTTCCCGACGGTGATGCTTCGGTATCTTTCGTCTTCGCCTTCAATGACTGTCCATGTTGCTTCGCCCGTGCTGGTTGCACGCAAGGCACGTTCGGAAGTTTGGCGGAATCTGTCATACATTTTGAAATGCTTCCAATCCAATTTTGTTACGCGCCAACGGGTTTTCGGATCTTTGCTCAATGATTTGAGCCGATTTTTTTGCGCTTTTTTGCTCAGATGAAACCAGAATTTAATGATTAGTGCGCCGTCGTCAACCAATTCTTTTTCAAAGTTATTTATTACAATCATTGAATTGTCGAGTTCAGTTTCGTCCGTTTTGCCATAGACGCAATCAACAATCGGGCGAGTATACCACGAGCCGAAAAAGATTCCGATACGACCTTTCGGTGGTAAGACGCGCCAAAAACGCCATGATTCGGGACGTTCACGTTCTTCGTCTGAAGGTTCGCCGAAGGCATGTGTTTCAAGATAACGCCCATCCATCCATTCGTGCAGCAAATTGACCGTTTCACCTTTTCCCGCGCCGTCAACGCCGCCGATTAGGATAATCACCGGAAAATTCGCTTCTTTCAAATCTTCCTGAATATCAAGCAACTGCATTCGCAGTTCAGGCTCCTGCGTCTTGTAGTCTTCTTTACTGATTTTTCGTTTAAGCTCCGCTGTTTCAAACATATAGCCACTTTTGGAATCTGTCTTTTTTGATTATGCCACGCGGTTGTTATTTTTGTTGTGATTCTCATCACTTTTCCTCTGTAAAATCTCGCCATTATTTGCGGCGTTGTCGGGCGAAAAAGGTCTTAAAACTTGCGAAAGTTCGTCAAATACCGATGTTTATTGAGTTATTTTCAATGTTCGGCAGTAAATTAACGCTGTAAGTTGGCAAACTAACGCCGTTAGTTCACCAACTTACAGCGTTAGTTCGCCAACTTACAGCGATAGTTCGTCAACTTACAGCGATAGTTGACGAACTTACAGCGATAGTTGAGCAACTAACAGCGATAGTTGACGAACTTACAGCGATAGTTCGCCAACTTATGGCGATAGTTAGTGAACTTACAGCGTTAGTTGGTGAACTTACGCCGATAGTTTGCCAACTTACAGCGATAGTTCAGCAACTTTTGCCCATAGTTGGACAACTTTTGCCAATAGTTCAGCAACTTTTGCCGATAGGCTCACAGCTTTTGCCGATAGTTCCACAACTTTTGCCGATATTTGGATATTTTCGGGTGATAGTTTGCCGCTTTTTGTTGTTGAAAGCGATAAATCGAAAATTTGCGCTCCGTGTAACGTGAGTAAATCAATTTTTCACGCTATATGGTTTTAAGATTTCCTGAAGTTTTTGAAGAAAATCATTTTTCTGCCATTTGCTCCACAAATTAAGCGCGGCACGGTAATTTTTGGTGCGTTCTTTGACAAAGTGCGACAAGAGCCAGAAATCGGCGAGGCGCGTTTTATCGGTTGTTTTGTGCAAACGGCGGCTGAAATTTTCAATCCAAATATCGCGGTCGTGAAGTTCGCCGAGAAAGGTTTGCATTTCAGTAATTTCTTGGGCAAATGGCGCGAATTCATCACTGAAACACTCCTTGAAAATCTCGATGGTATAACGCAGTCGTTTGGCGGCAATGCGGAGTTTATGGAGATTTTCGCAGTCGAATGGGTTATAAAGACTGTCGCTCAGTTCGCAGAATTCCTCGATAGATTTCAAAATAACTTTATTTCCGGCTTCTTTGGCGGATAATGCGGCAGTTTTTCCATTTGCCTTAACCGCTGTTTCAACCGCTCTCAAAAAACGCTCGCGCATCTTTTCAAAAGCGGAAATTTCAAGTGTTTTTTTTAGAATTGTTTGGACTTTTTGGCGTTGTGCGAGACGGATTTCCGTCTTCAACTCAATATCTTTTTTGACGATTTCGTTTTTCGCTTTTTTTTTCAGTTTGGTGAGTGCGGCAATTGCTACATCCAAATCCCGTGCCGTGCCGAGAGCATTTCCAAGTTTTTTTAAATCTCGCCTTGATTTCGTAAAAGCACGTCTTCTTAGCAACGGCGAAAAATCTCGCAATGCACTGCGAAGTCTTCTTATTGCCACACGCATTTGGTGAACACCTTCAATATCTTCAGTCTGAAGTGCGGCTTGGCGTAATTTATAGACCTCGTCAAAACGTCCGCACAAAACATCTGCCGCCCAATCAATGGCGTTTTCAAAAGAATCCGGGCTGACAGATTTATTTATCATTAATCTCATTTTAACAGATTAACGAGCAGGAAGAACGTAATGAATACGCAAGTCAATACGAAATTCTTGAAATTAATTTGCGAAATTAGTTAAAATAAAGTTATGGCTTGCAAATTTTTCTTACTTCTTTTTTTTGTGTCAGTTTCATTTGTTATGGCATTCGGACAGGTAAAATGCGAAGGCGAGAAAATTTTCAATGAAAAAAAATGTGTTGGAGATGAGTTAAATCAATCTGAAAAAGAGCTTTACCGGATTGTCAATGAATATCGGGCAAAAAATAATCTGCCGGTTGTGCCGCTTTCAGAATCTTTGAGTATTGTTGCCAACCGGCATCTTTTAGATATTTCATTGAATTTAAAAACTTTCACTCACGGGTGGAGCAATTGCCCTTACGACATCAAAAATACCGATACTTGGAAATGTGTCTTTGATGCGCCGAAAAGACTGAAAGTTGAATATGACGGCAAAGCGTATGAAAATCTATATCGTAATAATAACGGAAACGCTACGCCCGTGCTGGCACTTGAGGCATGGAAAAAAAGTCCGATGCACAATGCTTTAATTTTGAATTTAGATATTTGGAATGACACGGAATTTAACGCATTCGGCGTTGCAATTATTGGAAACCAAGCGGCAATTTGGTTCGGGGCGAAATCAGGGATAAGAGATGCGCTTAAAGAAAACAAAAATTTCGGTTTGGGGGTTACATTTGATAATGCGGTCAAAGGTTTAACCGATGTAATCTCGATTAAAAAAAATTCTTCAACCGCCCAAAACGAACAATGGACAGGAAGTTCGCCCGATAAATCCGTCTTGCTGGAAGCTTCAGGAACACAAGCGGATGTTTCTCAAGCCACAATCGGAATCAAAATAAAACTTGAAAAAAATTATCAAATTAATAAGAAAAACCGCGAATTGCTCAGTATTTTTCTAAATAATCTCGTTTTCGGGTGGAAAGAACGCGAAACTTGGGCAGATGCGGCGATAAAAAATCTTCAGGCAAATTCGAAAGTTCCGCAGACAACATTTTTTGGAAACATTATGATAACGATGACCGTTGACACGCAAAATTATCTTTCAATAACCGTAAAACCGCGACCGGTGGCAAAAGAAATAAAATAAAATAAATCGAGTGCGGACAAGCCGATCACGCTTCGCTTTTCAAATCACTTTTTTTTGCAATTCTTTCAGAATTTGTTTTGCTTTTTGTTCATCTAAATTGTCTAATTCCAAAGCGCGAAGTTCGTCAATTACATTTTCGTTCGACATTGCAAAAAGAGAAAATTGCGAAGCGATTTTACTTTGTCCGGCACGATTTACGGCTTTTTCGATACTTTCGGATTTATTTTCAGCAAATACTGCAAGTTCATATTTTTCGAGTTTTGCCAGAACATCTTTAGCACGTTCAATAACTTTGTTTGGAAGTCCGGCAAGTTTTGCAACGGCAATGCCATACGATTTAGAGGCTTTTCCTTTTTTTAATTTGTGTAAAAAAACAACATCGCCGTCTTTTTCGCTTGCCAACACTTGATAAGTTTTTGCGCCGGGAAGATTTTCCGCAAGTTCCGTCAGTTCGTGATAATGCGTTGCAAACAGTGTTTTTGCCGAATGTTCGGGCGAATTGTGCAGATATTCGGCAACTGCCCAGGCAATTGAAAGTCCGTCAAATGTAGAAGTTCCACGTCCGATTTCGTCCAATAAAATCAACGAACGCGCCGTCGCATTGTGCAAAATCGAGGCAGTTTCAGTCATTTCGACCATAAACGTCGAACGTCCCGAAGATAAATCGTCAGATGCGCCGACGCGAGTCCAAACTCTGTCAACTATCGGAAGTTTCGCAAACTGAGCCGGAACAAACGAACCGATTTGCGCGAGAATTTGAATGATAGCAATTTGTCGTAAAATAGTGCTTTTTCCACCCATATTCGGTCCGGTAATAATTAATAATCTGTCTGTGGAATTGTTCAAATACAAATCATTCGGAATAAAATCATCAGATAAAAACGCTTCGACAATCGGGTGTCTGCCGTTTTTTATCTCGATTTCATCGCCGTCGTGAAGAGTCGGGCAAACATAATTTCGGCGCGTTGCAGTTTGCGCCAATGAACAAAGTGCATCCAAAGTTGCAAGTGCGCGAGCCGTTGATTGAATTTTTTGCGTTTCTTCGCGGACACGGGCGCGAATTTGCCCGAAAAGTTCGGTTTCCAGCGCAATAATTTTTTCTTCCGCACCGAGAACTTTTTCTTCCCATTCCTTGAGTTGCGGAGTCGTGTATCTTTCTGCGTTTGTTAGAGTTTGCCGTCTTTCATAATCTTCGGGAACACGCGAAATATTGCCTTTTGAAATTTCAATAAAGTAGCCGAAGACGTTGTTGAATTTGATTTTCAGATTATTTATTCCGCTTCGGGTCCGTTCCTGTTCTTCAAAACTTGCAATAATTTGTTTAGCAGATTTTGAAATTTGACGAAATTCATCTAATTCACGGTTAAATCCGTCACGGATTGTGCCGCCGTCAGCGAAATTCAAAGGCGGTTCGTCTGAAATTGAACGTGAAATCAAATCGCGGATTTCGGGAAGTTCAAAAATGTTTTCGCTCAAGACCTGAATTAAAAGGCTTTGTGCGTCCGATAACGTTGTGTTGATGGTTGGTGTTTGTGAAAGGGAACGACAAAGCGCGAGCAAATCTCTTGCTGTTGCCGCACCGAGATTTAATCTGCCGACGAGTCTTTCCAAGTCAGAAATTTCCTTTAAAAGATAGCGAATCTTATCACGCAACATCGAATCTGTGAGTTCGGAAACAGCGGAAAGGCGCGTTTGAATTTCGCTTCGTTTGATTGAAGGGCGCAAAAGCCACGAACGCAAAAGCCTTGCGCCCATTCCGGTTACAGTTTCATCAATCACACCGAGAAGAGTTTTTTTACTGCTTTCGCCTTTTGACCCAACGATTTCGAGATTGCGAAGCGTTATCGCGTCCAAAATCATAAATTCGTTTGAAGAGTAAAAACTCAATTCGGAAATATGTTCTGCCGAAGCCTTCTGCGTATCTTGAGCGTAACGCAAAACCGCTCCTGATGCGCGTATCGCCTCGGATTTTTCATTCAATCCGAAAGCCGTCAATTCTTTGACCTTTAATTGGTTTTTCAAAATAACGGCGCAATCTTCTTCGTGAAATAGCCAATCATCGAGTGAAGTCAAAGCGGTAGAAAATTTTGCATTTGTCGGAGAAGAAATCGAAACGACGTTTAATGCGTCTGATAACGTTGGTTTAGAGGGAGCGAAAGTGTTTTCGACTAATTTATGCAAGGATTCGGGAAACAACAATTCTTTGGGCGAGAAACTTTCGATGTCTGCTTGCGCTTTTGCAAAAGCGTTTTCGCCGGAAAATTCTGTCGTAAAAAATTCGCCGGTCGAAAGTTCGAGAAAAGCCAGACCGAATTTTTCGCCTGTTCCGCAAATTGCCGCCAAATAAACCGATTCTTTCGATTCGAGCAGTTGCGGGTCAATCGCCGTGCCGGGCGTGATGACGCGGACGACCTCGCGTTTGACTAATTTAACGTCTTTTCCGGCTTGTTCGGTTTGTTCGCAAATCGCCACGCGAAACCCTTTTTTCACCAGCCGCGCAATATAACCAGCCGCCGCGTGATGCGGAACGCCGCACATCGGAATCGGATTCGGCGAATCTTTGTGTCTGGCGGTTAGCGTAATTTCCAATTCACGCGAACCGATTACGGCATCTTCGCCAAAAAGTTCGTAAAAATCGCCAAGCCGAAAAAATAAAAGTGTGCCAGGATAATGTTTTTTTATTTCGAGATATTGCCGAAACATCGGCGTGGCATTTTGCATATATAAAATGTAACGAGAATCGAAATTTTAACTCAAAAGATAAAAATCGGCAATGTTTTTAATTTTCTAAACATTTAAATTATTGATTTTTGATTAAATTTGCTACTATGTTTCCTTGTTCAAATTTCGGAAAGTCTGCGATAATGTTAAAGATTACATACTTTTCTTGGAGAGAAACAAAAAAATTAGATTCCTGCCCTGTTTTAAAAAGAACTTATAAGGAGATTTATTATGCAAGCAATCAGATTTTTTACCGTTTTCAGTTTTTTATTGGTTTTCGGTTTAATCAGCGGTTTTTCGCAAAACGATTTTTGTTTTATGACCGTTTCGGCGCAAACCACTACTGAAACAAAACCGACCGAAACACCGCAATCAAAACCTGTCTTGGTCAGGAAACCGACGCAACGTTACCGAATCGGGTTGCAAGATGTTTTGGACATAGTAGTTGCTAAACATCCCGAACTTTCTCTTACCAGCATAAAAATGGATGATAAGGGCAAAATCAGACTTCCGCGAATCAACAAGCTCGTTACGGCGGCGTGTAAAACTGAAAATGAGCTTGCGGCGGAAATTCAGGAACTTTATAAAGAAAATTATTTGCGCGATCCATTTGTAACTGTTAATGTGCGCGAACAAAATTCTCAGCCTTTCGGGGTTATGGGCGCGGTCAAAAAACCGGGTTATTATGTGATTAACCGTCGCGTAACTTTGCTTGAATTATTGAGTTTTGCCGGCGGTCCCGATGTTGAATTTGCCGGAACAAAAATCAAAGTTGCACGTGTCGGCGGTATTTCCGGTTGTGTTGATGAAAGCGAAAATGAAATCGAAGGTGAAGTAACATTCTTTACCTTTAATTTGCTCGAAGTTATTGAACAAAAAACGAATCCTGAAATGAAACCGGGCGACGTTGTTTATATGTTTGATTATGAACGGGCTTTTATTTCGGGAAATGTAAAAGAAAATAAATCAATTCCGCTCAAACAAAATATAACTTTGACCCAAGCACTCATTGAAGCTGGCGGCATCTTGCCGGCTTCCAAAAAAGACCAAATAACAATTTACAGGCAAGATTCAAAAGGCGGAAATAAACAAACTCTGGTTTTGAACTTAAACGATATTTACAGCAAGAAAATTGAAGACCCGATTTTACAACCGAATGATGTAATTAATGTGCCGAAAGACGGTGTAAAAAGTGCTACTAACAATTTTATTGATGCGTTGTTAAAAGGAATACCGAATATATTTTTCCGATTTTAATATTTAGACAAAATGAAAGACACTCGTGAAATAATGCCGCGGCGGATTGCCGAAAGAGTCGAACTCGAACGTCCGTTTGAAGCGCAAATGCCGCAACCGAATGGCGGTTACGGCTATCGAAATTTTGAACAGCAGGAAGGTTTGCAACTTGGTGATTATTGGCGTGCTATCCGCAAGCGTTTGTGGTTGGTCATTGGAATTGCTGTTCTTCTAACAACCTTGGCGGCAATTTATATGGCACGAAAGCCGGATATTTTTATGTCAAAGGCAATGGTGCAGATTGATTTGGAGCAACCGAATCAAGATTTAGAGTTGAACGACCGCCCGAATCGCAGTTCAAATCCTGATCCGGCTTACTTCAATACTCAACTCCAACTTTTAAGCAGTGATTCGCTTTTGCGCCGCGTAATAAAAGAATTGAGCCTGGACAACAACAAGGAAATTCAGCAAATAAAAAATGAACAAGGAGTTTCAGCTTGGAAATCTTTGCTAAAATCAGTCGGTTTGGCAAGCGATGATAAGAAAAAGACCGAAAAAGCCGTTGGTGAAGTTGCCCCTTCGCAAACTTCGGAAATTGCTTCAAACGATGAAATTGCCGAAGCCGTGCGTCTGGCACCTTACGTTAAAATTCTCAAAGACAATTTAGGAGTCGAACCTGTCCGCGAATCGCGTGCAACGAATAAAGACACACGGTTGATTGAAATTTCATTTCAAAACAAAAATCCTGAATTAGCTGCAAATATCGTCAATGGCATTGCCATCGTTTTTACCAAACAAAATCAAGAAAAGCGTTCAGGCAACAGCAAAACATCAAGCGAGTTTTTGGATAGCCGAATTTCGAGCTTGCAATCCGACATTAAAAATGACGAAATAAAACTTGATAGATTAAAACGAGAATCAGGAATTTTAACAGTAAAAGATGAAGAAACAATTGCTTTAAATGCCTTATCTCAATTAAACAAACAACTTCTTGACGCACAAAATATTCGAAAAAACGCTGAAGCCGAATATAATTCGGTTCGCAATTCGCCCGACAGCATCAAGGCGCGAGCCGAACAGTTAATGGCGCGTTATATCACTGAACGCGAGAACGATTTGCGTAATTTTGAAAGTAAAGCACAAGAAAGCCTTTATAATTTGAAGGCGCAAAGAGAACAATTATTAAAAGAATATCAACCGCAAGCACAAGAAGTCCGCGAAGTTGATTCGAAAATTGAGGTTATCGAAACCGCAGTTACTAAACGTCGAAACGAAATTCAAAAAGATTTGGAGAGTTATCGAAATCGGGTTTCGCAAAATATTGTTGACGACCTTAAAACTAAATATTTACAAGCAAAAGAAGCCGAAGATAAAATACAATCAACTTTTGATCAGGAATACGACAAAGCACAAGGACAAAACCAAGCCGCAATTAATATTCGTCTCCTCGAACAGAATATGTCAACGAATCGCGGATTTTTGGAAAACCTAATGAAACAGCAAAGCGGTAACGATTTGTTAGCGAAAGGAACGGAAAATAATATCAGTGTTACAGAAATTGCCATTCCGTCCGAAACTGCTGTTTCGCCTCGTCGGGTTTCAACGGTTTTCGTCGCTTTGGTTTTGTCAACTCTTTTCGGTGCGGGACTCGCACTTTTTCTTGAATATTTGGATGACACAGTTCACTCGACTGAAGAAGTAGAGAGCCTTTTGCAACTTCCGGCACTTGCGGCAATTCCTTCAATTGATTCGACACAAAAACGAAGACTTTTACTGGTCGGTTCTTCAGAAGAGAAAGATTCAAAGCCGGGATCATCGTTGTTGATTCACCAAGATTCGCGTTCATCTTTAGCAGAAGCCTATCGTCAGCTTAGGACTTCAATATTACTTTCGACCGCCGGACACGCGCCGAAATCTCTGCTTGTAACATCGAGTTTGCCGGCTGAAGGAAAAACGACAACAGCCGTAAATACTGCGATTTCATTGGCTCAAACGGGAGCGAAAGTGTTGATTATTGATGCTGATATGCGCCGTCCTCGACTACATTCAATTTTCGAAATCAGTAATGCGGAAGGTTTAAGCACAATGCTTTCAAGCGAATTGTCAGAGGATGAAATGCTGGACATCGTTCAATATGACGAAACAGCAAAATTACATCTGCTTCCTTCGGGACCTGTTCCTCCGAATCCGGCAGAACTTATCGGTTCGGAACAAATGGCATTTTTGCTAAAATCAATGCAGGGACATTTTACGCATGTTGTTGTAGATTCGCCGCCAATTACTTCATTTACCGATGGTGTTTTGATTGCTTCAATGGTTGACGGCGTGATTTTGGTGGTTCATTCAGGCAAGAGTTCGAGGCAGGTTGTTAAGCGTTCGCGTCAGCTTTTGCAAGACATCGGCGCAAAGATTTTCGGTGTCGTTTTAAACAACGTAAATCTGCGTTCGCAAGATAATTACTATTATTATCAAAGCTATTATCATCGTTCGAACTACACATCCGGCGATGAGGATTAGATAATAAATTTAAAACACAAAAGTAAAAAGGCAAAATTCCTGCTTGCCTTTTTACTTTTTTTTAGAGAAATTTTCACGGATAAAATGGAAAGTCAGACAAAAGTTCTTGTTACAGGAGCAGGCGGATTTATCGGCAGTCATCTTGTAACCTACTTGAAAAATAAAAGTTATTGGGTGCGCGGGGTTGATATTAAATTTCCCGAATTTGGCGAATCAGACGCTGATGAGTTTGAAATTTTAGATTTACGTCGTTGGGATAATTGTCTTCAAGCAACGCGGGGTATCGAAGAAGTTTATGCGCTTGCCGCCGATATGGGCGGAATGGGATTTATCTCGGCAAATCACGCACAGATTCTTTACAATAATTCGCTGATGAATTTGCACACGCTCGAAGCCGCCAAAACAAACGGCGCAAAGCGTTATCTTTACACGAGTTCTGCCTGCGTCTATCCCGAATATTTACAGGAAGATGCGAACGTAACGCCGTTAAAAGAATCGGACGTTTATCCGGCACAGCCGCAAGATGCTTACGGTTGGGAAAAACTTATGTCCGAAATTCTCTGTAAATATTATAAAGAAGATTATGGAATCGAAACGCGAACCGTGCGATTTCATAATATTTTCGGCGAAAAAGGAACTTGGGAAGGCGGACGCGAAAAAGTTCCGGCGGCGTTGTGCCGTAAAATTGCCACAGCCAAATTGACTGGAAATCACGAAATCGAAATTTGGGGCGACGGCGAACAAACGCGCTCATTTTGTTATATTACCGATTGTTTGGAAGGCATTTACCGTTTAATGCGTTCAGACTTCAGCGAACCGATAAATCTTGGACAAGACCGAATGATTTCGATAAATGAACTTGCCGATATTATTGCCAATATTGCCGAAATCGAAATTACGAAAAAACATATTGACGGACCACAAGGCGTGCGCGGCAGAAATTCGGATAACAATTTACTGCGCGACACTTTGAAATGGGAGCCTGAAATTTCACTCGAAGACGGTTTGAAAATTACTTACGAATGGATTGAAAAAGAAGTCAGAAAAAATTTGACTTTGTCAGAACGGGAAGCGGTAGCAACCTGTTAGTTTAATGAATTTACAAGATAAAAAAATCTATGTTGCCGGTGCAAACGGAATGGTCGGCAGTGCAATTGTCAGAGAATTAAAAGATAAAAACTGCGAAAATCTGCTTACGCCGGCTTCGTCCGAATTAAATTTAATCAGACAAACGGAAGTAGAAAAATTCTTTGCGCGTGAAAAGCCCGAAATTGTTATTGTTTCGGCGGCAAAAGTCGGCGGTATTTTGGCAAATGATACTTTTCGCGCCGAATTTATCTACAAAAATCTGATGATTGAAGCCAATATTATTCAATCAGCTTTTGAAAACGGCGCGGAAAAACTCATATTTTTGGGAAGTTCTTGCATTTATCCGAAGTTTTCGGCGCAACCGATGAAGGAAGAAGAATTGCTTTCGGGATATTTGGAATTTACAAATGAACCTTACGCCGTTGCAAAAATTGCCGGAATTAAACTTTGCGAAAATTATTTTCGGCAATACGGATGCAACTTTTTTTCGGTAATGCCGACGAATCTTTACGGCGCAAAAGACAATTTTGATTTGCAAAATTCGCACGTTATCCCTGCGCTTATTCGTAAATTTCACGAAGCGAAAATTGCCCAAAATGAAAAAGTTACGCTTTGGGGAACAGGAAAACCGCGCCGCGAATTTCTTTTTGTTGACGATTTGGCGGAAGCGGTTGTTTTTTTGACCGAAAAAATAAATGCGGCGGATTTATACGAAAAAAATATTACGCATCTGAACATTGGAACAGGCGAAGATATTGAAATTTTTGAAGTTGCGCGTTTAATTAAAGAAATTGTGGAGTTCAAAGGTGAAGTTGAAAACGACACGACAAAACCGGACGGAACGCCGCGCAAATTGATGGATGTTTCGCGCATTAATAATTTGGGTTGGAAACATAAAACATCTTTAGAAGCAGGTTTGCGAAAAACTTACGATTGGTATTTAGAAAATTCTCAAGCAAAATAAATTGTTATGAAAAAAGCACTTATAACCGGCATAACCGGACAAGACGGCAGTTATCTGACCGAGATTTTGCTCGAAAAAGGTTATGAAGTTCACGGCATAATGCGAAAATCGAGTTCGTTTAACACGGGCAGAATCAATCATCTCTACGAAAACCGCGAAATTCTCAATCGAAAATTGTTTCTGCATTACGGCGATTTGATTGATGCGAGCAGTTTGAATCGGCTTTTGGAAAAAATCGAGCCGAACGAAATTTACAATCTTGCGGCACAAAGCCACGTTAAAGTTTCATTTGACGTGCCGGATTACACGGCGCAGGTTGACGCGCTCGGAACTTTACGATTTTTGGATGCGATTCGTGAAACAGGTTTGCGAAAAGTGAAATTTTATCAGGCTTCGACATCGGAGCTTTACGGAAAAGTTCAAGAAATTCCGCAAAGTGAAACAACGCCGTTTTATCCGCGCTCGCCTTACGCCGTCGCTAAACTTTATGCATATTGGACGATTGTCAATTACCGCGAGGCTTACGACATTTTTGCTTGTAACGGAATTCTTTTTAATCACGAATCGCCGCGACGCGGAAAAACTTTCGTTACCAAAAAAATCACACGCGAAGCGGCGCGTATCGTTTTGGGAAAATCGAACAAATTGGTTTTAGGAAATCTGGATGCCAAGCGCGATTGGGGATTTGCGCCCGAATATTGTGAAGGAATGTGGCAGATTTTACAGCACAAAAAAGCCGAAGATTTTGTTCTGGCAACCGGCGAAACGCATTCGGTCAGAGAATTTGTCGAACAGACTTTTAATAATTTGGGCATTGAAATTCGTTGGGAAGGTGCAGACGAAAACGAAAAAGGTTTTGTTGCTTCGATTGATAAAAATATTTTGCGGGAAAAAACTTTGACTGAAAAATCTTTTGTTGAAGAAAATGATGCAATCGTTGAGGTTAGCCCGAATTATTATCGTCCAACTGAGGTTGATTTACTGATCGGCGATTCATCAAAAGCGGAAAACGAAATAGGTTGGAAAGCCGAAACAAAATTTGCCAAGTTAGTAAAAATAATGATTGATGCCGACCTCGATTTTGTCAAAAATCCGCATCTTGACTATTAGTTTTAATGAAGAATCTAAAAATCGAAATCGTAACGCCAGTATATAATCGGCGCGAACTGACTTTGCAATTTTTACGAAGTCTGGAACGTATAAACCGTGATGGTTTAGATGTTCATATTATTGTAGTTGACGACGGTTCGACTGACGGAACTTCTGAAGCCGTTGCAAAAGATTTTCCTGAAGTTGAAATTGTTAAAGGTGACGGCAATCTTTGGTATACGGGCGGAACGAATCTCGGTATCAAGACGGCACTCGAAAAAAATCCCGATTATATTTTATGCGTTAATAACGATTCGATATTTGAAGAAAATTGTGTCAAAAATTTAGTTGAATGTGCTGAAAAACATCCGCGTTCGGTTGTCGGCGCACTGCTTCTTTTATGGAACGAACCGCATCGCGTTTTTCAGGTTTCGCCGGAATGGAAAACGAGTCTCGGCGGTTGGCATCATTGGTATCAGCAAACTGTCTGGACTGTGCCGCAAAAAACTTGGGAAGTTGATATTATTGTCGGAAATTGCGTTTTATATCCCGTGGAAGTTATCAGGGAAGTCGGTTTGATGAACGAAAAAAAATTCGCGCAATATGGTGATGCCGAATATACGCCGCGGATGCGTCGAAAAGGTTGGAAACTGCTTATAGAACCAAAGGCAAAAATTTTTTGCAAACCGAATGATGCGCCACCGAAATTAAAAGAGATGCCGTTAAAGAAAATGGTCAACACTTTATTTTTTGAACCGCATAATGTTCATAGTCTGCGGCGGCTCTTAAATATGAATATTCACGGTGCGCCAAGTAAAATTGAAGGTCTTTTTTCGTTTTTTGTATATTTGGGGCGTGTTGCCTTAAGAAAAAATGCAGAAATTAGCGGACAAAAAAGGGAAAAACCAATCTCGGAAACATTTGCTCATCGGATTTTGCAGGAATAATTTGTTAAAGTTATACCTTAAACTCTCAAAATTGCTAAGATCGCGCTTTAACTGTCGGGTCGCCGACACCTAAGAAAATACTTGAACTTGGAAAATCAGACAAAACCGAAAATAATTTACGCCTGGAACTATGTTGAATGGGGCGGAGCGCAGATTTATTATCTGGCGTTGATAAAAGAAGTTAAGAAAGAATTTGATGTAAAAATAGTATGCCCGGAAAATTCGGATGAACAATTATTAAGATTTATTCGCGCTTTGGATATTGATGTCGAATTTGTCCAGACTCTAGCTGACAATCAACCGGCGGCGGGTTTGAAAAGGAAATTGGAAAGACATCTGAATAAAATCAAATCCGAAGGAGCTTTGCTTGATTATTTGGAAAAAATGGATTTGAAAAATTCGATTCTTCATATAGAACTTTCGCCGTGGCAATCATTGTTTTCACTTGCCAAACTTGCCCAAAAAACAAGAGTTTTCATTACGGCGCATAATTCGTTGCCGCCGGTTCCGCCTTTGCGAAAAGTAATTTGGCGAGCAAAATTAAAGATAATTGAGAAATTCAAAAACTTCTATCTTTTTTGCTCGAACGAAGATTCAAAAAATTATTTCCGACAATATTTTTCTGCTAAATTCGTTGAGGAAAAGATTAGCGTAACATACACGAGTGTTAATCCTCTGGAAATTGACGAAGCTCTTGCCGTCAGATTTGACGAAAACGAATTAAAACAAAAATTCGATATTCCGAAAGATAAGTTTCTGATTGTTTGTGTCGGGCAATTTATTGATAGAAAAGGGCGTTGGACGTTTCTCGAAGCGGCAAGAACGATTTGTAAAACAAGGGACGACGTAGCGTTTGTATGGATTTCAAACTCAAAACCAACCGCCGAAGATTTGAAAAAAGCCGATGATTACGGACTCGGGAGAAATTTCCGTCTGATAACTTCAGACCAAATCGGTGGCGGCAGAATTGATTTATTTAAGATATTTCGTTTGGCGGATGTTTATGTTTTGGCAAGTTTTGTCGAAGGTTTACCGATTTCTTTGCTTGAGGCAATGGCTCTCGGAATTCCTTCCGTTTCGACAAATGTTAATGCCATACCCGAAGCCGTGAAAAATTTAGACACCGGAATTTTGATTGAAGCAGGCGATGATAAAAAACTGGCAGAATCCATTTTGCTTTTGAAATCAGACGAAAAATTGTGCGAAAAACTCTCGAAAAACGGACGTGAATGGGTTTTGAAAAACTTTGACGAACGCGAAGTCGCAAAAATTGCGATTGCGGCTTATAAAAAATCTCAAGGCTTACTGTAACGCCTCTAAATATGAAATTTCCGTCAACGTAGTGCGGCTGAAACTAATCGTCGGAAGAAACTCTGAACGCGAAAATATGGAAAACAAGCAAACAGGAAAATCAATTGTCCGAAACGTCTTTTACGGTTTTTTGACGTGGATTTTGCCGCTTGGTTTGAGTTTTGCGGCAACACCGATAATCGTCAGAGCTTTGGGCGACAGTGATTATGGAATTTACGCGCTTGTTATAGGTTTTATCGGCTATTCATTTACATTCAGCATCGGGCGTGCAATCACGAAATTTATTGCCGAATATCGTGCAAATGGCGAATCGGAAAAGATTCGGGATGTGATTTCAGCAACATTTTTTATCAATATTGCAGTTGGTGTTTTGGGAGTTTTGGCAATTGGTTTGTCCGCAAAATGGTTGGTTCGAGATGTTTTTCGGATTGCTGAACCGGCTCAAGACAAGACCGTTTTGGCAATGTATATCGCCGCATTGATAATTTTCTGCACGATGCTGAATCAGGTTTTTAATGCGGTTTTGCAAGGCATTCACCGATTCGACGTTTATTCTAAAATCTTTAATATCAGCAGTTTCGCTCTTCTTTTAGGGAATCTTGTTCTAGCTTTGCTTGGTTATGGATTGCTCGTTTTGCTCGTCTGGAATTTGATAATTACTTTTTTGACTTCCGTTTTATTCGCGGTCAGCGCAAAAAGGCTTTTGCCGGAATTCGGCATTACATTTCGTTTGAAAAGCGAAACCGTCAAATTGGTTTTAAGATACAGTTCGGGAATTATCGGTTATCAAATTTTGGCAAATTTTCTTCTGCTTTTCGAGCGCGGTTGGATAACTCGTCAACTCGGTTCGGAAAGTTTGACTTATTATGTCGTGCCGATGATGCTCGGAATGTATATTCACGGGTTTATTTCGAGTTTGATGTTGGTGATTTTTCCTCTGGCAAGCGAATTGAAAAACGATAAAGAAAAACTTTTGCGGCTTTACCTGACAGCAACGAAAATTGTCTGTTTTTTAGTGGTTTTTGCGGCGGTCTCGTTGATTGTTGACAGTTATTCGTTTTTGCGGCTTTATATGGGAACGGAGTTTGCCGAAAATTCTTGGAAACTGTTGATTTTGCACGTTATAACTTTCAGTTCAACCGCGATTGCTACTATTTCGTGGCAGATGACCGAAGGTTTAGGTTATCCGAATTATAACTTTAAAGTGTTTATTATCTGTTTAATTATTGGCGTAACTCTTATGATAACCCTTACTGATTTATATGGAAATTTTGGCATCGGCATTGCTCGTTTAGTTGGATTTTGCACAATATTTTTCTCTATATTCTATGTCGAGAAATGGTTTTTCGGTGCAGTCCAAAAAATGTTTTGGGCAAAAAATATCGGAAGTTTAGCCGTTGCCGCCGGCTTTGCTGCCGCCGCACAGTTTTTGATTACAAAAAACTTTAATGTCAATTGGCTTTCCTTTATCTTATCGGTTGGTTGCGGTGGAATTATTTATTTGACGGTGCTTTGGATTTTGGATTTTGTAACCGCAGATGAGAAAATTTTATTGAAAGGAATTTTGAAGCGTTAGTTTATTTAGAACCCGAATCGGTAGTGAGAGCTAAACAACCCTTCGATACGGCTTCGGGTTTTGACAGAGAAAAGATGTCGAAGAAAATAGAACTTGTTCAGAGAGTTGAGTTTATCAAAAAAATCAGCGCAGGAAAAAAGGTTTTGCACCTCGGCTGCACGAATTATCCATACACACAGGATTCGATTGATAACGAAATGCTTTTGCATTTTGACCTTCAAAATATTGCAAAAGAACTTTACGGTTTTGATTTTGACCAAGAAGGAATTGATATTTTGGAAAAACAAGGCACAAAAAATCTTTTTCGAGCTGATTTGGAAAAACTCGAAGAAGTTTGCCTTAATGAAACATTTGATGTCATCATAGCCGGCGAAATGATTGAGCATTTGAACAATCCCGGACTTTTTTTAAAGGGCATTCAAAGATTTATGAATGAAGAAACAAAGCTCGTGATTACAACAATTAACGCATATTCGGCATATCGTTTTTTGATTTACGGGCTTCGCGGAAGAGGCGGCGAAAACGAACCCGTTCATCCTGACCACGTCTATTATTTTTCATACAAAACTTTGAAATTGATTGTCAAAAGGGCAAATTTGGAAGTAAAAGAGTTTTATTTTTACGACATCGGCACGGAACATCGTCCGTTTAATCGTTGGATTTATAATTTAGTGAATGATGTCAGCGTAAAAATTTCGCCGCAGTTGAGTGATGGCGTGATTGCGGTTTGCGGTTTAAAATCGAATTAAAGAAATTCGTTAAGTTTTGACATATCGAAGCCTTGCGGAAGACACAAAACATTTGCACCGATGTCGTCCGGCTTAAAGCCTGAGATTTTTTCGATTTTTCCATTTATTTCGTCAATCGCGTAAAAATCAAAATCAGCTTTCGACTTCAAAAATTCAATCAAATCGTTCGGCACATAACCGAAGCCTTTTGAAGTTGCCAGAGCCATCTCAATTTCAAAAATCGGCGGCACATTTTGCTCGAATAGTTTGTCTGCGCCTTTGAGCATCATCAATTCCGCGCCTTCGATGTCAATTTTGACGAAATTTACGTTTTTGATATTTTTATCTTTCAAATAATTATTGAGCGTAATCATCGGACAGGGAAAAGTCTCAAAATTTTGATGTTCAAAAGTCGAAATCGAAGCGTGTCCGTCGGGCAAATCGGGGAAAAGATGCAGGTCAATGACTTTCTCGACATCACCCAAAGCCAGATTGTTGAGAAAAATGTTATCGGAAGTTTTGTTTGCCGCCGCGTTTTTTGAAAGCATTGCAAAAGTTTGCGGAATCGGTTCAAAAGCGTGAACTGCTCCGGTTTCGCCGACTAATTTTTGAAAAAGCGTTGTGAACCAGCCGACATTTGCGCCGATGTCCAAACAAACATCGCCGGAATTAATGAGTTTTCGGAAAATATTTGTGATAGTCGGTTCATATTCGCCGATAAAATAGACAAATCTATACGAAGCATTTTTGGTGGGGAAAAGCAGATTTCGATTGTCTTTGGTTTTTATCGGAGTTTCCTCCATCATTTTGCCCGACAATTTTATGGCGGTTTCGGACAAGCGGTATTTACCTTTATTTATCGGAGAATAAAAAGTATAGCTGCGAATGAGTTTTCTGATTAAATCCATTGTTTTTATAAAAATGTTGCTGAAATCGGCAAAGCGCACAAATAAAGAGTGTAATTGATTGAATAAATATCGTCCAGAAATCGCAACCGATAATCTTTGAATTTATGCGATTTTTGACATAAACCGTTTTTTCCAACTACTCTAGATTAAAGATTAAAGTTTGAAAAACCGAATCTTTAATCTTTAATCCTTAAGTTTATGGCAACAAACAGAGAAAATTTTATCCGACAGGATTATTCGGTTAGAAATAATTTAGTTGTTCCAATTGTTATTCTTTGGAGCTTAGTCCTTTTGACGGTTTTGGGCTTTATATGGATTGACAATGATTTCGGTAGAACGATGCACGGGATTTATTTGTTGCCGTGGGTGATTTTGCTGGGAATTTGTGTGGTTGCACCGAGCATTTATTTTTTTTATGTCAGCAAATTCGATTTGTTCAATCCGTTGGTGTTTGCGGCTTGGAGTTATTTGCTTCCGGCGTTTGTGGTTGGTGGAATAATCATCGCATTTGGTTGGGTAAATCCATATTTTCTGACATTTATCGAAGATCAGGAATATAATATTCCGCTCACGCTGGTTTATATTTCGATTGGGGTTATCGGTTTAACGGTCGGATATTTTCTTCCCGTCGGCAAATATTTGGCTGAAAAAATCGAGCCGCGTTTGCCGAAATGGAATTGGGAGCCGGACAACGTTTGGCTTCCGGGCATTTTGCTTTTGCTAATCGGAATCGGGATGAACATCTTAGGATTTGTTCAAGGACTTCTTGGTTTTCAGAGAAATATTGATGTCGGTATTTTCGATGGCACGCTGTTTTTTCTGCAAATCTTTTTGACTGCAGGCACGGTTTTACTTTGGCTGGCAATTTTCCAAACGAAACAAAAAGACGGACTTTATTACATAATACTCGTTATTTTAATAGTTTTTCTACCGCTCAGAATGGCTTTAATGGGAAGCCGCGGCAGTTTGATTATGGGCTTGATGCCGATAGCAATGGCGTTTCTCTATTCGGGCAGACGCTTAAAATTGAAAACGGCGGTAATTTTCGGGACAGTTGGATTTCTGGCAATTATAATCGGAATCACTTACGGCACGACATTCCGAAACATCAAAGGTTCGGAAGCACGAATGAACACAGGCGATTATATGGGGCAAATTGGCGCAACGCTCGATTATCTTTCCAAAGAAGATCCGGTAAATGTTGCCGGACAAAGCGCACAGGCTCTTGCCGACCGTCTGGAAAATCTGAGTTCCGTCGCCGTTGTGGTTGCCAATTACGAAAAACTCGCGCCTTATGAAGCGAGTTATGGGCTTGAAAACAATATTCTGAACGACCTTTACACATCATTTATTCCACGCTTTTTTTGGGCGGACAAACCGCCGACATCAGACCCGCGGGCATATAGTGATTTGTATTTCAATTACGGCGAAAATTCATTTGCCATCTCGCCGTTTGCAGATTTATTGAGAAACTTCGGAGTTATTGGTATTCCGCTCGGAATGATGGCATTGGGAATTTACCTGCGGTTAATTTATGCCACTTTGATTGACACGCCAAATCCGGCAATCTGGAAAAAAATCGCATATTTTCCGCTTCTCACAGTTGTTTCCTACGAAGCGTTTTATGCGGTAATTTTTCCTTCGGTAATCAGAACGATTTTTGTTTTGGTGTTGTGTTTATTGTTGGTCAATTTCCTTACCGGAAAAAGCCGCAAGACCAAGACTTGAAGCTATCTCAAAACAATATTCAATTTTTTTGAGATAGCTTTTAGTAAAATCTTTATGCCTTCGGAGGCAAATATACAAAACAAACTGTTTTCGTCTACTGATTAAAGTAAATCGAAATTAGGCAATTCATCTGTAATTCAATTTCGCCTCTGAAATCTTGCAACAAAGCAAAATCCGAAAACCTGTGCGCCTCACAGATTGCAAATAATTTAGCTGAATAATAAACTTACATTTTGCTTTTTCGGAGGAGCAACTTGAATAAATAGCGGCAAAACCGTTTGGTTTCTTCGCCTTATTAAGACAAAAGTGGTTGATTCCGCATAACTTCGTGGACGATTATTTTAAATAAATGAGCAAACTTTTAAATGTAATGAAATGGGGCTTGACGCTTGGGAAAGAGCCGCAGAATTTTTTAGGCGCGAAATGGATTGAAAAATTTCTGGCGCGAGTTCCCGAACCAAAGAAAAGATTGTGGGCTTTGCGATTTGTTTCGATGAGTCCGCACTATTTTATTACCGAACTTCCCGAATATCGAAATATGAGCCAAAAGGAAGTTCTCGAAGCCTCGTTTGAATCAGTCAGAGAATCGCGTATCAATATCTTTGAAAAACTTCTCAAAGCGCATCTGGAAAAAGATTTTACTGTGCTTGATTACGGCTGCGGACCCGGTTTTATTGCAAAAATTGCTTCGGATTATGTCAAAAAAATCTATGCAATAGATATTTCTTCCGGTGCGCTGGCGTGTGCGAAAGTTATAAATGCGGCGGAAAATATCGAATATTTGCGGGCAGATGATGAAGGCTTGAGCAAGATTCCTGATGAATCGGCAGATGCTGTTTATAGTTATGCCGTCGTTCAGCATCTCACCGACGAAGTTTTGAATTTAATTTTGGCAAATTGCCGCCGAAAATTGAAAAAAGGCGGAAAATTATTACTTCATATTCAAATGCCGAACGATGTCTGGAAAAGTGAAGCAGATTGGGAAAAAGATAATTCAATAAAAGGCAAGCTAAAATATAATTACGGTCTCCATTGTTTCGGGCGGACAGAAGAAAAATATTGTGAAATCGTCGGGCAACACGGTTTCGGCAATTTTCAGCTTGAAAGATTTAAAGGTTTTGATGCTCGATATGATGAAGAACTCGAATTTCAGAGGCTTTTAATTGCTTATAAAAATGGTTGAAAATAAAATTGTCTTTACAAACGGCTGTTTCGATATTTTGCACGCCGGGCATATTGATTTGCTCGAACGAGCGAAAGGTTTCGGCACATATTTAATTGTCGGAATTAACAGCGATAAGTCCGTGCGTGCGATTCGCGGCGAAAATCGTCCGTTTGTCAATGAAAATGACCGTGCGGCAGTGCTTTCAGGGTTGAAATCCGTTGATGAAGTTCGCATTTTTGATGAACTTACACCCGAAAAACTGATTGAAGAAATTAAACCCGATGTTTTGATAAAAGGCGGCGATTGGGCAGTTGATGAAATTATCGGTGCGGATTTTGTTCGCAAAAACGGTGGGGAAGTTTATTCTCTGCCACTGAAAACAGGTTATTCTTCGACTTCGATTGTTGAAAAAATTCGAAAAGTCGAGAAACGCGAAGAAAGAATCAAAAATCGCCGCTTGACGATTGATACATTAAATGAACATTTGGAAGTTTTTCGCAAAGTGATTTCGGAAACTTCCGAAACTATAGAAGAATGTGCCGAATTGATTTTTGAAACTTTCCAAAAAGGTAAAAAAGTGTTGATTTGCGGCAATGGCGGAAGCGCAGCGGACGCGCAACATCTGGCGGCGGAATTTGTCGGCAGATACGAAACCGAACGCCGCGGACTTCCGGCAATCGCTCTGACGACCGACACTTCTGCGTTGACTGCGCTTGCAAACGATTATAGTTTCGAGCGTATTTTTGCACGCCAAGTCGAAGCTCTCGCTGTCGAAGGAGATTGTTTAATCGCCATTAGCACAAGCGGGAATTCGCCGAATGTCATTTCAGCAGTAATGTCTGCAAGAAAAAGAGGCTGTAAAATTATCGGAATGACGGGCGCGAAAGGGAAGAAACTTGCCTCGCTCTGCGATAAGTGCATTTTAATTCCTGCCGAAAGAACTGCTAGAATACAAGAAGCGCATATTACTATTGCTCACATTTGGTGTGAAATAATTGACGAGAGGTTGAAGGATAAAGTTTAGAATTACTTGTCCGCGAATAAATTTTGCCGCAATTAAATAATTTAATCGAACAATTTAACGAAGTAAAGGTTTTAGTCGTCGGCGACGTTATGTTGGACAAATATTTCTGGGGAAAAGTCAGCCGCATTTCGCCCGAAGCCCCTGTGCCGATTGTCAATGTCGAAAAAATAAGTTCCGTTCTCGGGGGCGCGGCGAATGTTGCTGCAAATATTGCCGGTTTAGGTGCAAAACCTTTTCTTTTCAGCATTTGCGGAAAAGATAAAGAATCTGATGAATTTAGGCATTTACTTGAAGAAAAGCAAATTTCTTCTGAAATTATTGAATTTGAAAATCGCCGAACAACCACAAAAACCCGCATAATTGCACATCACCAACACGTTGCGCGAATTGATGAAGAAACAAAACAACCTATTTCGGATACAGAGGCAGAAACTGTTTTTCAAAAACTATTACCTTTGCTCGATGATTTTCAAATAATTGTTATCTCCGATTATGCCAAAGGTTTTTTGACTGACAATCTTCTTGCGCGTCTGATAACGAAGTGCGTCGCGGAAAGAAAAATTGTTTTGGTTGATCCCAAAGGAAAGAATTTTTCAAAATATAAAAGGGCAACTGTTTTGACTCCGAACCTCAAAGAAGCCGTCGAAGCCTCAGGTTTTGATGAAAACCAAATTGATTTGATTTCCAAAGCCGGAAATAAAATTTTAGATGAATCCGAACTCGATGCAATCTTAATTACGCAAGGCGAAAAGGGAATGACGCTTTTGCAAAAAAACGGTGAAAAACATTATCTGGAAGCACTTGCCAGAAATGTTTTTGACGTTACAGGCGCGGGCGATACGGTAATTGCGGTGATTGCCGTTGCGGTTGCTGCCGGGGTGAGTTTATTAGGAGCGGCAAAATTGGCAAATATTGCTGCCGGTTTAGTTGTGCGCGAAGTTGGAACAACGGCAATAGAATTTGAGAAACTTAAAGCAGAACTCGAAAGAATGTCGTTAATTTTATGAAAAAAAAGATACTTTATATCGAAAGGAAATTTTGGGAATTCGTAAGTATCGAAAAAGTTTTCAGACAAATAGCCGAAAATCTTTCAAAAGAAAACTACGAATTTTCATTCCAACAAATGCCGTTCGGAAATGGATTTGCTGACATCATCAAAAATTTATTGTTTTTTCGTAAAAGCTCGGCAGATATTTTTCACATAACCGGACATATTCATTATATTTCGCTTGTTTTACCTCGAAATAGAACGGTTTTAACCATTCACGATTTAGGCTTTTTACATACTCGAAGCGGTTTTCGGAGATATTTAATCAAAAAATTATTTTTGGATTTGCCGATAAAGAAGTTAAAATATATCACTGCAATTTCAGAAAAGACAAAAAATGAAATAATCGAGCAAACGAATTGTTCCAAAGAAAAAATCAGGCTAATTGAAAATCCTCTTCGTGAATTTAAGAAGCCGAATAAAAACGAATTTAATAAAGATTGTCCGACAATTTTACAAATCGGAACTTCGCCTAATAAAAATTTAAATAATCTGATAAAAGCAATAGAAGGCATAAATTGCAATCTTAGAATTATTGGGAAACTTGAAGAAAATCTGATTTCAAAATTGAAAAATTGCAACATCAAATATTCAAATGCTTTTAATTTGGAAGATGATGAAATCGAAGAAGAATACCGCGCCGCCGACATAGTTGCTTTTTGTTCAACGTATGAAGGCTTCGGATTGCCGATTATCGAAGCACAAGCAATGAACACACCTGTAGTTACAAGTGATTTAAGTCCGATGCGTGAAGTTGCCGGTGGTGCAGCATTTTTGGTAAGTCCGCACGATCCGCAAAATATCCGTGAAGGAATTTTGAAAATAATTGAAAATTCGGATTTCCGTGAAAAATTAATTGCTAAAGGCATTGAAAATGTAAAGCGTTACAATGCTTCAATAATTGTCAAACAATTTGAAAATTTATATCGTGAAATAACCGAAAAATCTGATGAATAAACCGAAAATTTTGATTCTCAGCGATTATTATCTGCCCGGTTATAAAAGCGGCGGCGGTATGCGAACCATTGTAAATATGGTAGAACGCCTTTACAAAAAATTCGATTTTTTTATAGTAACACGGGATCACGACGGTCCACTTGATAAGGAAACTTATAAAACCGTCAAAATTGACAGATGGAATAAATTTGAAAACGCACAAGTATATTATTTGCCGAAAGATAAAATAAAAATCTCGAAATTACACGAACTTATTTCCGAAGTCAATCCGGATGTCCTTTATACTAACAGTTATTTCGCAACTTTAGCTATATATATGTTGATACTAAGGAAGTTAGGGCGAATTAAAAAATCAAATGTGATTGTTGCTCCGTGTGGTGAACTTTCCGAAGGCGCATTGAGTTTGAAAGCCGGGAAAAAAAAATTATATATGAGGTTTTCTTCGATTATGAATTTGTATAACAATATTGTCTGGAAGGCTTCAAACGAACTTGAAAAAGCAGAAATTGAAAAAGTAAAAGGCAAAGGCGGAAAAATATTTATTGCCGCGGATTTGTCGCCAAAAACGATTTTTCCCAATTACGAACAGCAACGAAAACCGGAAAAACAAATTGGAGAAGCAAAAATGGTCTTTCTTTCAAGATTTTCTGCAAAAAAAAATTTTAAGTGGCTTTTGGAAAATCTGAAAGGTATCGAGGGGAAACTGGTAATTGATATTTACGGTCCTTTGGAAGATGAAAAATACTGGCAGGAATGTATTCAAATAATTAATAAACTACCTGATAACATTAAAATTGAAGCAAAAGGAACGATTCCACACGAACAGGTTTCCGAGACACTTCTAAATTATCATTTTTTTATTCTACCTACTTTGGGTGAAAATTTCGGACACGTTTTTCTTGAAGCATTGGCGGCAGGCTGTCCTCTGATTATTAGTAATAAAACACCGTGGTTGGAGTTAAAAGAGAAAGGAGTCGGATGGGATCTGCCAATTGATAATGGCACTGTGTGGCGAGATAAACTCAATGAATGTGTAGCGTTAGATGATAAAAGTTACAGCAAACTATCAAGGTCTGCGAGGGAGTTTGTTTGCTTCTGGCTTCAAGACCCGCAAATCGAAGAAGATACTTTAAGAATTCTTGAATATGCTTTAAGTAATACGTTAAGTGATGAAGACTAAATATAATAATTGAAGTAGATAATGGTATTAACAAATTGGTTTAAGTGTCGGCATCACGACACTTAAACCAATTTGTTAATTAAAATATATTATGAAAGTTTTAATTTTCGGGGCGGGCGGAATGCTCGGTCACAAATTAGTGCAAATTTTTTCAGCCAGATTTGAAACCTTTGCGACATCAAGAAACCATTTAAACGAAGAAATTTTTGGCGACCTTTCAAAAAAAGTTCAAATATTTGAAAATATAAATGTCGAAAATACCGACTCAGTAAAAGAAATAATTAAAAAGATTGAGCCGGAAGTAGTTGTGAATGCAGTCGGTATTATCAAACAAATCCCATCAGCAAAAAATGTAATCAAAACACTAACAATTAACTCGATTTTTCCGCATCAACTAGCTGAAGTTGCCGAAGAAGTAAAAGCGCGTTTAATTTGTATTTCAACTGATTGCGTTTTTAGCGGAAAAAAGGGAAATTATAGCGAGGAAGAAATTCCCGATGCCTCCGATTTATATGGCAAAAGCAAAAATTTAGGCGAAGTTGTTGAAGGGAATTGTTTAACCGTCCGCACTTCTATTATCGGCAGAGAACTCGGCACAAAGCATAGTCTTTTAGAGTGGTTTTTGAGTAATGAAAACGGTAAAGTAAAAGGATTTAAAAAAGCGGTGTTTTCCGGTTTTCCGACGCAGGTTTTAGCGGAAATTCTGGCGGATATTATCGCAAATCAACCCAATTTAAGAGGTTTATATCACGTTTCAAGCGAACCTATTAATAAATTTGATTTGCTTGAATTAATCAAAAAGAATTACGGCGCAAATATCGAAATCGAACAAGATGAAAATTTTACAATAGACAGAAGTTTGGATTCGACGAAATTTAGAACTGAAACAGATTTTCAGCCGCAGAATTGGAAAAAAATGATTGAAATAATGGCGAATGACGAAACTAAATACGCCAAATGGAAAAAATGAACGAATTAGAAGGCAAAAGAATATTGGTAACGGGCGGCACAGGATCGCTCGGACAGACGCTCGTGCGGAGATTGCTTTCGGGCGAAATGGGAAAGCCCGCGAAAATCACGGTTTTTTCGAGAGATGAAGCCAAGCAACACTATATGCGGCTCGATTTTATGCACAAAATCGCCGCAACAGATGACGTAATTTATCATAATTCTCAAGAATTATTAAATTTCCGTATCGGCGATGTCCGAAATTATTCATCACTTTTGGCAGCAATGCGCGAAGCGGATGTGGTTTTTCACGCGGCGGCATTGAAACAAGTTCCTTCATGTGAATATTTTCCTTTTGAGGCTGTGATGACAAATATTATCGGTGCAGAAAATGTTGCAAAAGCAGTGCGCGAAAATAATTTGCCTGTTAAAAAAGTAATCGGAATTTCGACCGATAAAGCCTGCAAGCCGATAAATGTGATGGGAATGACAAAGGCTTTGCAGGAAAGGGTTTTGATTGAAGCTAACCGCGACTGCTCTGAAACCGATTTTAATTGCGTAAGATACGGAAATGTAATTGCGTCGCGTGGTTCGATTGTGCCGTTATTTGTTGAATTAATTCAAAAAAATCAACCGATAACGATAACTTTGGCTGAAATGACACGGTTTTTATTGAGTCTTGACCGGGCGGTTGATACGGTTTTTGCGGCAATATCAGACGGCAAGCGCGGCGAGACCTTTGTGCCAAAGGTTCCGGCGGCAAAAATTACTGATGTCGCCTTGGCTTTGTTGGGTGAAAAGCATTTGCCGTTTGTTTTTACAGGCATCAGACCCGGCGAAAAAGTCCACGAAATAATGGTTTCCGAAGAAGAATGTTTTAGAACAGTCGAACGCGGCGATTATTATGTGATACTCCCTGTTTTGCCGGAATTGCGTGAAGAAAAAGAAATTATGCCGGCGTTGACAAGCGAGTATTCGTCAAAAGACAAAAATATTTCGGTAGGAGAATTAAAAGTCTTACTCGGTGGAGCAAGTGATGAAATCGCCCGTTTTTTGACAGCAGGAAGTTAAAAATATGAAAGTAATGACTATTTTCGGCACGCGACCGGAAATTATAAGACTGAGTTTAGTAATGAAAATTCTTGACCAGCATTGTGAACATTTTACAGTTCACACCGGGCAGAATTGGGATGCAAATCTTTCCGACATTTTTTTGAATCAACTGCAAGTGCGCCAACCGAATGTCCATTTCGGTATCGAATCGAGCAGTTTCGGTGAGCAAATCGGACAAATTTTGGCTAAAACCGATGAAGTTTTGCAATATTACAAGCCTGATAAAGTGTTGATTCTCGGCGATACGAACAGCGCGCTTTCGGCGATTATTGCGGCGCGGCGCGGAATTCCGGTTTTCCATATGGAAGCGGGAAACCGATGCTTTGACGACCGTGTGCCGGAAGAAGTCAACCGTCGCATAATTGACCATTCAAGCGCGGTTTTACTGCCTTATACAGAACGCTCAAAGGAAAACTTGGTTGATGAAGGCATCGAGCGAGAGAGAATATTTGTTACCGGAAATCCGATAAAAGAAGTTTTGGATGCGTTTTCAACTCAGATTGATGAAAGCAATGCTTTGAAAGGTTTTGATGTTCAGCCGTTTGAATATTTTTTAGTAACTCTGCACCGTGCGGAAAATGTTGATTTGCCCGAAAGATTACAAAAGATTTTTGTCGGATTTAAGCAGACAGTAGAAAAATTCGGCAAAAAAATGCTCATCAGTGTGCATCCGCGAACGGCTGAAAAACTCGAAAAATTTCAGATTAAAATTGACACGAACAAAATCGAATTGCTCAAACCACTCGGATTTTTCGACTTTGTGAAACTCGAAAAAAATGCGTTGGCGGTTTTGACTGACAGCGGAACAGTGCAAGAAGAATGTGCGATTTTCGGCATTCCTAACATCACTCTGCGAGACGTTACCGAAAGACCCGAAACGCTTGAATGCGGCAGTAATATCTTGAGCGGTGCGGAAACCGATTCGATTTTGCGGGCAGTCGAATTGGCGATTTCGCAACCGGCAAATTGGCAAGCACCGAAGGAATATCTGGTTGAGAATGTCGCTCAAACAGTTTCAAAAATAGTTCTCGGTTACACGAGCCGGCGTAAACATATTTCGTAACAAACACGGACTGCAACAAAAATTAAGACTTAAGAGAATTTATCCGCATCTGTGCTTATCTCTTTTTAACTGTGGATTAATGGAAAATTAAATTTTGGAGAACTCGCTAGAAAATAGGAAAAAAACGCTTTGGGTCGTGAGCGAATTGTATTATCCCGAAATGACTTCGACAGGATATTATTTGACTTCGATTGCGGAAGGTTTGACCGACAAATTTGATGTCAAGGTATTATGCGGTCAGCCGAATTATTCAAAACGCGGCACACGCGCCGACGCGCACGAAATTCATAACGAAGTCGAGATTTTTCGGGCTTTCGGCACAACCCTCGATAAAAATGTAATAGTTTTCAGATTGATAAATATGCTCACCTTGAGCCTTTCGATTTTTTTCAAAGCCTTATTCCAATTTCAAAGAAGCGATAAAATTTTAGTCGTAACTACTCCGCCGAGTATGCCTTTTATTGTTGCTTTGGCTTCGCTTATTCGTGGTGGAAGCTATGTTTTGCTGATTCACGATAATTATCCTGAAATTCTCATAGCAGTAAATAAAACAAAGGAAAATTCGATGCTCGTGCGGATAAATGAGTTTTTTAACCGTTGGCTTTATAAATATGCAAGTAAAATAATTGTCTGTGGGCGGGATATGAAAAAATTGGTTGAGCGCAAAACCAAAGGCTTGGACATTCCGGTCGAATATATTCCGAACTGGGCTGAACTGGAACAAGTTTCGCCCCAACCGCGTGAAAATAATAAATTGTTGAAAGAATTGAGTTTAGAAGATAAATTTATTTTTTTATACGCCGGAAATATGGGGCATCCGAACGATTTGGAAAGTTTGGTTTTCTGTGCTGAAAAACTGCTTTCAGACGAAAAATATCATTTTATATTTTTAGGCGCAGGAGTCAAAAGAAAATGGTTGGAGAGAGAAGTTTCGGAAAAAAAACTTACAAATATCACTCTGCTTGATTCAAAACCGCGAAGTGAGCAAAATATTTTTCTAAATGCCTGTGATGTGGCGATTGTTTCGCTGGTCAAAAAAATGCGTGGCGTTTCGATGCCCAGCCGAACATATAATATTTTAGCGGTCGGGAAACCGATTTTAGGTTTAGTCGAAGTGGATTCAGAAGTTTCATTTGTCGTCGAAGAAGAAAAAGTCGGATGGATTGTCCCCCCCAATGAGCCGGAAAAACTTCTGAAAGTTATTCGGCAGATTTACATTGAGCGCGATAAAATTCCCGAAATGCAAAAACGCGCACGAAGTGCGGCGTTAGCAAAATATTCTCTAAAAACAGCGATCGAAAACTATCAAAAGCAGATTTTGGGCTAAGCGCGTCTGATAACGCAAAAATTTAGGTAAGTAATTTTTATGAAGATTGTTGTAACAGGCGCAAGCGGTTTCATTGGGCGTGAAATTGTTTCCTTATTACAAAAACATAATCACGAAGTTGTCAGCTTTATCAGTTTGAGCGGAACATTTACAGGAGATTTGCCAAATACTGTTCGAGTGGATATTTCGGATTTGGCAAATTTGAGGAAAAATTGTGAACTCGAAACGGTGGATATTCTCATACATTCAGCGGGTTTGGCGCATCAATTCGGTAAAACCGTGGATGAAGATTTTTTGAATGTCAATGTTAAGGGAACTGAAAACATTGCAAATTTAGCGGTTAAATTAAAAACGAAATATTTTATTTTAATTAGTTCTGTGGCAGTCTATGGCAATTCGGGCGAAAACCGGGCGATTGATGAAGCAAAAGTTTGTAATCCGAAGGGAATTTATGCGATCAGCAAATTTAAATCTGAAGAAGTTGCTAAAAAAATTTGCGAAGAAAATAAAATTCCCCTGACAATTTTGCGTCCGACGACGGTTATCGGCGAAAATGACCGCGGCAACACAGCGCGACTAATTGAAGCGATATACAGAAAGCGTTTTATATGGATTGGCAAAGGCGAAAATAGAAAAAGTTTAATATATAAAAAAGACGTTGCACGGGCTTGTTTGCAGGTTTTAGAAAAAAAGACTTCAGAAACGGAAATTTTTAATGTTACCGGTGAAGCCCTGAAAATGAAAGAGATCGTCAATGAGATTGGGCGAAATTTAAAACGTGAAATTTTGCCGTTCAGAATTCCGGAAGGATTTCTTGGTTTATTTTTCGGAGTCAATAAACACAGTGTTAATATCGGTAAAGTTACGAATTTGCAAGAAACTGTCAAAAAATGGGTTTCGAATGATGTTTTTTCGGGCAATCTGATTCAAGAAAAATACGGTTTTGAAGCAACAACAAAAATTTCTGATGCGCTTAAGCAGCAGACGCAATTTTATTTAAAAAATCTCAAATCCGATAAATGACGAGACACTACATATTCTTCATCTTGGCTTATTTGTTGGCTTTTACGCTGACTTATATCGGTGTCGAAAGATTTCGGCAATGGAGCCTGCAGAAGAAGATTTTCGATATTCCGAATGAACGCAGTTCACACACGCAACCGACACCACGCGGCGGCGGTTTGGTAATTTTTTTGATTTGTTCGGCAATTTTCGCAGCATATTGTTTGTTTTTTGAAATTCAAAATGTTTGGGGATATTTTGCCGGAGCAATTATTGTAGCTTTCGTCAGCTGGCTCGATGATTTGTATGAAGTTTCGGTAATTTGGAGATTTTTCGCACATTCAGTAGCGGCTTTGGCAATTATTTGGAATTATGGTTTTTGGGAAAATGTCTATTTTCCGCTTGCAGGTGAAATGCATCTGGGAGTTTTCGGCATTATCGCCGCGTTCTTTTGGATTGTTTGGCTGATAAACGCCTACAATTTTATGGATGGCATTGATGGCATTGCCGGAGTGCAAGCGGTTTCTGCCGGAATCGGTTGGTTTTTTGTCGGAATAATTCTAAATATAAACACGGTCGGGTTTTACGGAATAATACTTGCGCTTTCGGCGATCGCTTTTTTGTTTCATAATTGGCAACCTGCAAAAGTTTTTATGGGTGATGTCGGGAGTGCGTTTTTAGGTTTTACGTTTGCTGTGATGCCTTTTATGGCTCTACCTGAAATTACTTTGAAAGACCGAAATTCACTACCATTGATTACCGTCGTTTTGGTTTCGGCTTTTGTGTTTGACAGTATCTGGACTCTGCTGAAGAGGCTTTTCAAGGGCGAAAAGATTTGGAAGCCGCACCGCGAACATATCTATCAAAAACTCGTAATTAAAGGTTTTTCCCATCAAAAAGTTACCATAATATATTTGCTTTTATTATTTGCCGGTAATGGGCTTTTACTTGTTTGGTTGAAAATAAAAGGATCGCAGTATGCAGATTTTTTGCTTTTATTAATTTTTTTACAACTTTTGGGGTTATTATTATACAGTTTTAAGAAAAAAAGTTTGACCAAATCCGAGTAAAATGTTAGTTTTAACTGAGTTCGATTTTTGAAGATTCTTCATATTGGTTTATGCAAAGTCAACAAGCAGTTAGACACCGCTATGCTTTTCAGTCGTTTGGTGTCAAAATCGGAATCGAAAGTAACAACGAAGATTTAATAAAAAAAGTTATTGCGGTTTTGCCGGAGATTGTGCCGGACGTTTATCTCGAAGCCTACAATGGCGAAACGGATCAAAATTTTTTCCTGTTTTCTGATGAAACAAAAATCAGAATTGAAAAAAACGGTGAAAATATAGGAGACGGGGAGTTAAACGAGGGAACGCTCAATTATTTTTTTGGTCGTATTAGCTTAACAATCGCCCAAAATGCTGTTGGAAAGGTTTTTTTGCACGCTGGCGTAGTCGGTTTTGATGACGGAGCCATTGTTTTTCCCGGAAACAGTTTTAGCGGAAAAACGACATTGGTTTCTGAGTTCATTAAACAAGGCGCAGTTTATTATTCCGATGAATTTGCTGTTTTAGATGAAAATGGGTTAAATTATCCTTTCGCACGAAAACTTTCAATTAGAGGAATAATTGATCAATATCAGCAGGTAGATATTGCATCGGAAAATTTTGGAGCTAAAACAGGGAAAGACCCTTTGCCGGTGAAAGCTGTAATATTAACGCAATATGAACCTGACGGAAAATGCTCTGTTGAGGTGTTGAGTGCGGGAAAAGGAATTTTGGAAATGGTGCCACATACACTTTCTATGGCATTTAATCCAAAATTTACACTACAAGTCTTGAATATTTTGGCGAATCGTGCCATAATCGCCAAAAGTAAAAGAGGCGAAGCCTTAGAAGCAGTAAAATTTTTGTCGGAGTTTTTTAAAACCGAAACAGTTTGAAAGAAAAGCAGTATAGATTTTTTATTTTTAATTTGTAATTTTGACGGAGGAGAAAAGATGATTAACTCGCAAATACCGGAAGCCAGAAAACAAGGTTTAGTTGTTCAGGAGATGCCGGAAGAAGTCTTAATATATGATTTGGATACGAACAAAGCACATTGTTTGAACAATACGGCAGCGTTTGTTTGGAAGTCTTGCAACGGCAAGAATTCGGTGGCGGATATTGCCAAAATGTTTGAAGCCGATTCGGGTAACGTGGTTCAAGAAGATCTTATTTGGTTGGCAATTGAGCAATTAAATGACAAGAATCTTTTGGATGCGGATGTTCCGACGAACATTAAAGGGCAAAATCGTCGTGAAGTTATCAAAAAGATTGGTTTAGCTTCGATGATTGCTCTTCCGATTGTCGCTTCTTTGGCAGCGCCTTCAAGTGTTCTTGCAAATGTTTCGTGTTCTTGCACTGCAGCTGCACAATGCGCGGCGACGAATTGCCCCTCGCTTGTCAACTGTAACGGTGGCGGCATTTGCGCTCCATAAAATACTTATAAGTTTTTGAGGATAAAGAGTAGCAGGGAATTTTGATAAATTCTTCTGCTACTCTTTGTTCTTTATAAATACTTATTTTTGAGGAAAAATGAAGTCGTCGGAACAATTGGTAAAAAATTGGATAGCTTTACAATTCAAGGTTCAGGAAAAAAAAATCGTTGAAGCCTTCTCACTTTTCCGTAGAAATAATATTGAGCCGATACTTATAAAAGGATGGGCTGTTGCACGTTTGTATCCGCCGGAAAATCCGAGAGCTTTTGCTGATATAGATTTATGCGTTGCAGCGAAAGATTTTGAAAATGCAAAAAAAATAATCGAAACAGACGAAGCTAAACGTCTGAATTTGGATTTGCATTGTGGCTTACGTCATTTGGACACGGTTGAATGGGATGATTTGTATGATAATTCGATACTTTTGCCGATTGATAATACACTCGTAAGGGGTTTGCGTTTAGAAGATCATTTGCGCGTTTTATGTGTCCATTGGTTGACGGATAGCGGAGCGCGAAAGGAGAGACTTTTGGATATTTATTATACTTTTCATAGCAATCCTGAGTTTGATTGGGAAAGATGTTTGGACAGTGTTAGTGATATTCGCCGTAGATGGATTATTTGCACTATCGGTTTAGTTGAAAAATATTTTGCAGTTTCTCTTGCAAACACGCCATTTGAGTTTGAAAAAATTTCTATTCCGAAATGGCTTATTGATTCCTGTGAAAGAGAGTGGAAAAATAATTTACCGCTTAAGCCTCTACATCTTTGTTTGACAAATCCGCACGAATTTTTTAGACAAATTAGAAAGCGATTTCCGCCGAACCCTATTCAAGCGACGGTTGAAACAGAGGGAAGTTTTGATAGCCGTTCGAGGGCGTTTTACCAGCTAAAAAACGTATTACAAAGACTTTCTCCATCTTTCAAACGAATTAAAAATGTCGTTTTAGGTAAAAATATTAATGAGTAGAATGATTCAATTAGCGATTGAAACTGCGCTCGGTGGCGGTAGTTTTTCTATTTTCGAAGATGGTCGTGAGCTTGACTCTTTGTGCAATTTGAATCCACGTTCGACAGCAGAAGATTTGCTTTTCATAATTGAAAAATTATTGTTAGAAAATTCTCTCGAAAAGCACGAAGTCAACAAGATAGTGTATTCCGGCGGACCGGGAAGTCGGACAGGAATCAGAATCGGAGCGGCAACTGCAAAAGCTCTCTCACTCGCATTTTCTTGTGAATGTTTTAAGGTTGAACTTTTGTATGCTTTAACTTTTTGTTCTCAAAAGAACGGTTTTATTCAGACCGGCATACAAACTGCGGAAAATGAATTTTGTTTGCAATCATTTGAGAAAAAAGACTTTACTGTTGTGAGTAGTCAAATGAAGAAAGTTTCAAAAAATGATTTACTTACTTCCATAAATGATCAAGAGTTTCAGCAAGTCATAATTGTTTTAAGGAAAAATGATGATGAATTAATAGGTTTGGAGGGTAATGTCATTTTTTTTGAAATGGATGATAATTTTGCGAGGTTTTTGAATTTATCTTCTTTGAGCCAATATAGTAATTTTATTGAATGAACAAAGTAATGGGGACGGAACAGTTTTATTAGACCATAAAACTTGATTTGAGAGTAATTCTGGTTTATATTCGGACTTGGACATTAAGTTTGGAATTCAACTAACTGTCAGAGATATTTTAATCTTTAAGTCAAAAAGGAGAATATTGAAAAATGGATATGACAACAGTAGATCCCGTTCGGGACGAACTGCTTAGAAAAGATCAGAATTTTCGGGAACTGGTGCAACAGCATCAAAATTATGAGAAGCGTTTAGATGAGTTATCTGCTTTAACTTATCCAAGTGAAGATGAATTAGTCGAGGAAACAGTTCTTAAAAAGAAAAAATTATTAGTCAAAGATGAGATTTATGCGATGATGCAGAAACACACAAATTCTCACTAAATTAGAAATTAGTTTAAGAAAAAGGCTTTGAAAAAATCAAAGCCTTTTTCTTATTTGCAGTTTGGACTGTATGCAATTACCTTTGAAGGTGTTGCTACGATTAATTTGTCATCGACAAAACTGTGATGAACAGAAAATAAATTCGCGTCTGATAACGTCAAAATATTTTCCACCTTAACATCTCTTAGATTAATAATTTTTATAGAATTACTATTGTATGCTGAAACAGCAATTCTATCTTCGTGTATTTCCGATGAGTTTGTAATTCTAGCATCAAACCTTTGTTTCATTAAGAATCTTCCATCAGTTATACTAAACAGATATATAAAGTTGTCGAGGGAAGAAATATAAATCGTATTTCTGAAAGTTTTCATATCCGTTATTTTTCCACCTATTTTCCTTTTCCACTGATTTTTTCTACTTAATAGGTTATAAACGCCAAAATAGTTATCATCAGTTGACCATAACAAAGTATTTGTATTTAAGAGAATTATTCTGTCGTCAAATTTCTTAGTCATGGCAGAATTATTATCAGATTTGCCCAAATACCCAAATTTCAATGTTTTTCCTTGGAAATCTAAATATACAGCACCTAATTCTAAAATAAACTGACTCGTTTGAAGAGAAAGATTATCAGAAAATATTTTTTGTCCTGTTTGAAGATTTATATAATATTTTTCTAAATTCTCCTCATAGAGAAGAATTTTATTTTCGTTGCTACTCAAAAAAACTTGGCTACCATTCGGGATTTCTAAAAACCAGTTTGAAAGTCCACTAAAAATATTTACTGAAAATAGGAATCTCTTCTTTTTTTGATTACTGTAAGCTGAATACATAACGTTATTAGATAAAATAAAGAAATCCGAATAATTATCAAAGTTTTCTTTATTTTCCCATAAAATTTGCCCGTTGATAGGATTTATACTTTTTACAGAGTCCGCAGAAAATAAAAAGATGTTTTTAGATACATTATCAGACGCGATGTGGAAAACCTTCTCGTTGATCCCCCAACAAGATTTTAGAGATTTCGACCAGTCCGTCTGTGAAAAGGTAACAACCGAAAAAATCAACAAAATTATTCCGGACAAAAGTAAAGTTTTATAAAATTTTATGTTATAATCTTTCATTCAAAACAATTGTTTCGGCATACTTTTGAATTATCAAGGCAATGTATTTTAAGCCTAAAAAATATTTATATTGTTGTTAAATATACCCCAAAAAGTTTGCCTTCAAATAAAATTAAATAACGGAGAAAAAATATAAAATGTCATTTAACAAAATTACCATAATGGGAAACCTCGGGCGTGATCCCGAACTCAGATACACCCCGCAAGGGGATGCCGTTTGCAATTTCTCAGTCGCTGTCAGCGAGAAAAAAAGAGACAAAACAGGAGAATTGCAAGAAATTACAAACTGGTTCAGAGTAACTCTCTGGCGTAAGCAAGCAGAAAATGCTTCAAAATACCTAACTAAAGGAAGCCCCATCTACATTGAAGGTCGTTTATCAGTTGACGAATGGACTGATCGTGATGGGAAAACCCGATATACTCTGGAAATAACCGCTACAGATATGCATTTTGTCGGTCGAGCAGGAGGACAAGATTCAATGGATACTCCAAATTCAAATGCTTCCTCAAGCAATGAATATTCAGGTTCCCAAGATGGAAGTTCAAATACTTCCTTTGAACCGACTCAATCAACCGCCAGTGATGATGATATTCCATTCTAAATTCGCAGGGTAAAATGAAAAAAGCGTTTAGTGAAGCCACTAAACGCTTTTTTCACACTTTTAAGACATCCACATTCCCATCTTTCTAAATTTGTCATATCTGAACCTCAAATTTTCCTCAATTGTCAGTTCACTAACCTCCAAAACATTTTGATAAATTCTTTCTTTAAGAAATTCAGCCGTTTCTTCAAAAGAACCTATTAAAGCCTCTTTTTCATTTCCATTATTCTGAGAATAACTCCAATTTTTTTGCTCGGGAACTATTTCATCTATCAAACCAAAATTCTGTAACTCGACTGCCGTTAATTTAAGATTTTCCGCAGCAAGATTAGCCTTGCTCGCATCTTTCCATAAAATAGCCGCACAGCCTTCTGGAGTAATTACTGAATAAACCGCATTTTCCAACATTAATATCCGATCACCAACACCAATAGCCAAAGCCCCGCCGGAACCGCCCTCGCCTAAAACAACAACGATAACAGTAGTTTTTAAATGTGCCATCTCACGCAGATTAAAGGCAATCGCCTCCGCCTGCCCTCGCTCTTCAGCATCAATTCCCGGGTAAGCTCCGGGCGTATCAACAAAAGTAATAACCGGACGTGCAAACTTTTCAGCTAAATGCATTATTCGTAGAGCTTTTCGATAGCCTTCGGGTTTCGGCATACCAAAATTTCGATGCCGCCTTTGATTCATATCTCTTCCTTTCTGATGACCAATTACAGCAACCTTTAACCCATTAATTTCAGCAAATCCTGAAACAATCGCCGGATCATCCCGAAAACGACGATCTCCGTGAAGCTCTATAAAACCTTCAAATATTGTCTCAAGTAAATCGCTGGTATATGGTCTATCCGGGTGCCGCGCATTTTGAACACGTTCAAAAGCTAAATTTGTCTTATTCTCAATTTCCATCTTTTCCTTAAAAATTACTCCTTTTTTTACAAAACCCATTCTACCTGACAACCGATCTCAGCAAGTTGTTCCGAGAAAACATTTGTCCCTTGGATCTTAAGAGGAATTGACTGCAACCTTAAATTAATTTTATTTTCCAAACTAAAATCAAGCAAAACATCGCAATTACCTTTATTCGAACTCAAGATCGTAAATATTTTTTCCATAAAACTTTCATCAAGTTTCTCGGGCAAAGTAACCCGCACATTCCTTGCCCTTAGTGAAATCGCATCGGAAAGCCTACGACATTCCTCAAGGATTATCGTATATTCCTGACCTTCAGCAGACTCCACACGTCCTTCGACAATAATAATTTCATCATCTTTGAGCAACTCTCTATACTTTCCGAACGCCTCAGCCCATGCCAAACATTTCGAGCCACTCGACTGGTCTTCGAGGCGAAAAATACAAAAACGATTTCCTTTCTTACTATATTTTACTTGTAATCCAGAAACAATTCCTGCCAAAGTAATCTTTTCACCCGCCTGCAAACCCTCATAATCAGCAAGATTCTTTATCTTCAAGTCTTGCAAAACTTTCTCATACACATCAAGCGGATGATTGGAAAGAAAAAAGCCAACGGAATTTTTTTCATTTTTTGCCATTTCCATCTGTGTCCATGCAGGCACATCAGGTAAATGATCTTGAAAATCATCAAAGTTATTATCATTTGATTCAAACAAACCGCTTTGCCCTCTAATTTTATCTTGCCAAATTTTTTGTCCAAAAGACAAAGCTCCCTCAATTCCTGCAAAAACTTTGGAACGCCAAAGACTAAGCGGCATACCGGAAGGTTTTAGTGAATCGAAAGCTCCGGCTGTTACTAGACTCTCAGCCCCACGACGATTAACCGCCCCTTGGTCAATCTTTGTCGCAAAATCCGCAAGGGAAGTGAACCACCCATGATTACGGGCTTCAATTATTGCCTGCACACTTGTCGTGCCAATTCCTTTAATTGCATTTAAACCAAAACGAACCGCATCATCCGTTGGTGTAAAATCGGCATCACTTTCATTAATATCAGGCGGCAAAAGTTTAACACCACCTGAACGCATTTCATTGGAATATTTATAAATCTTTGTTGTGTCTTGTGCTTCGTTAGATAAAACAGATGCATAAAAATAAGCAGGATAGTGCGCTTTAAGATAAGCAGTTTGATAAGCAAGGTAAGCATACGCCACCGAGTGGCTTCGGTTAAATCCGTAATCCGCAAATTGTGCCATCAAATTGAAAATTGCTTCCGCCTTTTCACGACTAATTTGACGTTCAACAGCACCAGAAACAAACTTTTCGGAATGTAACGCCATTTCTTCACGTTTCTTTTTGCCCATCGCCCGGCGCATCATATCGGCTTCGCCCAAGGAATATCCGCCAAGTTTTTGGGCAATTTGCATAATCTGTTCCTGATACACAAGAATGCCATATGTATTTTGCAAAATATCTTCCATTTCAGGCACAATGTATTGCACTTTTTTTTCACCTCTGTGCCGCAAAATAAAATCATCAACCATCCCGCCGTCAAGCGGTCCCGGGCGATATAAGGCATTCAGAGCCGCTAAGTCTTCTAACTCTTTAGGTTTCAGACGACGGCAAATTTCCTGCATTCCCGAAGATTCAAACTGAAATACGGCTTCAGTGCGCCCCTCGCCAAATAACTTCATCGTGCTTTCATCATCAAGCGGTATTTTCGACCAATCAATTTCAACTCCTGCCTTCTGTTTAAGTTTATTTAAGCAATCGCTTATAATTGTTAAGGTGGTAAGCGCAAGAAAATCCATCTTGAGCATCCCGACTTTTTCGAGATCATTCATCGTATATTGACTTGTCAATTCATTTTTCGATGATATTGCTACCGGAACAAGTTCGTGTAGTGGTTTAGGGGAAATTACTACTCCTGCTGCATGAACCGAAGAATGCCTCGAACAGCCCTCAAGCCTTAAAGCTAAATCAACTAACTTTTTAACTTCAGGATTTGTTCCAACCGCTCTTTTCAATTCTTCAACTTGTTCAAGTGCCTGTGAAATGCTGATATTTCTACCTCGCACAGGCGGCGGAATCAGTTTAGCAACCTTTTCGACTTCGCCAAGCGGCATATTCAGGGCGCGCCCGACATCTTTAATTGCCGCCTTTGAAGCCATAGTTCCAAAAGTAATAATTTGACAAACTGATTCACGTCCATAAATTTCAGTAACATGATTGATTACATCACCGCGCCCGCGAACACAAAAATCTATATCAATATCGGGCATCGAAACTCTTTCGGGATTTAGAAATCTCTCGAAAAGCAAATCATATTGAAGTGGATCAACATCCGTAATTTCCAGACAATATGCAACAAGCGAACCTGCCGCCGATCCTCTCCCTGGACCAACCGGAATATTTTTCTTTTTAGCATATTTAATAAAATCCCAAACAATCAAAAAATAGCCCGGGAACTTCATATTTGTAATAGTTTCAATCTCACGCCGTATACGATTCCGGTAAACTTCAAATGAATATTTCAGATTGCCATTAGCTTGCATTGGCAACCAAACCGAATTTTTGCGTGATTCAAAACCTTCCATCACAATCTTTTCAAAATATTCATCTGTTGTCCGACAATTCGATTCGATGGGAATCGGAAAAGTCGGCAAAGTCAGATTGTCGCCTTTAGGAAACTGAACATTACACATTTCGGTAATTTTCAACGTATTTCTCAATGCATCAGGAAACTCCGCGCCAAAGATACTCCACATTTCTTCTGCCGAACGCATATAAAATTCGTCCGAACCGAACCGGCTTCGATTGCTTTCATTAACTGTTTTACCTTCACCGATTGCCATTAAAACTTCCTGTGCATAAGCATCGCTTTTATCTAAGTAATGAACATCATTTGTTGCAACTAAAGGTATTTGTGTGTGTTTTGAAAGTTCAAGTAATTCTTTAAGAATTTGTTTTTCATCATTGAGCGAGTGATCTTGAATTTCGATGTAAAAATTATCATTGCCAAAGATTTCTTTCATCCGCAAGGCATATTCTGTCGCTCTCGAAAATTCATTTTGCCTTAAAAAATGCCAGATTGCTCCGTTGAAACCGGAGGAAAGCGCAATCAAACCTTGGCTTTTTTCTGCCAGAAGTTCAAAATCTATGCGTGGTTTATGATGGAATCCTTCCGTATATGATTTCGATGCGAGATATGCCAAATTGTGATAGCCTTCTAAATTTCTTACCAATAAAACAACATTATAATATGGCTTTTCACCGGCTTTAACGTGCGATTCTTTATCATACCGACTGCCGAAAGTCAGAAAGGCTTCAGTGCCTATTATTGGGTGAATTTCGTTCGCTTTCATTGTGTTATAAAATGAAATAGCACCGAACATATTGCCGTAATCGGTTATTGCACAGGCTTTCATTTCCAAATCTTTCAAACGCTTGGCTAACGGCTTGAGTTGGATTGCGCCTTGCAAAAGGCTATAATCCGTATGTAGATGCAAATGCACGAAATCTCTGGTTTTAAAATTTAATTCCATATTTTGTTTTTGTGTGAAAAAAGAATTCTCTATGAAAAAAGTTTATCTCGAAACTTTCGGCTGTCAAATGAACGTCTCCGATTCCGAGCGAATCGCTACCCTATTGGATAACGATGGTTTTCAGGTTACGACCGACGAAGCAAATGCCGACGTTATACTCATAAACACCTGTTCAGTGCGCGAAAAAGCCGAACACAAACTATTTACCCGCGTTGGGCAAATTCGTAATCCTAAGGAAGAAAAATTAAAAAATCCGGTTGTCGGGGTTTTAGGTTGTGTCGCCCAACTCGAAGGGGAAACTCTTTTTTCACGCGCTAATGGTATTGATTTTGTTTTAGGAACAAAAGCAGTCGGACGAGTTTCGAAAGCGATTGAAAAAGTTTTTGAAGGAGAAAAAAAATATCTCGATTTAGGTGAACGAGAAATTGAATATGATTGGACAGTTTCCGCAAACCAACAGCACTCGCCATTTGTCGGTTTTGTGCCGATTATCGAAGGTTGTAACAAATTCTGCACATATTGCATTGTTCCATTTTCAAGAGGGCGCGAAAAATCACTTCCGGCATCAGAAATAATCCGCCAAGTTTTAACACTCAAGCGGCGCGGAATCAAAGAAATTCACCTAATAGGTCAAAATGTCAACAGTTACCGCCCCAAAACTGATTCGGGTTTGGAAGAATTTCGCGGTGCAACCGCTTTTTCGCGTCTGCTTCGGGCAGTTGCGGCAACCGGAATCGAACGTATTAAATTTACAACATCATTTCCGAGGGATTTCCACCCGGATATTGTTACTGCCTTGGAAGAAAACGAAAACCTTTGTAATTGGGTTCATCTGCCTGTGCAATCAGGAAGTAACCGTATTTTAAAGGCGATGCGGCGTGGGCATAATATAGAAAGTTATTTTGCCAAAATTGATAGAATAAAAGCATCAAAAAGAAATATTGCGCTTTCAACCGATATAATTGTCGGATTTCCCGGAGAAACCGAAGAGGATTTTGCCGATACGCTTAAATTAGCCGAATATTGCAAATATGATAGTGCTTATATTTTCAAGTATTCGCCGCGTCCCGGCACTCCTGCATTTGAAATGCCTGACAATGTATCGCCGAAACAAAAAACCGAACGATTTTTAGAACTCGAAAAACTTCAACGCAAGCATCAAATTGATATTTTTCAAAGTTATATTGGCAGAGAAGTTGAAGTTTTAGTTGAAAAACATTCTAATCGAAATAAAGATGAACTTTCGGGACATTCAACGTGCCATAAAGTCATCAGTTTTGCCGGAAACGATAATCTTTTAGGAAAAATCGTCAAAGTAAGGATTTCTGAAGCCAAATCTAATACGCTATTTGGCGAAATTATTTAATCTTGGCTTAAAGTTTAATATTCTGACTGTCGTTAGAAAAACTTTCAGTCTGTGTTCTTAATTTATGCTTATAGAAGTAAAAATCGGTGCGCTTATAATGGACCCGAACACTAACAATCCAATCGTTGTTCTTAAAGGAGTTGAATCCGAAACAATTCTACCGATTTGGGTCGGTGCTTTTGAAGCCAATGCGATTGCACTCGAAATCGAAAAAATTGTTCCGCAACGTCCGATGACACACGATTTGCTACGAAATTTAATAGTCGAAACCGGTCTTCAAGCCGAGCGTGTAATTATCAACGATTTGCGGGAAAACACTTTCTATGCACTTATCGAATTAAAATCTAAATCTGGTGAATTATTGACACTTGATGCACGACCCTCAGATGCCATTGCGCTCGCTTTGCGACTCGATTGCGCGATTTTTGTCGAGCAGAAGGTCATAGATATTTCAGTTTCAAGTCAAACTGAACAGACATCCGATGAATTTTCACAATCGCCTGAAGAGTGGCCTGATTTAATCGGTTGAAATTATTTTAGATTTCGGGGTTTGAAAAATTTACATTTCAATTAGAAAATATTCAAGAATTTTCTACTGTTTTATATTTTCACTTTTTATAGATGGTTATAGTAATTGCAAATCAAAAAGGCGGTGTCGGAAAAACAACGACGGCAATCAATCTTTCGGCGGCTTGTGCGCGGGCTGGTAAAAGAGTTCTACTACTTGATTTAGACCCGCAAGCAAACAGTTCTTTATCATATCTTGCCCTCGAAAACGTCAATGGAAGCGCGTTTGAACTTTTTACGGAAATTGAAAAACCATTTGAAAATTTTATTTATCAGACTTGCGTAGAAAAATTGGACATTGTTCCGTCTCGAATTAATCTTGCCAAATTAGAAGCCAAATTAGTCGGTGATTTTGATGCTATTTTTCGTCTGCGTGACCGCATTGATCAAATCAGTAAAAACTATGATTATATTTTTATTGATACTCCGCCAACACTAGGTTTGATTACGGTTAATGCACTTGTTGCGGCAAATCATGTTTTGATTCCAATCCAATCATCATATTTTGCTTTAGAGGGAACTGATGACTTGCTTGAAACCATAGAAAAAGTGCGTTCGCGTCCGAATCCTGAGTTAAATCTTTTAGGCGTGTTAATCACGCTTTTTGACAAACGCACGGCTTTATCTAAAGATGTCGAAGCACACATTCGCAAGGTTTTTGGCAAGAAAACATTTAAGACAATGATTTCGCGCAGTGTCCGCCTTGAGGAATCGCCTGCCCACAAAGAATCTATTTTTACTTTCGCGCCCAATTCGTCGGGTTCGCGTGAATATACCGAATTATCTAAGGAGTTTTTAAAACGTGTCTAAAAAAGGATTACCTTCAAGCGTGCAAATGCGGCACGATCTACATTATGTCGAGGAACTTGCTCGCCCTAATCGTTCAATCGGTAAAATTTTACCGATTGACAAGATTGAGCCAAATCCCGAACAACCTCGCAGTGAGATTGGAGATTTGAACGAACTAACCCAATCAATCAAACAAAATGGAGTTCTTGAACCGCTTCTGGTAAAACCTAACCGTGATAATCAAACTTGGATGATTATTGCAGGTGAAAGACGTTGGCGAGCTTCAAATCTGGCAGGTTTGCGAGAAGTTCCGTGCATTGAACTTGATTTGGACGAAAAATCAATCGCCGAAATTGCTTTAATTGAGAATCTTCAACGCAAGGATTTAACCATCTGGGAAGAAGCAGACGGCTTAGCCGCCCTAAGAGAAAAATTTGGTTATACTCAAGAAGAAATTGCCAAAAAAATTAGTAAAAGCCGCACAACAGTTACAGAATCTTTGACAATCGCAGGGCTACCCGAAAGTATCCGCGAAAAGGCACGTCAATCAAATATTTCTGCAAAATCCACACTTCTTGAAATCGCCAGACAATTTGATGAAGCCGAAATGCACGCTTTCTTAGATAAAATCTCTGAAAACGGATCAAACCGCGAAAAAGCCCGCCAAATTTCTAGAAATGAGAAAAAGTTTGCGGAAAATAACAAAATAAAAAAGGAAAAAGAAAGGATAAATACAAATTTATTTAGATTTGTCGGTGAAAATCAAGATTTTATTTTAGAGATACGATTTAGTAATACCGATAATTACTTAAAGCGGGATATTTTAAAAGCATTAAAAGAGGCATTCGAAAAAACAAAAAATAGTGCTTAAACAATAAATTGAAAATATAGCTACACCATAATCTTTATTATCGGACGCAACCAGTATTTCTAAAGATTATGCTCTTCTGTTAAATTCACAAGTGTTTTTTACAAAATGAAATACAAAATAAAAAAAGCAATCCTTTTATTTAATCTAATTTTATTATCTGCATTAAAATTCCCACAGCAAACAAATAAACCTTATTATAATCCCGAGTGGAGCAAACCTTATCCAGCTTTTAAGATTGTAGGAAATCTATACTATGTCGGCACATACGATTTAGCCTGTTATCTTTTAGTAACCCCAAATGGAAATATACTCATCAATACAGGGCTTGCAGATTCATTTCCCCTAATCAAAAATAACATTGAAAGTTTAGGATTTTCGTTAAAAGACACAAAAATTCTGCTGATTACTCAAGCTCATCACGACCATACAGGTGCATTAGCTCAAATAAAAAAAGAAACCGAAGCCAAGTTGTTTGTTAATCGTCCCGAAAAAGATGCCTTAATATCAGGCGGTAAAGAAGATTATGAAATGGGAAAATACGGCGAAACTTTTGAACCGGTAATCCCAGACAAACTTTTAAAGGACAAATCAACCATAAAATTAGGAGGAACTAAATTGACTTTACTTAGTCATCCCGGTCATACCAAAGGTTCTTGTAGTTATCTGATCAAAGTAAAAGACAATAACAAAACATACAAAGTTCTCATTGCCAATTTGCCTTCAATAGTAATTGACGGCAAATTCTCAGATGTTAAAACGTATCCAAATATTCAAGAAGATTATTCTTACACCCTTAAATCAATGAAAAATTTAGACTTTGACTTGTGGGTCGCTTCTCACGCCAGTCAGTTTAATTTACATATACTCCGACAACCCAATGATTTATATAACCCGACAATTTTTGGTAATAAAAAAGATTTTTTCGAATATTTGAACGAATTGGAGCAAAAATATAAAGAAAAACTGAAATAATTCCCGCTCCGCATCCGTGTTCAATAAAACAAGAACGGCAGATATTTCTAAAAACTTTCCGCTTTTGACACTTTCATTTCAAAAAGATACAATTTCCCTTTTGTTATCTTTCCAAAAGATTCTAATTTTCTTTTCAAAAGGAGTTTTAAACAGTAAATTGAGTAACGCTAATTATTTATTCACTTCGGAATCTGTAACCGAAGGACACCCGGACAAAATCGCTGACCAAATTTCGGACGCGATTCTTGATGCAATTCTTGAACAAGACCCGACGGGTCGCGTCGCGTGCGAAACACTTGTAACAACCGGTTTAGCGGTTGTCGCAGGCGAAATCACAACTTCGGCAACGATTAATTACAAAAAAATTATTCGTGATACGATTGACGAAATCGGCTATAACAACGCCGTCTATGGTTATGATTCAAACACTTGTAGCGTCATTGATGCTATCGGCACACAATCGCCGGACATCGCGCAAGGTGTGGACACGGGCGGCGCGGGCGACCAAGGCTTGATGTTTGGTTTTGCTTGTAACGAAACCGACGAATTGATGCCTTTACCGATTCAGCTTGCACATAATTTGACCAGACGTTTGTCAGATGCTCGCAGAAGCGGCGAAATTCCCTATCTGCGCCCGGACGGAAAATCGCAAGTTACGGTTGAATACCGTGACGGCAGACCGTTTCGTGTCGAAGCTGTGGTAATTTCAACACAACACGCCGACGATGTTACAAACGATACGCTTCGTGCGGACATTATGGAAAAAGTCATCAAAGCGACTGTTCCGGCAAATTTGTTGGATGAAAACACGAAATATCACATCAATCCGACCGGACGATTTGTCGTCGGCGGACCGATGGGCGATGCAGGTGTAACCGGACGTAAAATTATCGTTGACACCTACGGCGGTTATGCTCCGCACGGAGGCGGCGCGTTTTCGGGCAAAGACCCGACGAAAGTTGACCGTTCAGCCGCTTATATGGCACGTTATATCGCCAAAAACATTGTTGCGGCAGGACTTGCGGAAAAATGCACCGTCCAGCTTGCATACGCTATCGGCGTTGCCGAACCGGTTTCGGTTTTAGTTGATACACACGGCACAGGCACGGTTGACGAAGGAAAACTTTCCGAAGCCGTCCGAAGCATTTTTGCTCTGAATCCGAAAGGCATTATCGAAACACTCGATTTGCGGAAACCGATTTTCAAGAAAACCGCCGCTTTCGGACATTTCGGACGCACCAATGACGAATTTACATGGGAAAAAACCGACAAAGTTGACGCGCTCTTGAGTGCCGTGAACGGTCTGGCAACAGGAGTATAAAACTTAACGAAAAGTGAATAGTGAAAAGTGAAAAATTAAAATCCTTCACTTTTCACTATTCACTTTTCGTTTTTCACTACAAAAAATTATGGCTAAAGAAGGAATTTCAATGGAATACGATATTAAAGACATAAACCTTGCACCGCAAGGCAAACAAAGAATCGAATGGGCAGACCGCGAAATGCCGGTTTTGCGCTTAATTCGTGAGCGTTTTGAACAAGAAAAACCGCTTGCGGGCATCAAATTGGTTGCTTGCGCTCATATCACGACCGAAACGGCAAACTTGGCAAGAACTTTGCAGGCGGGCGGCGCAGAAGCAGTTTTAATCGCTTCAAATCCGCTTTCGACGCAAGACGACGTTGCCGCATCGCTCGTTGCCGATTGGGGCATTCCGGTTTTCGCAATGAAAGGTGAATCAACCGATACATATATGAGCCACGTCCGTATGGCACTCGAAACCAATCCGAACATTATTATTGATGACGGTTCGGACGTTGTGGCAACGATGCTCAAAGAAAAACCGGAATTGGCAAACACAATTATCGGCACAACCGAAGAAACCACAACCGGAATCGTTCGCTTACAAGCAATGGTCAAAGCCGGAGTTTTGAACTTCCCTGCAATGGCGGTTAATGACGCGCAAACAAAACATTTCTTTGATAATCGCTACGGCACGGGACAATCAACGCTCGATGGCATTATCCGTGCGACAAATATTTTGCTTGCCGGAAAAAATATGGTCGTCGTCGGCTACGGCTGGTGCGGCAAAGGTTGTGCGATGCGTGCGCGTGGTTTGGGCGCAAACGTCATCGTAACCGAAATTGATCCGATTAAGGCGATTGAAGCCGTAATGGACGGTTTTCGCGTAATGCCGATGGCGGAAGCCGCGAAAATCGGTGATTTCTTCGTTACGGTTACGGGCAACCGCCACGTTATTGACAAAGAACATTTCGAGTCAATGAAAGACGGCGCAATCGTCTGCAACAGCGGACACTTCGATCTGGAATTGAATCTCGAAGCGTTGCGCGAAATGTCAACCGAAGTTGCCAAACGTCGTCCTTTTGTCGAAGAATATATGAAAACCGACGGCAAATCAGTCATCGTTCTCGGCGAAGGTCGCTTAATTAATTTGGCGGCGGCTGAAGGTCATCCGGCTTCGGTAATGGATATGTCATTCGCCAATCAAGCACTTTCGGCTGAATATTTGGTTAAAAATCAAGGCAAACTCGAAAACGGCGTTCACGTTCTTCCGGCAGAAGTTGATCAAGAAATCGCTTCGCTGAAACTGCGCTCACTCGGTGTTTCGATTGATACTTTAACCCCCGAAATGATGGAATATATGACATCGTGGGAAACCGGAACATAAAGTAAAAAGTAAAAAGTAAAAAGACGGAAATGACGCAATGAGTCGTTTCCGTCTTTTTTTTCGTTTAGAAAACAGAAGTCTTTTTTGTGAGCTTTTGTGTTATTTTGTGGTAAAAAAAATGAATTTTAGTTTTATTGATGAAAAGGTCAAGTGAATTTAATTGCTTATTTGCTTCAATTTAGAGCGTAAAAAGACTTATCGCTTTGAGAAGCGATTTTGATTATCTGATTTTCTTAGCAGTTTTAAGTTTTCAGTTTTTTCGCTGCGATCAGTTTTTCCGCTACTTTTGCCAGCACAGTTTCCCAGTCGGTCTGCACGGGGCGCGTTGGATCGAGAACCGCGAGTTGTGATTCACGCTTGGCTAAATCAAGTCCGAACCAGCGGGAGCCGGTTAAAGATAAGGCGGGAGCCGGTAGAAATCCTTTCATAAACACCTCCTTTTGTCGTAAAATGGAAAGAATCGGAAAATGATCTTTGACAACTAAAACAGCCGTCAAAACTTTTCGGTAAAAAGGGCTAACGCCGAGCGGCGAGCGACAAACATTGATACGAGTTCCAGCTGTTGAAACCTGAAAAGTTTCGGGAACGGCATAACTCAGAAGGGCGCGTGCGGCACAGGACTTTCACTTACGACCGCAGGCTCGAAGCCTATACGCGTAGACGAACTGACCCGCAGCGACTCGTCGGTCGGCATTCGGTTTATCAAACGAACAACCACGAGTTCGAGTCAACTAGCGCATCCCGGATGCCCAATCAAAAACAGGATACGCCCATTTTTGACGTTGGCAAAGCGGCAACACGGCAGGAATCGAATCGCGCCCATCCTTTTCATACCACTTATGATAGGCAGAGGTTTTTCAGGCGCTTTCGGAACATCGAATCCCTTTGAAATATCAAGAATTGAATCCGATAATCCGTTTAGTGCAAATTATTCATCGGCATCGGAAAATGGGCTTATTATTGGGTCTATTGTAGCAGGTGGAGTTTTTGGCGGAAGTGGCGGATATTTTGGCAGTAGTTCTCAACTTCGTGTTACTCCGAATAATTTCTCGAATTGTTTTGTTGCGGGAACATTAATTCACACTGAAAACGGAGTTGTGCCGATTGAGAAAATCAAGACGGGCGACAATGTTTTGAGTTACAATGAAGAAAGCCGACAACTTGAATATCAGGAAGTCGTGCGGCTGTTTAGAAACACGGCGGACGAGTTTTTGAAGATTCGAGTCGAGGGTGAAAGCGAACCGATTACGGTAACGCTCGGACATCCGTTTTACGTTCACCGCAACAGAAGCGGTTTGCCTGCCAATTCAGATGATGGCGGCGATTGGGTGCTGTCGAAATCACTCAGAGTCGGTGATTTGCTCAAAAGTAAAAACGGTGAATGGAAGCCGATTCTTTCGATTGAAAAACTCGTTGAAACGCAGACGACTTATAATTTCGAGGTTGCGAAGAATCACGATTATTTTGTCGGGCTGATTGGTTGGCTTGTTCATAATCAGAGCGTTAGACCTTATGAAGTGGGAATTTTTGATGATTTACAATCTCGCTCTGTAGTTGGAGACGGATTGGATTTACACCACGTTGTTCAAAAACAACCAGCTTCTCAAGTGATACCCGGATATAATCCTCAAAATGCACCTTCTATTGCTTTACCGCAGGTTGAACATAGATTGATTCCAAATCTAAGAGGTGCTTTTAACGGAACTCCAAGACAAATTTTAGCAAGGGACGTTAGGAATTTGCGAAACTTTACCAATACACCAAGAAGTTCAATCAGAGAGTTGATTGAACTAAATAGGGAAATGTATCCGAACGTATTTAGATGATAAAAATGATGGATAAACAATTATTTGTAGAACTAATTACCAAAATCGTTAGGGACGCAGGAGTGGAAGATTGCATAAACCTTCTTTCTTCGCCTCCCGGTAAGAAACCACCTGATTGGTTAGTGGAAATATCTAACTGGTTTAATAATCTAGGTGAATCAGATCGAGAAATGGTATTGAAAATTATTAAGTTTTCAATGGACACGGGTATTTTTGGGTTTTTCTGTGTTCTTGATGGGGTTAGGAAAATAGATGAAGATAATGGACATTTGACTCTTTTATATTCAAAAGAAAATTCTGAACTGAAAATTAATGATTCTGAAACAGAATATTTACACGAAATTTTCAATTCTAACAGCAATTAATCAGGTTCTTGTTGATTTGGCAAAATTGAAAATTACTAGTTTATAAAAGGCGAAAATGAGCCGATTACGGTTACTCTCGGACATCCGTTCTACGTTCATCAGAGGAGAAACGATTTATCGAGTGAGGATGACGGCGATTGGGTGTTGTCGAAATCGCTCAGAGTCGGCGATTTGCTGAAACTCAAAACAGGCGAGTGGAAGACGATTGATGCTTTTCAATTAAACCGGACACGAAACTCTCTGTTAAAATGAGCGGATGAGATGTGTTAAGTTCTTTCACATTAAAAATATTTTTGTGCTGAGGCATCTAAATTTGTTGGTTCCGGCATCGAAAAATCGTCTTTGGAATTTAATTTGAAATTTAAGGAGTAATAAATAATATGGCGGAAACTTCGGATACTAGATTTTTGAATACTTGTCGGCGGTTGCTTGATATTTTTAAGGCTGAGGCAAATTGGAATCCTTCAAATACTTTGTTGCAGATTGTTAAATTGGAAGCCCAGCTTGATGCGGCTTATCCGATTGCCAATGATGTTCCGGCGCAGCTTGCGCCACATAAGATTAGGATAAATGACCGTCAGGCGAGTTATGCGAAGATAAATCCATTTGAAGTTTTCCGCGACGCGAAAGAGTATTACAAATCCCAATATCAACCAAACTCGCCGCAATATCGCGCCGTTACCGCGCCCTCGATGACTCTGCAAAGACGCAGCCGCAGTTGAGAAATACTTTCAGTCAATTACAAAATACATTGTCCCGACGGCGGTTTGCATAAAGCCGCCGTCGAATTACTTTGTCCCGAAGATAAAATACTTTGTCCCGAAGAGAAAATACTTTGGAGCGATGTTAGAATATTTTGGGGCGATGTTGAAATACTTTGGAGCGCAGATAAAATACTTTGGAGCGCAGATAAAATACTTTGGAGCGATGTTAGAAAGTTAGAGATGGTTTTTTCTTTCCTTTCAGGCACTATCCGTTTAATTTATTTCTAACCCAAGTTGCTGGTTACTGATTTAATCGCTTGATTTCTTAGATTCGATTAAAAGAAACCACAAAATACCACAAAATTGCACGAAAACCATTCAACAGTTTCGTGTTTTTTTGTGGTATTTTGTGGTTTCTTCATATTTTATGTTCTGACTCTCGAAATTAAAAAGACACCGACCATCGAAAAAAACAAAATCGGACTCCAAACGGCGATTTTTGCAGATGCTACACCGTTGATGCCCATCTGCTCAAACGCGCTCGTAATGCCCATAAACAAAAGCCAAATACCGATGGCGTAACCAATCGTCGCAACTCTTCCCTTTCTGCCTAAACTCAGCGCAAACGGTGCAGTAAAAAGAGTTATCACAAACGGCAGAATCAGCGTCGTATATTTTTTCTCGACTGCGACTTCATAAATTCTTTTTTCAAGTTCGGATTTGCTATTCTCGATTTGCCGCTTTGCCTCAGAAATATTTAAATGATTGGGCTTTTTCGATAAATTACTGAAAAGGTTCTGATTATCTGCCAAATCCGCACCGGCGATTCGCTGAAATTCCGCCTTCCCGTTTTTCCATATAATTTTTTCAGCCGTGTTTTGAAAACTGATTTTGTCGGCATTCCAGACGGCTTCGGGAATTTTATAAACACTTGTGATTTGTGTTTCGTCCGCCGAAAATTCGTAAATTGTTAGATTTTTGACCTTCCGGATATTCTTACCGGAATCGTCCGCTAACTCAAATGAATAGATTTTCTTACCGTTTGCCGACCAGATTTTGCCGTCTTTTTTGGACAAAATTCCGCCGCCGCGAATCTGTCCGCGCAAATCGTCTTGGCGTTTATTTGCGTTAGGAAAAACATATTCCTGCAACGCGAAATTTAATCCGCCAATCACCAACATCAATATAAAGCACGGAAAAAGCAAACGATAAACGCTCTGTCCGGCAGATGTCCAACTAACAATTTCATTCTGTCTCGATTTAATGACAAACGTCGCTAAAATTGCCACCATCAACGCCGACGGTGCAATTTGAATATAGATAAACGGCAGTAAATAAAGAAGATATTTACCCAAAAGCCATACGCCGCCGTCAATTACTCCGGCAAATTTCCAAAGTTCAAACGCCGTAAAAATCAAAAATATCGCCGTCAAAAAACCGAGCGTCAAAAGAAAATATTTCAGAAGGTTCGAAACAATATCGAAATCCAGAATTCCGGTTGTTAAATCGAGATATAAATTCCCTTTTGATATTTTGTTTGTTTCGTTTTTCTTAAAATTAAGCCGTTGAGCAAGATTTGCGAAAGGATTGTTAAATAAAGACTTATTTGACCAAAACAACCAAATTATGACTGCCGCGCTAATAACTAGCGGAATCAAGCTCGCGGATAAAACATTAATTGCTCCGGTTCGCGCAAGCTGTTCGCCGAGCAGCGTAATCAAATAATATCCGACCAGCGAAACCAACGCCAAAAATATTCCGAAACCTCTGCCGCCGCGATTAAATCGTAATACCAAAGCCGTTCCGAGCAGAGCGAAAATCAGCGGCGTAATCGAAAGAATTAAACGCCTTTGTAACGTAAGTTTGGCTTCAGTGCTTTCTTTTCCCTCTTTGTTTTGTGCAATTTCGGCTAATTCGTTTAAACCGAGTTCTTCTAAACTCTTATCTCCGTTTGTAATTTTTTCAACCAATTCGCCGCGTTTTGTTTTTATCGCAAAACGGATTTGCCCGACATTTTCCGATACAAATTTATTTAAATTATCGGCTTCATAGTTTATTGGAAACGTATTAACAACGGCGTTTTCAAGCACGAGTTCGGATAATTCATCTTTTGAATCAATACGCCCGCTTTTAGACGTTATCAGACGCGCTTGGTTTCCCGCTTTGTCTTCGTTGTAAATAAAAATATTTTCCCAACTGCCGTTGTTCAAATTTCCGTCTTTAACATAAATCGTAAATCCGGCAAGCTCGGTGTTAAAAACTCCGGGTTCGATTGGCGATTCGAGTTTGTAAAGCGCAGTTTGCAACGCCACGCCGCGCACAATTTGCGCCGCAAAAGGAACGCCGCGCAGATTGACCGTAAAGGCAAAAATCGAAAGCAAAATTCCCAAAATCGCAATCGGAACAGTAATCTGCAAATTCCCGACTCCGGCAGCCCGAATCGCCGTCAATTCGCTGTCGCCCTGCATTTTTGACAAACCGATAATTACGCCGACCAAAACCGCCATCGGGCAAGTAAAAGCAATCACATTCGGCACGAGCGCAATGGTCAACTGCCAAATAAGATTTTTCGGAATTGTCGTATTAAATAAAATTTCTGAAAATCGGCTGGCTTGTTGGAAAAAAATAATGACACTCAGCAAAAGCCACGAAAAAACGAAATAAGGCAGGATGGCTTTGATTAAATATTTCGAGATTATCCAACTGAATTGCTTCATTAGTTTCTGAGATTTTTATTTATACCGTGAAAACCGTCTCTTTAAAAGAGCATTTTGCTTTTCCAAATCCTCAACAAGAACGATTTTATTATTTACCCAAACGCCATTTTCGGTTCGTCCTTCAGCATAAACACAATGCTTTTCGCAGGTATATGAGTAGAAAACAAATTTGTCGGGTAATCGCCAAGTTCGGCGAATTTCTTCGGGCATTTCAATTTCCTCGTCCTGCAATGTGCTTTCAGGAAAGGGTTGACCTTGCTTCCAAAGCAAAAGCGCACTAATACCATCCTTACTTTGCCAATCATGTAAATCAATTTTACAAACCGGGCATTGTATTTTTTCAGTCGGTTGATAATAGTCAAACCATCCCATAAACAAATTTACGAACTTGCCGGCAAAAATCTTTCTGAATTGATTTCCTTGCCCAAGATTTGCGAGATTATTTTCTTCAACGCGCCCGAAACTTCCCTCACGCTTTCTGATTTTGCCTTTGCAAATTCGACGAATTTTACTGGCGAAAGTTTTTGTGCCGACATAAAAATCTGCCGATGCATTGGCGTTATGAGCCAATAGCTACGGGCTTTTTGACAGTTTTTGCAGAGCAGATGGAAATTTATTTGCAAACTCGTGTTTTCGTTTAATTCCAATTCCCTGCGGCATTCATCACAACTGTTCCAATTCGGCAGATAACCGCCGAGCCGCAAAATCCAAAGTTCAAAATATAAGGCGATATTTTCAAGACTTTCGGGGTGTTCATTGGCAGTTTCCAAACAGACTTTTGCCATTCGGTAAAGTCTTTCATTCGGATCGTGCGGCGGTGCAAATTCGGTCAACAATTCTGAAAGATACGCAAATTTTTGTAAAACTTGTGGATTGCTTGCCGCATCGAAAAAAGATTTTATAAGTTCGATTTGCCGGATTGAAACGAGTTCATTTTGTTCTTTCTGAAAATATTCAACCTGCACGATTGAAAAAGGTTCGAGTGATCCGCCGAATTTACTTTTCAAGCGTTTTGCGCCTTTTGCCACGCCGCGCACAAGCCCTTGATGTTGAGTCAGCAAAACTACGATTTTATCGGCTTCCGCCAAACCGTAGCTTTTTAAAATCAGACCTTCTGTTTCAATTAATCCCATTCTATTTCCAAGGCAAAAAGTAAAAAATCCAACCTAAAACCAAACTGACTATCATAAACTGGGCAAAAATTTTAAGTCCGTGAATAAACTTTTTGCGATTATCGCCTTGCTCAATAACCCCAAAAACTATCGAGATAACCAGCGCGAAAATTGCTAAATAAAGATAATGATTCATTTTTTCCTTCCTAAAAATACATCTGCCGCATCCATTGCCGCCAAATAATTTAACAGCCCTGCAACTTCCAAAATCCTTCCGCCATATTCAAAAGTTGCCAATGCCGCAACATCTTTAGGCGGATTTAGTGCAAAAATAAAGCTGATGATTGCGCCTAAACCATTGCCGAAACGCGAGAAAATATTTAGTAGGTAAAGCAACGCCCCATCTTTGAAATCAAACCCCGGATAAGATGCGCCGCCGCTCAATATTCCAATTAAAAATGCTGTCCAGATAACAAGAGCAATAATTATTCCGCGTTTGTAGCGTCCTTGCCATAAATGTCCGAATCCGGGCAAAAACCAAGACAAAAGACCTATAAAAAAAACATTATTCATAATAACCTATTCAGTCAATACTTTAAGTGTCGGCATTTCGACTATTCATCTAAAACCTGTAAAATTAGAGATAATTATTGTCAATGCTTAACTTAGCTACCAATAATTTACATTAACATCAATAAATCAAATATTTTTTTCTTAATTCTAAAAAGTTACTTACGTCCTCTTGCCAAGAAAGTTTGATTGATTCTAAACTTGCACCATTTTCGATGAATTTTCTGGTATTTTCGGTGCCTGAAATAACATCAAAAGGATTTTTGTCATACACATATTCATATGGAGGAATTTTCCACTTAAAATCATTCGTGTATAGGTCATAAATAGTTTTAACTAATGCTATTCCTGTAATGACCGGCTCAAAAATTCTTCTATCGGTAACGTGCAAAAAAACTCCGCCGCAAGTTTTGCCGGCATGTTTCTGAAATGTCGGCAAAAAATTAACTGCCCTGAAAGTTACGCCGGCGAGTTTTAATTTTCCGAGTTCATCCGCCAACTCGTCTGCATCAATATATGGCGCACCGACAAGCTCAAAAGGCTTCGTGGTTCCGCGCCCTTCGGAAACTTGTGTTCCTTCAAAATAGACGGTCGCCGGAAAAACAACCGAAGTTTCAACCGTCGGCATATTCGGGGAAGGCAAAACCCAAGGTGCGTCGGTTTCGTCAAAGTATAAATCTCGTTGCCAACCGTCCATTTCAACAACTTGCAAATCGCATCCGATATTGAATTCTTCATTAAAAAGCCGTGCCAATTCGCCCACCGTTAATCCGTGCCGCATCGGAATCGGATATTGCCCGACAAACGATTTATATTCATTTTCGAGCGAATTCCCTTCAATATCAATGCCGTTTATCGGATTTGGGCGGTCACAAACGAACATTTTTTTGCCGTAACGCGCACAAGCCTCCATTGCATTCGCCATCGTGTAAATAAATGTATAAACACGGCAACCAACATCTTGCAGATCAAAAACGAGTGCGTCTAAATCCCGCAGCATTTCTTCGGTCGGAATGCGTGTTTCGCTATAGAGCGAATAAACCGGAAGATTCGTTTTTTTATCATTGGTGTGGGCGGTTTCGATCATATTGTCCTGAACATCGCCGCGAATGCCGTGTTGTGGTCCGAAGAGTGCGGCGAGATTTATTTCCGCATCTTCAAAAAATAAATCTGCCGCGTGTTGAAATTCGTGATTAACCGACGCTTGGTTGCATATAAGTCCAACCCGTTGATTTTTCAGCAAACTTTTAGAATCGCTTAAAAGTTTTTCAATGCCTAATTTAACTCTTGTCTGTTGAAGTGATTTCACAAATAAATTACTTACTCCTTTTTACGGCGAAATCTTCTGCCGCGGTTACAAATTCCTTGAAAATACTATTTGAAAGTTCGTCCGTTTTCCAATTTAATTCAGGATGCCATTGCACAGCAAAAACGAATCTGTCTGTTCTTTCATCTTCTAAACATTCTATCACGCCGTCTTTAGCCCACGCCGTCGGTCGTAAATTTTTTCCGATGTTTTTTACTGCTTGGTGATGATGAGAATTTACTTTAGGCTTGCTTGTTGTTATCAGACGCGCAAGGCGGCTATTTTCTTCGATATTGATTGAATGCGAATTTCTTTCGAGCGGCATTCCTTGTTCGTGTTTGATTGGGTTATTTATCTGCGAATCAATATCCTGAATCAAATTTCCCCCACGGGCGACATTCAAAATCTGCATTCCGAAACAAATACCCAGCACAGGAAGACCAATATTTTCGGCTTCTTCGAGTATCATAAAATCGGTTTCTTCTTTTTCGTAAATTATTTTTTTTAACTTCGGATGCGGCTCTTCATCAAATCGTAACGGATCAACATCCGTGTCGCTTCCAGGTAGTAAAATTCCATCTAAATTTTCAAGGGCTTTTCGAATATATTGTTTTTTCGGAATCAAACCGAGATGCAAAGGAATCGCGCCGAAACTCTCTAAAGCCTCGCAATAATCGCGTCCCAAATAAAAACGCCGCGTTTCCATCTCCAAACGCATTGTCAACCCGATTTTCGCCATTTTTTGCATAAACTTAAAATATGGTCGGATAGTTTATCTTATCTGTCAATTTGAGCATTCGGGTTTAAAGATTTATCATTAAATTTTTATGAGTTCTACAGAAAATTCACTAAAGATTCGCTCAACAACAGTCCTTCTTGTCCGACGAAACAATCAAATTGCGATGGCTGGCGACGGGCAGGTAACAATGGGAAACACCGTTATCAAAGGCAATGCCAAAAAAGTTCGGCGTATTTATAACAATAAAGTTTTAGTCGGTTTTGCAGGTGCAACGGCTGATGCTTTTTCACTTCTGGGCAAATTTGAATCGAAGCTCGAACAATTCGGCGGACAGCTCGAACGCGCCGCCATCGAACTCAGCAAAGATTGGCGAATGGACAAATATCTTCGCCAACTAGAAGCCCTTTTAATTGTTTCCGATAAATCCGACGCTTTTTTGATTTCAGGGACGGGAGATGTTATTTCGTCGGATGAAGGCTTGCTTTCGGTCGGTTCGGGAAGTATGTTTGCACTCGCTTCTGCACGCGCTTTGATGAAACATACCGAACTTACGGCGAAAGAAATTGCGGTTGAATCTTTGAAAATCGCAAGCGAGATTTGCATCTATACGAACCCTGAAATTATCGTCGAAGAACTTTAAAATTTATGCCGATTTATTTGAGCGGCGAAACGAAAAATGCCGCACCTGAATTAAAATTAGATGAACTTACACCGCGTCAAATCGTCGCGGAATTGGATAAATACGTTGTCGGACAAGCAAATGCCAAACGCGCGGTTGCCGTGGCATTGCGAAATCGTATCCGCCGACAAAAACTTCCGCCGGAAATCGCGCAAGATGTTTTGCCAAAAAATATTCTTATGATCGGCTCGACCGGAATCGGCAAAACCGAGATTGCCCGGCGGCTTGCACGGCTTTCAAGTTCGCCTTTTATCAAAATTGAAGCCTCGAAGTTCACTGAAGTCGGTTACGTCGGGCGCGATGTTGAAAGTATGATACGGGAACTGACCGATGTTGCGGTGGATATGACTAAACAAGCCGCATTTGCCGATATTCTTGCCCTTGCGGAACAAAACATCGAAGAAAAAATCCTCGACATTCTTTTGCCTTCTTCCGATTCTTATTATCCGAGCGATCCCCAAATTGATTTGCACGCGGAAAAACCAATCAACAAAACACGCGAAAAATTGCGCGAACAGCTTCGCAATGGCAATTTAGATGATCGCCTGATCGAAATCGAAACACAAGACCGTTCGAATCAAACAATTGATTTTATCGGTGGGCAGGGGATGGAAGAAATGGGTGTGAATTTTAAGGATATGTTTGGCAATCTTTTTCCAACCAAAACCGTGCGTCGTAAAATAAAAATATCAGAAGCCAAAAGATTTATGCTCCGCGATGAGCAAGAAAGTCTTGTTGATATGGAACAAATAACACGCAACGCCATTGAAAAAACTGAATCTGCCGGAATTATTTTTCTTGATGAAATAGACAAGATTGCAGGGCGCGAATCCGCGGGCGGCGGCGCGGATGTTTCGCGTGAAGGCGTGCAGAGAGACTTGCTCCCGATTGTTGAAGGAACTTCCGTTAATACACGCTATGGGATGGTTAACACCGAACATATTCTATTTATTTCTGCCGGGGCGTTTCACGTTTCCAAGCCCTCCGATTTAATACCTGAATTACAGGGACGTTTTCCGATTCGTGTTGAACTCGAATCTTTAACTTTGGACGACCTTAAGCGCATACTTATACAGCCTAAAAATTCGCTTATTAAGCAGTATCAAGCACTGCTTAACACTGAAGGAATTAAACTTTCATTTACCGAAGAGGCAATAACAGCAATCGCCGAAATGACCGCTAATATTAATCAAACCACAGAAAATATCGGCGCACGGCGATTGCACACATTACTCGAAAATCTTCTTGAAGAAATCAGCTTTCTTGGCAGTGAACTCGAAAATAAAGACCAAATCATTGATGCTGAATATGTTCACGAAAAACTCGACGGTCTCGTTAAAGACCAAAATCTTCGCCAATACATTTTGTAACTTATGCGGTTTTTAAACGATTTGCTTAAACATTTCATTTCGCCCAAACACTGCTTGCTTTTAGCGGCATTAGCGTTTATCTTTTCCGCATTGCTTATTTCAAGTGGGTGCGGTAAGCGGAAGCCACCACTTCCGCCGATTGAGCGAGTAGTGCAAAGAATCGAAATTTCAGGAAAGCAATTGGGCAATGAAATTTTAATTTCTTGGACAATGCCTGTCAGAAATGCTTCTGAAACTAATGTATTAAATATTGATCGGGCAGATGTATATAGATTAATAGAAAAAGACGACTCACCGAAAACGCTTTCGGAGGAAGAATTTGCAAATAGAAGCATAATAATTTCGACTATTCCTATTAATGACGCAGATTTTGGCAAAAAAATTCTTACATTTAAAGATAAACTCGTTTTTGCCGGTCAACCTGTGCGTCTCCGTTATGCTGTTCGTTTTGTAAATTCCGCCGGTCAAAAAGCGGCATTTTCAAACTTCCTGATAATCGAACCGACGGCTAAAACTGCCGAAGCCCCCTTAAATTTAATGGCGAAACTAACCGAAACCGCAGTAAATTTGACATGGAACGAACCGCAAAAAAATGTTGACGGCACAACACCTGCAAATATTCTCGGATACAATATTTATCGTTTTTCGGAAAATCGGGAAAATTCAAAAATCTTAAATTCGTCCCCGATTACGACAGCGAATTTTGCAGATAAAACCTTTGAATTTAATAATCAATATTCGTATTTTGTCCGCACTGTTTCGCTCGGAAAAAATAGCGAACCCATAGAAAGTTTAGAATCCGAAACCGTTTCTATTTCGCCGAAAGACATATTTGCTCCAGCCGCGCCGACAGCAATCACAATTGCCGCCGCCCCCAATGTTTTGTCAATTTTCTTTGCCGTAAATTTGGAAAAAGATCTTGCGGGTTATCAAATTTATCGTGCAAACAATGAAAATTTACCAAAAAAAGATTGGACACTTTTAACGGCTGAAATATTAAAAACCAATACATTCCAAGATAAAAACGTCGAATCGGGCAAAACTTATTTTTATTATCTAGTTGCGCTCGATAACGCCGGAAATGCAAGCGAACCTTCCGAAATTGTTTCGGAAACTGTTCCCTGAAACTTATGAAAATATGCAGATATAAAAGAGATGAGACGATTTATCACGGAGCTATTGATGGCAAAACCATTCATCCTTTGTGTGAATTTCCAAACATTAATGAGCTGGAAGAAAATATCATCAAAGATGAATTGTATTATTTTGATGAAGTTGAATTTTTGCCTCCGGTCATACCTTCAAAAATAATTTGTGTCGGGCGAAATTATGCCGAACATGCCAAAGAATTAGGCAACGAAGTTCCAAAAGAGCCACTTTTGTTTCTGAAAGCACCTTCGGCTGTGATCGGTAACGGCAATTCGATTTTAATTCCGCCCCAAAGTCAACAGGTCGAACACGAAGGCGAACTTGGCATCGTTATTGGAAAAACTTGTAAAAACCTAGCCGATAATGATAACCCTCTTGACTATGTTTTCGGGTATATCTGCTTAAACGACGTTACAGCGAGAGATATTCAGCGCAAGGATGTCCAATTTACACGCGGAAAATCCTTCGATACTTTTTGTCCGATAAGCGATTTTATCGAAACCGATCTGGACTTTTCAGACATTCGTGTTACGACTAAGGTCAACGGAATTATTAAACAAGACGGACGCACTTCCCAGATGGTTTTCCCCGTTCCCTTTCTGATAAGATATATCTCGAATCAAATGACTTTGAACTTGGGCGATATTATCGCCACAGGAACGCCTTCTGGCGTTTCAAAATTAAATAACGGAGACATCTGCGAAATCGAAATCGAAGGTTTAGATGTTTTAAGAAATCCAATTTTTGAAAAGGAGAATTTATGAAATTTTTTATTGATACGGCAAATTTAGACGAAATTAAAGAAGCTAACGAACTCGGTTTGATTGACGGCGTAACAACTAATCCTTCGCTTGTTGCAAAGGAAGGAAATGTTGATTTTAATGACCATATCGCCAAAATCTGTGAATTGGTTAAAGGTGATGTGTCGGCGGAAGTTACCGCCCTTGACACCGAAGGTATGTTGCGTGAAGGACGCGAACTTGCGAAAATAGCTTCAAATGTCGTGATAAAATGCCCTTTGACCTTAGACGGCTTGAAAGCCACGCGGATTTTTCGTGAAGAGGGAACAAAGGTAAATGTTACGCTCTGTTTTTCGGCAACTCAAGCACTCCTTGCCGCAAAAGCCGGAGCAACTTATATTTCCCCATTTATCGGTCGGCTCGATGACATCGGGCAAGACGGAATGCAACTTATCCGTGATATTGTTCAAATTTACGATAATTATGGCTTTGAAACCGAAGTTCTCGCGGCTTCGATTCGCCACCCGATGCACATTGTTGACTGCGCTCTGGCAGGAGCAGATGTTGCTACAATTCCCTTAAAAGTTATTCAACAACTCGCAAAACATCCGCTGACCGACAAAGGCTTAGACGGTTTCCTTGCCGATTGGAAGAAACGCACGGCTTAGATTAATCCCGTTAAAATTAAAGAAAAAGCGCAATAATTGCGCTTTTTTTATTGCCCTTTGATTTACTTAGCAAGCTAAGATTATTTACTTAGCTTGCTATTATTTAGCATACATTGTATATTTATTTAGCTTGCTAATTTTATGGAACAGAAATTCGATTTAGGCTTTGTTTATTTACAAACAGCCAATAATTACCGGAATCTTTTAGAAAAAGAAGTTAATAAATTTGATCTTCATTACGCGCAAATTTCGGTCTTAAATTTGCTTTGGCAAACCGATGGAATGAGTCAAAAACGAATTGCTTCAACTTTGGCATTATCACAACCGACCGTGAATAAAATGATCAAAAGTTTATTACAAAGTAATTTTGTTAAATGTCGTCAGTGCGAAAATGACGGTCGAATAATGCGCGTCTTTTTAACGGAAAAAGGAAAAAATGTTGAAGACAATGTAGTCTCCGCCGTAAATGAAATTCAAGAAAAATTCTTCTCTTCTCTGTCGGAAACCGAACAGTTAATTTTGAAACAGATTCTTGAGCGTCTTAAAAATTCATAGATTACTTCGATAAAAGGAATTGTTTTGTTTGGTTCTTGAAGATATTCTATTGAAGTGAAATCAATTATAAATTCTCGAAAATTTGATGGGAAAATTCACCGAAGTTGGGAATGTGAACTTTTAGAAGAAACTGATTCATTTTTACTTTTTGTTGGCGAATTTTCTGAAGAAGTTCATCACCCGAAACTCGGTATTATCAGATGTGGAACCATCAGCTACGAATACTATTGGCTTAACCGGATGTATAATGTTTTTCGCTTTAACGAACCTGACGGAAGTCTGCGGAATTATTATTGTAATATTAATTTACCGCCGACTTTTGAAAATGGTGTCTTGGATTTTGTTGATTTGGATATAGATATTTTGGTTTGGAGAGATTTCAGTTTAGAAATTTTGGATTTGGATGAATTTGAAGAAAATGCTAAAAAGTTTGGTTATTCCAAAAGCTTAAAACGCCAAATCAGACAAGCATTTGATGAATTAAAAATGATTATCAATGCCCGTAAATTCCCTTTTGATTATTAATAATGCAACATTTCCGACATTTTATTGTGTATAATCGCATCTATTTTAAGAAGTTAAAGCAATATGAAAATTAAAACCGCAATCTTAGGAATACTTTTTTTTCTTTCATCGCTGTGCATATTTTCTCAGGAAACACAACCTGTGCCTATTGCGACAGGCGAACAAGTTGAAAAAATTTCCCGTGATATGTCGAAGGTTGTAAATTCAGTTGACGATTTAAATAAACAAATGAAGGAATTTTTCAGAACATTTACAACTAATCAAGGCATAAAATTGTCAGATAAACAGCAAAAACTTCTCTTCGCTTTTGAAATTTTAAACCGTGCCGAGCAAAGGCTTGCGACTTTACAAACTTTGAAAGTTTCGCTTGCCGAAAGGCAATCTGCCACTCGATTAACGCTTGCTCGCATTAATGACGATTTGATTCCCGAAAGTATCGAAAAATATGTTGCAGTTCGCGGCGGTTCTACAAATGCCGAACAACTTCGGCAATCACGAAGGCAAGCATTAGAAAAAGAAAAATATGAAATAACCAAATTGCTCGAAGAGATTGACACCGGTATTGATCAAATCACCGCGGAAATGGCTCAACTTCAGATGTTTCTGCGGAATGTCCGGCAACGAATTTTCGGTGAAATAAATAATGAAATCAATGACTTATAACCAATTTTGCAAATTCTCTGAAACTCGCTAAACTTTACTTCTATGCAACCAACGGTAAAAACAAAGAATAAATTAGAAAAGTTAATGGAAAAGTCTCTTCTTGCAGAAGAAGGCGGCGGAACTGCAAAGCTCGCAAAACAAAAAAGCGCGGGAAAAATGACGGCGCGTGAAAGAATTGAATTCTTCTTAGACGAAGGATCATTTGAAGAATTCGATAAATTCGTTGTTCATCGTTCAACCGATTTCGGGCTTGAAGAACAAAAATATTTAGGGGACGGTGTGGTAACTGGACACGGCTCCGTAAACGGGCGCGAGGTTTTTATTTTTGCTCAGGACTTTACTGTTTTCGGCGGCTCATTAAGCGAAACTCACGCTCAAAAAATTTGTAAAATAATGGATCTGGCAATGAAAACCGGCTCACCTGTTATTGGCTTAAATGATTCCGGCGGCGCACGAATTCAAGAAGGTGTTGTCAGTTTGGGTGGTTATGCTGATATTTTTTTAAGAAACACCCTTGCCAGCGGTGTGATTCCTCAAATTAGTTGCATTATGGGACCCTGTGCCGGCGGTGCGGTTTATTCTCCGGCAATCACTGATTTTAATATTATGGTCAAAAATACGTCCTATATGTTTATCACCGGACCGGACGTTATCAAAACCGTTACTCACGAGGAAGTTACAAAAGATGAATTAGGCGGTGCAATGACACACAATCAAAAGTCCGGCGTGGCGCATTTTGCGGCTGAATCGGACGAACATTGTTTGCGACTGACACGCGAATTATTGTCTTTTATCCCTTCGAATAATATGGAAAATCCGCCGTTTGTTTCAACCAATGATGACGCAAACCGAAGGGATGAAAAATTAAATTCTATTGTTCCAGAGGTATCAACTCAACCTTATGATATCCGAGAGATTATTAATTCGGTTGCTGACGAAAATTATTTTTTTGAAGTTCAAGAACATTACGCACCAAATATTGTCATCGGATTTGCACGGCTTGGCGGTCATTCGGTTGGCATAGTTGCAAATCAACCGGCATTTCTGGCTGGAGTTTTAGATATTGACGCTTCGGTCAAAGCCGCAAGATTCGTGCGATTTTGTGATTGTTTTAATATTCCTTTAATTACATTTGAAGATGTTCCGGGATTTCTGCCCGGCGTTAATCAAGAACATTTCGGGATCATCCGACACGGAGCAAAACTTCTCTTTGCTTTTGCTGAAGCAACTGTTCCAAAAATTACTGTCATCACACGAAAAGCATATGGTGGCGCATATTGCGTTATGGCTTCAAAACATATTCGGACAGATATAAATTTTGCCTATCCGACTGCCGAAATTGCGGTGATGGGAGCGGAAGGCGCAGTCGGAGTTTTATATCGAAAAGAATTAGCTGATATAACAAATCCCGAAGAAACCCGGCGGCGAATTGTTGACGAATTTAATGAAAAATTCGCAAATCCATATATTGCGGCAGAAAAAGGGTTTATAGATGAAATTATCGAACCCGCAAACACTCGTCCAAAATTGATTAGAGCGTTAAATCTGTTGCAAAACAAGCGAGATACTAATCCGTTGAAAAAACATGCCAACATTCCGCTTTAAGAAAACACTTTAAGTGTCGGCAATCTGACACTTAAAGTGTTTTCTATTGTGCTAACAAACGTATTGGCTTAATTTAAGTATTAAATATTAACTTGTTAATTTAACTAAAATGCCTACCAACTACTCAAAAAGACCAACTTGGGCAACCATAAATTTGGACAATTTGGCTTTTAATTTTCATTCGGTAAAAAAATCTGTAGGAAATAAAGTCAAATATATGGCGATTGTTAAAGCAGATGCCTACGGACACGGCGCGGTTGAATGTGCTAAACGTCTCGAAAAAGAAGGAATTGATTGGTTTGGTGTCGCCTTACCTGAAGAAGGTTTACAGCTTCGGGAAAATCATATTTCAAAACCGATTCTATGTCTCGGCAGTTTTTGGGCAGGTCAGGAAAACCTGTTGTTAGCGAATGATTTAACTGCTGTAATTTATAATTTGGATTTAGCGGCAAAGTTGGACTCAGCGGCAAAATTGAATGGCAAAACTGCAAAAATTCATATTAAAATTGATTCTGGAATGGGAAGAATCGGCATACGACCTGAGGAAGTTGAGAATTTTGCCGATTCCCTGCTTAAATTTGAAAATTTGGAAGTCGAAGGAATTATGACACATTTTGCTTCGGCTGATGATTTATCGCAAAACGAATTTACAAATCTGCAAATCAGAAGGTTTTATGAATGTGTGAGTATTTTTGAAAGCAAAGGTTTTCGTCCAAAATTAATAAATATGGCAAATTCGCCCGGTGCGGTAGCTCATAAAAATTCGCACGGCAATTTGGTTCGACTCGGTGGAATTCTCTATGGTTTGGGAGATGATGTTTTACCTAGAGAAATTCAATTACCGAAAACGAAACCCGTTTTAAGTTTAACTACTAAAATCACTTATTTAAAGGCAGTTTCTAAAGGTGAAACATTAGGTTATGGGAGAACTTTTTCGACTGAAAGAGATTCAATTATCTCAACAATTCCAATTGGCTATCAAGACGGCTACAGTCGCGGGCTTTCAAATGTGGGGCGAGTGATTATCAAAAATCAATTTGCGCCTGTTGTCGGACGCATTTCTATGGATTGGACAATAATTGATGTTACGGATATTGAAGATGTTAGGATAAATGATGAAGTAATTTTAATCGGAAGTTCAGAGGATAAAACTATTAAAACGGAAGAACTTGCCGAAAAAACCAATACAATTTCATACGAAATAACCTGTGGAATTAACCGCAGAGTTCCGCGAATTTATGTTGAAAGCTAGAAAGAGTGCAATTTGTGAAAAAATTTTTGCTGTTTATAACAAACATCTTTTGAATAGAAAATTTCACGCGCTCAATGTAAATGGTTTAGATAATTTGCGAAACTTTACAGTTCCCCGTTTAATTTTCGCCAATCATTCGAGTTGGTGGGATGGTTTGGCGGCTTTTCAAATCGGTCATTTTTTACAACTCGAAAGCTACATAATGATGGAGGAAAAGCAATTAACAAATCTGCAATTTTTCCGTCGGCTCGGTGCATTTTCGGTGGTTCGTGATAATCATCGGGCAGCATTTGAAAGTGTTGAATATGCTGTAAATTTACTTGAAAATGGTTCTCATAAAACGCTTTGGATTTTTCCCCAAGGGGTGATTTTACCAAACGATACACGACCTTTCAAATTTTTTAACGGGTTGGCTCATATTGTCAAAAAAGTCAGAACCTGCGCGGTTGTCCCTTTAGCATTTCGTTACGAATTTTTAGATAATTTCAAGCCCGAAATTTTTGTTAAAATTGAAAATGCAACTATCTTTAAAGATGGCGACCTTTTTGAAAAGAAAAATTTGACCCAAACATTTTTGGTGAATCTAACCGAAACGCTTGATGACTTAAAAGATGATATTAAAAATAAAAATTTTAGTGCGTATCAAAACATAATTTAATTTATAAAAAAACCTGAGAAGTTTCTGAAAATAAACAATTTAACAGTAATTATGTTGCCAAGATCTCCTTTTATCGAAATTCCGATTTTACAAGAACTTTATGCGGTTGGCGGAAGCGATGACGTTCGATTTTTATATGACCGCTTAATTTCCTACTTTCCTCAAATTTCTGACGCTGAAATCAAACAAATCAAAACCGGAAAAGATAGTAATTGGAGGAAAGCCGTTCAAAAAGCTGGAAAATCCCTAGACGAACAAAACCTTATCAGACGCACGCGCGGGTTTTGGACAATAACAGACATAGGAAAACAGCGAATTGATAATGAAAACAGCGGAATTCTTAGCACTAAAACTGTAAATGATGCTCTTTCGCATCAAGATATACAAACATTAATTTGCGAAATAGGTAATATTTTGGGCTATTTTTGCGAAAAGGAATTTGAGTTTTACGACGTTATTTGGCGCGAAAGTCAAAATTCACAGAGAATTTCCCACGTCTTTGAAGTTCAAAGTAAAGGCAATATTGATTCGGCTTTTGCAAAATTGAAAAGAGCGTTTGACGCACAAAGGTCAAAGCCATTTTTAGTTCTTACCAGCGAACGCGATTCGAACCGTGCGCGAAATTCCCTAAATCGTGAATTTCGTGAGCTTGAACGAAATATTACAATTTTAAGTTTTGTCGAACTTCGCAAAATTTACGAAAATCTTTCAGCAATTGCTGATTTTTTGCCTGTCTTTTTGGAAAAATAATGTAAAATACAAGAGTTTTACTTATATTATTTTGAATATTGGAGAAATTATGAATTATCCCCTGACTCTTAGTTTTAAGAAATTTGCGCTGGCGAGCCAAATTTATATGAAGGATGCAAATGGCAATCTGCTTGGCTATGTCAAACAAAAATTATTTAAATTAAAAGAAGACATCAACGTTTTCGCAGATGAAGCCCAAACACAACACCTTTTTAATATAAAAGCCGACCGTGTTATAGATTTTTCGGCAAATTATCGTTTTACGGGAGCGCAAGGTAATCCGATTGGTGCAATTCGACGTAAGGGAATGCGTTCAATTTGGAAAGCAAATTATGAAGTTTCCGACAATGCTGGTAACCATGTATTAAATATCAATGAGGAAAACGGTTGGGTTAAAGTGATGGATGCACTTTTCGGCGAATTGCCCATTATCGGAATGTTCGCCGGTTATGTTTTTAATCCGACATATATTGTTTCACGTCTTGACGGAACTCCTGTGGCGCGTGTTGCCAAACAACCGGCATTTATGCAAGGTGAATTTAAGTTGGAACCTTTAATTCAACTCAGCGGCGACGAAGAAACAAGAGTATTGTTGGGCGTGTTGACTATGACATTACTCGAAAGAATGCGCGGGTAAAAAGTAAAAAGTAAAGAGTAAAAAGTAGAAATGAGATCTCCTTCCAACTTTATCTTTTTACTTTTTACTTTTTTTCTTCCCAAAGTTACTGAGGGTTATGAAAGTCGAAACACCGATTCGGCGGCAATATTTGGAAATTAAAGCCAAACACACAAACGCGATTTTGTTGTTTCGTTTGGGCGATTTTTATGAGGCTTTTGATGATGATGCCCGGCTTTTGGCGCGTGAATTGGATATTGTTCTGACTTCAAAACCGATGGGCAAAGGAATGCGTGTGCCGCTTGCTGGCATTCCGCACAATTCCCTCGAAAGACACCTGGCAACTCTGATTTCCCGTGGTCATCGTGTAGCAATTTGCGAACAAACTTCTTCCGTGCCAACCAAAAACAAGGAAGGAAAAAAGTTAATTGAACGCAATGTCGTCCGAATTGTAACAGCCGGAACAATAATCGAACCAAACCTTTTAAACAGTAAATCAAACAATTATCTTGCTGCATTTTTCAGTAATGGTTTTCGTGCCGGAATTGCTTACGCAGATATAACAACAGGCGATTTTGCAGCAACGGAAATAGAAAACCGCGACGCTTTCGCTGAACTCTCAAGACTTGCACCTGCTGAAATTTTAATCACGGAAACGGAGAAAGAATTGACTAACCGTGATTTACCAAGATTTGTAACGCGATTGGATTCTGATTTATTTGAATTTGAAAAAGCAAAAAAAACACTCAAACAACACTTTAATACAACAACCTTAAAACCATTTGGAATTGAAGATGCGCCATTGGCAGTTTCTGCCGCAGGTGCAATTATTTCATATTTAAAGGAAACTCAATTTGCTAATTCTGAAAATTTAACACGGTTAACCAGTTATGACTCTTCTGAATTTATGATGCTTGATTCGCACACATTGCGAAGTCTTGAAATCTTTGAAAGTTCCTCTAGTGCGACGCTGTTAAATTTGATTGACCGAACCCAAACCCCAATGGGCAGCAGGCTTTTGCGAAAATGGCTGCACCAACCGCTTCTTGATGTTTCGGAGATTTTTCGGCGACAAGAACATCTTGGATGGTTTAAGGAACATTTTGACGAACGAACCGCCTTACGCGAAATTTTAGCAAACATCAAAGATTTGGAACGTCTTTCGAGTCGAGCTAAAGCCAATTATATTTCTGCATTTGAGCTTCGCTCTTTTGGAAAAAGTCTTGAATTTATTCCACGACTTAAAAAGATTTTGCAAAAGGACACGATTCGCTTCGGGCAACTTTTGGCACAACTTCCCGTTTGCGAGAAAATTGCAAATTTAATTGATTCTTCAATTTCCGAAGAATTACCAATGCGACAAACAGATCAAATTGGCGTTATCAGACGCGGCTTTTCTGATGAACTCGATAAATTACGAGAATCCTTACAAAACGGAAAAAATTTCCTCGCCGAGCTTGAAAGCCGCGAACGTCTCCGCACGGGAATTAAATCTTTGCGTGTCGGTTTTAATAAAGTTTTCGGCTATTTCATAGAAATTACGAAGTCTAATTTGCATCTTGTTCCCGGTGATTACACGCGCAAACAAACACTCGTTCCCGCAGAAAGATTTATCACACTCGAACTCAAAGAACACGAATCTCTCGTAATGCACGCCAAAGAAAGAATTACAGAACTGGAAAACAATTTGTTTCGTCAAATCTGTTTTGAAGTCGGGAAAAATCGTCAAGAAGTTTTGCTTGCGGCAAAAACCATTTCTTATCTCGATACAATCTGTTCTTTGGCAGAAATTGCCGATGAGATGAATTTTAATCGCCCGACAGTTAATGAGACTTCCCTTTTGCGGATAAAAAAAGGACGGCATCCTTCTTTGGAAAAACTTCTGAAAGATAAATTTGTTGCAAATGATTCCGCACTTGGCGGAAATGGCGCACCTCAAATTGCATTGATAACGGGACCGAATGCCAGTGGAAAATCAACTTATTTACGGCAAGTCGCTCTTATCGTAATTTTAGCTCAAATCGGGTCTTTCGTTCCCGCAGACGAAGCAATTATTGGACTTTGCGACAGAATTTTCACACGAATCGGTTTGTATGACAGTATCGGCGCAGGCGAATCAACCTTTATGACCGAAATGATCGAAACTGCTGAAATTCTTCATCACGCTTCATCACGAAGTTTAATTTTGCTCGATGAACTGGGGCGCGGAACTTCGACATTTGACGGCTTAGCAGTAGCGCAAGCCGTCGTCGAATTTATTCATAATCACCCGAAATTACAAACAAGAACGCTGTTTGCAACACATTATCACGAGCTTGCGGAACTTGAAAAAGTTTTACCGCGTTTTGAAAATCTCCACTTTTTAATCGTTGAAAAAGAAAGCGAATTGACATTCAAATATAAACTCGAACGCGGCACGGCATTAAGAAGTTACGGCGTTTATGCCGCAAAACTCGCCGGACTTCCAAAACCCGTTGTTAGGCGTGCTGAAACGCTTTTGAAGGAATATGAAGCTGAACATTCAAAATTTAAAAATCCTTCATCCAAATTTGATAAACCATTGCCGGTCGAAGTAATTCTTGATGAACTCGATGCCGATTCTCTTTCACCGGTTGAAGCACTAATGAAACTTTATGAACTGAAAAAGTTGGTAAAATTGAAAAAAATAGGCGAAAATAAAATCGAATTAAAACTTGCATCGGGCTAAAATTATGTCGCTTTCTTTCGGGAAAAAATTTAACGCCGTAAAAACAATACTCATAAGGCTTTACAACAAATTTTGGGCAGAAGATATTTTAAGCAGTTCCGCTCAAGTGGCGTTTTACCTTTCGTTTTCATTGTTTCCACTTTTACTTTTTTTGGTAAATTTATTCGGGCTAATTTTAGGAAGTGCAACCGATTTGCGCGACGAACTTTTTTCTTATCTTGGGCAGATAATGCCGTTTTCGGCTTACCAACTTGTTCAAAAAACAATTTTAGAAGTCTCCGAAAACAGTTCGGGAAGCAAATTGACCATAGGTTTTTTGGTTGCCTTGTGGTCGGCTTCCGCAGGAATGGACAGCCTTCGGGTTGCGTTAAATCACGTTTATAAACTCAAAGAAGACCGTTCTTGGTGGCGAACCAAACTGGAATCTTTGACAATGACGCTTTTGTTGATTTTCCTGCTTTCATTTGTTTTAGGTATCGTTTTTTATGGTTGGAAATTTCTTTCTACTTTGCTTTCATTGATAAATCTGCCGATTGAATCGTTTTTGATTTTGACGGCAATTCAATGGGTTTCGTTTATTATTGTTCTACTTTTGACATTTGGAATGGTTTATAATTTTCTGCCGAATATCAAGGATCATAAGCGAAATTGGATTTCTTACGGTTCGGTTACGGCAATTATTTTATGGCTTTTATTGACAAATGGTTTCAGAGTTTATCTGAATTATTTCAATAATTACGATAAAACTTACGGTTCGCTCGGAGCGGTAATAATCTTGATGCTTTGGCTTTATTTAACGGCTTTGGTCATCTTAATCGGCGGCGCGTTAAATTCGGTTTTATCCGAACTAAGACTGGAAAAACTAACGGCTGAAATTGAAACCAACTTAACGGAAACTTTGTCGGAAAATTAAAAAATTATGTCTTTGATGCTTCAGGAAATAACGGAACAACCGGTTGTTTTGGAACGAACGATTCAGGCTGAACAGGAAAAACTCAAAAAACTAGGTGAATTCTTAAAAAACCGCGAGATTGATTTAATAGTTTTGGTAGCGCGTGGAAGTTCTGATAATGCCGCGCTTTTTGGACGCTATCTTCTTGAAATCACAACCGGCATTCCTGTTTCGCTTTCCGCGCCATCGGTTTTTACATTATATAATGCAAACTTAAATTTGAAACGTGCGGTCGTAATCGGCGTTTCCCAATCGGGCGAAGGCGTGGACATCAATCAAGTTTTGGAAAAGGCAAAAAAATCAGGCGCGTTCACGATTGGAATTACGAACGAAGCCGAATCTTCAATGGCAAAAATTGCCGAAGAAACGCTCTTGATTCAAGCCGGACGAGAAAAAAGTGTTGCCGCCACAAAAACTTACACCGGACAAATGCTTCATTTTTATATGCTTGCATCGGCTTTAGCCAAAAAGAAGATAGAGTTTCAAAAAATCCCGCATTTCGCCGCAGAAGTTTTACAATTAAGAAGCGAAGTTCAAGATTTGGTCGAACGCTATGTTTTTATGGAGAATTGCGTTGTCGTCGGGCGCGGTTTGAATTACGGAAATTCTTACGAACTTGCGTTGAAACTGATGGAAACTTGCTATGTTGTCGCCGAAAGATTTTCATCAGCCGATTTTTTTCACGGTCCGCTTGCAATTATCGAACGCCGTTTTCCGGTTATTTTATTTGCCCCGACCGGCGTTACAAAAGCAAGTAATATTGCACTTCTGAAACGCTTGAAAGAATTAAATGCCGATAGCTTGACAATAACAAATGATAACGGAATCAGTAAATTAAGCTCAAGAAGTTTAAAGTTGTCCGAAGAAATTGACGAGTTTCTTTCGCCGATTCCGTTTATTATACCGGCACAACTTTTTGCCGCGCTTTTGGCTAAAGAAAAAGGGTTGGACGCAGACGCGCCGCGTTCTTTATCGAAAGTTACAAAAACAATTTGAACCACAAATGAAAACTTTAATTTACAAGCAGTTTTTACTCTTACTTTGTGTCTTTGCGCCTTTGTGGTTGAATATTTCGGTTATGGCTCAAAATACTCCGTGTAAATTTGACGAAAATACTTTGCAATTTGTCGGCAAACCGTTTGAGCAAGCGAAATGTTTGCTTAGACCGAACAAAATCGGCGGTGTTTTGGGCGAAGAATTGAAAAATTTGCCGAAACCTTTTGATAAAATCATTGGCGAAAAGATTAATTTTAAGAAAGAAGCTCTTCGCAAATATCTCCAAAAACATAAAATTGACGAAAATCAAATCGGCGGTTCGTTGGACGAAGGATTATCAATCACAAAACTCCCGAACGGTGAAGAAATTCAAGCGATTTATTTCATTATTCACGACACTTCTTATCCTTATTTAAAGGACGAAGCATTTCCGTCGGATTTTGACACGAATAAAGATTGGACAGGAAATAATTTACAAATTTGGATCAAAAATCCGGTCGCGCATATCTTTGTCAATCGTTTGGGCGAATCAATTACGACAAGTTTTTTTGAAAATCCCGTCGGCAAAGGTTTTGGGACAAAGTTTGCGCGGGATTTTTTGAAAGCGGACGCGAAAGGTTTGCAAATTCATATCGAGTTAATTCAACCGCGACGGCGCGATGCAAAAAATAAAAATCCGAATAACGATTTGATTGCACCATTTCCGGGTTTTACCGACAAACAATACGAAAGACTCGCGCTTTTGTATGTTGCGGCAAGTCTTCGGCGCGGAACTTTTTTAATTCCGGCATATCATTCGGCGATTGACGCGGGAATCAAGGACGCGCACGACGATCCGCAGAATTTTGAACTCGAAAAATTTGCCGCAAACGTAAAATTGTTGTTAAAGGCTTTGAACTAGGACTGGAGCGCAAGCGTCCCCGCTTGCAATGAGCGCAGAGCGCGAAAAAAAGTTCGTTATGAAATCAAGTTTGTTATAAGCAAACGCCTTTGCGCCGCTAAAAAACAGCGACGCATTGCAAGCGGGACGCTTGCGCTCCAATCGTTTTTAGTATATGCTTTCGCTTTTACAAATTTTCCCTGTAATTTTCCCAAATAACTATCGGTTTGGAAGAAATTCCGCTTAATTTATTGTTTCTATTATTATGTTCAGAAAAAATTTACGGTATCTTTTTATAATTTTCTCGGCTATTTTGCTGGTTTCGGCGTTTGTTTTGTTCTTTTCAAAAACAAATACCCGCGCTGATTTGATTGAATTTTACGTTACGATTGACGAAAACGAATTGAACACGGTCGCGCAGACGGCGCGGCTCGCGGGAGATGATTTGGAGTTTGCAAAAATCTCTTCGCTTAACGGCATTGCGGTTATCAAAATCAACAACGGGCAAATCGAAAGACTTTCGCCTTTGATGCACGAGCATTTCCACAAATGCGCCGGATTTTCGGCACACGAAACCGAAACGGAAGCGCGTTCGTTTATCGAAAACACTTTTTCGGCGGACGCAAACGCGCAACTCGTTGAATATACAATCAACAATCAAACAAACGTCAATCAACTTTTGCCCGAAGCGCAAGAGATTAACGTGCGGCAGATGATTATTGATCTTTCGGCGTTTCCGAATCGTCGTTACAATCAAACGAGCGGCACTGATTCGGCGAATTTTATCAAAGACCAATGGACGCAGATTGCTTCACCGCGACCGGAAATCACCGTTGAATTTTTTACGCATCCGACGGCAACTTCGCCGCAACCTTCGATTATTCTGACAATTCCCGGCACGACTTTGCCGAGTGAAGTTGTCGTTCTCGGCGCACACCAAGATTCGATAAATTCGACGAGCCAAACAGCGACCGCGCCCGGTGCTGATGATGATGCTTCCGGCATAGCGAGTTTGACTGAAACGATTCGTGTTCTGGTAAATAAAAATTTTCGTCCGCAACGCACCGTAAAATTTATGGCTTACGCGGCGGAAGAAGCCGGACTTCGCGGTTCGACGGCGATTGCGACACAATTTCAATCGCAAGGCGTGAATGTCGTCGGCGTTTTGCAACTCGATATGACGAATTACAAAGCGGCGGCTTCGACTCTTGATTTTGCCATCGTTACGGATTTAACCAACGCCGCGCAAAATCAATTTTTGCGTGATTTGATTACCGCATATTTACCCGGAATGACGGTTGGAAACACAACTTGCGGCTATGCTTGCTCCGACCACGCGCCGTGGAACAGCCGCGGTTATCCGGCATCTTTCCCGCACGAATCAACGCTGGCACAATCGAATCCGCAGATTCATAAAGCCACCGATACGATTTCGCAAAGCGGAAGCAATGCCAACCACGCGCTGAAATTTACAAAACTTGCTTTAACCTTTATCGGCGAATTGGCGAAAGGAAATATCCAAAACGCCGTGCCTGCCGGAAAACGCTTTGATTTCGACGGCGACGCAAAAGCCGACATTTCGGTTTTCCGTTCGTCAAACCAAGTTTGGTATTTGAATCGTTCGACGCAAGGATTTACCGCCGCGCAATTCGGACTTTCGACCGACAAAATCGTTCCGGCGGATTACGACGGCGACGGCAAGACGGACATTGCCATTTATCGTGATGGAGTTTGGCATTTGCTTCGTTCGCAACTCGGTTACACGGCAATTCAATTCGGATTGGCGGGCGACATTCCGCAACCGGCGGATTACGACGGCGACACAAGAGCCGACATCGCGGTTTTCCGTCCGTCAAACGGCGTTTGGTATTTAAATCGTTCGGCGCAAGGTTTCTACGCGCAAGGTTTCGGGCTGAACGGCGATAAACCCGTCGCGGCGGATTATGACGCGGACGGCAAAGCCGATTTAGCAGTTTTCCGCAACGGCATCTGGCATATTCAGAAATCAACGACAGGCTATTCGGCAACGCAATTCGGACTTGCCACCGATACGCCGATGATTGCCGATTTTGACGGCGACCGCAAAACCGACATTTCCGTTTTCCGCAACGGCATCTGGCATCAATTAAAATCAACCACGGGCTACACTTCCCTGCAATATGGCGAAGCGGGCGACAAACCCGTTCCGGCAGATTTCGACGGCGACGGCAAAGACGACATTGCGGTCTTCCGCCCGTCAACCGGCGTGTGGTATATCCTCAGAAGCACCAACGCCCAATGGCAAATCGAAATCTTCGGCACTGCAACCGACAACCCGATTCCGTTGATGTATTAATTAAAAGTTTTGAGTCCCGCCTTTAGGCGGCTTCTTTCCGCCGCGCTTCGCTGGCGGAA
>CAZJQP010000002.1:124193-180944 GCA_964548225.1 uncultured Blastocatellaceae bacterium | reverse complement strand
CTGGTCTGTATAATTATGCACTTAATCATTAACTTTCTTTTGCAAGAGGTCTATTTTGATTTCTTCCTTTTTTGAAATTATTCGTTGTTAATTTTGATGTAAGTATAAAGCGTGATATTACGCGGTCTGGTTTCCTTACTTATACGTGGAACACCAAAGCCTCCATCGTGAACACCAGCAGTTTCTACAGCTCCTGCTTCGACTCTACGTCTTTGGTCTGTTGTATTTGGTATATCTCTTGATCCAGTTTGAATCATTTGCTGATTATAATGTTTATGTCCTTGAAAGGAATCCAGCTGAAATTTACCGACTGCTCTATTACCATCTACATCACCGTTTTCAACCGTTTGTCCCAGATTCATTCCTCTGATAAAAACACCTCTTGCATCCGGCATCGTTTTTTCTTTTGTAATCGCTGCAAGCCCTGAGTTTTCCATAGAACTACCGTCCATCAATACCCAGCCTTTTCCATTTAGTTCTCTGAACTTATCAGGATCCAAAACCGAATATTTGACATCGCCGATTTTACCTTCATTTTTGTTTCCTTGGTCTTGAGCTTTGGAACTGTCAAACTTGTTCCATACTAAAAAAGCAACCAAAGCTAAAATAACTATAAAAGTGATTTGTTTTTTCATTATTATCTATCTCCTCTAAATTTTGATTTATTACTACAACCAGGTCAAACGGGTTATTTTGCAAAAATTAAGTTGCGTTTTTAGATACAGCAGTTTTTTGACTTTGAATTGCGAATTGCAGAAAATCAGACTGACAAAAATCTTCTAATTTCTCAGGTTAAAAACTGGTATTCTTTTTTAGTTTCTCTCTCAAGCTATACTAAACGTGGGAGCAATTTTCACTCATTTGATTTGTTTTGTAATCGCTAATTAAATTACAAAATTTCTTCAAAAAAAACATTAAAAAAATGCTAATTTTTTGCTAATTTTTGTAAGACGCTTTGTTTTCAACAAGTTGAAATGAGCGAAAGGTATTGACTTTTTACTGATTCGACAAATTTTATTGTCCGCGCAATTAGAAAAAGGCGCGATTTTTCCTTACAATAACTAAACTTATGACGATAGACGAACAGATTTCATACTTAAAAAAAGGCGCGGTTGATTTGATCCGCGAAGACGATTTGCGGAAAAAACTCGAAATGAGCGCGAAAACAGGAAAACCTCTGCGAATAAAACTCGGTGCTGACCCGACTGCGCCCGACATTCACATCGGGCATACGGTTGTGATTCGCAAACTCAAGGCTTTTCAAGAGTTAGGACACACGGCGATTTTCCTCATCGGCAGTTTTACGGGAATGATTGGCGACCCGTCGGGCAAAAATTCGACTCGTCCGCCATTGTCGCGTGAAGAAATTGATGCGAATGCGGAAACTTATAAAACGCAGATTTTTAAATTATTAGACCCCGAAAAAACCGAGATACGTTTTAATTCCGAATGGATGGACAAATTTGACGCGGCAGATTTTGTGCGGCTTTGTTCGCGCATCACGGTCAAACAAATTCTGGAACGCGACGATTTTGAAAAACGTCTGCGCGAAGAACGCCCGATTTCCCTGCATGAACTTCTTTACCCGCTCGTGCAAGGTTATGATTCCGTTGCACTTAACGCTGATGTCGAACTTGGCGGAACTGACCAAAAATTTAATTTAATGGTCGGACGAAACTTGCAACGCGAATACGCGCAAGAGCCGCAAGTTATCTTAACAACACCGCTTCTCGAAGGTTTGGACGGCGTGAACAAAATGTCGAAATCGTTGAATAATTATATCGGAATTGACGAAAATCCAAATGAAATGTTTGGCAAAGTGATGTCAATTTCCGACGATTTAATGTGGAAATATTACGAACTTTTGACCGATTTTTCGCCGGTAGAAATCGAAAAAATGAAGTCGGGCAACGAAAATCCGCGAAACTTGAAAGTAAATCTTGCCAAACACATCATCAAAGATTTTCACTCGGCGGATGATGCAAAAAAAGCCGAAGAAGATTTCGTCGCCCGCTTTGTCAAAAAAGAAATTCCCGACGAAATTGAAGAAACAAACATTGCTTCAGGCGTTTATAATTTGGCTGATTTAATGATGCAGACGAATCTCGCGCCGTCAAAAAAAGAAGCCAAACGCTTAATCGAACAAGGCGGCGTGAAATTAAACGGCGAAAAAATTTCAAATACGAGCGCGGAAATTGATTTGAAAGACGAAATCTTGATTCAGGTCGGCAAACGTAAGTTTTTGAAGATAAAAGCGCATTAAAATTATGGCAAAGAAAATCGCAGAAATTGTAAAACCTCAAGATAATTACGATTCGATTTTGTCGGATTTGAGCCAACTGCTCGAACAATCACGGCGAATGGCGGCGCGTTCGGTCAATGCGCTGATGACGGCGACTTATTGGGAAATCGGTCGGCGAATTGTCGAGATTGAGCAGAAAGGTGAAGAACGTGCCGAGTATGGCGGCGAACTTTTGAAAAAACTTTCAAAAGATTTAACCGATAGATTCGGTCGCGGATTTTCTCGTCAGAATCTCCAACAAATGCGTTTGTTTTATTTGGGTTGGCAAAAATGCCAGACACTGTCTAGCAAATTCGAGAAAGTGCAGACAGTGTCTGCACAATCTTTTAAACTTACCGAAATCGCTAAAAATTTTCCTTTGCCGTGGTCGCATTATGTTTTGCTTCTTTCGTGCCGCGATGAAAATGAGCGCGAGTTTTATGAAGCGGAAGCCTTGCGCGGCGGTTGGTCGGTGCGGCAACTTAAACGGCAACAAAATTCGCAGTTTTACAAGCGCACTTTGCTTTCCAAAAATAAAGCCGCGATGCTCAAAAAAGGCGAAAAAGCGGAAAAGGAAGATTATGTTTCGGCGGACGAAGAAATCAAAGACCCGTTTGTTTTGGAATTTCTTAATCTCAAAGACGAATATTCCGAACTCGATTTGGAAGAAGCGATTATCAAACATTTGCAGTCGTTTTTGCTCGAAATGGGCGCGGGTTTTGCGTTTGTCGGACGGCAGATGCTCCTTCGAGTCGGCGATGAATGGTTTCGTGTGGATTTGGTTTTGTTCAATCGGCGTTTGAAATGCTTGGTAATTATTGATTTGAAGCTCGGAAAATTTTCGCACGCAGATGTCGGACAGATGATTTTATACACAAATTACGCCAACGAACATTGGCGCGAAGCAGACGAAAATCCGCCGATTGGTTTGATTTTATGCGACCAAAAAAGCGATGCTTTGGCACATTACACACTCGAAAATTTACCAAATAAAATTCTCGCTTCGGAATACAAAATGATTTTACCGAGCGAAGAAGTTTTGGTTAAAGAAATTGACCGAGCAAAACGAATTTTGAGTCAAAAAAATATTATTTCTAAATGAAATGGCTGGCAATCATTATCGGCATTTTGGGAATTGCGCTGACCGTTAAGCCGTTTATCAAAAATGCCAATTGGTTTATTCGTCTCGGCGACTTTCCGCGCCTGCAAGTGCTTTCTTTGCTTATTGTGGCGTTTGGTCTTTGGGGGTTGGTTTTTGATTACAGAAAGCCTCAGGATTATCTGTTTGCGCTCGGTTTGATTGTTTCGATTACTTATCAGATTCAAGCAATTTTGCCGTTCACAATTCTTCATCGCAAGGAAGTTCAATCGGCGCGAGAACCGGACTTGGATGACACAAATATCAGTCTTTTGATTTTCAATGTGTTAATGGAAAATCGGGAGTTTGAAAGAGTTTTGAAGCTGGTCGAAACTTATAATCCTGATGTCGTTTTGCTTGCCGAACCGAATGATTGGTGGGCAGAAAAGCTCGCGCCTTTGAAAGAAAATTATCCGAATTTAGCCGCGCACACGCTGGAAAATCATTATGGAATGATGCTTTTTTCGCGCTTTCCGCTTCACGATACGGAGATTCAATTTCTGATTCAAGACGATATTCCTTCGATTCACACGAAAATCGAGTTAAAATCCGGTGATTCGATTGCGCTTCACGGCGTTCATCCGCGTCCGCCTGTGCCGGAAGAACGCGGACGCTCGACGGAACGCGACGGCGAACTTTTATTGGTTGGCAAAGCGGTGCGCGAGTCGAATTTGCCGTGCATCGTCGCGGGCGATTTGAACGACGCGGCTTGGTCATACACGACAAAACTTTTCAAACGAATCAGCGGACTTCTCGACCCGCGAGTCGGACGCGGATTCTACAATACGTTTCACGCCAATTACCCGATTTTTCGTCTGCCGCTCGACCATATTTTTCACTCACATCATTTTCGTCTGATTCATCTCGAACGTATTAAAAATTCGTGCGGTTCTGATCATTTTCCCGTGTTCGTAAAACTCAGCTACGAAAAAGACGCAACCGCTGAACAGCCGAAACCGATTGCTGATATTGCCGAAACCGATGAAGCACAAGAACTTATCGGCACGGCATTAAAAGAAAATCGTTTTGGACGAATTTCTTTCCGCCGTCTGCGCGAAAAAATCACGAAATTGAAACAGAAAATTTCGCGCAAACGATAAAGTCCTAATTTGCCCGTTTGACCTTAAATTTTCCGTAAAAAGTGCCGCGAAAAATTTTATCTTCGACCGAAGTATAAACAACGGCGTGAACTGTTCCTGTCATAAAATTCGGCGTAACTTCCGTAATTGTAACAGTTCCGCGACACGGATATTTTTCCGTGTCCGATTGCGTGTCGCCGCATCCGAAACCTGTCTGCGCCTGCGTTACGAAAAAGCCGAGACCGGTTTTTTCTTCGCCGATTTGATATGCGCCTTTTTCTTTGCCATTAAAGTTAAACGCCAAAATCGCGTCTTTGCCGACGGTTTTATTGATTTTTCCGTCTTGCATTGCGGCTCCGAGTTCGGAAAAACGAATTGCCGTAAAACCTTGTTCTTTATCGTAATAGGCGACCGAATTGCTCGAAATAGCGTTCAAATCAATTGGATTCGATTTGTATTCTTTTTGCGCCGATTCGAGCTTTGCCCGCACATCAGCCGGAATATTTTTCGGAATATCAACGATTTTCGGCGTTGTCGCGCCTTTGTCGAGTTTAGAAATATATTTGCTATTGATAATTCCGATGGCGGGCATATTCAGCACAAAAGCCGTTTCGTTTTCCGAAAAATAGATTCTTTGAAGCAACGTAATTTTCGGCAAATTCGGGCGTTGCGGAATTAAATCAACCGAAATAACCGCCGTTTTATCTGCCGGAAGTTTTGTCGGCGCAGTGTAATTTTGCGTCGTTTCGTCAATGCCGATTAAATTTCCGCCGCCTTGCACAATGCGCCAATTCGTCGCTTTGTAAATCGAATTATTCGGCGGCAAAATCGTTTCGGAATAAGGTTTTCCGTTCGGATTTTCGTCGTTCGGATCGTTGCGAAGCACCGCCACAATGCTCAATCTAGCAGTTTCGTTCGGCTCAAGCAAAGTTTTGTCGGCTTCTAAAAACAAGTCCGCCGCTTTTTCGGCGATTGCTTTTCCTAAATCAATTTTGTCTTTTTGAGCAGACGCAAATTGAACTGAAATTAAAGTTAAACTCAATAAAATCAACAGTTTTTTCATAATCTATTTAATGACGATAAATTCTACTCGTCGGTTATTTGCCTTGGCTTCGGCGGTCGTATTTTTGTCAATCGGAGCAGATTCGCCGTAACCTTTGGCAGTTAATCTGTCCGCTTTGATGCCCAAACTTACAAGTTGATTTTTCACCGCATCGGCTCTTTGCTGTGAAAGTTTCAGATTGTCCGCGTCTGTGCCGTCGCTGTCGGTATGTCCGCCGATTTCGAGTTTGACCGACGGATTTTTCTCCAGATAATCTTTGACTTGTTTGATAACCGAAATACTTTCGGGTTTCAAAATTGATTTGTTGACATCAAACCGAATATTTCGCGTTACGAATTTTCCGTTTTCAAAAATTGCGGTCGGAAAACCTGTGGCAAGGCGGAAATTTTTCAACTTTATCGAAGGCTTTCCGCTCAGACGATCGCCCCAAAGTGCCATTGTTTTCGGCGTTTCGATGATGTCTTCGATTTCGAGCATTTTGTATTGGTCGAGATAAATTTTCATCTGTTTTTTATGCACGACAATCGAAAAATGCACCCAACGATTGAAAAATTGCGAGTCTAAATACGGCGGCGGATTGTCTTTGGCAACATTTTTGTTGTCCGAACTCGGCAGAAAAACCGAAATTCTTTCGCGTGTCGGGTCAATATGCAATTCTTTGTCGTTATTCGCGTAAAAAACGACGGTAATTCCGGCACTCGCGTCATATTCGGCATCGAGCCAAGCATCGTATTCAATCGAAAAATCTTCGGGAAGCGGTTTGTTGCCAAAGATTTTCGGTTTCAGCCGAGTGTAAAAAGCGTCGAAACTCAAAACATTTTCGCCTTCAAATTGCTGAATTGTCGCCGCACCGCCGCCGTCTAAAAATTCCCAAAAAGTTTCGATTTTTTCGTTCGGAGAATAATTGAATTTATCTTCAAAAAGCGTTTTTTCGCCCGCTTGAAAATCGTATTCAAGATAAGATTTATCTATCGTTTGCGCCGAAACACTCGCAGAAATCAATAAAATCAGGAAAAAAATTATTCGTTTCATAAAAAATCACATTCTCTTTAACCTAAACGACCCGCTGATGTTATAACTTTCGGTTGAGCCGTCGTCTTTGACGTTTTCGCAGACGACTGAAAATTTGCCTTCGACAAATCCGCCTTTGAGCGGGACGTTGGTAATTTCCATCGAACCGCTTTTCGGCATAAACATCGGCACATCGTTAAAAGCGGTCGTGCGGACATTAAATCCCGCGCCGCTTTCCGATTCTTCGCCGAATTCGTAAACGCCTTTTTCGGGTTTCGGAATCCAACCTTGAAACGAAAAACTTTTTTCGTCTTTGTTGTTGCTCGCGCCGTAGAAAAACAAAAGTCTGCCGTTTTGCGCTCCTTCCGACATCGCGTTTCCGTCCGCCGTCTGAAATTGTGTTGATTTGACTTCCGTCTTCGTTCCGTTGTGTTCAATCGTCATCGAAAACCAGCTTCCCGAACTCGTATCGGCTTTTTCCACAGGCTTCTTTTGTGCCAAAATCTGTGTCGTAAAAATCAGCGTAATTATTGTCAGTAAATATATTTGTTTCATTTCCGAATTCTCCAAAAATAATCTTCATTTACTAACGCAGATTTTTTCGGAAAATTCCCTCAAAAAAATTATGGAAGGTTGATGACGCGCAGAATTTCGCGGTCTTGTTCGTTTGAATTGTAGATGATTTGTGTGCCGTCCGGTGAAAATTGCGGGCGCGAATTAAAACCGTCGGGCGCGGTGAAAGTCAGCTGAATTTGGTTTGAGCCGTCGGCGTTCATCAGCCAAAGTTCCATAGTTTTCGTGCGGTTACTGGTGAAAACGATTTTGCCGTCTTTTGAAACCGTCATTTGCCCGTCGTTTGCCGGATTGTTCGTCAGATTTTTTATATCAGAGCCGTCCGAATTCATTTGAAAAACTTCATTCTTTCCGCTTCGGTCGCTGAAAAAAACGATTTTCCCGTCTGCTGTCCAAGCCGGAAAATCGTCGTTTTTCGCGTCAAACGTGAGCCGCGTTTCAACGCCCGAAAATAAATCGAGCGTAAAAATCTCTTTATTTTCTTCGATAGTTTTGACGAACGCGATTTTTTTGCCGTCAAATGACCAAGCCGGACGCAAACTCGGCGCGTCCGTTTCGGTCAGACGGACTTGATTTGTGCCGTCGGCGTTCATCAAATAAAGCTCGTCCAAGCCGTCGCGGTTTGAACTGAAAACGATTTTCGAGCCGTCGGGCGAATAGCGCGGAAAGCCGTTTCCAAAATCGCCCCAAGTTATTTGCCGCGAATTTTTGCCGTCAGTATCACGACGAAAAATCTGGAATTGCCCGTGCCGATTGCTCGTGTAAATTATTGATTTTCCGTCGGGCGAAAACGCGCCTTCGATTTCGTCTGAAGTTTTTTCCGCCAAGATTTTCGGCTCAATATTCAAAAGATAAACGCCCGTCGTTCCGTCGCGGTCAGAGCGAAAAGCGATGAATTTTCCGTCCGCCGACCAAGCCGCTTCATTAGACGAACCTTTTGAAAAAGTTGCCCGCCAAACGTCTTCGCCCGTTTCGGCATTCATTATAAAAATCTCGTCGTTGCTCGTCCTGTCGCTCGTAAAAGCGAGATGTTTTCCGTCCGGCGAAAAGATGGGCAAGCGATCGTTTGCCGCATCTGTAGTCAAACGAATTTTGTTTGTGCCGTCAGCGTTCATCGCATAAATTTCGAGATTTTTGTCCGTTTCGCAAGTGAAAGCAATTCGTTTTCCATCGGGCGAAAAATTCGCATCCGAACAAAATTCCGCGTCGGTTAATTGCTGTTCGTTTTTTGTTTCAACATCGGCGACAAAGACGTTTGTTTTACCATTTTTCGGACAGCCGAAAACAATTTGTTTCGCGTCCGGCGACCACGAAAACCGTCCGGCTGAACAATCGGAAACTTTTTTCGGGTTTGTAAAATTTTTATCTGCTACAAAAATCCCGTCTTTTGTCGAAAAGACAAAACGCTTGCCGTCGGATGATTCGGCGACGCGCAAAGTCGGTTGATTTGTCTTTATCAAGCTCAGATTTTCGCCGTCAATGCCGACGGAATAAAGTTGATGATTACTGACAAAAAAGACGTTTTTGCCGTCGGCGGAAAAGCTCAAATATTCTTCTGTTGCAGACAAATTTGATAATTTTACGGCTTCGTCCGGTTTGATGGTCGAAGCCGGATAAATTTTCGCCGTGCGTTTCGGCATTAAACTAAACGCGGAAAATCCAATAATTGAAATTAAAAGCAACGCCGCCAAAACGCTCGCGGCGCGGTTGCGTTTAATAAATTTTCCGGTGCGGTAAAAAGCAGAATTCGGACGCGCTTTGACAGGCAGGTTTTTAAGATAATTTTCAATATCTTCGGCAAATTCAGAAACCGTTGCGTAACGCCGCAGAGGTTCTTTTCGCATTGCTTTGAGAACGATATTGTCCAAATCGCCGCGAAGCAATCGGCTTGTTTCAGCAGTTTTGCTTTCATCAAATTCAAAATCGTTTTCTTCGACCGTTTCGCGCCGTTTATAAATTGCCGTGCTTGGTCTTTCCGGCTCGTTTTCGCAAACGATTTGCGCGATTTCAAGCGGCGAACGATTTGTAAAATCAAACGGTTGGTGTGTCGTCAGCAATTCGTAAAGCAAAACGCCGAGGCTGTAAATATCGCTGGCGACCGACAGATTTTCGCCGCGTGCTTGTTCGGGACTCGAATATTCGGGCGTAAAAAGCCGAAATCCGGTCATCGTGTTTGCGGCTTCGCGTTCGTTTTCCTGCAAAACTTTGGCAATGCCGAAATCGAGCAGTTTCGGTTCACCCTCGTTTGTAACCAAAACATTTGTCGGTTTAATGTCGCGGTGAATAATGCCTTGTTCGTGAGCGTGTTTGACCGCTTCGCAGATTTTCAGAAACAATTTCAGCCGCTCATTAACCGAAAGGTTGTGCCGCGACGCATATTCGACGGCATTTGCACCGCGCAAATATTCCATCACGAAATACGGCGTTCCGTCTTGAGTTGTGCCGCCGTCAAGCAGACGCGCAATAAAAGGATGATTTAGATTTGCCAAAATCTGTCGTTCACGCCGAAATCGTTCAATTAGCGCGGGCGTTGCCATTCGTTCACGAACAATTTTCAAAGCGACACGCTGTTCAAATTCCGCGTCATCACGAAAGGCAAGATAAACCGTTCCCATTCCGCCGCGTCCGAGTTCGGAAATGATTCTGTGCGAACCGATTTTTTCGCCGAGAAATTTTCCGTTTTCATTTTCGAGAAACAGTTTCGCGCCGACTTCGGTTGCCGGAATTTCCAAAAAATCATCGGTTTTATCTAAAGAGTCGAGCAAAGACCGAACTTCGGCGTATAATTCCGCATCATTGCCGGATTTTTCGCGCAAAAATTCCTCGCGCTCGTTTCGATTTTTTACTTCGAGCGCGGCGTGAAAAAGCTCATCAATTTTTTTCCAGTTTTCTTGCGGCATTATAAATTTAGCGTTTCCTTTATATTAACGCAGAAAAATTTGAAATTTCCCCTCAAATTTATTGTAAAATATTTTCCGATGAGCGGCAGACGGAATTTTACCGAACTTTTGATTGAATACGGAAACGGCAAAAAACAGTCGCTTGATGAAATGTTGCCTCTCGTCTATGACGAACTGCATCTTTTAGCCGAAAGATATTTGCGAAAAGAACGTCCGAATCATACTTTACAACCGACGGCTCTGGTCAATGAAGCCTATTTGCGACTTGTTGACCAACGAAGCGTTGATTGGCGTAACCGTTCGCAATTCATCGGTTTAGCCGCACAAATGATGCGGCGGATTTTGGTTAATCACGCCGAGCTTCATCTTGCTTCAAAACGCGGCGACGGTTTAAAGAAAATCACTTTGGACGAATCTTTAGTTTTTTTCGAGAAACAAAATCTCGACATTTTGGACTTAAATAATGCTCTTCATAAACTCGCCGAACACGACGAACAAAAAAGCAAAGTCGTCGAAATGCGCTTTTTCGGCGGCTTGACGATTGAAGAAACTGCCGAAGCTCTCGGCAAATCCCACGCGACAATCGAACGCGAATGGGCATTTGCAAAGGCTTGGCTTTATCGTGAATTAAGCAAATAAGCAGAAGCCTGCGTGTGAGCAAGGGCGGATTCGTGTGTTACGCCCTTGCTCACGCGCAGCCTTCTGCTTTTGTGATAAAATCCTAAAAGTTTTATGCAAATCATCGAAACCGAAGAAACTTTAATCATCGAAACGCCCGAAAGAGTGCCGCTTGCCTTTGCGCTGGCTTCAATCGGCAACCGTTTTCTGGCGGTGGCGATTGATCATTTCATTCAATATCTGACGATTTTGATTGTGGCGTGGGCGTTTTTGACGCTGTCGAATATCGGTAATCCTCTGAGCGGAACAGCCGCCGAAGAAATTCTTTCGGAAATGCCGAAATGGACGATTGCAATTTTGATTTTGGTTCTGTTTCTGATTTTTTCGAGTTATTTTATCTTTTTTGAATGGCTTTGGAACGGGCAAACGCCGGGCAAACGTCTTTTGAAATTGCGCGTTATCCGCGAAGACGGTCGCCCGATTACGCTTTGGGAAGCGATTGCGCGAAATCTTTTGCGGATTTTCGACGCGATTCCGGGTTTTGTCGTCCCGATTTATTCCGTCGGGCTGATGACGATATTTTTCAACAGCCGCGACCAGCGCGTCGGCGATTTATTTGCCGGAACGGTTGTCGTGCGCGAACGCTTTGATGAAGCTCCGACATTTTCGGAAACCTTCGCCAATCCAATCAGCGATGCCGCCTTGCGCCGCGTCCAACAGCGCACGGATTTTGAGGCAAACGTCCGGCTTTTGAGCGAAACCGAAATCGAAGTCGTTGAATCATTTTTGCGCCGCCGTTGGGATTTAAGCGAACGCCAAAGACTCTGGATGGCGTGGCGCGTCGCACTTCCTTTGATGTATAAACTCAAGCCGAATTATGACCTGAAGACTTTTACCTACGAAGGATTTTTGGAAGAAATCATTCATCGTTTCTATGCCAAACAGAGATTTTTAAACTAAGTATGAAAAACATTTTAGTAACCGGCGGCGCGGGATTTATCGGCTCGCACTTGGTCGAAAAACTGCTCAACGAAGAAGTTTGGAAGGTCGTCGCGCTCGATAATTTCAACGATTTTTACGCGCCCGAAATCAAACGCGCCAATATCGCGCCATTTTTGGAAAACCCGCGATTTTCGCTTGCCGAAATTGATATATGCGACGCGCAAAACCTAGAAAAACTCTTTGCCGAAAATCGTTTTGACGCAATCGTTCATCTCGCCGCCCGCGCCGGAGTTCGTCCGTCTTTGGAACAGCCGCGGGCTTACGCGGAAACGAATATCAACGGCACGCTCAATCTGCTCGAACTCGCCAAAGATTTTAGTATCAAACAATTCGTTTTCGGCTCATCGTCCAGCGTTTACGGGATAAATTCTAAAATTCCCTTCGCGGAAGACGACAAAATCTGGCAGACGATTTCGCCATATGCCGCAACGAAAGCCGCCGGCGAACATTTGTGTTATACCTACTCGCATCTCTACGATATTCGCACGATTTGCCTGAGATTTTTCACCGTCTATGGCGCACGTCAGCGACCTGATTTGGCGATTCACAAATTCTCAAAATTGATTGCAAACGCGCAACCGATTCCCGTCTTCGGCGACGGCTCGACGCGCCGCGATTACACCTTTATTGACGACATCATCCAAGGCGTTCGCGCCGCGATTGATTATGACAGAGCGGATTTTGAAATTTTTAATTTAGGCGAATCGCAAACCGTCGAATTGCGTTATTTAATCGAATTGATTGAACAAAACTTGGGCAAAAAAGCGATTATTGACCGCAAGGAACTCCAACCCGGCGATGTCCCGATAACTTTCGCCGACATTTCAAAAGCGCGTGAACTTTTAAGCTACAATCCAACCACAAAAATCGAAGAAGGCATCAAGAAATTTACCGATTGGTTTAAAAACACCTAATAAACCTGCATTCGGAATAAAGGACTGGAGCTTGTTATGAGCGCAGAGCGCGAAAAAAAACTCTGCTGACTCGGAAGTTTTAGGTGAACAATCGCCGTTACACTGCTGAAAATCGCGGTGTTTGCAAGCGGAGACGCTTGCGCTCCAGTCGGTTTTACTTGTCTCGAACTCAGGATTAGTAATCAAGCGAAATGCAATAAAATCGGAGCGCGTTAGGCGAATCCGCGAGTAAAAATCAAAGCCGCACACGCGGACTCGCCTAACGCGCTCCGATTTTTTTCCAATTTCCATTATGAATTAACGATTATGTATAGCTAATAAGAAAGATATTGATTATATTATAATTTATATTAAATACAATATAAAAACTACTGCATTCATTATAATTTATAAAAAATATAATAAGAATAATGCAAAGTATTTTATATAACTTAAAATTTATGATAAGAAATATATCTGTTGTAATATTATTTGTTTTATAGCTGTTATATAATTTATCATCATTGTTATTAAACATATTTACAATCAATAATCAATTAGGAGAACAAGAAAATGAATAAAACGAGTATTCCGACGAAGGATAGAGAGTTACAAAAGTTTGCGTTGCAAGGAAAGGCGGTTCTGCTGGCGGACGGCGCGAATTACGGATTTGACAGCGACGACATAAACGCTATTATTGGCGCAGTTGACGAATATGACACGAGTTATCGTGAGCATATCGAACTGCACGCAAGGGCGCGGGCGGCGCGTCAGAGAAAAGATGCGGCGCGGAAAAAGTTGAAAAAGATTTTGGGCGCGTTTATCAGTATGATGCGGCTGCGTCCTGAGATTTCTGAGGTTAAATTCGTTGCTTTGGGCGTTAAGCCGACTGACCGCGTCAAAACGCCGATCAATGCGCCCAAAACCCCGCCGGTATTTACTATTGATTACGCTCAGGCGTGGCATATTTTAAGATTTTGGGAAGAAGGTTCGGAGCGGCGGCGGCGCAAACCGAAAGGCGTAATCGGCGCGGAAATCTATGTGAACATCGGCGGCGAGCGCGACGATTTGGCAAGTTATCGTCTGCAAACAACCGCCGTCGGCGGCAATCATATCTTCAGATACTCACAAACCGACGTGGGCAAACAAGTCCATTATTATATGGTTTGGATAACGCGGCGCGGCGCACGAAGCCCCAAAAGTCCTATCCAAAGCGCGACGATTGCGACCTAAAAAGCAGAAACACGACTGTTAAGAAATGTGTGAAAAGCTGAAACAGATAGTTCTGGCAAAGACGCGCCCATCTCTCACATATCACCTATCACTTATCACTTATTCCGAATGTCAAGGCAGTTATCTTCGGAATAAGTGATAAGTGATATGTGAGAAGTAAAATCCGACTTTGTAATAACCCTACGACTGTTAAGGAGTGTGTTGCGTTGAGAGTTTGACACACTCCCTTACGGTCGTGTTTCAGCCTTTCTCAGCTCCATTTGAAAACCTTGCGCGTCAGCGGCAAAAGGCGATGATTGGCAACCGTGCGGCGGAAAAATTCTTCGTGTTCGAGTTCTTTTCGGGACATTTCCATCAGTTCATCGAAACATTCCGTCATCTCCAATTCCTTTGCAAAATTCGCCGCGTCTTCGTATTCCTTCGTGTTCGCGCTCTCCAAACGTCCGGCAAAATACATCGGCAAAAACCAACCCGACACAAAACACAAAACGCCGAGCGTTCTGCCGATTGTCCAAAAGATAATTTCGCGCAATTTTCGCGGTTTCGCGCCGAGATGCGTGAGCCATTTCAAATTATTCGCCCGATGCTCCCATTCCTCCGCCTCAATGCGTTTGATATTTTCTTTTTCCTCTGAATTTTTAACCGATTTCCAATGCCCGCGATAAGCAAATGCCGCCGCCAATTCGCCCGCGTGAGCGTTTTGCAAAATGCGGATTAGATTTTTTCGGGGATCATTCATCGGAAAAATCTATCTTGTCATAAACTTCCGCCAGCGCGATTTTACATTCGATTGAAGTAAATTCAATCTCCGAATCAAGCCCAACGGCTTCGGTAAAAAACCAAAAACCGTCGCCGTGTTTGACATATTTTTCAATTCTGGCTTCGTCAGGCACAACTAAAACATATTCCTGCAAACTCTTAATGCTCCGATAATGCTGAAATTTCTTGCCTCTATCGTAACTTTCGGTTGAATCGGAAAGAACTTCGATAATCAATATCGGGTTAAGCAAAGTGTCAAAAACATTGTCTTGAAACTCCGGTTCGCCGCACACGACAGTTAAATCGGGATAAGTATAAAGCCCCGTTTCGGGAACAAAAACGCGCATATCATTCGGATACGCTTCGCAATTTCGCCCTTTTAGCTTTTGCCTTAATTCGCCGCCAATGTTCCAAGTAATGACATTATGCCGCCGCCGTGCGCCAGCCATCGCAAACACTTCGCCATTAAAATATTCGCTTTTATATTCGGCTTTGCGCTCCATTTCCAGATATTCTTCCGGCGTGATTTTTGTTTTTGGTATCGCGCTCATAATTTTCTACTTTTTGTTTCTAATCTCCGAAAGAAATTTTATAAATTCGGGCAATTCTTTTTTCAAATGTTTCAGCGACATTGTAGAATCTCCAAATTTGTCAATAGGTTTTTCTTCCGAAGCCTTTGCCGCCCAAACTTTTTGCTCTACCAAATTTCCGTCAAATCAAGTTCAAATCCTGTAAGCAAAGGTTCGCCCGAAACCGTGCGCGGATTTTCCAGAATCTCTACCGTTTCATTCGGACGGTAAATAAAAACCTGCTTCGTTTTTGCATGAATCAACCAGCCGAGCCGTGCGCCGTTTTCGATGTATTCGAGCATCTTTTCCTGAGTGTCGCTCAAATTGTCCGATGGCGAAGTCATTTCCACGACAAAATCGGGACACAACGGGAGAAATTTTTTCAGCACTTTTTTCGACAAACTTTCCAAACGCGATTTCAAAACCCAAGAAGCATCCGGCGAACGAATCGCGCCGTTCGGTAAAATAAATCCGCCGTTTGAATCGGCAGTTGCGCCACGCTTGTCTTTTTTCGCCCAAATTCTTAATTGAGTTGTTAATTCGGCATTTCTATCGCTGGTTTCCCAACCCGTTGGCGGCATAATTATTAAATCTCCTTCTTTAGTCAATTCGGCACGAAGTTTTCTATTTTCTTGACAAAAATCCCAAAATTCCTCCGTTGTCATTTTGTTCGGCTCATCTTCAAACTCAATATGCAGACGAACGGATTTTGCTCGCTTCGGAAAACGAGTCTGCAAAAAAGTGTCGGCAATGGCTGTTGTATTCATAAATTTTCTCCTCAAACTTTTGCACTTTCCACACGATTATAAACTGTATCGCGTTCAACCGCTTCAAATCCGGCGTTTTCGATTAGTTTGATTAATTCGTCTTTCGTCATTTTCTGTTCGCCACCGTCTTCGACTGAGTAAGCGTGTGTTAATTCGCCGCCGTCGGTGATCGTGCCGTCAACGTCGTTTGCGCCGAAATGAAGCGCGGTTTGCGTGGTCGGAAGTCCGAGCATTACCCAATACGCTTTGATATGGTCGAAATTGTCGAGCATCAGACGCGACACGGCAATCGTTTTTAAATTCAGCATCGCGTCCGGTCCGGGAAGCGACGAAAGCGCAGTGCCTTTCGGATAAAACGCGAGCGGAATAAAACATTGAAAACCGCCGGTTTTGTCTTGTTGCTCGCGCAATTTCACGAGATGGTCAACGCGGTCTTCAGTTGTTTCGATATGCCCGTAAAGCATCGTCGCATTGGTTTTCAATCCGGCTTTATGGACTTTTCCCGCGAGTTCCAACCATCTTTCGCCGTCGCATTTATGGTCGCAGATGCGCGAACGAGTCGGTTCGGCAAAAATCTCCGCGCCGCCGCCCGGACACGAATCCATTCCCGCCGCTTTCAACCGTTCAATCACTTCTTCGTCCGACATTTTGTAAAACCGCGCAAAGAAATCCAATTCAACCATCGTCAACGCTTTAAGATGAAGTTTCGGAAACTCTCTTTTGAGCGAAGAAAACAAATCGGTGTAATAATCAAACGGCAATTTCGAGTTCAACCCGCCGACAATATGCAGTTCCGTCGCGCCTTCATTTACCGCGCTTCGGGCGATTTCAATGCCTTCCGCAATCGAATGCGTATAAGCATCTTCTTGCCTTGCACGGCGATAAAACCCGCAAAACTTACAATCCGCGACGCAGATATTCGTATGATTAAAATGCCGGTTGACGTTATAATAAGTCGTCCGCCCGTGCTTTTTACGCCGCACAAAATCCGCGAGCTTTCCAAGTGCATTCAAATCTTGCGTGTTGTATAAATCAATGCCTTCATCAAACGTCAAACGCTCATTCGCTTCGACCAATGCGGCAATTCTGTTTAAATTCTTATCAAATGAAAATTGCATAAATTCTAATTATTTGGGAATCTCTGAAAAAACAAGTAAAGGATTATCTTTAACCTTTCCCACCGTCAATTTGCATTTACTCCATGGATATAAAAATTTGTTGACCTGTGGACCTTCTAATTTTTTATCTCTGTATTTGAATGATTGAAATATTTTTTCTTTCAAGATTTTAATGAAGGTAGGTTTATTTTTGCTAACCCAATCTTCTAATCCAATAATATCTCTGGAGAATTCCATACTAAAGATGTTTATAAGGTTAAGGTCGAAAAAGACTCGAATATGACAAAAGTTCGTTTCAAATATTTCAGTTGTGCGGTCTGATAAAAATATTTCGAGATTATAGTCTCTTAAAGTTGATATGTCCCAATTAGCTTTTATTCCTAATTTTAATGGCACTTTTATATTGAAAAAGTTAGGTAACTCAATGCTAATTGCTTCATCAACACTAAATTCTTGACCAACGTATGTTATGCTTTTTTCCATTATTCTTGCCCAGCCTAGTTTACCTATATCCTCAATTACGGCTAAATAACGAAAAGTTTTTTCGAGTAAAATTGGAGAATCGTTTCTTACACGCCACATTAGCAAATTTTTATCTCTGGAGTCTGCTTCAAATGTTTGGACATAAGATAATTTTGAATAATAAGAATCTTGAGTAAAATATTTCTGTTCTTTATCTTTAATCTTTCCTTGAATACCGAAACCATCTCGTTTAATTCTTCCAATGTTATGGCGTAAGCCTAAATAATTTAGGCTTCGTTGCTTTTCAGTTTCTTGCTCTTTTTCTTTCTTTTCAAATGATTCTTTCACTTTTTCGACCTCATTGTTCAGTTTTTTACGCTTCACAATTAAAGGCTTGAGTTCTTTTTCTAAAATCTCTACAACTTCAAGTGTTATTTCTTTTAGATGATTAAACCAATTTTCTTTTAGTTCACTTTCTATAAATTGGACAACTTCCAAATCATCAGACGTAAAAGTAGCTTCTTTATTTTGAGTTCCTTGATTCGTAAGATTTTGACTGCCGATGCTGACAAAAGTATCCGTAACCAGAACAATTTTAGCGTGAATATTTTGAATAGAATAAACCTTGAAACCTTTGTTGATTAGGTTTTTTATTGTGCTGAGGGAAGAACTTCCGAAGGCGAAATTTTCAATGCTGAAATCAGTATAAATCTCGCAGTCTTTCGCGTTCTCCAAAACATCTTCAGCTTTTGAAGTAATGTAAGGCGAGAGAATATAAACCTTTTTGTCTGTATTCAGTTCAGACTTCCAACGCCTTGCCACATCTCGCAAGTAAATTTCTTTTTTTAATTGTGTAGAACTTTTATCTTTCAAATTACTCCAATCAAATCACACGGCTAAAACTTCGACATATTCGCTTTTTGACAAAGGTTTCGGAATTGATGCGCCCGTTTCTTGCAAATCTTCGAGATGAAACTCAATCGCTTCCTGAATCAACTGCTTTACTTCTTCCTCGCTCTCGCCGACCGCAATACAGCCCGGTAAATCCGGCACATACGCGCCGAAACTTGTTTCGCCTTCTTCAATTACAATCATATAACGCATAATTTTCACCTCTCTATTTTTTCAAACCTGCCTGTTTCAAAACGCTGTTCAGAGTTCCGATTGGAACATCAATACTTTCTTTTCCGGCGATTGTTACGGTTCCGTTTTTCGCCGGATGATGAAATTGACGATGACTGCCTTTTGTTCTGACCAAATACCAGCCATCATTTTCAATCAATTTTATCAACTCTTTAACTTTCATTCGATACTCACGTTCTTAAAAAAATCTTCACACAAAAATTCCCGCCTCCGCTTTTGATAGTTTTCTGATTTCAATTTCCGACACTTTTACATCGGCTTCAAATAAAACTATTTCTTCCGCTTCAATCCGATTTCCGTCTTCGTCCTCAATGCCTGCAACGATTTTATCAGCCCAATTCATCGCTTCTTTTTCCGAAGTGCATTCGATTATCAGCGTTGCATTTATCGTTTTTGTAATCTCAAATAAAGGCATAACTAAGTCATTTTACCAAGAAAAACCGCGCCGCCGAAGGTGATGAATAAAATCACGCTGACGAAGGCGTTGGTTGTAAAAAATGCGGCGTTCATTCGTGATAAATCGTTCGGTTTGACCAAAGTGTGTTGATAAATCATCAATGCGCCGACCGCGAAAACTCCGACGAGTGCGAGCCAATTTAAGGCGGTTACGAAATAGAGCAAAACTAAAACAATAAACGCTTGGAAATGAAAAAGCCTTGCGATGCGGAGCGAATTTTTGATGCCGAAACGCGCCGGAATTGAGCGTAATCCGGCTTTTTTGTCGAATTCGTAATCTTGGCAAGCGTAAAGAACATCGAAACCTGCCGTCCACATCATCACGAGAACCGAAAGCAAAATCGGGATTTCCGAATCAATCGCGCCACGCACGGCAATCCACGCGGCGGTTGGTGAAATCGCTAAAGCCAAACCTAAAATCAGATGCGCTAAACTCGTAAATCTTTTCGCGTAACTGTAGCCGAGAACGAAAAAAAGCGCGACGGGCGAAAGGGCGAATGTTAGCCAATTAAGCGAATACGAAGCAATTTCAAACAAAACAAGTGAAACGATAAAAAACGTCCAAGCAAATGAAACGCTCAACTTTCCGCTCGGCAATTCGCGGTTGGCAGTGCGCGGGTTTTCTGCGTCAAACTTTCTATCAATAATTCGATTAAACGTCATCGCCGCCGAACGTGCGCCAAACATTGAGACCGTAATCCAAAGAATTTGCCACCAAGTCGGCAAACCGTCTGCCGCGAGAACTGCGCCGAGAAAAGCAAACGGAAGCGCAAATAAAGTATGCTCGAACTTTATCATTTCGAGCGTCGTTTTAAGTTTTGTCCAAAAACTGTTCATTGCAAATTACCGATGACAAATTACAGAAAATCTGATGCCAAACGAAAAGTCTAGCAAAATCGGGCATTTTTTTCAGTTTCGCTTGGCAGATTGCAAATTTTTTGGACGATTCTTCGCAAAATGCTTTATAGTGGATAGTGGATAACGGATAGCGGATAATTATTTCTTTCACTATCCACTATCCGGTATCCACTATCCACTAACAAAATGCCTTCAGGAAAAACACACGATGCAATAACATTTTTGCTGGTCGCGCCAATTTTTGCGGCAAGTTATGCCGTAACCAAAAATGTTCCGATTTCTTCAGTCATAACGGGCGCGTTCCTTTTCGGCGGATTGATGTTTGGTCCCGATTTGGACACGATGAGCAAACAATATACGCGCTGGAGCATTTTTCGACTCCTTTGGTTTCCGTATCAAAAAGTCTTCAATCACCGTTCACGCTGGTCGCACGGTTTGATTTTCGGAACTTTGTTTCGAGTGATTTATTTTATGGGGGCGTTGACACTCTTTTCGTTTCTCGTTGCGTATATTTTCGCAACTTACACGGGCGGAGATTTGCCGCGTTTGATGGAATTCGCGCAAAGTTGGCAGAACATCGGTGAATTTATCAATAAAAATGTCGGTGAATATGCTTTGCCGTCCGCGTTTGTCGGTCTCTGGCTCGGCGCGGCAAGCCATACTTTTACCGATATGGCTGGATCGTTTGTCAAAACCGGAAGAATTACCGAATTTCTTTGATTTCCGGTCTTTGGTGTTTGAAATTCAGACAAAAACCAAAAATCAAAAACCTATTTTCCTGTTCGTGCTGTGGCAAGACGAAGGGCTTGGCGACGGACGGCATCGGAGACGTTGCGATTTTTTGAAAGTGCGGCTAAATCGCGTAACTGTAAGCGTGTAAGAATCGTCATTACGTTAGCAATCGGTGTGCGCGGGTTTTGGGCGAGTTTGTGCATAATCATATAATTTCGCGTCCAGCTTCGATTGATCGCAATAAGCCGCAAAACATCTTCCGGCACGGCTCGCATTCCGGCAATTTTTTCGACTTCGTTTTCCGTGATGCGCGGATTGTTGATAACCGCTTGCGCGACGATTTTGTTTGGGTCGCGGATGAGAATGTTTCGGGCTTCGCGGTCGCCCTTCATCGCAAGTTTCACGCGGTCTTTCATTCCCATCTTCAGAATGCGGTTAATCATCGAAACTCTTTCAGCCGAAACCGAATCTTCTTCATATTGAATATCGCCCAAGATTTTATTAACGATTGCTTCGCGTTCTTCGGCGGTTTCTTCGTAGATTTCTTCGATAAACTCAAGCGATGCAAGCCAAGAGTCATCAACTTCCGCGTCCGGCACTTCGATATGTTCGGCAAGAAACATCGCGTCTTCAAAACTGATGACGGATTCTTCAAAATCTTCCGCAAATTCGGCAGTTTCAATAAATTCCGCCGCCGCGTCTTTGCCTTGTGCGCGAAGTTCGTTGGCAATTTGTTGTGCGCCGCGTTCTTTTTCAAAAAATTCGCGCTTTGTTTCCGCCGCGCGGCGTTCGGCTTCCGCCGTGCGGTAAGGATTGGCGATTATCGCGTCAATTATCGCCGGTTTTTTAATTAAAAGTTGTTGATTAAAGGAAAGAAGTTCGAGCAATTCGCCGCTTTTTGCGATTCGCGCAAATTTGATAAGTGAATCTTCAGGAGTGTGCGAATTTTGCAAAATGGCTTCGTAAGCCGTATCCGGCAAATTTTGCTGTCCGGCGAAAAAATCAAGAACGCGCGGCGCGGCATCGCTTGATTGCAAAACCGTTGTCAAGTCAGATAAATCTTGGGAATTGAGTGTTTGCCGCGCATTTCCCGCAAGTTCGGCATCTTCGCCGGTTGCCAGAGCAACGAGAACTTCGAGCAAATCATTTTGCGGCAGAGGCAAAATCCCTCGCGCCGCCGCAAGTTTCGCCGGTCGCGGCGCGGTGCCTTCGATAATGGCTCTGACTGCCGAATTTTGAGAATTTATTCCAAATTCCATAGAGATTCGAGTTTTAGAAGTTTCCGCAACAGATTGTAACATAAATCGTTTAACATCTTGACTAACGAAAAGGCATAAACTAGATTAATTCTTTGCGGAAAAATCCTGCTTTACGCATATTAAAAAACCTTCTTAACAAAATATTTATTTTATTTCAAACAATTATAGAAAAATGGTTAAAGACGAACTAAAAAATCTTATTGCGGAAAAACGCGCCCGAATCGGTGTCATTGGTTTGGGTTATGTCGGGCTACCGTTAATTATCGAATTTGCATTAAAAGGTTATGAAACTGTCGGTTTTGAAGTGGACGGTAAAAAAGTCGAAACCTTGAATCAAGGTTCTTCGCATATTGTTGACGTGCCTTCGGAAAATGTCCAAAAAGCTATTTCAGAAAATAAATTTACGGCAACAACCGATTTCGGCGAGCTTAAAAATTGCGACATTATCATCATTTGCGTTCCCACGCCTTTACGAAAAACAAAAGACCCCGATATGTCTTATATTCTCGCGGCTGGCGAAGAAATCAAAAAATATGCGCGACGCGGACAGCTCGTTATTTTAGAATCTACGACTTACCCCGGCACGACCGACGAAATTCTGCAACCGATGATTGAAGAAGCCGGATTAAAATTAGACGAAGATTTTCTGCTCGCCTTTTCGCCCGAAAGAGTTGATCCCGGCAATCCGCAATTTCAAACGCACAATATTACCAAAGTCGTCGGCGGAGTCGGCGAAGATTCAACGGAAGTTTCCGCGCTTTTGTATTCGCAAATTGTCGGGGATGTTCACGCCGTTTCGAGTGCGCGTGTCGCCGAAGCCTGCAAACTTTGGGAAAACACTTTCCGCGCTATCAATATCGGAATGGCAAACGAAATGGCGAAAGTCTGCAACGCTTTAAATATTGATACTTGGGAAGTCGTCCGCGCCGCCGCGACGAAACCGTTCGGATTTATGCCGTTTTATCCCGGTCCCGGAATTGGCGGGCATTGTTTGGCGGGGAAAGAAACCGTCATCGTGCGCGATGAAAACGGCAAAAAGATTGAAAATCTCGCTGAACTTTTTGAAAAGGAAAGTGCGAAAAATCGTGTTCGTAAATTTGATGTTCATGGAAGCGATGTGATTTACAAACCGCATCTTGAGGCTTTGTCAATCAATATGGAAACGAACAAAGCTGAATGGAAACCGGTTCATTATTTGTTCCGCCGCAAAACCGACGCGAATTTGGTTGAGATTACCACGAGCGATAATCGCAAATTGACCGTTACCGATTTGCACCCGATGTTGGTCGCGGACGAAAGTGGAAAATTGAAAGAAGTTTTCGCGAAAGATTTGAAAGCAAATGACCGTTTGCCGATTCAAAATCTAAACAATGAAACAACGGAAACCGCGAATTCGAAAATTGATTTAATTTCTTTGATGTCGGACAAATCAGCGGAAAAAGTTCGCGTTTGTTTGCGCGAAGGAAATTTTTACAGCGTCCGCGAAACATTGAAAAAATATATTCCGGCAGAAAAGATTTGGGAACTTTCTAAAGTAAATTATTTGAGTTTGAAAGATTTTTTGAAAGCTGAAAAAGATTTGAAGATTTCGCGTGAAGACTTAATTTTACGAATCGGACGCGGAAATTCGGCGAGTTCTTTTCCGGCGATTGTTGAAATTACGCCGAATATTGCGCGTCTTGTCGGCTATTATTTGGCGGAAGGTTGTGCGACAACCGAAAAAGGAAATGAACGGATTCGCTTTAGTTTTCATCGCAAGGAAACTGAATTTATCGAAGATGTTTGCGAGATTTTGAAGTCGGAATTCGGCGTTGAAACTTCGCTGATTTATTCAAAAGTTGACCAAGTTACGCATATTCGCGTGGCTTCAGCAATGTTCGGTTGGTTTTTGGTCGAAGTTTTGAAATGCGGCAAGCGTTCAACCGAAATGCAGATTCCCGAAACTTTATTAAATCTTTCGACTGCCCATAAAACCGAGCTTCTCAAAGGTCTTTTGCGCGGCGACGGCGATGTTTATGTCAAATCGGGAACAAATTCTTACGAGAAAAACGGCAAGATTTACGAACATCAAAACACGACCGCCGAAATCGGTTATTTTTCGAGCAGTCCGAAACTTTTCCAACAAGTAATTTATCTTTTGCAAGAACAAGGTTTCACGCCGACATTCAAACGCACAAAACCGCATCTGCAAATGAAAGGACGCGAACAACTTGAAAGAATGTCGAATTGGTTAGGCGAAAAAGGTGCGAAACTTCAAACATATTTTGCCAACAATCTGCGAAAAGTTCAGAGCAAAACCTTCAAATCTTTCGGCGAATTGATAACCGTTCCTGTCAAAGCGGTTGAAATAATTAAAACCACAAAACCTTTTGAAGTATTTTCGGTTGAAGTTGACGAAAATCATACGTTTGCGACATCTTACGGCGTTTTTGTTCATAACTGCATTCCATTAGACCCGCATTATCTTTCGTGGAAGGCGCGGCAGCACGGGTTTGATTCGCAATTTATTACGCTTGCGGAGCAGATAAATTCGGGAATGCCGAAATATGTTTGCGGTTTGGTGCGTGATGCTTTGAATGATAACGAAAAATCGGTGAAAGGCTCAAAAATCTTAATTCTCGGCGTGGCGTATAAAAAAGATATTGATGATATGCGCGAATCTCCGGCACTTTCGGTGATTGATTTGTTGCGTTCACGCGGCGCGGACGTGGTTTATCACGATGATTTTGTCGCGGAAGTTACTTTTGACCACGCTTATACAATCGGCGACGGCGAACCGCTGTATAATCAAGAATTAACTGATGAATTGATTTCTTCGAGCGATTGCGTCGTCATCTGCACGGAACATTCGGGCGTTGATTACAAACGAGTTTGCGAACTCTCAAAAGTCATCGTTGATACGCGAAACGCTTTGACGGAAGAAATTCGCGGACAGAGCAAAGCGAAAATTATCCGATTGTAAATAAGATAAATGATTTATTAACGGAAAAATAATGATTTCCTATTGATAAATAACTATTTTCTGTCAAGAAATTAGTTATTTTTGTTGGAAAATTAGTAATTTCTGTTGGAAAATAACTAATTTCTGTTGGAAAATTGGTAATTTCTGTTGGAAAAAAATTTTTTTGCCGAGAAATTTGTTTTTTTTGTCGAGAAATCGGTAATTTTTGTCGAGAAATTTGTTGTTTTTGTTGGGAAATTAATATATTTGTGTGGAAATTAGCCTGTGTTTATCGAAATAAGTGGGCGGACAGTATTGTTATAAAAATGAAACCACAAAAATACACCAAACAACACAAATAGAATCAATCTTTTTCGTGATATTTTGTGTATTTTTGTGGTTATCATTCATAAAATAATGCGAATCAAGGATAAAAAATCTAGGGAAAATTTTGTCATACCTTTTAGCTTTATCAATTATTAAATATCAATTATCCATTATTTTTTAGTGGTTAAAAGCCAAAAAACTGCTGAGAATAATTGATAATTGATAATGAATAATTGATAAATCTAGTGTTTCGGCTTTCTATTCTTGATTTACATAAATAATTCTGCACGACTACTTAAAGATTAAATCTGAATCGAATGATAAAAGTTTTGAACATTGTCGGAGCGCGTCCGAATTTTATGAAAATCGCGCCGATTGTCCGCGAAATGCAACGGCGTTCCGATGAATTTCTGCCGATGATTGTTCACACCGGACAACATTATGACGAAGCAATGTCCGATTCGTTTTTTGTTGATTTGGGAATTCCGAAACCTGATTTTCATCTTGAAATCGGTTCGGCTTCGCACGCGGTTCAGACGGCGAAAATTATGATCGCGTTCGAGCCGATTGTTTTACAGGAAAAGCCTGATTGGGTTTTGGTCGTCGGCGATGTGAATTCGACGATTGCTTGCGCGTTGGTTTGTGCCAAGCTCGGTGTGAAAATCGCGCACGTCGAAGCGGGTTTGCGTTCGTGTGATAGAACGATGCCCGAAGAAATAAATCGCATTCTGACCGATGCAATTTCGGATTTATTGCTCACGACTTCGCAAGACGCGGACGAAAATTTGAAACAAGAAGGCGTGGCGGCGGAAAAAATCAAATTTGTCGGCAACGTGATGATTGATTCGCTCTTTTATAATTTGGAGAAAGCGAAAAACTTAAAGGTGCGCGAAAATTTCGGCTTAAACGACAAAGATTATGCCGTTTTGACGCTTCATCGTCCGTCGAATGTTGACGAAAAAGATGTTTTCGGCGGTTTGCTCGATGCTTTGATTTCGATTTCCGAAAAACTTCCCGTAATTTTCCCCGTTCATCCGCGAACTCGCGCCAATATTGCAAAATTCGGGTTTGATGAGGCGATTGCAAATTCAAATATTCGCTTGATTGAACCGCTCGGTTATCTCGATTTTATGAATCTTTATTCGGGCGCACGGATTGTTTTGACCGATTCGGGCGGTTTGCAGGAAGAAACCACCGCACTCGGAATTCCCTGCCTGACTTTGCGCGAAAATACCGAACGCCCGATTACGATTGAACTCGGCACGAACCAATTAGTCGGCACAAATCCCGAAAAAATTAAACAATCCGCTTTTGAAATCCTCGAAAACGATTCAAAAACAGACAAACAAATTCCGCCGCTCTGGGATGGAAACGCGGCGGAAAGAATTTGCGATACGTTGTTTTAATTAAAAAAAGGCAAAAGTCTCGATAACTTTTGCCCTTTTACTTTTGCCCTTTTACTTTTTAGTTTCTTCACCTTTTTCCATCGGGAAACCGGCGTTTTTCCAAGCGGCTGTTCCGCCAACGAGCGCGAAAGCATTTGTAATTCCTCTTTTTTTCAATTCAGTTACCAGACCGGCACTGCTATGTTCGTCCGGTCAGGAACAATAGACAACAAGTTTTTTGCCTTTGGGAATTGTGTCGAAACGCTGTTTCAGCAAATTCAGCGGAATATTCAACGCGCCCTTAACGTGTTCCTGATTAAACGATGCCTCATCGCGGGTGTCAATAAAAACGGCTTTTCCGCCATCAAAATCCTTTTTCGCATCTGCCAGAGTGATGCGTTCGGCATCGTCAACGTGTCCGTGCGAATCAACTTTTTGAGACGAATTCGTATTGTTCGTATTTGCCGCATTTGTTTTCGGCGTTTCAACAGATTTCGGCGCGTTGCCATTATTACAACCCGCTAAAATGCCCGAACCGATTGCCAAGACTGCGGCAATTGATAAAATAAATCGCATTTAAAATCTCCTTAAAAAAAATAATTTACCGCTTTTATTCTAAACATTTTCAAAACGTCTTGCAAAATTAAGGTTTTAGCGAAAAACAATAATAATGTAAATCAAAGGTTAGAAAGCCGAAACACTCGATTTATCAATTATTCATTATCAAATATCAATTATTTCAGCAGTATTTTGCTTTTCACCACTAAAAAATAATTGATAAAGCCGAAAGATATGACAAAATGCTCGCTTATTTTCTACCCTTGATTCGTATTAATATGATAAATTTATTGCATCAAAAACTTTGAAAACTTATGAATAATCTTCCAAAAATCTCTGCGTCTTTGCGTCTTTGCGGTTTAATTTTTGTTTTTGTTTTTACGGCGTTCGCGCAAAAAATTCCTGCACCTGCCGATGTTTTGGGTTTCACGCCCGGCGATGACCGAAAACTTGCGTCTTGGGCGCAGATTGTTGATTATTTTCGGCAATTAGACAAAGCATCTGACCGTTTGATGTTTGAAGAAATCGGCAAATCTACAATGGGCGCACCGTTTGTCTATGCGACGATTTCCGCACCCGCGAATTTGAAGAATCTTGAGAAATATAAACAAATTAACGCCAAACTTGCAGACCCGCGATTGATAAAATCGAATCAAAAATTGGCGGATGAACTCATCAAACAAGGCAAGACGATTGTTTTAATAACTTGCGGCATTCATTCGACGGAAGTCGGTTCGACGCTTTCGAGTATGTTGATTGCGGAACGTCTTGCGAAAGCCGAAGATGCGGAAACGCGGAAGATTTTGGAGAATACGATTATTCTGCTTGTGCCTTCTTTGAATCCCGACGGCGTTGATATTGTCAAAAATTGGTATGACAAAACTTTGGGAACGCCATTTGAAGGAACTTCGCCGCCGGAGCTTTATCATAAATACGTCGGACACGACAACAACCGCGATTGGTATGCTTTTACGCAGGTCGAAACGCAACTGACGGTTGAAAAAATCCATAACGAATGGCATCCGCAGATTGTCCACGACATTCATCAGCAAGGCGCAAACGGTGCGCGAATGTTTGTGCCGCCGTATTTGCCGCCCGTCGAACCGAATGTGCCGAAAGAAATTATCGAAGGTTTCACCGAATTAGGCTCGTTTATCGCCAAAGATTTACGCGCCAAAGGCTTTCAAGGCATCACGACCGATTCGACCTATGACGCTTGGACTCCGGCGCGTGCCTATTCACACTATCACGGCGGCGTGCGGATTTTATCCGAAACCGCCAGCGCACGCCTTGCCACGCCGATAAATATAAAATTTGAAGACCTCCGCGTTCCCGCAGACGACGGCTACAACCCGCAAAAAGAATCGCCAAACTTCGCGCCCGTCTGGAAAGGCGGCGAATGGCGGCTTCGGGATATTACAAACTATATGACAACCGCTTCGTTCAGTTTGCTAAATCACGCGGCGGACAACCGCGCAAAATGGTTGACGAGATTTTATTCGATTGGAAAAGAAGCTGTTAGAGAAAGGAAAATAAGTGATTTTCGTGGCTATTTCATTGAGGCAAAATTTCCTGCTCTCCACAAAATAAAAGATGTTCTGAAAAAAGGCGGCGTTGAATTTCAAGAATATGGAGAGTTTTTAGACGGCTCGATATTTATTCCGATTGATCAACCTTATGCAAGTTTTGCCAAAGCAATGATTGAACCGCAACAATACCCGAATTTATTGGATAATAAAGCGCAGCCAATTCCGCCTTACGATGTAACGGCTCATACTTTAACTCTTTTGCAAGGCGTAAAATTTGAAAAAGTTACAGGTCTTTTTGTTCCTCCAAAATCTCGAATCAATAATCAAGGAATTGGAAGAGGTGCTGGCATTGGAGATATACTTTGTCGCGGAACTCTTAATTATGGAACTTATAAATCTTATGTTCCCTCAATGGATGAAGGCTGGACTCGTTGGACTATTGAAAATAATTATTACCAAATTGGCGATTTTTGTGTGAGAAATCATAAATCAATTTCAAATAAAGAAATCATTGAAAACAGTTTCTTGAAAAATACGGCAATCATCTTCCCCGACCAATCGCCGAATCAAATCTTGAATGGTTTTGCAAAAGGCTCGATGCCCGATGAATACACGGGCGGAATCGGCAAGGAAGGTGTGGAGAATTTGCGGAAATTTGTCGAAGCGGGCGGAACGCTGGTTTTCTTAAACCGCGCTTCAAATTTTGCGATAAAAGAATTCGCCCTTCCCGTGCGCGACGTTACCGAAGGCTTACCGCGCAAGGATTTCTACATTCCCGGCTCGATTTTGCGGACTGAAATTGACACGAATCACAAAATCGCTCAATCAATGTCGAAAGAATCAATCGCGTGGTTTGAAAATTCGCCCGCGTTTGAAATCACGATGAGCGACGACACAAACGTCGAAATCATTGCGCGTTATCCAAACGATGCAAACAAAATCTTGCTTTCCGGCTGGGCTTTAGGCACAGAAAAAATCGCCGGAAAAGCCGCGCTCGTTTCAATCAATATCGGCAAAGGCAAGATTATTCTTTTCGGTTTCCGCCCGCAATATCGCGGGCAATCTTTAGCAACTTTTCCTTTGCTGTTTAATGCGATTGCGAATTGATTTTATAAATTGCCACTAGCTTCAGCTAGTGGATACAATGATTAAAGACACAAGTCTTTAGCCGAATTTCAGTAAAAAAATTCCGATTGGCTTTAGCCTAATTTGTGCTGAAGCAATAAGGATGATTGTTTTTTTTCTCCTATTCGGCTAAAGCCGTTTTGAATCTCGAACCGAACCACTAGCTGAAGCTAGTGGCAATTTAAACTTTTATGACTGAAGAAAAAATCACCGAAGAAATTATCTCCGAAGAATTGCGCTCAATCCGCGATATTGTTAAAGATTTATCAAAACCCGTTGCCAAACGACATCTGCGAACGCGCAAGCAAGGCGGCAAAACAATCGAATATATTTCTTGGTATGATGCCGTGAAATATCTCGACCATTACGCGCCCGGTTGGTGTTATGAAATCCGCCGTGTTGATTCGATTGGCGGAAAATTGATTTTGACGATTCGCCTTTCGATTCCGTGTTTGGAAGGCGTTGTTTATCGTGAGGCAACCGGACAAGAAGACGAAATGCACGATAAATATGGAGATTCAAGTTCAAATGCCGAAAGTATGGCTCTCCGACGAGCTTGCGCCAAGTTCGGTCTGGGAATTTCTCTTTACGAACAATAATTCAAGATTCAAAATTTAAGATTCAAGATTTCCCGCTTCCAATCTTGAATCTTAGAGCAGATTTGAGTTGAGTGTAGGATTAGAAATCAAGGGCAGAAACACGACTGTTAAAGGAGTGTGTTGATGGTTGAGCGTTTTGACACACTCCTTGACAGTCGTGGTTCTGCCTTTTTTGCTATACGCTCATTCAAAATATGCTCTAAATAGACAACTTTCCAAAATAACCGTCTGCAAATGTGCGGGTTAAAGATTTTAACGCAAAGACGCAAAGTTTTGAAAATTTATTTTTTTTCGGCGCGAGATTTTTCAGCCAAATAATCAATAAATCTTTGCGCCTTTGCGTCTTTGCGTCTTTGCGTTGAAAAAATCTTCGCTTTTATTTTGGAAAGTTGTCTAATCTTGAATCTCGAATTATAAAAAACTGATGACAAACATCGTTTATTTGTGATAATCTTTATTTGAGTCATTTTTCTGAGGCTCATTCTCAACTCCACCAATCTCCAAAATTTCTGATGGAAAAACTTAACGAATATCTACAAACACTTGTATCTACGTTCAGCTACGAACTGCATCTCGAACCGAATAGAAATCCGTATATTGTTTCGGAAAACGGTTCGATTGATGTTGCCAATTCGCCGATGCTCGGCACACAAATCAGCACTTTGATTTTTCCGCTGATTCCGACTCCGGTGAAAATGCAGTTGCCGAACAAGCAGGAAATCGAATTCGTGCATAACAATACGCTCGGCGATTTTAGTTTTCAAGTAAAAAAATCCCCTGCCGGATTTATGGTAACGATTCGCCCCGTGCTTGCCGAATATCCAAACGACAACGCGGCACAACACGAAAGCGAACCGCCTTTGAGCGGTTTGGGCGTGTATCCGATTGAGCAAGGAACACCTGAAATCAATCCGTTGCCGACATTTAACCACACGATAGTTTCCGAACCGCCGACAAATTATTCAATTGAAAGTTCGTCGCTTGCATATCAAAACGAAACTCAACCGATGCAAAATTATTCTGCCGTGCCGATGGAAATTGAAATCGAAGAAGTTTCGGGTTATGCAGACGATTCTTATCAAATTCCGCAAGTTGAAACCGTGCCGGTAAATTCGCCCGAATTTGTTACAACTTTTTCCGATAATTCGACTTACGAACCGCCGGCAAAACGCAATGATTTTCTACCTGCGGCAAGCGAATATATTCCACCGCAAAACGATTTTTCGACTTCTTTTTATTCACCGCAAGAACCGCAAAATTATCCGCAAACTCAAAACTATCAACCTCAGCCGATTTTTCAAACGCCGCCGCCGCCGCAATATATTCCACAAACACCGGCAACAGAAGCGGCATTTGTTCCCGCCGCCGCAAATCCGGCGATGAAAGCGCGAATGGATGCGATGTTTCATCAAATGGCGCAGATTGGCGCAAGCGATTTGCATTTAAGCGTTTCGATGCCGCCGATGGTTCGCAAAGACGGAAAGATGCAAGTTCTTCCCTCAAACGAACAAACGCTTTCGCCCGAAGTGATGAAACAACTTTTGACTTCGATAATGCCCGACAAAAATCAAGAAGAATTTTCGCGGCGCAACGATTCCGATTTTGCTTACGAAATTCCAAATCTCGCACGTTTTCGCGCCAATATTTTTATGGATAGAAAAGGAATGGGCGGCGTTTTCCGCATCATTCCGACGAAAATTCTCACGGCGGAACAGCTTGGACTTTCGCAAGCGATTATGAATCTTTGCGAATTGTCGAAAGGTTTAGTCGTTGTAACAGGTCCAACAGGTTCGGGAAAATCAACAACGCTCTGCGCGATGGTTGACCATATCAATAAAACCCGCGAAGACCATATTATTACGATTGAAGACCCGATTGAATTTACACACGAAAATCAAAAATGTCTGGTAAATCAGCGCGAAGTTCACAACCACACCGATTCATTCAAAGACGCGCTTCGGGCGGCTTTGCGCGAAGACCCTGATATTTTGTTGGTTGGTGAAATGCGCGACCTCGAAACGATTTCGATTGCGATTGAAACCGCCGAAACCGGACACCTTGTTTTCGGAACTTTGCACACAACGACGGCGTGTTCGACGGTTGACCGCATCATTGACCAATTTCCCGCCGATAGACAACAACAAATCCGCGTAATGTTGTCGGAATCCTTAAAAGGCGTTATCGCGCAAACACTTCTGCCGAAAAAAGGCGGCGGACGGGTTGCCGCGCTCGAAGTTCTCATCGTAACTCCGGCGATTTCAAATCTCATCCGCGAAGGCAAAACCTTCCAAATTCCTTCGGCAATGCAAACCGGCAAAGCAAACGGAATGGTAATGCTAAATGATGCACTTTTCGCGCTTGTTCAAAAAGGATTAGTCGAACCGCGTGATGCCTATCTCAAAGCCGTTGATAAAATCGGCATCGAATCGCTTCTCACACGCGGCGGTTTTCGTATTTAATTGAGAAAAGGAGAAAAGGAGAAAAGGAGAAGAGGAGAAGGAGAGATTTTGCAACCAATCTCCCTTTCTCCCCTTCTCCTCTTCTCCTTTTCTCCTCTTCTCCCTTTCTCCTCTTCTCCTTTTCTCCTCTTCTAAAAACTACTTCTCTTCGTAGATAAAATCGTAATCGTTCAGATGGTCAATCAAGCCGCCTTTTTCGTAAATCACGTCAACAGACATTGTTAAATTAAACTTGCCGCGACCGAGATTCAGTTCGTCGTAGGGCATAAAAAGCTCGACATCATCATAAACCGTCGCATCGTAAGCCGGCGTAATGAATTTATAAATCGCCACTTGTCCGTCGGTGCTGGCAAATTTTTTGTTTTTCGTCTTGAGCATTGTGCCGTTGCGTTTTTCAAAGTAAATTCCCAAATACGAGCGCATATTTTTCATATTATAGGTTTTGAATTTAACGTGAATCCGCATTCCCAAACGTCCGTTTTCTTTGACGTTATAATCAACCCACATTTTTTCAAAATCCGCGCTTTCGCGGGTGTTGCGATTGGTTGATTTGCTTGAAATCGAAGTTCCCGACAACTTTAAATTATCGCTATTGCCGCTGTTCGTATTATTTTTATTAACCGTCGTTTCTTCTTTCTTTTCTTCCTTTTTGACGATTTCGGTTTCTTTAACACTTTCGATTTTCGGAGAAATAGGCTTAGGTGATGTCATACCCGCTCGTAACTTAAAATAAGTCGCCGCGCCGACACCCGTAAAAAGAAGCAAAAACGTAAAAATCGCCGCCACGCCCAAAAAGATTTTGTTTCCAAACGCAGATTTTTGCGGCGCGGCTTGAAAATTGTTCGTCGCATAATTATAGCCGTTCGTGTTTTGATTTTGGTTAAACTGCGCGGCAAAAACCGTCGGCGTTTCGCTTCGATTATAATTATAAAACTCTGTTGCCTGCTGACTTTGCGGCATATTTGCCCAAACAACATTGCGCGAACCGCACTGCCAACAATTATCCAATAAACTCTCGTGTTGAAAATTACATTCCTGACATCTTTTCATATCGTTCTCACCTTCCTTGCAGAAAAGACATTTCACGGAAAATTTTTTTGCGTAATTTTTTGCGAAAATTTTCGGAAACCGCAGGAAATATGTTTTTCAAAGGCAGAAACACGACTGTTAAGGAGTGTGTTGAGGATTTCAAAGGCAGAAACACGACCGTGAGGGAGTGTGTTGAGAGTTTTACCGACTTAACACACTCCCTCACGGTCGTGTTTCTGCCTTTAGTTGAAATTAAAAATGATTTTTATTGAATTAAAAATGACTTTTTATCAATTAAAAATGAAATTGTCTTAATTAAAAATGACTTTTTACGAATTAAAAATGACTTTTTACGAATTAAAAATCATTTTTTACGAATTAAAAATCATTTTTTACGAATTAAAAATCATTTTTATTGAATTAAAAATGACTTTTTACGAATTAAAAATGACTTTTAATTCAATAAAAATCATTTTTAATTTATTTTTTTCAAAAAAAATTTCACTTTTTCAAAAAAAAATGCAAGAAAGCTCTTCGCCAAATGTTCTAGCAGATGAACAAAGCCGCAAGGCAGAGTTTAGATTTTTGATAGAGAGGAAATAATAACTATGATAAGTAATTTATACAGAATGTCGGACGCGGAATTTTCTGTTTGGCTGGAAAATTTTAATACCGTAATCGAAGCCAATAAGGTCGAGTTAAATGTCAGCAATGACCAAGTTCTCGAAATGCTCGGACTCCAGACGGGACACAACACCGCCTTGACCGAAAAACAGTCAGCCGACGAATTAAAGCAGTCAAAGACCGCCAATTTGCGCCAAAAACGTCGGGATGCGATGAAAAAAGTGGCTTTTTACAACAAAATTTTCAAAGCCGACGAAAACATCCCGACAAGTCTTATCGAACTGGCTGGATTTGACGCAAACGACGGAATTCCGACGAGTTCCACGCCGCAACAACCAATCAATCTCGTTGCCAACGGCTTTTCCAACGGCAACAACGAACTGAAATGGAACAAAAACGGCAACAAACCAAACACCGTCTATATCATCGAAGGACGTTTGGAATCGGAAGCGAATTTCAGCTTTGTCGGCACGACCACAAAACAAAAATTCGCCCACAAAAACCAAACACCCGGCGCAAGAATGTTCTACCGCGTCAAAGCCCAACGCCACGACCAAGAAAGCACATTCAGCAACACCGCCGTTGTTTATTAAAATGTTTCAATCAAAAGGCAGAAACCCGCGCGTCAGCAAGGGTGCAAAAGAAAAGGGCAAGCGAAAGTTTGCTCTTTTCTTTTTCTTTTTCCTAAAAACCACAGGAAAGATTAAATTTAATATGACTTGACATTTTCTTATTTTCACGCTCGACAAAAATGAAATTTTAGATTATATTTTAAAAGATGGAAAATAAACCTAAAGTTATTGACCTCTTTTCAGGGGTTGGCGGCATAAGTTTGGGAGCTGTTCGTGCCGGATTTGAACTTAGCGCGGTAGTTGAAAATGATAAAATCGCTATAAATACACACGAAATTAACTTTCCTAACACCTTACATTTAGAAAAAGACGTAAGCAAATTAAAAGGCAGTGACCTTTTAGAAGCAACAAATATTTCAAAAGGCGGATTAGCTGGTTTAATTGGTGGACCGCCTTGTCAAGGGTTCAGCACTTTAGGATGGCGCGATAAAAATGATGCTCGGAATACTCTTTTTTCTGATTTTTTTCGCCTAGTTAAAGAAACTCAGCCAAAATTTTTTCTTGCAGAGAATGTTCCCGGCATTTTAAATCCGAAATATTCTCGTATATTAAATATGGCTTTCGACTTGATTCGAGATGATTATGTATTGTTTGAGCCTATCGAAGTAAAAGCTAATGAATATGGTGCGCCAACTACGAGGAGAAGAATTTTTTTTATAGGCTATCGTCAAAATAGCCTTGATAATTTGTCTGCTGAAGACTTTAAACCATCTTCTGATTTACCAACTGTATTAGTTAAAAACGCTCTGGAAGGATTACCAATTGAGATTGAATCTGATTGGCAAACCGAGCCTGAAAGTTGGAGAAATTTCAGCGATTTTTCAGAATTAAACTATTATACTGAACGAATATCAAATCATATTCCCAAAAGTGTTGGCGATGTTAAAGCGATTGAGCGATACCAAGATAATAAAGAGGTTTCAGGTTGCTTAGGAACAAAACATTTGCAAAAAACGGAGGAGAGATTCGCTTCCTTAAAGCAAGGAGAAACTGACCCGGTATCAAGAGGGAAAAGATTGAAAGAAGATGGGTTTTGTCCAACGATTCTTGCAGGCACAGGAAAAGACAAAGGAAGCCGTCAATCTGTTCGTCCGATTCATTTTAGTCAGCCAAGAGTTATTACGCCAAGAGAAGCGGCAAGATTACAAGGTTTTCCTGATTGGTTTGTTTTCAATCCAACTAAATGGCATTCTTTTCGGCAAATCGGAAATAGCGTTAGTCCAATTGTTGCCGAATATTTGCTAACAAAAATTTTCGAGAAACTCAAATAATTTTGCTTTTTAAGGAAGCACTTTTGAAAAATAAGGATAATGCCGATAGAAATTCACATAGTTTTTAAGTTGTTCTAAAGTTTCTTCCTCATTTTTGCCGATATTAAATTTAAGTTTTCTCAAAATACTCTCTGCCGAATAGTTTGGAAGTAACGAATCTATAAAAAGCCTTTCTCTTATAGAAAGTTCAGGGATATTTATTTTATGAGTATCAATTCCATCCATAGAATTTAATTTCCACTTTTTAATTCCCGTTTTCTTAAGAAATTCTTTTTTATCAGTTCGGTCTAAGACAATTCCGCAAAATGTAAGCATCGTATGAAATGAATCGTTATAAGCAAATGCTGTCAAAGGTTGAAAGAATGATTGTCTTCCCTCCATTCCCTTGTTTATTGCAAACTTTAAAATTCGACAAAGAATTTTCGGATAATTGGTTGCATTCAGTTGGGTAGTAATTTCATCTTTGTCTTCGCCAAGCATATAATTACCAGCCCGTTCTTCTAAAACTTCATAACGCCGCTCTTTCAAATCTTCTCCTGCGGATAAATCTTTCTCTTGAAAAAGAGTCGCAGGATTTGCGTTAAGCGTTACCCTTAAAATGTCATTGTTCTTTAATTTTGGAACTAAAGTTTGAATTTCATTCAGTTGTCCTGATAATTCTCTTGGACTTGCATAATCAAGCCAAATTATTGCGGATTTATTTATATCGAAATTTTCAATTAGTTCCTCGCTTTTTATATGTCGGTATTTTATACATTTCGCCGGAGAATTAAATTTTTGTCGTTTTACAACTTCTTCTTCTTGCTCAATGGAAACCATTGACTTAATTCCTGTGTGATTATGAATCAGCTTAAAATCTTCTAAGAAAGCACCGCCAAACCCAACATAAGTGTATTTACTTACATTGGTATAACGATTTATCATTGTGAGCAATTCTAAAAACAAATTGCGGTCAATGGCTTTATTATGTCTTAAATGATAAGGGACTCGACTTCCACTCATTGTTTTTTATAAAAGTGCCTTAGCTCTATGAAATTGCACATCAAAACATTTCTCACCTACTTCTTTGGGCGACTTATCAGAAACATCAAATAGCCACTTTGAAACATCTTCAATATCTTGTTTCTTTCGTTCAAAGGAGATTCTTTTAAAGTCAGACTTTACGGATTCAGGTTTTGGGAGTTGTGGAGAATATTTTATTCCTTCTAACTCTCCTTGAACTTTTGAACTTTTAACTTTTTGGTCTTTACCTTTTTTCTCAGAAAGTTTTGCGACAAAATTCACAACATCTGAAACACTAACCAATTTAACATCACTAAAAGTCAATTTTCTCTCTACTGTTGGGCTTTTCCAGCTATTTGTGTAGTCAGTAAATTGTTTTAGCCCGTCACGCATAATATTTTTGATTTGTAAATAGATAGGAGAACTTGCATCTAGCCCTCTTTTAGTTGTGGTTAATGGAAGACTTTCAAGATTTGTGCTGTGTAAATTTACAATTCCTGCAATCGAGCTAAATTGGGCGTGATAAGAAGGAACTTTTGCTTCTCCCCAACCGGTTAGAATACTTCTATCTTGATATAAAACAACCCTATCGTTAATGATTATTGTCCAGCCCGATTTGATTTTTTGTGCGCTATCTCCTTTTAAATCATCTTCTTCATCTTTTTCAGAAGGAAATTCTCGGTATAACCCAACGACTAATTCAACTTCGACATCTTTAAATTGCCCCACAAAAACAAATGGAGAAATTCCCTTTTCATCATCAAATAACATTCTTGTAGATACAGGCTTAACAGGAGTTCCATTTACGAAGACTTCAAACCCCATTTCCATAATTTGACTATAATGAGTTGCAATTTCTTCTCTCAGCTCGCTAATGAAATTTGAACTATCCGAAAATGATTGTTTAATGCTTTCTCTCAAGGTCTTTACCTCAATTTTCGTGCCTACTTCGATAAGGTCTGTTGAAACATTTGATAATGGCAGTCCCCACTCTTTATCAGCTTTCATCCATTGAGGACTTATTGTTACTTGAAAGGCTTCATCAATATTTCCTGCTTTGTAATGAGTAGTTACAACTGATTCCATTCCCATTTTGAAAATGGCTCTTTTCATTCCAATTCCATAAACGCCAACAGTTGCAAGGTCAGAGGCTGGTTCATTAAAATCCCTGCCTAACTTAAAGGCTTTCTCTTTAAGAATTTTTTCTTCAATTCCGCCGCAGTTATCTTGAATTACAAATTGATTTTCTTCACAAGTAATTTTTGCCCAAAAGCCTTCATATTTGTCTTTAACATCGGTTGTTGAGTTTTTCTTTATCTTTTGTGTTCGGACAATTCCATCAATACAATTATCAAGTAAATCAAGAATTGAATCTTTTAATTCAATATCTCTCGTAAGCATCTCCACAAAGAACCGCTTTGAAGGAGAAGCATCAACATTATTAGAATTATTTTCACTATTAATTTTATCAGGAGAATTCGGCATAGTAATCTCAATTTCTACAAATAGTATAGATACTGCTTCTGAATTTTGACTAAGTTTTCAAGATAATACCTTTAAATACTGTAAAAAATCAAGAAAACATTGTAAATAACAGCAAAAAATAAGTTTTTGACATCATTTCTCGATTTCTATTCAATCAAAATCTGTTATTCACAATCTTTTCATTTCTTCGCAATGATTTCAGCCGTCCGATGATGATGTTTTCCGGCATCTTTGTCGGTTTTTGAGGTTTCGTGGTAATGCAAAATCTCGAAATCTTTGAAAAATTCTTTTAGTTCACCTTCTTTTAACAAAAATTCTCCGGCTTCTTCGCCTTCGCCGTAGATGTGAATGGCGGCGATGATGATTCCGTTTGGTTTTAGTGCGGTTTTTATTTTTGGGAAAAGATTGCGTTGGAGATAGTAGAAATCGCAAATCAAATCGTAGCGGTTTTCTTGCAGGTTGAACTCGTCTTTTTCCAAATCGGCGACGCGGAAATCTATTTTTAGAGATTTTTCGGCGGCTCTTTGTTTGGCGATTTCGATTCCGATTTTGGAATTATCTACCGCCGTTACTTGAAAACCTTTTTCGGCGAGGAAAATTGCGTTGCGCCCTGTGCCGCAGGCTAAATCTAAGGCTTTTCCGGCTTTGATTTTGGCGGTTAAATCAATCAGAAGTTTATGCGGTTCGGCGGAAGAATATTTTCCGCTTGCGTATCTTTCGTCCCAAGATTCTTTCATTTGTTCATAAAGGCAGAAACACGACTGTTAAGGAGTGTGTCAACCGATGAGATTTTCACACACTCCTTAACAGTCGTGTTTCTGCCTTGTTTGCCTTATTTTTCGTAAGGCTTTAATTGTTCGGTGATTTTTGATTTATCGCCGACGACGACGAGCGTCATTTTATCTTCCGAAAGATATTTGTTTGCCGCATCTTGAATATCTTTGGGCGTTACGGCGAGAATATCTTTGACATAATTATCGAGACGGCTTTTCGGCAATTCGTAGTAATTCATTGTTTCAAGCTGTCCCATAATGCCGAAGCGCGAAGAATTTTGCAGAACAAAAAGTCCGGCAAGATAGTTTTTGATGCCGTTCAATTCTTTTTCCGAAACGGGTTCGGTTTTCATACGATTGATTTCATACAAAATCTCTTTGACTGATGCGCCCGTAAATTGCGTGGTAACATCGGCATTTTCTATCCAAAAGCCTGTCTGGTAACGATTAAACAAAAAACTTCCGGGCGAATAGGTGTAGCCTTTGTTTTCGCGGATGTTTGCCGTAATGCGCGAACCGAACGAGCCGCCTAAAATCGAATCCATTACGGTAAATTTAACAAAATCCGCGTCTGCCGGATGCGGTGCGGGCATTCCGAGATAAATTGTTGATTGCGGCGAATTCGGACGATCAATCATCGCAAAATTGCGCTTTGCGGTGTTTGAAGGAACATTTCGGACGGCAGGATTTCCCTTTTTCCAACCCGAAAATGCTTTTTCGATGGCTTTTTTGACATTTGCCGAATTAAATCTGCCGACAACGTAAAGATGCGTTTTTGCACCGCCGTAATTTTCATCGTAAAAGCGCGAAATATCGTCGAGCGTGATGCCTTTTATTTCATCTTCACGCGGATTTAATTGCCCGAAAGGATGATTCGGGTAAATCAATTCACGAAACTTTGTCCACGCTTGAGTTCCCGCTTGTTGGCGCGAAAGCGCAAGGTTGCGAAGACGGTTTGCGCGAAGCCGTTCGAGGTCTTCCGCTTTGTAATTCGGATTCAAAACGACATCGGCTAAAAGATTCAGAAATTGGACATCAAATTCGGAAAGAACTTCGCCCGAAATTGTCGTGCTGTCAACGCCGACTCCGATATTTACTCGTCCGCCCATCTCGGCAGATTCACGCGCAATCTGTTCGCCGGTGCGGTTTTTCGTATTTTCCTTGAGCATTCGCCCCGCAAAATCCGAAACGCCCATTTTATCTTTCGCATCGTCTTTCGTGCCGGTATAAATTACGGCTTGCATCGCAACCTTCGGCACAGAACCATATTGCACAAGCGTTACTTTCATTCCGTTCGGCAAAGTAAAGTTTTCCTGCGCGGGAAAAACAAAAGGTTTCGCCTGTCCGCCAACCGGCGGCGTTTCCTTCTGCGCGAAAATATTCAAGACAAACGCAGACAACAAAACCGCCGAGACGCAAAGACGCAGAAAGGCGGAAACACGCGCGTTAGCAAGTGTGTAGTTTTGTGTTTTCACACACTCCCTCACGGTCGTGTTTCTGCCTTTTGAATTTTGAATTTTGAATTTTGAATTTAACATTTATTTCGCCTCCTTTTTTTCGGGATTGATAATCACGACTGTGCGGTTTGTGCTTCGCAAATAATCTTTCGCGGTTTGCTGAATCAAAGCGGGCGTAACTTTGCGGAAGTTGGCTTCGATTTGATTGATTTTTGTCGGATCGTTGTCGAACAAAGCGAAACAAGCCAGCAAATCAGCGCGTCCGAAACCGCCGAATTGCGTCAAAGTGTCGTAAAAACCCGAACGGAATTTCACAATTGCACGGTCAATGTCTTTTTGCGAAACAGGTTGCGTCTGCAATTTTTCGATAACGCCGTCGAGCGACGTTTTGATTTCGTCCGATGTGAATTTTTGGTCGTGAATTAGATTGACGGCAAAGAGCATCGGTCCGTTGTAATTAAACATATTGCCCAAGCCGACATTAATTCCGCCGCCGAAGCCGCCCGTGTAGCCTTTGTTTTTGACAAACTCTTGGTAAAGAAGGCTGTCTTCGCCTTTAACCATAATTTGGTCAATCAAACCCATCGCATAATATTCGGGCGTGCCGCGTTTCGGCATTTGATAACCGAAAGCTACTGCCGGACGATTCGCCAATTTATCAACTTTCGTTACCGTTTTTTCTTTTTCTTGACGCGGTTCGCTGATGTCGGGTTGTTTGTCGGGAGTTTGCGACGGAATGTTGGCGAAGTATTTTTCAATCCAAGTTTTGGCTTGCTTTTCTTCAAAATCGCCGACAACTACGAGAACGGCGTTTTTCGGCGAATAATATTTGTCGAAAAACGTCTTTGCGTCTTCGAGTGTCGCGGCTTCGATGTCCGACAATTCACCGTAGAAATTGTGCGAATTATACCAATTCGTAAAAGCCGCCATCGGCAAATCAATCCACGGGAAACCGCCGTAAGGTTGATTCAAAACATTAACCTTGACTTCGTTGCCGACAACGCCTTGCTGGTTTTTTAAGTTCTCCTGCGTGATGTCCAAACCGCGCATTCTGTCGGCTTCCGCCCACAAAAGCGTTTCGAGTTTGTGCGACGGCACGACGGCGAAATAATTTGTAAAGTCAAAGCGCGTCGAACCGTTCAAAACGCCGCCGTTTGATTCGACGAGCTTGATATATTCCATCTTGCCCATATTCTTTGAGCCTTGAAACATCAAATGCTCGAAAAGATGGGCGAATCCTGTGCGGTCGCGTGGTTCGATTCTGAAACCGATATTGTAATAAACCGCCACGGTCGTGATCGGCGCACTCTTTTCTTGTGAAAGCACGACGCGCAAGCCGTTCGGCAATGTGTAATAGCTGACGGGAACATTTAATCCTTTGTTAGTCTGCGCTTCGGCTGTCGAAAAACTCGACAAAATCAGCATCGAAAGACACAAACACAGAGATAAAATTGTTATTCGTTTCATAAATTCTCCTGTATTTATTGTTTGAAGATAGATTCTCTTAGTTATACGCGCTCATTTTGATTTTGTTTTCAAAAAAAAAGGCAGAAACACGACCGTTAGGGAGTGTGTCAAAGTCTAAATCTACACACTCCCTAACGGTCGTGTTTCCGCCTTTTGAAGGGAGTGTGTCAAAGTCTAAATCTACACACTCCCTAACGGTCGTGTTTCTGCCTTTTGAAGTTTTGTCAGAAATTCTTTCGGATTCGGACTTTATTTTAGGCAAAGCGATTTTGTAGAATCAATTTTTCGGCTAAATTTTATGAATAAACAATATGTTCTCGATTTAAGCGAGGTTTCCAACGCCGATGTGGCGATTGTCGGCGGCAAATGCGCTTCTTTGGGTGAGCTTTTCCGTGAATTGACGAGTAAAGGCGTGCGTGCCGTTGACGGATTTTCGACGACGAGCGCGGCTTATAATCTTTTGCTTGAGACTGACGGCTTGCGGAAGCGTCTGCAAAAACTTCTGAAGGGTTTGGACGTTGATAATCTTGAAGAATTGGCGCGTGTCGGCGCGGAAGCGCGGCGTTTGATGCTCGAAACGCCATTTCCGGCGGATGTCGAAGCGGCAATTCTTGACGGTTACAAGCGTTTGGGCGAAAGAATCGGCAAGAAATCTTTTGAAGTTGCAGTGCGCTCGTCGGCAACGGCGGAAGATTTGCCCGACGCATCGTTTGCCGGACAGCAAGACACGATTTTGAACGTGCGCGGCGAAAAACAATTAATCGAAGCGTGTCATCAATGCTTTGCGTCGCTCTGGACAGACCGCGCAATTTCGTATCGGACGGCGAAAAACTTCGATCATTTCGACGTTGCGCTGTCAATCGGGGTGCAACCGATGGTGCGCTCGGATATTGCTTGTTCGGGCGTGATGTTCACGCTCGATACGGAGAGCGGTTTTCGTGAAGCGGTGGTCATCAACGGCGCGTGGGGCTTGGGCGAAGCGGTGGTGCAAGGTATGGCAACGCCGGACGAATGGATTGTCTTTAAGCCGACGCTCAAACAAGGCTTTCGCCCGATTATTACACGAAAACTCGGAGTCAAAGAAGTTAAAATGGTCTTTGCCGACGACGGCACGGGAACGCAGGTGCGCGAAGTTGTGCCTTCGCAACGCAAAAGATTCTGTCTGAGCGGTTACGATGTGCTTCAGCTGGCGACTTGGGCTTGTGCGATTGAGGATCATTACTCCAAACTCGCGGGCAAACATCAGCCGATGGATATTGAATGGGCGAAAGACGGCATCACGGGCGAGCTTTTCATTCTTCAGGCGCGTCCCGAAACCGTGCAATCGCAGAAGAGCGGAACTTTTATCGAGACTTACAAGCTCAACGGCAATCACGGCGCACCATTAGTCAGCGGCGTTGCGGTTGGCGAGAAGATCGGACACGGCAACGTCCACGTTCTGCTCGACCCGAACAAGCTGACCACTTTCAAGGCGGGCGATATTCTCGTTACATCAATGACCGATCCCGCGTGGGAGCCGATTATGAAACGCGCTTCGGCAATCGTAACCGACAGAGGCGGGCGAACTTGCCACAGCGCGATTATCAGCCGAGAGTTAGGATTGCCCTGCATTGTCGGCACGGGCAACGCCACGGAAGTTTTGCGGAGCGGCACGAATGTTACGGTAAGTTGCGCCGAAGGCGAGCGCGGAAATATTTACTACGGCACAATTCCCTTTGAAATCGAACGCCACGAAATTACCGACGCGGAACGCCCGAAAACGCAAGTGATGATGAACGTCGGCGATCCTGACCACGCCTTTAGCGTTGCGGCTTTGCCCAATGACGGCGTTGGATTGGCACGTCTTGAATTCATTATTAACAATCACATCGGCATTCATCCGATGGCTTTGGTTAATTATCCCAATCTCAAAAGCCGTGCCGATATTGACACGATTGCCGAGCGCATTCTCGAAGAAGACCCGAAAGAGTTTTTTATCCGCAGTCTTGCCGAAGGCATTGCCAAAATCGCGGCGGCGTTTTACCCGAAACCCGTGATTGTGCGGATGAGCGATTTCAAATCTAACGAATACGCCCGACTTATCGGCGGACACGAATACGAGCCGGAAGAAGAAAATCCGATGATTGGTTTTCGCGGTGCTTCGCGCTATTACGACGACCGTTACAAAGCCGGATTTCGGCTTGAATGTCTGGCAATGCAGCGCGTCCGCGAAGATATGGGCTTAACGAACGTCAAAGCGATGATTCCTTTTTGCCGCACCGTCGAAGAAGGCGAAAAGGTCATTAAATTGATGGCTGAACACGGACTTCCGCAGGGCGAAAACGACCTTGAGATTTATGCAATGTGCGAGCTTCCCGCCAATGTCGTCTTTGCAGATGAATTCCTTCAAGTTTTCGACGGCTATTCCATCGGCTCAAACGATTTGACACAGCTTGCGCTCGGTCTCGACAGAGATTCCGAGATGGTCGCGCATCTTTTTGATGAAAGAAACGGCGCGGTTGAAAAGATGGTGGCGATTGCTATTGAAGCCGCCATCCGCAACGGAAAGAAAATCGGCATCTGCGGACAAGCCCCTTCGGATTACCCTGAGTTCGCGCAGTTTCTTGTCGAGCGCGGCATCAATTCGATTAGCTTAAACCCCGACACCGTGATTCAAACCACGCATTTTATCCTTGAAACTGAGAAGGAATTGGAAAAGAGGAAAGTTTCCGCTACCAAATGATTTAAAGATTACTTTACGCGATTTTGGTTTTTGTCGCCGAAAGCGATTGACATTATAGCCTAGCGATTCTCCATTAGTTTCTACACCGGGTCGGAAAGATTTGTCTTTTGCGGCTTTGCCGCCTGATGTGCGGCGCGGCTTTGCCTCGCCGGATGTGATTTAACCTAAAGTCCGGCGAAAGGCTACGACTTGAGCCGTGCGCGGCGGAGGCAGAGCCTCACGCATCAGGGGAAAGCCTTTCGGAAAAGCAGAGCCATTCCGCAAATCGGGCGGTAAAGCCGCATAAAATCAAGATTTCAAAGATGTATAGACACTAATGGATTCCCGCTAGGCTATGACGTTGCAATGGAGCGCGGCAAGTTTGCAGAGCATCATTACGCCGTCGCCGCGCCCCATCTCGACGCTGAGATGGGTCATCTCGACATCGCCGCGCCCCGTCGCAACGTCGCCGCGCCCCATCTCGATGCTGAGATGACCTGTCGCAACGTCGCCGCGACCTGCTGCAACTCTGCAACGGGTCGGTGCAAGCCTGCAATGCCCCATCTCGACATCAAGATTAACGTCTGTTCAGTATAAGGACTGGAGCGCAAGCGTCCCGCTTGCAAACACCGCGCTTTTCAGCGGTGTAACGGCGTTTGTTCACCTAAAACTTCTGAGTCAGCAGAGTATTTTTCGCGCTCTGCGCTCATTGCAAGCGGGGACGCTTGCGCTCCAGTCTTTATCCCGCACTCAGGTTATCGTAAGATTTATAACCACAAAAAAACACGAAGCAGTTCATCATTGTTTCGTGTCTTTTTTAATGACGGAGCGCGGACGGCTCGTCCGCGCTCCGTTTTATAAATTTATTCTGTCCTATTACTTAATTTCCGTTGCCGGAAGGAAAGACCGTATTGCGAACCGTCTGGCGCAGACGCGGCGAGATGATTAAATTCGTGCCGTCCGTAACGGTTACATTATTTGCGGTCAGCGTCGAACCGGTGGCGCGGCGAAATTCGCTGATGGCTTTGTTCAAATCGGTCTGCGCTTGGAGTTCGCGCCCGCGGGCGACGACGAGTTCGTTTTGCCGCTGATAGACGAGATAAAGCGTGGTCGTTCCGGCACGAAATTGCCGCTGTTCGCTTTCGTAGAGCAATTCCGCGCTTTTACGCGAACTAATCGCGGAATTAAGCCGCGCTTCGGCGGAACGAAGGGCTTGGACGGCATTGCGGACTTCCGCCTCGATAACTTGTTCGGTCTGTGCGCGTTGATTGCCCAAGCGCGTTTCTTCAACCAGCGTGCGCCCCAAATTTGCCCGCGCCTCCGTGTTTTTCCAAGGCAGATTAATCGTTACGCCAACCCGATACGTCGGGTAATCTTGCGCCAGAAGATTTCCGACAGAATTGAAGTAACCGCCGACAAGATTCGGCGCAACCGGATTATTTGACGCTCCCGTCGGATTTCCCGCAAGCCCCTGCGAAGTGTATGAACCGACAAGATTTATTCCCGGCTTGATGTCATCGCGGTAAAAACGCTGATTAATTTGATTTATCTCCGCCGCATTGTCAAGCTGGGCAATTTCGGGACGGTTTTTGAGCGCGTCCGCCGTGGCAAGGTCGAGCGCAACACGCGGCGTTTCAAGATTGACCTCGGAAACCGGCGTAATCGGACGCGCCCAATCACGCGAACTTCTGTCGGGAAGCATCAATGTCTTAAGCGTATTCTCGGCGCGTGTAACGCCCTCCTGTGCAATAAAAACATTCTGTTCGAGATTCGTAATCTGTGCGTTCGCGGCAACAATCTCAATCGGCGCAAGCACGCCTTTCTCAACCAGCCGCTGATTGCTTTCGAGTTGCAAACGCGCCTGTTTGACCGCATCAATGTTCACCTGCAAATTCCGCAAGGCAAAGGCTAAATCCCAATAAGCCTGCTCAACCTGCGTAATTACGTCAATCGCTTTTTGCCTGAATTGAACGTCCGAAAGAGAAAGATTCTTCTTCGCAATCTCGATGTTTCGGCGGTTTATATCAAATCTCCGCCCGCGAAAAAGCGGTTGGGTGTAGGTAAATGTCAGCGCGGACGGAAACTGCGGATTGAGCGTCGCAAAAGTATTGCTCGTCCGCAGACGCGAAGACGTAAAGAGTGCGGAATATGAGCCGCCCTGCCACGGCGAAAGCCCCGAAACACCCGCCGAACCGAAAAACCTTCGCTGCGTAACCGAACCGTTCGTCGTTCCGCCGCCAATGGTCGAACTCGTCGGAGTCGTCGCGCTTTCAAAATAACTTTCGCCCGTAATCTGCGGATCATAAACGCCGCGCACCGCTTTCAGATTAAACTCCGCAATCTGCACATCGTTCCGCGAAGCATCAATGTCATTATTATTTTCGAGTGCCATCTGAATCGCTTCTTCCAAAGTCAGCGGCAATTGATTTGCCGAATCAACACCGACGCGCTCAACCGACGGCATCGGGCGCGTTTCCCCCTGAAAGTTCGGCGCAATCGGCGGCACGTCCGTCGGCAATTCCGCCGGAGTCGGCGAAGGAATCGGCGAAGGCGTTGGCACTTGCGCCGCAATCGCCAGCGACGTGAGAAAAATTATTAGGATGGCTGGAATTATCTGCTTAACCATAAATCAAATTGCGGCGGGCGCAGAGCAATCCTTCCCGACCTGCAAATGTTCTTAACTTGTCCTTTCAACTCCATCTTGACGAATACAACCGCTTCATACATTTCAGGTCAGGAAGGGCTGCTCTGCGCCCGCTTCCCTGTTCGGATTATATCTCTGTTCTTTCATCTTTCCGACGCATAATTTTCATCTTCAACTTGCGAAACGGCGCGGCAATCTTTTGGAAAAGCGTCGTTTCCTGTGCATCGTCAAAGAGCGAATAAAACACCGGCACGGCGAGAAGCGTCAACAACAAACACATTGATTGCCCGCCAACGACCAAAATCCCGATTGACCGATTAGTCGCCGCGCCCGCGCCGCTTCCCAAAATCAACGGAATCATTCCTGCCACAAGCGCAATCGTCGTCATCAAAATCGGGCGCAGACGGTCGCGGTTCGCCTGAATAATCGCGTCATAGCGCGACATTCCTTTGGAACGCAAATGGTTCGTATGGTCAATTTGCAGAATTGCGTTTTTCTTCACCACACCGAATAACAATAAAATTCCGAGCGCGGAAAAGATGTTCAGCGTTTGTCCCGCAATCGCCGTGGAAAGCAACGCAAACGGCACGGACAGCGGCAATGTCAAGAGAATCGTAATCGGATGAATAAACGATTCAAACTGCGCCGCTAAGATAAGATACATAAAGACAAACGACAGCAAAAACGCTAACATAAACGCATCATAAGCGCGGTTTAGTTCTTTCGATTGCCCCGTAACGCCCGTCAAATATTCGGGCGGCATATTGAGTTGTTTGACGTAGTTTTCCAACTTTGCCAACGCATCCGATTCCGATGAATTCGGTTGCAATCCGGCTGAAATCGTAACTTGCCGCTGTCTGTTTAAGCGTGAAATTGACGACGGACTCAAGCCTTCCTCCAACTTGACCAATTTTTCAAGCCCGACTGTTCCGCCGTTGGCAGACGAAACCGAAAAAAGCGGCAAATTGTTTCGGTCGCGCCGAAATTGTTCGTCCGCTTGCACAACAACGTCATATTGATCGTTGTTTTCGCTGAAAACCGAAACGCGCTGACCGGCGGCTAAGATATTCAAAGCCTGTGCGACATCGCCCGACGAAACGCCCAAATCAGCCGCCTTTGTGCGGTCAATGACAATGCGGATTTCCGGCGTGCCGACTTCAATCGAAGTGTCGGGGTCGCGGAACGTCGGGTCTTGTTTGAGCTTCTCGACAAGTTGTGTCGCGTATTCGTTTAATTTCGCAATGTCCGGTCCGGCAATGTAATAGCCAACGCCCGAACCGCCGCGCCCAAGCCCGATGCTCTGCGAAATCGAAGACGATGCGGAAACACTGACCTGATAATCTTTCGATGAATATTTCTTGACAATGCCGCGTGTCTGGTTAATCAAATCCGACTGCGACTTTTTGCGCTCACCGATTGGTTTTAAGGCGACATTCACAAAACCGTTGTTCGGTCCCGAACCGCGCCCGAAACCTGCCAGAACCAAAGTGTTTTTGACTTCCGGCATCTGTTCACGGATGTCGCGGGCGATACGGTCGAGAATTGATTGCGTCGCCGATAACGAAGTGCCTTGCGGTGCGCGAAGATTGATTTGAAACAGCGATTCGTCCTCGTCCGGCACAAACGCCATCCCGACATATTTGTAAAGCGGCACAATCGAAGCCACCGTCAAAACACAAATCAAAACAACTACCCAACGAAACCGCATTGAAATTTTCAAAAGCCAAGTGTAGGTGCGATCAATCTTGCTGTAAAACCAACTCTCTTTTGAGTCGTGTCCGTTGCCCGTTGTCCGTTGCCCGTCGTCCGTTGCAAGCATTCCATCGCCCGAAACCTCCGCTACGTTTTCTGTCTCCTCTTCTCCTTTTCGACCTTTCTCCCTTTCTCGCTTCGGCTTTATCCATCGCGCCGCCAGCATCGGCGTTAGCGTAAATGAAACAAGCAAACTAACCGCAATCGCCGCCGCGCTGGTTAAGCCGAAAGACGACATAAATCTGCCAACGAGTCCGGTCATAAAACCGACGGGAATAAATACCGCAAGAAGCGAAAGCGTTGTTGCCAAAACCGCCAAACCGATTTCGCGTGTGCCTTCAACCGCCGCTTCAAACGGATCCATTCCTTTTTCTTCAACAAAGCGGTAAATGTTTTCAAGAACAACAATCGCATCATCAATCACAATGCCGACCATCAATGTCAAGGCAAGCATCGTCATCTGATTTAGGCTGTAACCGAGCGCGGCGATTGCGGCAAATGAAGCGATAATCGAAATCGGAATTGCCAAAGCGGCGATAATCGTCGAACGGAAATTCCAAAGAAAAAGAAAAACGATAATTGCCGCGAACAAGCCGCCCAAAATCAAATGTTCTTCAATAGCGTGAAGCGAGTTTTGGATAAATTCCGATTGGTCGCGGATAACCGCGATTTTCATATCCGACGGCAACGTCGGAATAATCGTCGCCATTCGCTCTTTGACGTTATTGATGACCTGAATCGTGTTTGCGCCCGATTGTTTGCGAACGCCAATGGAAACCGATTGCACACCGTCCAAAGACGCGGCTGTTGACGGATCTGCGCCGCCGGATTCGACTCGTCCGATGTCTTTGATTTTAATCGGAAACCCGTTGCGCGTGGTGATAACAATATCGTTAAACTCTTCTATTTTGGTGAGTTTGCTCATCGTTCGCAAACCGAGAGTTTTTGAGCCTTCAATCAGATTTCCGCCCGGAAGTTCTTGGTTTTGTCCGCGCACAGCGTTTGTAACTTGCGTTACGGAAAGATTAAAAGCGCGAAGGCGTTCGGGATTGACGTAAATTTTTACCTGCTTCTGACGCGCCCCGAACATAAAAACTTCGCCCACGCCGTCTGCCGATTCGATGCGTTCCTGAATCAGGTTTTCAACCATCGTTGTCAATTCAACGACATTTCGCGGTGCGCTAATCGAATATTGCAAAACAGGTTGCGAATCGGGATCGTTTTTCTGAACCTGCGGCGGATCGGCATTTTCGGGCAAGCGATTCGTAACCGTCGAAATCTTCTGCTGCATTTCCTGAAACGCTTGGTCGGGGTCTTTTTCGAGATTGAAAGTTACGGTTACGTTCGAGCGTCCGCGTGAAGAACTCGAAGTCATCTGGTCAATGCCCGGCACGGTATTTACTGCGCCTTCGATAATGTCCGTAATCTCCGTTTCAATTTCTTGCGGCGACGCGCCCGAATTTGAAGTCGAAACCGAAATAGTCGGTGAATCAATCTTCGGAAAGCGGTCAACACCGAGTGTAAAAAACGAAAAGCCGCCCACAACCGTTAAAAACAAAACAATAACAGTCGCAAAAACCGGACGGTGAACACATATTTCAGCTAACCATTGCATAAAACTTCCTTAGTTTCGGGTGTCTAGTTTCAGGTTTCTAGTTTCGGGTTATTTGATTTCAATCCGAAACTAGAAACCCGAAACTAGAAACTAACTCTAGCTCCTTCGTAAAGTTGCTCCAAGTTGCTCGTAGCAACTGTTTCGTCGGCATTAATGCCGGAAAGAATTTGATAAAATCCGCTTTCCTCTGTGCCAAGTTGCACTGTCTTGAGTTTTGCCGTGTTTTCCTGAATCACGAAAACGCGATAGGCTTGTGTGCTTTGGTCGAGCAAAACGGCGGATTTCGGCACGAAAACGCCTGTCGAGCCGCCTTCACGGGTGATTTGTGTTGTTGCAAACATTCCTGTCCGCAAAGCGTTATCACCATTTTCGATTGAGGCTTCAACAATTGCCGAGCGTGTCGTCGGGTCAAGTGCGGGGTTGACTGCAATGACTGTTCCGGCAAACTTTCGGTCTTTGTATGCGTCAACTTGAATCGAAACGCCGCGCCCGATTGAAACAAAAGGCACATCGGCTTCGGCAACTTGAATTTGAATTTTTATTGGATTTGTCCGCAAAATTGTCGCAATCGGCGTTGAAGAAGTTACAAACTCGCCGACCGCCGTTTGCCGTTCGCTGATAAAACCTGAAAACGGCGCACGAACAACCGTGTCGGCAAGTGCTTGTTCGGCAATCGTAACTTGGGTTCGCGCAGATTCAACCGACGCTTCGGCAGATTTGATGATTTGATTGTTTTGTTTGGCGTTGTTGATTGCGGCTTCAAGTTGTTGACGTGCGGCATTAACGCGGCTTTTTGCGGTGTCGAGATTTGTCCGGGCAACATCGCGGTTGGTGCGATAAGTTTCGTATTCGATCATCGCTCTGTCGCCGGATTCGACTAATTCGCGGAAACGCTTTTCATTAACTTCCGCTTGCTTTAACGTAACTTCCGCCTGACGAACTTCCGCCTGTGCTTGCTCCAAATTCGCGGCGGCAACGCGAACTTCAGGAATCATCGAAGCATTAAAATTGCCGTTCGGCGCAAGCCCCAAACGTGCTTCGGCTTGGCGAACTCCGGCAATCGCCTGTTTGACGTTTGTTTGCGCTTCCAATAATTGCAAACGTGCGTCTTTGTCATCGAGTTTTGCAACCGTTGCGCCGCCCGAAACGAATTGCCCGACGTTGACATAAATATTCGTAACTTTTCCCGCAACCTTCGGCGCAATGGACGAAGTTTCATCTGCAACAAGACTTCCCGTTGACTGAATAACCGCCTGAATTTCCCGCGCCTCGGCTTTGCCAACCGTAACAGTTACGGGCGCACTTGGGCTTTCCGCGTTTGAATTATTTTTTTTGTTTGAAGCAGTTTCTGCCTTTCCGCAAGCAATAAAGAAAAGAGTTGCGAATGTAAATAATAATATGATGAACGTCTGCTTTGCCGAATTGTTATACCCCATAACCTTACTTTATCACTAAATTTTATAACAGTTAGCTTGCAGATACGGAAAGTTGTTGTGTAAATTTTTGTAAAGCGCAGATTTATCAAGCATTATCCGCCATTCTCTTTCAACAAGCCGCCATTCCGAATGGCAATAATTTTAGTCTTCGGAATAGCTCAAAACTGATCATAAACAGCGGATAATTTTTGTCTTGGTGTTCTAACTTGTCGCAAGCCGAAAATTTAGGATAAGATTAAAAAAATCAAATTGTTACGAGGTAAAAACAAATGCAGGAAATAACCGCAACCGAACTGAAAAACCGTATGGACAAAGGCGACGACATTCAACTGATTGACGTGCGCCAACCTGATGAAAATGCTTTCGCTCGCATCGAAGGCGCAAAACTTATCCCGCTTGGCGAAATCGTCCAAAGAATGAGCGAATTAGACGAAAACCGCGAAACTGTCATCCATTGCAAAGCCGGCGGGCGCAGCGCAAAAGCCATCGAAATGCTTGCCAGAGCCGGATTCAAAGGCGATATGAAAAACCTCAAAGGTGGTATCACCGCTTGGTCTGACGAAGTTGACCCGAAAATTCCGAAATACTGAAACAAGTGAGGAATGAGAAGTGAAAATATTGGCATTTCTCATTTCTCGTTCAGTTCAATTTCTTTGCTAAGACGCACAATTTTCATTCCTTCTTTAACGATGGTGCGGCAAGCAATAACGGCTTTGCGTTTTTCGCCTGTTTCAATCCAAACCTGGCAGTTCAAACAATCGCCGTTCCAACAAAAATCGCCGAAAGAAACGGTTTCCATCGAAAGATACTGAAAACATCTCAGCAAAGAATTATTCTCGGGAACTTCTTTTTTTTCGCCGCAAACTTCTATTTCCACTAATCTGTCGAATGGCTCAAAAATGTCTTTGTAGTCTTCAAGATTCATTTTTAGCCGATTATACCGCAAGTGTTTGAAATTTGCTTTAGTCATCAAACTTTTTTATTTCCTAATTTCAATGAAAACGTCAGAACTGTTAAATTTAAATTATATGAGGAGGATTTTTTCAAAATGTCTTTAGTGATTTACACCAAACCGGGTTGCCCTTATTGTCAGAAAGCACGGGATTATTACAACGAAAATAATATTGTTTTTACCGAATACGACGCACAAAACAATAAACAGGCGCAAAAGGAAATGCTCGAATTTTCGGGCGGCGATTTGGTTGTGCCGTGCATTGTCGAAAACGGCGAATATATCCAATCGGGTTGGGGTGAGCCATTACGCGGCTGAACGATTATTCCCGATTAGTCGGCAGTTTGCCGATATTTTATTTAGATTTGCGATTTGCGATTTGCGATTTGCGATTTTTTGAATAAACTAAAAGTTACTTCTCTGAAACAAACATAGTGATTACGGATTTTCGATAATCCCAAAACGCAAATCCCGAAATCGTAGGTCGCAAATGGATATGGTTGGCTCAAAGATTAACCAATACGAAATTCTGTCTAAAATCGGTGCAGGCGGGCAAGGCGCAGTTTATAAAGCACGCGACACGAAACTTGACCGCACAGTCGTTATCAAAGTTCTGCCGCCGGAATTAACTGCAAAAACCGCCAACTTTAAACGCTTCGAGCGTGAGGCACAACTCTGTTCACAACTTGACCATCCGAATATTTGCACGATTTTTGATTTCCAAGAAGTTAATGGATTGTTTTTCATCGTGATGCAATCCATCGAAGGCAAAAACGTCCGCCAACTCGTCAATGGTCGTCCGCTCGAACTGAAAAGTGCTTTGAGTATTGCGGTGCAGGTTACGGATGCGCTTGCCTACACACACACGAAAGGCATTATTCACCGCGACATCAAAGCCGGAAACGTAATGGTTACGGACAGCGGGCAAGTTAAAGTTCTTGATTTCGGTTTGGCGAAATTGATGGAGTCGGACATTCCCGAAGGCACGAGCGCAAAAGAACGCGCCGAAATCACCGAACTCGGAATCCCATATGGCACAGCCACTTACGCCGCGCCCGAACAAGCCAAAGGTGAAAAAACCGACCATCGCGCCGATGTTTTTTCAACCGGCGTTTTGCTTTATGAAATGCTTACGGGAATTTGGGCGTTTCAAGGAAAAACCGTTATTGATGTGCGCCACCAAGTTCTTTACGGAACACCGACACCGCTTGCCGATATGCGAAGCGAACCGCTTCCGCCGCAACTTCAGCAAATTATTGATAAAGCCTTAGCCAAAGACCCGAAAAATCGTTATCAAAAAATTTCAGAAATGCGTGATGATTTGAAACAAGTTTTGCAAATTGTTTCCGGTGTAGCAATGAATAATGAAACTTATGCGCCGCGCCACCTCGATCATGCAAACCCTGTGAAACGTGCTTGGAATTGGCTGACCGGAAAAACCGGAGGCGGCGATTCGCCTTCTCAATCGCAACGCACGCCTTCCGTTTCAAATGCACCGACTTTTGCGCCCGATATTTCGATGACTGCAACGGGAACGGAAAAGAAAAGCGTGGCGATTTTACCGTTCAAGAATCTGAGTGGTGATGCGGCATCGAATTTTTATGAATTTGCCTTAGCCGATGCGATTATTACCGAGCTTGCACAGATTCGTTCATTGATTGTGCGCCCGTCGTCCGTGATTGCAAAATATCAAGGCAATGAAATCGAACCACGCGATGTCGGACGCGAATTGCGTGTAAATGCCGTTCTTTCAGCAGGTTTTATTTGTTCCGGCGATAGAATGCGCGTTACGGCGCAATTGCTCGATGTATCTTCGGGAGATATTCTTTGGAGTGACAGAGTTGACGCACAAAGCACGGATATTTTTGCCCTGCAAGACATCATCGCACAAAAAATTCTTGACGGCTTAAAACTTGAACTTTCAGACCGCGAACAGGAAAAACTCGGTCGCCGCCCAACGGAAAGCATCGAAGCGTGGGAAGAATTTCTTCGCGGACGCGACAATTTCGGCAGATTTATTTTCCGAACTCTCGCGCCGGAAGATTGCGAAGCGGCAATTGAAAACTTTAAACGCGCTATCGAACTCGATTCGCATTTTGCACTCGCTTATTCGGGTTTGGGTGCGTGCTACGCCAATCGCGTTTTCAAAGGAATGGGCGAAGCTGAAGATTATTCCTACGCCGAAGCCGCATTTTCAAAAGCATTTAAATACGATCCGAATGTCGTCGAAGCGCGTGTTTTGATGATTATGATTTATCTTTCGCGCGGCGAAAAAACCAAGGCGCGAGCAGAAATCAGCCAACTTCAGGAACTTTTCCCGAATGAACCGCCACTTTATTTCGTCAAAGGTGTAATGGCGCGGCTCGACGGCGAATATGAAGAATCTTTACACAGTTTTGCCAAGCTCGCCCGTCTTGATCCGGTGGCTCGTGTTGTTTCATCTTACAATCGGGCGCGAATTTTTATGTATCAAGGCGAATATGACAAAGCTATCGCCGAATTGGACAAAGGCGCAAAATCCGAGCCGAATCACCCGCTGATTCGTCTTTTCCGTTCGCAAGTTCTCTTCTTTCGCGGTGATGTTCAGCAAGCGATTGATTTAATTGAGGGCGTTCTGAATGAAAACCCGCAAATGAACGGCATCCGCTCAATTCTTGCTTTTTATTTGGGAAGCATCGGCAAAACCGAAGAAGCACGGGCGCAACTGACAGAAGAAACTTTAGCCTTATCAAAAGCCGACCACGATATGGCTTATTGGGTTGGCACAGCTTACGCCACGCTCGGCGACAAAGATTTGGCGTTCAAATGGCTCGAACGCGCCGTGCGTTTAGGTAACGAAAACAAACCTTGGTATCAAAATAACAAATGCCTTGATTCCCTGCGTAACGATCCGCGTTTTGACGATTTACTCCGAAAAATTGACGCGGAAAATCCTAATTTGCATTAAAACCACGAAAACTTAACTTGCAGAAGAGTTCTGCGCGAGCGCGGGACTTTTCTGCGTGAACGCAGAGACTTCCTGCGTGAACGCAGAGACTTCCTGCGTGAACGCAGAGACTTCCTGCGTGAACGCA
>CAZJQP010000002.1:0-124093 GCA_964548225.1 uncultured Blastocatellaceae bacterium | reverse complement strand
GAGACTTCCTGCGTGAACGCAGAGACTTCCTGCGTGAACGCAGAGACTTCCTGCGCTCACAATTTACCTCAAAAGCAGGTAAATTGTGAGCTATTTTGTCGAACAAAATATTATTTTTTCATTTCGACGACGCGGACGCTGGCGTAGTTGTGCAGAAATCCGGCTTTTTGCAGAAGTTTGCCGTCAATTTTCGTCGCTTTGTGAAAGGCGTTTTCCGGGAAACCGAGAATTTCGATGAGATTTACGAACGGCAAAGAAAAGGCGCGGGATTTATAATCGGTAAATCGGGCGGCAAATTCCTTCAATTCCGCATCGGTCAAAGGTCGCTCAAACGGCGAAACGTCCGGCTGGGTGTAAGGAATTAAATTTCTCACGAATTTAACGAATTTTGAATTGCGGACAGGTTCGAGAAAAATTGCGCGTCCGCCTTTTTTCAAGACGCGAAAGACTTCTTCCGACGCGAGTTTCAAATCCAAATGATGCAAAATCGCCATTCCAAAAACGACATCAACCGATTCATCTTCGAGCGGAAGTTCGTGCGCCGAACCAACGCGAAAATCAGCTAAATCAGTCATCTCGTGTTGCGCCAGACGCTTTTCTGCAAGCTCAATCAATTCGGGCGAAATATCCACGCCAATAACTTTTGCGCCGTGTGCCGCAACCAAAACGCTGTTGTCGCCAAGCCCGCAACCGTAATCCAAAACCGTCTTGCCCGAAACGTCGCCGAGCAGATGATAAGCATATTCGAGCGAATAAAACGTATCTGCGGGCGGATTTTGATAACGCTCGATAATGTCTTGCTTTATCCGCAAATCTTCGGTTTCCTTGCGCTTTGCCTCGCTTGCGCTACGTTCGACTTCAACCGATTCCCATTTTTTTATTTCTTGAACATCTGCCACCATAATTTTTAATTTAACCACGAAAAACCGCTAAACTTTTTCAGACTTTCCCGACTCCCAATCTGAGATTTAATAATACAACCAATAATAAAAAATTTTCAGATATTCAAGCGCAACATTTCGCCAGCCTTGCCGAAAAAGCCACCAATAATATGGCGAAGGCGTAGGAATTTCGGGCGCGGCAATGCCGATTTCAGGCGCGGCAATGCCGATTTCGGCTTTATCGCCAAAAACTTTTTGAAATGTCGAGAGCGTCCGCTGCGTGTGATAGGCGGAAGTTACGAGCAAGATTGATTTCAGATTTCTTTCGCGGACAATTTTTTCAAAAAGAACCGCTTCGTCGTGCGTGCCTTCGACAATTTCGGGCAAAACTTCAATGTTTTCAGCAGGAACGCCTTGATTTATCAATTCACGCCGCGCTTGTTCATAAAAAAAAATATTTGTTTGTTCCTGTCTGTTCCAACCGCCTTGCACGCCGTCATTCGTCAAAAAAATTTTCGGCGCAACACCTTGTTTAAAAAGTTGCGCCGCCCGATGAGTCCGTTCAACAAACGCCGAACCGCCGCTCAAAACCAAAATCGCATCCGCACTTTCAAGCGTTTTTTCGACAATCAAATTTCTCGCCAAAAATGGCGCAATGAAGAACCAAATCAAAAGAAAGCCAAGAAAACAAACCGCCGCTTTCACCTTTCGATTCATCTCCTTTTCTCCTTTTCTCCTCTTCTCCTCTTCTGCATTACCGTCCGCAGTTCGTCAATCTTCGCTTCCCAGCTTTCGTGTTTGATTGCGTCTGAAATTTCCTCTTTCGATTTCGGATTTTTCAAAGCGAATTCGATTTTTTCGATAAAATCCTGATGATTTTCGCCAATCAAACAATTATCCAAAATGCGAACTTCGGGAATATCAGTCGAAACAACCTGCAATCCGGCGGCAAGATATTCGCGCACTTTCAAAGGATTTGCCGCAAGCGTTAGTTCGTTGATTTCAAACGGATTAAGCGCAACATCAAAACCTTTGCAATACGCAGGAAGTTCCGCGTAAGGTTTGCGCCCAAGAAAATGAATGTTTTTCACGCCGTCCAAAATCTTAATCTTTTTCTCCGCATCAACCGTAATTTTGCCGATTAAAACAACTGAACCTTCCGAAAAATGTTCCGCTGTTTTTTTGATTAAATCGAAATCAACCCAATCGGCAAGAAGTCCGTGAAAACCGATAATCGGCTTCGGCAGATTGGCAATTTCGTCGGGAATTTTCGTTTCGTCATCAAGACTTTTGCGAAAATGTTTCCAATCCGTGCCGTGTCTGATGACAAAAGTATTTTTATTAAAATGCTGTTTCGATTCAAACAATTTTTCGGCGGAAACAATCACTAAATCCGATTTTCGAAACAAATCTTCTTCGATTTCCTTGAGTCCGACCGCCGCGCCCGTGAACGCCGTGTATTCGTCAACGCAATAATAAATCAATTCCGATTCGCCTAATTTTCCCGCCAAAAGTCCTGCCGCCGGATTAAAAACCATATTTATCGGTTGCGAAAAATCCAATTTCCGCATCGCTTTTTTAACTTGCGAGATTAAAAATTTCTGATTAAAATTCCGCACCGCTTCTGTGCCGTAAGCCGGAATTGCCAGCGGATTCAAAACGTGAATATTCGGCTCGACTTCTTTTACCGGTTCGGTAAAACTCTTTAATTTCTTGACAATACGCGAAAAATCTTTCGACGAAGCTGTCGGCATTCGATTCGCAATCGCGTTTACCCAAAGAATCCGATTTTCCTTTGAAAGCACACGCATCAGATGAGTTTTCGACAAAGGATCGCCCGTCCAATCGTGCGAAAAACACAAAATATCGCGTCCGCGCAAAACGCCCGAAAGTTTTTCAATTTCCGTAACTATCATAAAATTTTAACTGCGAAAGATGCGAAATTTCGCGTCTTTCACGGTTCAAACTAAAACCGCTTCTTCGATTTCGATTTCTTTATTTTCAACCGTTTCACCGTCAAAAAATCTTCTCTGCCAAATCTCAAAATTGACGAGCGACCAAATTCTTTCATCATGATTTTCGCCCGCGTTGTGTTTTGCAACGATTTCGCGCACAAAATCGGCGTTGAAAATTCCGCGTGAAATTGCGCGTTCGCCCAAAATATATTCGTCAACGATGTGTTTATACTCGTTTCTGAACCAATTTCCGATCGGCACGGGAAATCCCATTTTTGAACGATTCAAAATCTCATCGGGCAAAATTCCCTTCATTGCTTCGCGCAAAATCCATTTCGTATCACGTCCGCGAAGTTTCATCTTTGTCGGCATTTTTGCGGTAAATTCAACGAGTTTATGGTCGAGGAAAGGCACGCGAGATTCAATCGAAGCCGCCATAGACATCTGATCTTGCTTCATCAAAAGTTCGTGCAGATAAGTTTTCGTATCAGCATAAAGCAGTTTGTCCAAAATCTCTTTCGCGTCCGTTTTTTCGAGCCATTGATTTTGAAAATAATACGGATTTTCGTCTGCAAAATGCGATTTTGTTTCTTTGGAAAACAGATTTTTCTGCATCGCTTTCGGATAAATGCCGAAATTATCAAAAAACAGATTTTCGATGTCGGCTTCACGCGAAAGAAAAGTTCGGCTAAGTTTTCCGCCAAATGCCGTAACGCCCGATTTTACTGCTGAACGAACAAATGAAGGCGTAAAATTTTCATATTTTTCGCCGTAATTTAGAAGTTGCAAAGCCTTTGCATAACGTCCGTAACCCGCAAGAATTTCATCGCTTCCTTCGCCTGTCAGAACAACTTTAACGTGCTTTTGCGCCAATTTCGACACAAAATAAAGCGGCACGGACGCGATAAAACCAATCGGTTCATCTTCGTGCCAGACTAGATTCGGCAATTCCGCAAAAAACTGTTCGGGCGTGATTGTAATTTCGTGATGTTCGGTTTTAAAGGCTTTTGAAACGATTCGCGCATATTCAAATTCGTTTGCTTCGCGCTCTTTAAAGCCGACCGAAAAAGTTTTAATCGGCTCGTCAACCATCGTTGCCATCATCGCGCAAATTGCCGAAGAATCAATTCCGCCCGACAAAAACATTCCGAGCGGAACGTCCGCCATCAAACGCAATTTTACGGAATGACGAAACATTTCGCGCCATTCTTCGATAAAATCTTTGTCCGATTTTTCTTCGTGTTTCGGCTCGAAATTTACGTCCCAAAATTCTTCAATCTTTAAGTTTCCGTCTTTCCAAATCAAAAAATGTCCGGGCAAAAGCCGCTTCACATTTTTGAACAAAGTTTCATCACGCGAAGTTCCGTGATTGGCAAATTGGTCGGGAAGCGCACAGTAATTTATCTCAGGTTTTATCGCGTTTGCTTCAAGTAAAGTCTTGATTTCCGAACCGAAAAACAAATTTCCCTCGCTGTCGTGAACATAATAAAGCGGTTTTACGCCAAGCCGATCACGCGCAATAAAAAGCGTTCTCGCTCGCTTGTCCCAAATCGCAAACGCAAACATTCCGCGCAGCTTTTCGACGCATTTCACACCGTATTCTTCGTAAAGATGAATTATCGTTTCGGTGTCCGAATTGTTCTGAAAAATATAACCTTTTGCTTCCAATTCGGCGCGATAATCGGCGTGATTATAAACTTCGCCGTTGTAAATTATCGAAATTGATTTATCGTGATTAAACATCGGCTGTGCGCCGTGCGCGACATCAACGATTGATAAACGCCGATGCCCAAGCCCGATTTTTTCATCAATAAAAATGCCGTCGCCATCAGGTCCACGATGATGAATCACGTCCGTCATTCGCCGCAAAATTGATTCATTAATTTGTTTTTTGGAACGGCTCGAAAGCGCGATTCCGTTGATTCCACACATCTTTTTTTAGTTTCGGGTTTCGGGTTTCGGGTTTCGGGTTGTTTTTAACTTCAAACCTGAAACCTGAAACCTGAAACTTTCAAATCCGCTTGTGCTTTGCGCGAAATTTTCGATTGAAGATTGCGCGTCAATTCGTTTGAGCAAAAATTTTTCGGTTTGCGGATTATTAAAACCGTATTCGGTCGTTGTCGCCGATTTGTAACCGGCTTTTTCCACAGCTTTTTCCACAGTTTTATTCAGCGAACCGTTCGGATAACAAAAATGCTCAACACGCCGGTTCAAAACTTCTTCGAGACGTTTTTTTGAAGTTTGCAACTCAAAATCCAATTCGTTCGCCGAAATATTCGTCAAAATCGGATGTGTAACGGTATGCGATTCGATTTTCACGCCGTTCTCATCCATTTCCCTTGCTTGATCCCAATTCATCGGCGCAAATTCAGGCGGCGGAAGCGTAGGAATTTCGACTCCGAAATCTTTTGCAAATTCTATGATTTTCGCATGTTTTTCGTCGTTCGGAAGTTTTTTCAAATTCGCATTTATCTGCGCCGCCGTTTCCAATCTGTTCTCTACATCACGTTTCGTATTCAGCAAAACATACCGCATCAAATCCGTCCAAAGCCAGCATTTACCGTCCGAAAACTCGGTAATCGCATAAACGACTGCTCGAAAATTAAACTTTTTCAAAAGCGGAAACGCGATTTCATAAGCATCTCTGTAACCGTCATCAATCGTTATCACAACCGAATTCAGCGGCAAAGATTTTCCGTTTTGCAAAAATTCAACCGTTTCCACAAGCGACAAAACGCGATGATGATTTTTCAAATATTCGAGATGCAATTCAAAATCGGCGGCAGAAACTTTCCCCGCACCTTCACCGAAACGATGATACATCAAAATCAAAACATTTCTGCGATTTGCCCAACGAAAAGGAGCAAATGCGCCGAAATTATACATTGTTTTGAGTAAAGTTTTTTTCACTTTTGTTTTTTAACGCAAAGATGCGAGGACGCAAAGTTTTTATTGATTTTCCGAAAAATTCTTTGCGCCTTTGCGCCTTTGCACCTTTGCGTCAAGAAAATTTCTCCGTTCTTTTAAAAGTCTTAACAGCGCGTCTTTTTCAGATTTTATCGGCAATTTATAACGCTTGCCGAGACTTGTGTCTTGCTTTTTTCTCTGCTCTTTTCCTTCCGAAATCAATCGCACGGATTCGGCTAAAAGTTCGGCTGAAGGTTCTTTCAATGAAGCACGGAAATCTTCTAAAAATGCTTCATAATCCAAACCGTAACGTGAAAAATCATAATCAAGTTTTACGGTTTTCTGCAAAATTATATCGCCCGTATCAACTTTGGGCGCGACGAAATGAACGGTGATTCCAACCTCTTTTTCATCATTAAAAAGCTCCCAAAACACCGTCGGACCGCCGCGATAAATCGGCGCGAGTCCTTGATGAATATTTATCGAACCGAGACGCGGAATCGAAAAAACCGATTCTTTGATGATATTCGTGCCATAAAGAATGCCCAAATCCGCATTCGTTTCTTTTAACATTTTTATCGCACTTTCGGCGTGATAATTTTCAAGTTTGTGAAGCGGAATTTTCAAGTTTGCGACGCACTTTTCCAAATTGCCTTGGCTCGATTGAATTGTTTTCACGTCTTGATTTTCTTTCTTAAAAATCTTCTTAATTGTTGCAAAATAACCGTCATAACGAATCGAACGCTTAATCTTTTCTTTGAAACTTCTGCGCTTTTCCGTCGCTGTTTCAACGAACACGCCAACGACTTTAACTGATTTTATCTCAACCAAAAGTTCGAGCAAACGCTCTGCGCCGCCGTGAGTTAAAATGATTATTTTTAGTTTTTTTTCGTTCATTCGGAAAGATTTCGGTAGGTTTCAAGCCAATCGGTGCAAACAGCTTGCTTTGAATATTTTACACTTTCGCCGTGTGCTTGAGCAATAATTTTTTGCGCCAAATCTTTATCTTCAAACAAACGAATCGCTTCTTGTGCCAATGCTTCAAAATCTTTAGTTTCAACAAGTAAAGCCGTTTCGCCGTGTTTGCAAATATACGGAATTCCGCCGGTTGCGTAAGAAACAATCGGCATTCCGGCGGCAAAGGCTTCGATAAACGACAGCGGCATATTATCAACAATTGAAGCGTTCAAATAAACATCCGCTTTATCATAGATTTGCGGCATTTCCGACGGCTCGATTCTGCCTAAAAATTCGACATTTTCAAGTTTTAATTCGGCGGCGAGTTGATGCAAAAGTTTTTCTTCGCTTCCCGCTCCGGCGACAAAAAGTTTCGCGTCCGCAAAGCGATTTTGAATTAAGCGAAAGGCGCGTAAAACGTCTGAAACTTGATAATGCGCTTCAAAATTTCGATTCGATAGGAATACGGGCTGAAGCGGATTTCTCTCACGAAACTTAAATTTTTCGCTTTCGACAAAATTAAAAATTGCTTCCGCCTTTAACTCGAATTTCGCAAAAACATCAATCAAAAATTGCGACGGCACAATGATTTTATCAAAGCGTTTCATTGTCGGTTTTGCCGTCAATTTCCAATCGCTCAGATGCGTTTCGGCTTCGCCCGTGTGATAGTGAAGAATCGTTTTTTTTCTAAAAAGTTTGGCGATAAACAACGGCGGAAGTGTTGAAATAATGTAGCTTGTCGTGCCGGAAGAAAAGATGTGAACGATTTTTGATTGCGGAATTTTAACGAAAAGCGATAACCAAAATTTGATTGAAGTAAAAATCGTGCGAAGAATTTTGACGTTTTCAAAAACGGTTTCGGGATTGTTCGGAATGAAAGAAATCTCGACGTTTTCATCAACCGCAAAAGCATCAATCAAACGCCGCGCTTGAATTGATTGCCCGCCAACGACACGCAGAGAAGGCGCGACGAGTGCGATTTTTATTTTTTCTTTTTTAGCGTTCATTAGACTTCCGTTCGTAAAGTTCCGAAACATTTTTCAACTGCGCCGCAACGGAAAATTTTTCGGCAACAATTTTCGCGCCGTTTTCGCCGAATTTTCGCGCTTTTGTTTCATCTTCGAGCAATGCAATCAAACAGTTTGCGAATGTTTCATCGTCGTCAGATTTAACCAAAAAACCCGTTTCATTTTCAACAATCGCTTCGCTTGCGCCGCCGACATTTGTCGCAACAACGGGCAATTTTGCCGCCATATATTCCAAAATCGAATTTGAAAAACCTTCGTGAAAAGATGTCAAAGTTCCAGAGAAACTTGCTGAAAGAAGTTCGGGAACAATTTCGCAACGCCCGATAAAATGTGTATTTCCGACAATTTTGAGTTCACGCGCAAGATTTTCCAAACCTTCACGCAATTCGCCTTCGCCCGCAAGAACGAAATGTGCGTTCGGAAATTTCGCCGAAACTTTTTGTGCCGCACGAAGAAACATCGGTTGATTTTTTACGTCGTGGCGCAGGTTTGCGACCAACGTAATAAATTTTATATTTTCATCAGTCGGCAAACCTAATTTTTCTAAAATTTGTTTTCTGTCCGTGAGTTTCGGTTGTAATCTTTCCAAATCCAAACCGTTGTAAATCAATTCGAGTTTTTCGCGTGAGATTCCTTCATCAATCAAATATTTTTCAACGGCTTTTGAATTTACGGCAACCGCGTCTGCCCAACCGAAAATCCTTTTTTCGATTGTTTTCTGCAAGTTTGAACGCATTCCGCCCGTTTCGCGTTTTGAAGCGATTTTCACTTTTACGCCCGCAAGTTTTGCCGCCGTGATGCCGAAAATATTGGTGTAAAAATCGTGTGTGTGGACGATTTCGATTTTGTTTTCGCGCAAAAACTTCACGCAATTTTTAATCTGTTTTGCAAAATTCAAATCATAAAACGAGATGAGCGGAAATTCGGGGATTTGATTAAATCTGAGTCCGGCAACTTCTTCGAGCAATGCGCCTTCACGGTTCAAAGTTGCGAGAAAAACATTAAATTTACCTGCTTCTTTCAAAAGATGGACAAGCTGAACAGCTTGGCGTTCCGAGCCGCCGGTGTGAAAACTGCCGATGAATTGGAGAATGTTTTTCTTCACTTTCTTTAGTAAGTAAACGGACAGAATAAGCAGTCGGACGCAAATAAATAAAGGTAAAAATCTCTGAAATAATTGATAACTGATAATTGGAATTTGATAATTATCGTGTAAAAATACGGCACATTATCAATTATTTTAGAGGTTTCAGTTAAAAGCAATTTTGTCTATCCAATTAGTTTTGAAGATGAAACCACGAAAACACACAAAACAATACGAAAAAAGTTGGTTTCTTTGGTGTTGTTGTGTGTGTTTTCGTGGTTATAATTCATAAGATAATTGCGTCCACTTACTTATTTAATCATTTTTTGAGGCAGTTTGACGAAGTTTCACGCTTCCAAGATGCTTCATCACGCTTGCGAGATGCTTCATCAAACTTGCGAGATGAAGCATTTTGCAAGCGCGATGCTTTATGATTGCTCGGAGTTTTTCAAAATGTAGGTCGTTGAGGCTTTCGACGGAAGCGAAACGCTGAAAACGCTTTCGCTGGTGCGGACATTGAGCCGATTTCCCAAGCGTCGGGCAATGGCGAAATCCAATTTGTTGGGGAAATTTATCACATCTCTGCCGCCGAGCGAAAAATGCGTGCCGCCGATGAGAACGAATTCTTCGGGCAAATCTTCGTTTGCGCTCAGACGCGCCCACAAGAATTCAAAATTCGTGTTAAAAAATTCGGTGCGGACAATTTGTTCGCCGTCCGTTACGACAAATAAATCGTGATAATCGCGGTATTTTATGACAAAAGCGCGTCCGCCCGGAATTTCGGTTTCAAAAACTTCGGGAGCATTAAAAGTCTGCTCCGAAGGAATCATAAACGTAAAAAATTCTTGTGCGCCTGTGCCTTTCGAGATAAATCTTAAGAAAGGGGCGTTGATTTTTTTGCCGTAACTGTTTGAAATCCAACTTTCTTTGCGCTGCCAATTTCCATTGTCGCCAAAGGTGAAAAGGCGAAGTCCGTCTTTTGATTTGCGGGTGGCATTAACGCACAAACTCCCGTTTTCCGCGCCTTCGATTGACGGCTTAGTTTCCGTGTTGAAATGAAAATTGAGCGCGTATTCGTGTTCGCCGCTTGTTTGAGCAAAATCGCGCATAATCCAATAGTCGTTTTTCAAAAACAGAATGCTTCGCGTGTGTGTTGCGGGCGAAGCCAAACGCTCATAACCATCGTGCGAACCTTCAAAAAAATCGAAACGGTCTTGCGAAATCCACGAATGAACGTCCGTGTTTGCGCGGGTTTTCCAATTAAATTTCTCGCCCGGCTCAGATTGCGATTTGCCGTCAATCTGCAAAGTATTATGGGCAATAGTCGTGCGGAAAAAATCTCTCAATTCGTCCGATTCGTGATAAGTGTATGTTCCCGAATCAACCAGAAGCGAGTCGCCGCCGACCGCTAAATCTATCGAAAGCGCGTCCGAATGAGCGTGTCCGCCCGATTTTGCGCCGAGTTCGCCGCCGTCAATCAGCAGAAAATCATCGGTTTCCGCCCAACCGTCCCGCATTACGAAATAACCGCCCGATTTGAAAGCGTTTGAGGTTTTCGTCGGACGCACTAATCTTAAATTCATAAAACTTTGACGGCTTTCCGCGCCTAAAAGCCAAAGGGTTTCTTCCGAAAAATCGTGCGCGACAAATTTATAATCACTGCGCCCGAAAAGAACTGCGCCGGTCGTCAAAACCGCTCGAAAATCTTCCGTTCCGACGTTTCCGTGCGGCAAACATCTGCCGCCGTCATCATCACCGATAAAAGGCGTTGTGCCGTCGGGACGAGTCGCATACATCAAAAAATCCAACATTAACTGCAATTTTGTTTCGAGTTTGGCTTGCAGATTTTTTTCCGTTTCGCCGTTGTTCAAAGTTTTCAGAATCAAAAATTGCGTATAAAAATCTACAGTGTAACGCTGATACCAAGTCGTCTGCTCGAAATAAACGCCGTCGGGCAAAATTTGTTTGTCGAGTTCGGCAAACAAAATATCTTCGCCCATTTTGCGCCAATGCGGAGCGCGTGAAAAGAACGGAAATTGTGTGCCGAGATAATAAAGTCCGAGTGCTTCGCCTGTCAGATGCGTGTTCGGGCTGTAATATGTCGAAAGATACTTTTCGATGTGTCTGCCGTGTAAATATAAGAATTTTAAGGCTTGTTGGAAAAGTTGCGGCGTGAGATGCGGCGAATCTTTGAAAAAATTAAACGCCCAAATCCAGCTTATTGCACGAAACGCAACCTCAAGCGAGCTAAACCAATTTATGCCCATTCCGGGTTGATTTTGCGCCATCCAAGATTCGAGATGTCGCGCAAAAGTTTCTGCATAACGCTCATCTTTCGTCAGCCAATAAGCCACGCCGAGTGTGAAAAAATGCTGATGCCGGTTGAGTTCCCAAACGATTTTTTTATCGCCGGTTTCCGTGGTGTCGAGTTCATCGAACTGTTTCCAATGTTTGAGCGGAATTTTTTTGTCCGCCACAGGTTCATAATGCCAATCAACATCTGCACCGAAATCGAGATTTAAAAGTCCGAGTAAATCGAATTTGCCCGAAATCATTCTATCGGCTTTTTCGATAAACGGACGTGCGCTTTTTTCGCCGAAATCGCGCCGAAAAGCCGCAAGCGTCGCGCCTTTTTGACGAAACGACGGGAAAAATGCAAAGTCGGCGTTTTCACAAAAGGCTTCAAAAAATAGTTGAGGCGTAATTTTTTCCTTTCCGAAATAAGATTTTTCAGTTAGTTGGACAAGTTCTTCATCAGTCGGCAATTTTCCGCTCAAACCGATTTGTTCGGTATAGACGGACAGAGCCTGTTCGCCGCGCGTGAGAATCTCCGTCCAGCTTTTGCCTTTTATTTTCCTGATTTTATCTATCGGATTCGCCATCGTTTCTACTGACATATTGCAAATTTTTCTCGCTGTTCGTCAATCTTTTTTTCCGTTTCACCCATAATTGTTTTCAATTTATAATTGCGAAACTCGTTCGGATTCCCGCTTTTGCCGTCAATTCCTGCCAAAACCATATTGAACGCTTCACGCGCCGAAGCGAAATGAACTTTATATTTGCCCGTTTTTTCGCCGTTTTCGATAATTTCGCTAAAAAATCTCGCCGCATCTTCACCAATCGAAGCCGCTTGATCGTGATCGAAAAAGCCGTGGCAATAAAGTTTGACAAAAACCCAATCGCTTTTGCCTTTAACCGTTACATTCGCCGAAGTCCAACGCCGAAATCTCGCCAAATCCATCGGCTGATTATGGACAAGTGCGCCGTCTTCAAGGCGCGGAACGGGCAAACCTTTTATTTGCCGCGTCCAATTAAATACCAGTGGTCCTGTAAATATAAGTGGTAATTGCGGCTTTTTTCCAAAAACTTTCACCGAAGCCCCTTTTCGATGCGGAATTTTTTCGTCCAAAGGCAACCCGCATTCGTAAATTTGATTGATCATTTCGACCTGTGATTCGTCCGGCGCAGACGGCAAAGTCATATCGGCATAACAGCCTGTTTCCTGCAAGATTTGCATTTCTTCATCAACGCCGCAAAACCGTCCGCTACAAGAATTTCCGAGCGCAAGATTGCCGTGAACAAACGCATATTTCGGTTGTTCGTCGCCATCGAAACGCGACAAAAGTTTATGCTCTTCCGCCAAAATATCACGAAATTCGACTAAAGATTTTCGCAAATTTTCCGCTGTGTCAGGCTTTTCAACGCCGTGATGCAAATGAATTTCCGTTTCGCCCAAACCTTCCGCTTGCATTTCCGCCATTTTGTCCAAAATCGCCTTGTCATATTGTTCGGCAGGATAAAAATTCGTGTGCCGAAACTTTGTTCCATCTGCGTCGCGCACAGCTTCGCCCGTTTTTCGTGCGAGCTTGTGATATTCGTCCAACCGTCGCCGTTGCGAATCTAAATCAAGCAAACCGTTTCGACTCCAACTTGGTTCAAAATGGTCTGCAATCGTGAAAATAACGTGTCTTTTCTCAAACGCATTCATTTCCAAAAACGTCTTCACGCGCACGAACGGATAACGCACGAGCCAAGGTAGATTCCATTTTAATTTTGTTAAGTAACTCATTTGATTTTCGATCTTTGATTTTTGATTTTTGACCTTTGAGATTTAACCAAAGATCAAAGATCAAAGATCATTTTTAATAATTACAAACGAAGGCGTTGCACGATTGTTGTCTGCTAAAAAACCTTCGATTTTCAATCCGTTTCGCGCACATTCTTTTTCGATAAACCTTTTAGTTTGATAGATTTCCTTGCCTTTCCAAAAGCCTTTTTGGAATTGCTTTCCGCTCAACGAATGAACGATTCCGCCTGCCAGACAAATCATCGGATACGCAAGCTGTTTTGCGCTAAATGTGCCGATTCTTTCCCGAATCATTCCGAAATAAAACGCCGGCGCGTGCGTTTTCAATAAAAAAGTTCCATTCACGCGCAAAATCCGCGAAATTTCCGCAAACGCCTGACGATTATTCATATAAGGAAGCGCAACGCGGCACAAAACGACATCGAAACTTTCATCGGCGAAAGGAATTTCTTCGCCTTTTGAACGCACAAAGGCAAAGCGATTTTCGTAATTTTTTCCGCGAAAAACTTCTTTTGTAACCTTTCCGAGTTCATCCGCAAAATCAATGCCGACGCAAAAAGCATCGGTTTTTTCAAGAAACGGCAAAATCTCTTGCCCCGCGCCGCAACCGACATCCAAAACCATCTTCGGGTTTTTCACCGCATCAACCAACAAATATCGCTTCGCCGCATCTTTCTGCGCGAATTTTTCGATTGCCGTTTGCGTATATTCTTGATAATTGCTCATTTGGGTTTCTGGTTTCCGGTTTCTAGTTTCTCGTTGAAAAACCGGAAACCGGAAACCGAAAACTAGAAACCAATCCTCCTTTGCCAAAGTTCCAAAATATACAAAATCCAGAGCGAATAAGAATGGTCGCGGCGTTTTCGAGCGTGTTCGTCCAATAAAACTTTGATGTATTTCGCGTCAAAAAATCCACGTTCAAGCGTTTTTCGTTCACTCAAAGTTTCGTGAATTTTGTCTTTTAACTGCAAATTTATCCATTCATTTAGCGGCACGCCGAAGCCTTGTTTCGGGCGATTTAAAATCTCTTTCGGCACAATTTCGCCAATGGCTTTGCGGAAAATATACTTTGTTTCAAGCCCTTTGAGCTTCAATTCGGTCGGAATGTTTGTAACGAATTCAATCAATTTATGGTCAAGAAGCGGCACACGCGCTTCGAGCGAAGTTGCCATACTCATCCGGTCAACTTTTGTCAAAATATCGCTCACGAGATAAGTCTTGCTGTCGAGATAAAGCAAATTGTCAATCGGATTTTCGGTCGAAACCTTTCGCGCAATTTGTCCGAAAAGATTTTCCGCTTTGCCGAAATCGCCGTTCAAATTATTAAAAAATTCGCGCGAATAAAGTGATTTTCGCTTCAAATTTCCGAGATACGAAACGCTGTCAATATAGCGTTCAATCGCTTCGAGCGAAACATTGTAAAGATAATTTTTGCCTTTCGCAGAATGCGGAAGTGCTTTGCTCAAAGGTTTTAGCAGATTTTCACGAAATGCCGACGGCAATTTTTCTAAACCGCTTCGTTTTTTATCGGTAACGTATCGCGTATAACCTGCAAACAATTCATCGCCGCCGTCGCCCGACAAAACTACGGTTACAAAATCTCGCGCCATTTTTGAAACCATAAACGTCGGAAGCGCGGAAGGATCGGCAAAAGGTTCGTCAAAATGCCAAACAAGTTCATCAACCGTTTCGACCAAATCCGGCGTTACGATAAATTCGTGATGTTCGGTTTTGAAGTGTTTCGCGGCAATTCGCGCATACTTCAATTCGTCAAAACTGTCTTCATTAAAGCCAATTGAAAACGTCTTCACAGGCGTTTCGGAAATTTCGGACATCATTCCGACAACGCACGAAGAATCAACGCCGCCTGACAAAAATGCGCCGAGCGGAACTTCCGAAATCAGACGAATTTTGACCGATTCTTTGATAAGTTCGCGTAAAGTTTCGGCGTATTCGTCTTCGGTTTTTATCTCGACCGGCTTTTCATATCGAAAATCCCAATATTTGCGCGTCGTAATTTTGCCGTCTTGGAAAAACAAAAAATGTCCGGGCGCAAGTTTTTGGACATTTTTGAAAATGCAAAATTCTTCCGGCACATAACCGAACGTCAAATACGCATCAAGCGCGGAAAAATCCATTTCGCCGGAAATTTCGCCGTGCGTTTGCAAAACTTTCAGTTCCGAGCCGAAAACGAAATTTCCTTTTTCGGTCAAACTGTAAAAAAGCGGTTTTTTGCCAACTCTATCTCTTGCAACAAAAAGACTTTCATCGTGTTTGTCCCAAATTGCAAACGCAAACATTCCGCGTAAATATTGCACACATTCCACGCCAAATTCTCTGTAAGCCAGCAAAATCGTTTCTGTATCGGAATTGGTTTTAAAGCGATGTCCGCGAGATTCGAGTTCTTCTTTCAGTTCTTGATAGTTATAAATTTCACCGTTAAACACAATAAATGCGCTTTCATCTTCGGTATAAATCGGTTGTTGTCCGCCTTTCAAATCAATAATCGAAAGCCGCCTCATTCCGAGCGCGGCGCGACCTTCAACCGCGAGACCTTGCTCATCAGGTCCGCGGTGCGTAATGATTTTGCACATTTTGTCGAGCAAAATTTCACGCTCGCGCACAGGCAAATCTTTTTCTTTTGAAATAAATCCGGCGATTCCGCACATTGTTTTTTTGATGTTCCGGCTGAGATTTTTACTGCCGACTTTTTAGAATTATGAGTAATTGGAAAAGTTTTTACAAAGGTTTTGTTCGATTGCGGGATGGAAAGCGCAAGTCTTTATTTAATTTACTACTTATCTGCTTTATTTACAAGTATTTTTATCGCTTTCAACGCGACTGTATTTTTGACAAAATGGTGTAAAATTAAAAGCGTCTTTGTCCTTAGATTATGGAAAAATTTTTTCGCGCCAAATTTTCCGAGTCCAAAACTGAAACATTCGGAGACTTCCACATTTCACTCGGTAATAAATCGTGCAACGTCTTTGCCGAATGGACTTGGAATGGTGAAACCTTAACTTTAACAAACGACCGACACGGGTATTTTCCGGTATATTATTTTTGCGGCGAGAACGAATTTGCCGTTTCTTCTTCAATCGAAAAACTGCTGGAAATTGCCGGAAAAATCGAATTTGACGAAGATGCACTCGCACTTTTTTTGCGGCTTGGCTGGCTCATTGGCGAAGACACGATTTTCAAAAACATTCGCGCACTTGCACCCGCAAGTGTTTTGACTTGGGAAAAAGGCGTATTAAAAACAGAATCTAAAGAAATTCTCGCTCCAAAGCCGTTACGCATTTCGCGCCAAGAAGCCATTGAAACTTACGCCGAACTTTTTCAAAAGGCAATCGAAAAAACCGTGCCGCCGGATAAAAAATTTATCGTGCCTCTGAGCGGCGGGCGCGATTCGCGGCATATTACCCTTGCGCTGTGCAAAGCAAATCTGAAACCGCTTGCCTGTGCAACAATTTTGCATCCGCCGCCGCGTGCAAATGAAGATGCGCGAATTGCGGCGAAAGTTTGCGAAGCGACAAAAATCAAACATATCTTGCTCGAACAAAAACGTCCGCGTGTCGAAGCCGAAATGTTCAAAAACAAAAAATTTGGATTTTCGGTTTATGAACACGCTTGGTTTTTGGCTTTGGCTGATTATATTACAGAAAATCCCTGCGCGATCTATGACGGAATTGCGGGCGACGTGCTTTCCGCCGGACATTTTCTGACCGAAAAGCGTCTAAAACTTTTCAATGAAGAGAATTTTCACGCTTTGGCTGACGATATTCTTGAAGCCGAAGGCTATATTCCGAAACTTTTGACGAAAAATTTATATGCGATTTACAACCGCGAACGTGCCGTAAATCATCTTATTGAAGAACTTACAAAATATAAAAATCATCCGAACGCCGTTAGCGCATTTTATTTTTACAGCCGCACGCGCCGTTGTATTGCGCCCGTTCCGTTTGCGCTTTCGGGCGATGAAGCGCAGGTTGTGATGCCTTATCTGGAAACCGAAGTTTTCGAGTTTCTTTCGGCTTTACCCGCCGAATTGTTTCTCGACCACGAGTTTCATACCGAAACAATCCGTTTTGCATTTCCCGAATTTGCACATATTCCGTTTGAAGAAAAAACCGCGCCGCTTGTTTCGGATACAGGATATTTTCGCAATTTCAGCCGTGATGTCTTTAATTTTTCAAGAACCGAAAAAAATCGTCAAATGACGAACCCAATGTTTTTTTTGTCAAGATTTTTACGTTCCGCCATTGACAAAAAATACAGCCGCACCGTTGTCGAATACGGCGAACAAGCAATTCATCTTTTACAGTTGGAAAGACTGTGAAAAAAGACGATGAGATGGCAAGACGAAGCAAAAATTGCTCAATTGCTCAATCTCATCGCCTCATTGTCTTTCTTTCTGAATATTTTCTCAAAAATCCGCTTTTCACCGTCTTCGAGCAAACCGAAACGATTCATCAGAATAAAATAAATCGGGATAAAAACCATTGCGGAAACGGCTAAAATCATACTTCCTGACACGAAATCAACCAAACCTTGTTTCGCCGAAGGAAAAATAGTATGTGTCAGATTAGCTGTCCAACCGGCGATTTTTTCATCGAAAAACATATCAAAAATATATGTAATTGCGCCTGCAACTGCGCTGGCAATCGCTGTTAAACCGACGCTTTTGAGTAAATAAATATCTGAAGATTTCACGCCCAATCTGCGCCACGCAATAAACGTCGCAATTATTTTATCTATAAAAGTTGCGACCACCACAATTGCAATCATTCCACGCAAATCAAAATATTGAATCCCGAAATAAAGACCGGCAACCAAACCTGTAAGAATAAATCCGCGCACAATTAACAACATTCTGCCCAAATCTTCGTAGGCGCGAAAAATCGCGTCGGTGATAAAAATGCTCATCGGCAAAAGCAGTAAATTTATCTCAAAAATCGGAACACTTGCCAGATAATTTTTCGTAAAAAGGGTCGTTACGAAGGTTCTGCCTTCAATCGCTAAGAAGACGTAAAGCGGAAAATAGACGAGCGCGAGTTTTTGCATTGCCCGCGCCGTTAAACGAATTATCTCTTCACGTTCACCACGCGATTGAAGTTCGCTCATCCGCGCAATCAAAACCGAATTTACCGATTCGACAAGCATTGCAATCAAAGGAATTTGAAAACATCCGTAAGCGTAAATCGCATATTCCGCCGCGCTGAAATGCCAGCCGACAAAATAATTGTGAATATCGGTTTGCAAAGTCCAAAGCAAAGCGGCAAGCCCAAACGGAAGCGCGTAAGCCGCTTGTTCAAAGAAAAATTTGCGGTCAAATTTCCCCCAAAATTGCGGAAAACGCGAATTCAAATACACGAGCAAAACAATCGTTTGCAAACCGGCTTGCAACATTGCCGCGTAAATAAAGGCTTCGACCGTCGCAAAAATAATCACCGCGCCCGCCATAAAAACGGTTTTCGTAAATTGCGCCGAAATTATAAAAATGGTGGCAAGGCGGGTTTCTTGATTAGCAATCGCAACGGTTTCTAAAAAAGTCGAAAATATCCAAAGCCAAATAACCAATCCGATTTTTGGCGACAAAGCGGCGATTTCTTCGCTGTGAAAAAGATTTCCGAGAAGTTGCGGAAACAAAAAAAGCGTCAAACACGCCAAACCGCCAATCGTGAAATTAAACAGTAAAATATTGAAAACAGTGAGTTTGCGCTTTTCCTCATCACGCGAAAGAAAATAAAATGCACTCATCGAAAAACCGAGCGGCAAAATCACCATCGCGTTAATAATCACTTGAAAAACCTGCCGATAAACGCCGACTTGTTCTTGCGTTAAAGCGCGAACAATCAACAACGGCAACAAAAAACTCAGCCCGAAGCCAACTGTTTTCGCAAACAAAAGCCACGCACTTTGCGCTTTTAATGATGTTGTTTGATTAATTTCCTGCAAGTTTAGTTTTTTAAGGAAGGTAAAAAAATTCAGTTGCCGAAAACCGTTTTTTCTCGGCAACTGAATTATACCACGAAATAATTTCGCATTTAATTTTTCTTTTTCAAAACGGCAAAGGTGGCTTTCGTGAAAAATTCTTCGGTTACGGGCAATCTTGAAAGTCTTTCCAAATGTTTTCCGATTTTGAATTTTTTGCCGCCGAAACCGATGTTTTCGAGATGATGGATTTCAAAAGGCAGTTTTTTGATAAGTGCGCGAAAACGTCGAATCGTGATGTGATTGAGATATTCGTCCCATTTTTCTTTGTCGAGAAACGGATTCGGTTTGCGCTTGCCTGTCTTTTCATCAATGTAATAACAAGCAACATCGTAATCGGGCGAATCGTAGAGATGCGCGGCGACTTTCAGAAGCGTGTCCATCGAAAACACGGAATTTGCCCACGGCATCGGGATTATGTCTTCGAGATGCGAACCGTAAGGTGTGAGCCAAGTGCTGAAATGCAGAAGCAAAATTCCATCGGGACGCAAAACGCGCTGACATTCCATTAAAATCTCGCTCGGTTGGCTCAGATGTTCAAATGTGTCAATCGAATAAATTATGTCAACGCTTTCGTCCGGCAGAGGAATTTTGTTCGGTGTCGTTTGCACAAATTTAATTTTATCGCCGTAATTTTCGCGGGCGATTTTCAAGGCTTCGGGGTTGATTTCCGCACCGATTGCCGTGAAATTTTCGTGTTGTAGAAAACTGTTGAGCAAATAGCCGCGATTGCATCCGAGTTCCAGAACGGTTTTGCCTTCAAACGAGGCAAAAGGCTTGAAAAGTTCCTGATATTCTTCAATTTGCTCTACGCGGTCGGCAACATAGTTTTCCATCGAATCAAAGCGCGTAATTTCGTCTTTGCGAAATCCGAAACGCTTCAAAGGTCCTTTTCCTAAAAATAATTTTGAAATCGCCAAACAAACCTTTGGCGAAAGTCCGCTGATTTGCGGAACTGTTTTGATATTTTCTACTGCGTTCATAAATTTTCTTTTCAATTAAGATTGCGGAGTTATTCGATTAAATTGTTAATAGTTTCACTTTGCCATAATTTTTTGATAATCGGCAATATTTAAATTGCTTCCGATGTCCACGCCGTTTTTGCCTTTGGCTTTGAATTTGCTGTTGGCGGCGAGGCGAAAATCTTTTTGTGCCGCGTTTATAAAACCGATGTTTTTGTAATCTTCAATCCAGATGTTTCCGTTCGGGAAAACGGAATCGGATTTGTTGATTTTTTTGCTGTTGAAAATTAAATTGTTTTGGAAAATCCTTTGTCCATCGGCTGATTTGATGTTCGGATGACCTTGAACGCCGTAGCTGTCGTGTGCAACGATATTATCGCGGAACAAGAAGTTTTTCGGCATTTCGCCGTGAAACATCAACGGATTTCCGACATTAAAACTCGTATTATTGGCAATCAAAATATCTTCGCCGTTTGAAACTTGGATGAAATATCCGCCGTAGCCGACCTCTTTGTTGGTAATATCGAGAAAAAGATTATTCGTAATCGTCAGACGTTTCAAGGTTTGGCTCGGATGTCCGTCGTCTTTGCCCAATATATTAATTCCCGTTCCCGCGCTGATAATTAAATTATCTTTCACCGTAACATCTTCAATCGTGCTGAACGGAGCTTTGCCGTCTTGGTTGCGGACGGTTATCCACATTGCGCCCGCCGATTGATTATTTTCGAGGACGTTGCCGATAAACTGCACGCGCTTGGCGTTTTTTATTTCAAAATCGTTTTTTATCGTAACTTTCTTGAACCATTCGAGCGGTTTGTAAAAATAATTTCCGCGAATTTCGATGTCCGCCGGAATCAGTTCAGCCGAAAACGGGTCTGCGCCGCCGAGCAGAACCGTTTCCGCGCCCGCTTCGAGATAATTATTGATGATTTTTAAGTTTTTCGTGCCTGACCAACCGGCGATTGCTTGCGTTTCTTCCTGGTTTCCGGCAAATCCTTGAAGATAACTGTTTTTTATAATCGTGTCGCCCGAATTCGCGGCAATTCCGCGCCGTGTGATCCCGGTTTTGTGTGGATGAAAATAGCATCGGTCAAACTCGAAAAATCGCGGAACGTCCGTAACCTTCGGGCTGTCGGTGTTTAGATAAATCAAATTGTAAATATAATCGGCATTTTCGGCGGTAAATTCGATGCCGATAAACCGAAAATGATGTGCGCCGTTTTCGGTCGAAACCGCTGCATTTCCTTTTCCGCGGGTTACGATTTTCGCCATCGAATTGGCGTTTGAAGGATTAACTCGTTTATCGGTAGGAAGTTGTGCAACGGCGGAACTTTGAATCGTGATAAAATCTTTGATGTTTTTGTTCGGCAGTTTCGCTTCGTAATAAGTCGCACCGGCTTGGAGTTCGATGATGTCGCCGCCTTGCGCTTTGTTAATTGCGGCTTGCAAATCGCCGCCTTTTGGAACGCGAATTATTTTTTGATTATTTACCGAAACAATTTCGAGCGGCGCGGCAAAAAGATTAAATTTGTCGCCGAAATTTACAAACGTAAGACCGACAACCGCGCTCAAAACAATTAAAATCGCCGACACCGAAAAAATCAGCCGTTTATTCCAACCCGATTTTTTGACTTCTTTTCGACGAACCTGATTACCGCTCATATTTTTGAATTATACTCAAAATCTTTCGTTATGAGAAAAGTTATAAAAGAGCAAATCCTCCAAATTTGACTTGATTCGGCAGGTTAAGCAAAAATCGCTGAAATATTTGATAATTGAAATTTGAGATTTGATAAATGTCCGATTCACACGGAAGAATTTACCAATTATCAATTATTTCAGCAGTTTTAATTTTACGCTACAAAATTTTCTATTTTTGCAAAATAAACGAAAATTCTGCGGGGCGCGATTTTTTAAATAATTTCAGTGCAAGTTCGGGCGAAAATTTGACAAGCCAGTTTATCATTGATAATTTCGGTTTGCGAAAATATTTGTTGGCTTCGGCGATGTGTTTTTGCGCTTCGGAAAATTCGCCGTTCGCCAAACAGAATTTGCCTTTTTCGAGTTCGAGTTCGGCTTCGCATTGCGCCATTTGTTTTTGCCAGATTTCGGTTTCTTGCAACGTGAAATCGTATTTATTTTTAATCATTTCAAGCGCAATAATATTGCGTTCCGAGCGTTTCACATTTCCGCCGGAAAGATTGTCGGGGCGAACGCGATATTTCAATAAAATTTTAGTTTGATAACCGATTCGTGCGCCCGATTTTGCAAGCCGAAACCATAAATCAAAGTCTTGCGAACGCGGAATATTTGCGTCGAAATTGCCGAATTTTTCAATCAAATCTCTTTTCAAAATCGTGCCGGACGTTATCACATTGCATTCGCCGGTTATCAAACTTTCCGTTGTAACCGCGCCGTTTGAAGGCGAATCTTTCATAAAAGTTCTGCCTTCAAAGAGCGCGTCGCCGAAAATTTCCGCGTCGCAATAAACCATTTCGAGATTTTCTTTTTCGAGAAAATTTATTTGCGATTCTAAAAAATCGGGAAGCCAAAGGTCGTCGCCGTCCAGAAACGCGAGAATTTCGCCGCGAGCCAGTGAAATCGCCGCATTTCGCGCCACAGACGCGCCCGCATTTGTTTGTTCGGCGTAAATAATTTTATCGGCAAAAGGTTCTAAAACTTTTTCTAAATCCACCGTATCTTTCGAGCCATCGTTGACGATAATAATTTCGTAATCTTTGTAAGTTTGAGCAAGAACAGAATTTAAGGTTTCGACAATATAAAGCGCAATATTGTAAGCCGGAATAATCACGCTGGCTTTTGGCGCGTTTGCTTTAATATTTTCCCCTTTTTTTACAATTTTAAGATTCATCCTTCGATTTTTGATCTTTGATTTTGACCTTTGATTTTATTTTCAAAAATCAAAAATCAATTAAATAGATGCGTGTTTCGCGTGCGTGTCATACCAACCCGGAAGTGAACGGCGGGCAATTCTTTCGAGTTGTGCGATAAATTTTTTGCCACGTTCTTTTTGTAGTAAATAAGAATAATCGCCAAACAGCCAATAAAACGTAAAAATGCGGTGATAATCTTTTAAAACCTGTTCTTTCGTGCGCCATTTCCCACTCGTTTCTTCGCCGAACGTGCCGGACGCGCCTTCATCGAAAACATATTTTTCGCCGTTCAAATCAACCGTAAAATCGGTTACGTCTTGCTGAATAGCTTTAAATTTGTCGTAGCCTAAACGCTCGAATAAATCGAATTCTTCAAGCAAATTGCTCCAGATAACCTTTTCTGAACGAATCGAAATATAATCGGGTTTGTTATTAAATTGGAGCAACGCCCGCAAACAAATCTTTTCAGAACCGACAATATCGGCTTTCAAATAATGCGGAATGCCATATTTTTCGAGCGCAGCAGCGAAATTTACTGCCGGAATTTCGATTTTTTCGTTTTGCGTTCCCATAACTTCATTGCGAAAAGCAAATTCCTTGTCGGTCGTTCCCCAAAAAGAAGTTTGTTCATTGCGGTAAAACTCAATTTTATGCCCGCCGCCATTCCAATTTTCGAGTTCGACAATGCCGCCTTCGATAATGATTAATCTGCCTTCGGCTATTTCTGATGAAAAGCGTTTTTTGCAAAAATCAACATTCGCCGGATTTGCTTCAAAAGCGACGACATCAAAACCTTTTTTGAGATAAAAGTCCGTGTCCTGCCCGTGATGCAAGCCGACATCGTAAATTAGATTTTTGTGTTTCGCAGTTGATTTCATCTTTTTGTTATAAGTTTCAATTATAGGCGAGACTCCAAACTATTCTCCCGAATCGGCTCCCATTTGGCATAGCGTTCGCCACTTAAAAATTTGTAAAAACCGATTGCTGAAGCCAAATTTGTCAGGACAAAATAAAGCGGTATCGCCAAAATGCCCAAGGAAATATTTTTGCGCTCAAACAACCAAGCGATAAAAGCCGACAGGTAAAATAAAACCTGAATAGCGAAAAACCCGATAAAAAGATTTGAGTAAAAATCCAAAATTGCCGATGTGATAAAGATTGAAATTAAAAAAAGTGGCACGGCATATCGTAAAACTTTATGCGAAATTAATTCGATTGCATAAAAGCCTTGGCGAAACGGATTCAGCATTTCGCGGTTGCGCCAAAGATCTGTAAATGTCTGACCGATAACGCGCACACGCATCTGAAATTCTTTTTGCGTTTGGCGATTTGTTTCTTCCGTGCAGATGGCGTTCGGTTCATAAATCGAACGCAAACCTTGCCGATAAATCACCGTGCAAATCAAAAAATCGGAACACGCTTCGGGATACATTGGTTGATATGCAGATTTGCGAACGGCATACAAACAGCCTGATGCGCCGATTAACGAACACGCGCGACTTTCGGATTCCTTGATAAATGTTTCGTAATTCCAATAACTTTTCGCGCCTTTGCCAACGCCCGAATCGGTTTCGTCAACATAAATTAACTTTCCGGCAACGCATCCGATTTTTTCATCGGCAAAATTCGGCAAAATCGTTGTTAAAACATCGGTTTGATAATTTGTCGTCGCATCGGAAAACAAAATTATCTCGCCGTTAGATTGTTCAACGGCTTTGTTTTGGGTAAAGGTTTTGCCCATTCTGCCTTCTTGCCGAAAAAGTTTTACGCCTTGTGCGGCAAATTCTTTGACAATTTCGTCGGTTTTATCGGTCGAACCATCGGACGCGACAAGAATTTCTAATTTTTTCTTCGGGTAATAAAGTTGCAGAGTGTTTTCGAGTTTGGCGCGAATCGCTTTTTCTTCGTTATAAGCAGTAATCAAAATCGTAACCGTCGGCGCAAACTCCGATTTTTTCACGACACGCGGACGCAAAACTCCAACCAGCCAAACCAAAAGCGGATAGCCGACATAAACATAGAAAAGCGCGACAACGCTCATCCAAAAAATAATTTGTGCGATAAACGGAATCAAATTTTAAGTTTTGCTCCAATCCCAAAGCGGTTCGGGTTTCACTCCTTCACTTAAACCTTTTTCGATTTGATAAATTCTTCTTAAGGCAACGGCATAAGCAACCAGATAATAAATAAACCAATTATATGCCACCGATACGAAAAAGCTGGAAACCATATAACCGACGATGCTCACTTGCAAGCCGATAGAAAGATAATAGAACCAATCAGCTTCATCTTTCTTAAAAAGTGTCCGTTCGATTGCGCCGAGTTTGCGAAACGGACTAATCATAAATATTAAATATGCCAACAATCCCAAAACTCCGAGTTCCGAAGAAACCTGTGTAAATGAATTATGCGTTACCAAATTGCGAACGCCGACAATCGGAAAATTGCCGATTCCGATGCCCCAAGGGTTTCTCAAAGATACGATTATCGAGCGTTCAAGCAATTCTTTTCGCTGATCGGATGAACCGACCGGATCAGCCGCAAGTCCGAAAATCGAAAGAATCCGCACCGCATAATTTCCCGGCGCAAGCAAAATAAATAAAGTCCCGACAACGATTGAAACAATGCTCACACCCAAACGCTGACGGCGACCGAGTTTCCAAATCATCACCGCAGATGCCGCAACCAAGCCCAAAAAACCGCCGCGTGAATATGTTACCGTATTTGCCGAAACAAAAAGAATCGCCGCCGCAAAATAAACAAAACGCATCACGCGGCTTTTCGTTGCAAGCCCCAAACAGACGGCAAGCGGAATCATTGTTACAAGATGCAATGCCAAATCGTTCGGATTACCGAAAAGACCTTTTACGCCGACATCTACGCGATAACCTTCGGCGTTAAGTTCGCCGCGCAAAAACATTCCGATTGCAATATAGCTCAAATAAACGCCCACCGAAAGCGAGAGCCATATCAGTCCCATCAAACGTCGTCTGGTTCGCAAAACATTGACCATTACGACGAACATTAAAACGGCTTTGATGAACGTATCGTTAAAAGTTTCCCAAGCCGTTGGCGGACTTTTCGCAATCGGCATCGTCAACAGAGCAATCAGAGCCATTGCAAAAATACATTTTACTTCTGTCGGAAAAACAGAAATATTTCCTTCGGTTGTAAATTGTGTGGGAATATAAATTATTAAAGTCGCCATCGCCACGATAAATGCCGATGTCGAAAGAAATCCAAGTCCTGGAATTAATTCATATGGACGAAAAAGCACCAAAATCGAAAAAAGATAAAGCCCGATATAGGTTAAAAAATGTCCGTTTCTTTTGAGCCAACGCTCGCCTCCCAAAAGCTCAAGATCGCGCTCTTCGCGTTTTTCTTCTTTTTTCCGTTTCGATTCTTCTGCAAATGTAAGTTCTTCTTTTTGAGGAATTTCTGTTTTGATTTCAGGTGTTTCCGCTTTAATTCGAGGCGAAAAAAAATCCGCCTGCACCGTTTCGGTCTCAGCCAAAACAGTTTCGGACGGAAGTTTTTCTATTGCTTTGTAAGGATTTACCAAACTTTCGAGAACTGCAATTTCCTCTTTCGGTTTTGAAGGTTTTAAAGTGTCTTGCCCGCCGCCGCCCGCGCCGTTCGTTTTTTTGCGAAGCGTTTGATAGTCGGAACTTGTGTGTTTTTTGGCAGACATTGAGTAATTTTAAAGGCAAAAGGCAAAAGGTAAAAGGCAAAATCGTTTTTTTTGCAAAATTTGAGGTTTTGTAAGATTAATGCTCTAAAATGTGTCGGAATTAAGTGAGTTTTGCCTTTTACCTTTTGCTTTTTACCTTTTGCCTTTTGCAACTATGCTGCAACTTCGACTGCAATCAGATCGCGCACTTTGCGACGCAAGGCTTTTTCAAATTGGCGGGCTTCGTTCACGCCGTTAAACGAAAGCGCTTGCAAATTTGATTCGATGCGTTTGCGGTAATCTGAAACAAGCGAATCCGAAACGCCGAGCATTTCAGCAACTTCCAACTGCGTTCCGCTGTCCGAAATCAGATAACAATACCACAAAACGCTAATCATTCGATTGTATTGCTTTTCTTTTCCGCGCACCGATTTATTCAAATTCGTCAAAAAATCTTCAACAAACCCGACCGCTGTAACTTCTGCTTCGCGCCGTAAAACATTGGCTTCGGGAGTTTCGCGTGTATCTGCGGGATCATATTCGTATTTATTATTTTCATCGTCGTCCGAACCTGCACCAATCGGCACGAGATAAATGTCCATCACCGGCAAGCGCGACATCACAAATGAACGAAGCGAACGAACATCTACGGGCGAATCTACCGCTTTGAAAACTTTGATAATTAATTTTTCTAAATCAACATTGCTGATAACAATTTGCGCGTCGCCCGTGCAGCCGACCATTCGCGTATCACGGCTGTGAAACGAAACGACTTTGACGCGCTCTTCCATTTCTTGCACATTACGGCGCGTTTTATTATTCGTCCATTCCGCCAACCCATATTGACGGTCAGCAAGGCGGCGATGAACTTCCATTCCGATATTGTCGAAACGCTTAAATGTTTTGCTTGTTTGAATTAGCGTCGAAATTCTTCGTGCCAAACGATAACTTTCAGGATAGCGTTTGCGAAGTTCGGCAGTGAGCAGATTCGTCAGTTCGATTTGCGAAATTTCCGCTTCGATTTCAGCATCCGACATTCCCGTGTCGAGGTAATGCTGAAAGCGTTCTTTGCTGAGTAACGCGACAAAAAGTTCCTGTGTCATATCCGTGTAAGCATTAGACTTACCTTCTTCTACCAGAAACCCGGCGCGTTTCGAAGCGCGAACCAACGGATGCGACGAAACGATGCGATGAAGTTCCGTCCAAATTTGATTTACATCCGAAATCTTGAGGCTTGCCGTCCATTTTCCGACCTTTATCTGGCGATTTTGGATGCTTTTCGGCAAACGTCCCTGCTGTTTGTTTTCGCTCATAAATTGACCTGTCCGCTTTTTTTGTTTGTGATTTATTTGCTTCTGTGTTTTGAGAACACAAAAGCCGCTCCGCTTTTTGCGAAAAAATTTCCTCCCGATTGAAATTTCTTCACGAATCCGGCTTTCATTTCTCAACGAATCTTCCGCTTTTTTAGAGATTGTTATAGAAAAAAAATTTCTGTAAATTAACTGCCGAGCAAAGCAGTTAATTTGGCGAGAGATTGGCTTGATTTTTGAATCTTACCAACCCACATTTAAGATATTAACAGTTATTTCAGATTTGAGCAACTATTTTTTATTTATGCCAACAATGTTTAATTTTTAGGTTAAAATCAATAACAGCAACAAGTTAAACTCCATCAACGGTTTTCGTCAAAAATTTTTTTTGAAAATTATCCAATAACTTTTGGAAGGTTTGAGGCATTACGGATTTATTTTTCTTGTAAAGCAAAAACGACACTTCGCCCGTTCCGTGAGGCGAAACGCGCGAATTTGCGCTAAAAAAGCATAAAATTATGTTTTCGATAAAAATGATTACTTTTCGTAAAAACGCAATTTGCCCTTCATCGCCAAAACTCTTGAAGTTTCAAAATGGCGAAGCGGCGGAAAAAGACGCACAAATAATTCGCCTTCATCTCGAAACCTGCGAATTTTGCGCCGCCGAAATCGAATTTTACGCGCATTACCCGCAATCTGAAGAAAAAATCGAAAGCACGGAAATCCCGATGCCGCTCTATGAACTCGCCCACGCGCTACTGAGCAATCATCACAAAGACTTCTTCTTACTCAATCAGCTTTTAAGCGATAAAAGTTAAATCCAACCTCCCAACTAGACAAGTTTGGTTTCAACCTTTTTGATATTCAGTAAATTTAGCCAAAGCATCAGTCATTTGAATTCTTGAATGAATTCCGCCGGGCAACGAACTCCAACGACCGGTTAATTTCCTTATCGCATCCTCGATTTTCCCTTCATCTATTAACGAAATAGCTCCGGCTTGTTTGATAATTGCCAAAGCGATTGCATCTTGTGATGCCGGCGTAAAATCTTTTAATCCTAGTTTTTTCTTGAATTCATCGAAGGTTGCAACCGTTATTTGGTAAGCTCCGGCGGCAGAAGAAGTTTTTCCCCATTTTGTAACGTATTTTCTCGGATGATCGTCAAAACTTTCAAAAGTTCCGCCGCCATACATTGTTTTATAATTTACCTCACTCGGTTCGTGCGGATAATGTTCACACCATCGAAGAAGTTTTAAGAACGCCGTTTGATTATCTATCGCCATTAAATTCGTCTCCTTAACCAGACATATTTTTTACAATTTGACGACGCGAATTTTTATTACTTTTGCTTTGCAAACTTAGCTTCCGCAGATTTCATCAATGGCTTCTTCGTATTTTTCGTCAATGACACTGCGTTTGATTTTAAGTGTCGGAGTCATTTCGCCTTTGTCAATCGAAAATTCCCGCGGCAATAAATAAACCCGTTTAACTCGTTCGTAATCATTCATTTCACGGGTTAAATCCACGGCATCTTTTTGGACACGCTTGATAACAAACGGATTTTCGCAGAGTTCTTCTCGTGTGCCTTTGGCGGTAATTCCTTCTTCTTCTAAAATCTGTTTCAAAGAATCCCAATCCGGAACAATGAGTGCGCCGACTTGTTTTCTGCCTGAACCGACAACAACAGCTTGAGCAATCAATGAAGATTGTTTCAGCAAACTTTCAACTTGAAGCGGTGCAACATATTTGCCGTTCGAGAGTTTGAATAAATCTTTGATGCGGTCGGTAATGTAAAAATGTCCGTCTTCATCCTTGTAACCAACATCGCCCGTGTGATACCAGCCTTCTTCGTCCAAAACTTTTGCAGTTTCTTCAGGTTTGTTGTAATAACCTTGCATTACGTTACGCCCGCGAATCAAAACTTCCGAGTCTTTTTCGGCAATCTTCATTTCGATTCCTTCAAACGGCGTTCCGATTGAACCGACTTTGTTATCTTCGGGACGATTTGCACATGTTACGCACGCTTCAGTCATTCCATAACCTTGCAAAATCGGAATTCCCGCCGCCCAAAATGCGTAAGACAATTTTTTTGAAAGCGGCGCACCTCCCGAAACGAAAAATCTCAAACTTCCGCCAACGCCGTCGCGCCATTTTGAAAAGACCAATTTGCTCGCAAGTGCTTGCTTTCCCGCCAAAATCGGCGAAACGCTCTTGTGCGTGTCTTTCGCCGTCCAATATTCCTGCCCGACTTCTAAAGCCCATTCAAACAGCGAAGTTTTCCAACCGCCCGCCGATTTCCCTTTTTTAACGATTTTGTGATAAACCTGCTCAAAAAGACGTGGAACAGCGGTCATAATCGTTGGTTTGACTTCTTGGAGATGTCCGGCGAGTTGGTCAAAAGCCGAGCAATAATGAATCGCCACGCCGTTTGAGCAAAGAACGTAAAAAACCGTGCGCTCGAAAATATGCGAAAGCGGCAAAACTGCCAATGAACGATCGGTGTTGAGAATCGGCAAACCTTTGGAAATCGCTACGACATTTGTAACAAAATTGTCGTGCGTAAGCATCACGCCTTTCGGCTCGCCGGTCGTGCCGGAAGTATAAATGATGGTCGCTAAATCGTCTGTTTCAATTTGTTTGAGGAAATTTTCAAACGCTTCGGAATCAACTTTTTCGGCTTCGATGCCCCGTTTTTCGATGTCGGAGAGCGTAATGGCGCGATTGTCGTTTTCGGGTTTCGCGTGGTCGTCAAAAAAGATGATTTTTTCCAGACGCTCAACGCTCTGAATCGCTTGTTCGGCGTGTTTGAAAAGTTTTTTGCCCGAAATAAAAAGCATTTTCGCGCCCGAATCTTCCAAAATATAGCGGATTTGTTCGACGGCTTGCGTCGTATAAATCGGCACATTGACGGCGCGTAAAGACAAAATCGCCAAATCCGTGAGCGACCATTCGGGACGATTTTCCGAAATAATCGCAATTTTATCGCCCGCTTTTACACCCAAATCTGAAAGTCCAAGCGCGATTCGTTTAATTTTTTCAATAACTTCCGCGCCCGAAAGATGTTTCCAAACTTCCCCCATTTTATAACTGAGCGCGTCCGCTTTATTGTTCAACCGAAACGATTCGAGGCAAAAATGCGGAATCGTCTGCGGAATATTCTCAAAACCGATTAAATTAGCGTTAATCATTATGCAGTAGATTTTAGTAAATTTTCAGTTAAATTCGCAAAGGTTTGATGATAGCATTTTTTTGAATTTAGGAGGAATCCGATTTATCGAATTGCATTTGCGTTGCCGCCTTGCAGTAATTTTTTGACTTCTTCGAGCGTGGCAGAGGAATTATCGCCGATGGTCGTCATCGCCAACGCGCCGAGAGCCGTGCCGCATTCAACGGCGAATTGTGTGTCTTTGCCGCTCAAAAATCCGTAGATAAATCCGGCGGCAAAAGCATCGCCGCTTCCAACACGGTCGAGAATTTCGATGTTTTTGTATTCACGCGCTTTGAAAATTTGATTTTCGTAAAAACAAACTGCGCTCAAATCGTGGCAACTTGCCGAATGAACTTCGCGCAAAGTGGAAACAACGGCTCGAACATTCGGAAATTCGGCGAGCATTTTTTCCGCCGATTCTCGAAAAGAATCTTCCGAAAAGCTCGTTAATTTCGAGTCAAAATCGAACACGCCGAAAACGACATCGGCAAATTTCAGCAAGCGGCGATTTAATTCGTTTGCCGCTTCGCGTCCGCCGCGTGTTTTCCAAAGCGAATCGCGGTAGTTCAAATCGTAAGAAACAATCGCACCGTTTTCTTTGGCTTTTTGCATCGCTTCGAGCGCGACTTCGGGCGCGGTTTCCGAAAGTCCGACAAAAATTCCGCCTGTGTGAAGCCATCTTGCGCCCGCTTCGCCAAAGATTTTTTGCCAATCAATTTCGCCCGCTTTGAGCTGTGAAACCGCCGTGTTTGCGCGGTCAAAACACGACGAAGGCGAGCGCAAACCAAAACCGCGCTCGATAAAATAAATTCCGTTGCGCGTTTGGTCGTCGGCTTCGCGCCAGAGAATTTCAGACGCATCAACGCCGCCCTGCCAAATCAGATTTTCCGCCAAACGTCCAAGCGCATTATCGGTCAAAGCCGTCGCAATCGCCGTTTTTTGTCGAAATGTTTTCGCCAAATTTCGTGCGACATTGTATTCGCCGCCGCCATCGAAAACGCGAAAATTCTGCGCCGTGTGAATCCGCTCATCGCCCGGGTCAAAGCGAAGCAAAACCTCGCCAAGCGAAATCAAATCCCAACGATGATTGCGAGAAGAGGAGAAGAGGAGAAGAGGAGAAGAGGAAACATTTACTTTATTTGAAACTTTTTCCATAAATTAAACTTGAAATTACAAAACCCAAAATCTCCTCTTCTCCCTTTCTCCCCTTCTTCTTACCTGAGCTGGCAAATATCCAAAACATTCATATCCGTATAATCCAAATTCTCGCCGCCCATTGCCCAAATAAAACTGTAATTCGATGTTCCAACGCCCATATGGATTGACCACGGCGGCGACAGAACGACTTGTTCATTTTCCATCACCATCGTCCGCGTGTCTTCCGTTTGTCCCATAAAGTGCATAATTCGTGCATTTTCATCCAAATCGAAATACAAATAAACTTCCGAACGCCGTTCGTGAATATGCGGCGGACAAGTATTCCAAACGCTTCCGGTTTCGAGTGTTGTCAACCCCATAACCAATTGCGATGATTCGCACACGCCCGGAATTATTAGCTGATAAACCGTCCGCACATTAGCCGTTTCGGGCGCACCCAAGTAAAGTTTGTTGGCTTGTTCGGCGGTTAAAAGTTTTGTCTCAAAGCGTTTGTGAGCCAATGTCGAAAGCAGATAAAACTTTGCCGGATTGTCGGCATTTTCGGATTCAAAAGTTACATCCGCAGATTCTTTCGGAATGTAAAGACAATCTTTTTTGCCGAGTCCAAAGTTCACGCCGTCAACCGAAACTTTGCCTTTTCCCTCACCGATGTTGATTACGCCCATTTCGCGCATATTCAGAAACGGTGCGCCTTTCAACGATTCCGGCTCGGTCATCACCGGCAAAAACAATTTTTCATCGGTCGGAACTGCGCCGCCGACGGCGATGCGGTCAAAATGCGAATAATTCAAATTAATCTCGCCGGAAACGAAAATATCGTTGACCAAATAAAGCTCGCGCAATTCCTCATTCGTTGCGCCATAAATTGATTCGGGATGCGTTGCGTAATATGTCTTTTTATACATTTTGATTTCGAAAAATGAAGCAAAACTGCCGCAATATAATTGACAATTGAGATTCGATAATTGTCGTTCAGCAACGGGCAAATTATCAAATCTCAATTATCAATTATCAATTATTTCGTTTGGTTTTGGTTAAAAATATATTTTGGCGGCTTATAACGAAACCGTTTCTTCCGCCCAAAATTGAAATTCGCGGTGTTTATTTTCTTCGGCTTTCGACAAAATTTCGCCGCTTGCCACCTGCAAAAGATGTTCAAAAACGCGCTCTCCGACTTGCTCGATACTTTCCGTGCCTTCGATGATATTTCCGGCGGAAATGTCCAAATCACGCGGCATTTTTTGAAAAACCCGATTGTTTGAAGTCAGTTTGATGACCGGCGCAATGGCGTTGCCGATGGTCGTGCCGTTGCCGGTCGTGAAAATCACGGCGGTTGCTCCGGCGGCGACGAGTCCGGGCGTTGATTCTTGGTCGTAGCCGGGACCTTGCATCAAATTTACGCCGCGCACTTTGGGCGTTTCGGCATATTCAACGCAATCTTCAATCCGCGTTGTTCCCGCTTTGGCGATTGCGCCGAGCGATTTGATGGTGATGTTCAGCAAACCGCCTTTGATATTTCCCGAACTCGGATTTTGATTCAAAACCGCGCCGAATTTCGAGGCATATTCCTTAAACCAATCAACCATCGCGTAAATCTTCTTGCCCGTCTCAAAATCCTTCGCCCGATGCGCCAAAATATGTTCCGCACCGCAAAATTCGGGAACTTCCGTGAGCAAAACCGTCCCGCCCGAACGCACCAGCAAATCGGATGCAAAGCCAAGCGCAGGATTTGCCGAAATGCCTGAAAAACCGTCGGAACTTCCGCATTTGACACCTAAAACCAACTCGCTCGCAGGAAATTCTTCGCGTTTTATTTCGTTGACTTCCGGCAACATTTCCGCGACAAATTTCAAACCTTGTTCAATCGCGGCTTGCGTTCCGCCAACTTCCTGAATACCGATTTTGTAGAGCGGTTTGTTTATCGGTTTTTCGCGTTTCGTCAGATATTTTTCAACGTAAGAAAGATTCGTTTTTTCGCAACCCAAATCAATCAAAATCACACCGCCGACGTTCGGATGGTCGGCGTAATTCGAGAGCGTCCGCATCATCACATCGAGCGTCGAGCCGTCCTGACAACCGCAACCTTTGTTGTGCGGAATTGCCACCACGCCGTCAACATTTTCGTATTTTTCGCGTTTGTAATGCAAAAATTCCGACATCATCGCAATTTGCAAGGCTTCGTGGCTGGCACACATCGAAGTCGGCACAATCAGAACAAAATTGCGCGTCCCAACTCGCCCATCGGCGCGGCGAAAACCCATAAAAGTTGCAATTTCCTCTTTCGGAAAATAATCGGGCGAAGCATTGTAAATATCTTCGGGCAAATCACGCACAACCGGCACATCGTCCGTCATATTTTCGTGAGTTATCCATTCGCCCGCTTCGATTCCCAAACTCGTCCCAATCGGCTGACCGTATTGCCGCACAAAATCGCCCGCCGGAATTTCCCGCGTCGCAAACCGATGTCCGGGCGGCACGGATTGTTTGACCGTCAAAACTTTTTCATCCGGCAAAACGACCGCCAAACCTTCCGAAGTTTCACTCTTGACCACCGCGACATTATCAAAAGGATTGACAATTATCGCGTAATCGCTGATTGGAACGGCTGTTTTTGTGTAAGTATCTAACATATTTCGATTTCGGATTTCAAATCTACAATTCTCTGACCTTATGACAATAAATCGGGCAAAACAAAAGACTTAACATTTCCGTGAAGACGAATCCAAAGTCCCGGATTCGCATCGCATTGTCGGGCTAATTCTTCTTCATCGTTTGAAAATTCGGTTTCCAAAAACCGCTTGAAACTCGGAATTTTCCCCGGCGCGGTTGAAGCGTCAACGATTGATTGGACAATGCGTTTCGCGCCCAAAATCGCCGCCGGACCTAAGGTTAAAATATGCGTGGCGTTGCGGCATTCTGCTTCGTCCGACGCAGAAACTTCGCTTCCGCCGACTTTGAATTTGTTGATGTGATGTTCGAGAATGCTCGCCGAAATCGGAATAATTCCCGCCATATCGTTAAATTTCGCGCCCGAATCCGGCTTGATGTAGCAAAGATGCGATGCGGCTTCGGCTTCCGGTCCCAAACCCAAAAAGAAAATATCAATGCCGCCCAAGGATTCGAGTTTTTCCAGATATTTGCTCAATTCGCCTTCCAAATCGTCGGTTTCGGTGAGCATCGGTGTAAAACTTTTGATTTTTGCGAAGAATTTTTCGCTCAAAAGCCGCTCGAAATCGCGGACAAAACTGAGCGAATTTCCCATCGCCATCGGAGCAAGCGCATCTTGCGTGAAAACATGAAGGCGCGAAAGCAAATCGTCAATTTCGTCCGTCTGCGAAAGCCGTCTGATGATTTTATACATCGCTTGTGCGCCGCGACCGCCAAGCAAAATCATCACAATATCGCCCGATTTTTCTTTTGCATAAGCCGTCAATTCATCAAACATTGCTTGTCCGACTGCTTCTTCCGTCGGTAAAACTTCAAACTTGAAAGCAGAATTGTCCGGCAGAAGTTTTTTTCCGCCATTTGTTCTCCCAAGCCAGACATTATTTCCGGCAACGCGGCGACTGAATACTTTTTTCGGAGATATCATCATTGCTTAATTTACCAATTTGAACTGTTTTTTATTTTAATTGGTTTAACCAATTTATTGCAAACGCAATTTACAGTTTTTTCGCCAAGATTTGCAATTCTTTAGCAATTTCGCGCTAAAACTTTGTAAAAATGACTATTCACACACTTGACAACTGCCCCAAACGTAATTCAAAATACTAAGAAATTTACCAAAATGGTAATACCTTTGACTTTTTACATCTTTCCAGAAATTACACTATGAGCTATTCCAAATTGGATTTAAGCGGCAGAGTTGCCGTAGTCATCGGCGGCACATCAGGCATCGGACGTGCAATCGCACACGGACTCGCGGAAGCAGGCGCGGATGTCGTGTGCAGTTCGCGCCGCATCGAACAGGTCGAAATTGCGGCACAAGAAATTGAAGGATTCGGCAGAAAAACTTTGCGAATCGCGTCAGATGTTTCGGACAAAAATTCTTTACAAAGTCTTTTAGATAAATGTGTTAAAGAATTTGGCAAAGTTGATATTCTGGTCAATTGCGCCGGACGCACAAAGCGTGCGCCGACCTTAGATTTTGACGAAGATGATTGGAGCGCGATTATCGAAACGAATCTGACCGGAACTTTGCGGGCGTGTCAGGTTTTCGGGCGACACATGCTCGAAAACAGTTACGGGCGAATCATCAATATCGCTTCGCTTTCTACATTTGTTGCGCTTCTCGAAGTCGCGGCATATTCAGCATCGAAAGCGGCGGTAGCGAGTTTGACACAATCGCTGGCAATCGAATGGGCAAAACACGGCGTAAATGTCAACGCCATTGCGCCGGGCGTTTTTCTGACCGATTTGAATCGGCATCTGCTCGAAACAACCGAGCGCGGCAAAGAATTTAAAGTCCGAACGCCGATGGGACGTTTCGGAAATGTTGAAGAACTCGCGGGCGCGGCTGTATTTTTAGCTTCGGAAGCTGCGAGTTTCGTGACGGGCGAAGTCTTGGTCGTTGACGGCGGATTTCTGGCTTCGGGCGTGAATCAATAAATTTGCGATTTTCGATTTGCAATTTGCGATTGAATATTGAACGAACTTGAAATAAAAACCGAACGCCTCGTGCAAATACTTTCCGGCGAAAATCTCGGCGGAGTTTTGCTCAATTCGCAGACAAATTTCGCGTGGTTGACGAGCGGAAAATCGAACGGCATAAATTTGAGCATCGAAAACGGCGCGTGTTTTTTGTTTGTTCGTGCCGATGGCAAAAAATTCGTTCTGGCAAACAATATCGAAATGCCGCGAATTTTGGCGGAAGAAATTTCAGCAGACGAGTTTGAGCCGATTGAATTTTCTTGGCAAGACGAAAAATCTTCGGGCGAATTTGTCATCGAAAAAACAAAATCGCTCGTTTCCGACAACAAAAATATCGCTTCCGATTTGGTGTTAAGTCCAAATATTCGTGCAGTTGAAGGTTTGATTGCGTGTTGCCGATATGAGTTGACCAAAGCGGAAATTGAAAGATTCAGAAGTTTGGGCAAAGATGCGGGCGCGGCGTTGGAAAAGATTTTTGAAGAAATAAAAACGGGTGAAACCGAAGCGGAAATTGCGCGAAAAGTGAAATATTCTTTGGCGTTTTTCGGTATCGAATCGGTTGTAACTTTAGTAGGCGCGGACGAAAGAATCAAACGATTTCGGCATCCGATTCCGACCGAAAATATTTGGAAAAAAGTTCTTTTAATCGCAGTTTGCGCCAAACGCGACGGTTTGATTGCAAGTCTTTCGAGAATCGCTTGTGTTGGTGAAATTCCCGATGATTTGCGGCACAAAACCGATGCAGTCGGATATGTTTTCGCCAAATTCCTTGCAGCAACAAAACAAGCCGCAAACGGTGCGGAAATTTACAAAATTGCGACGGAGGCTTACGCCGAAAAAGGCTTCGGCGATGAAATAAACTTTCATCATCAAGGCGGCGCGGCAGGTTATAAAACACGCGATTGGGTGGCGCATCCGCTGTCGAAAGAAATTGTGCAAAACCGTCAAGCGTTTGCGTGGAATCCTTCAATCACGGGAACAAAGGCGGAAGAAACCGTTCTCGTAAATGACGGTGAAATCGAATATTTAACCGCTTCGCCAAGTTTTCCGCAAATGTCTTTTGAAATCGGCGGAAAAGAATTTTTTGCTCCCGATATTTTGAACTTATAAAAATTTTGAGGTCTGAAAATATGAACGAAACAATCAAAAATACGGCAGAATCACCTGCCGCAAAAGTCGGCAGACAGCGTTGGGTTATCTGCGCTTTGCTTTTTTTTGCGGCAACGATAAATTACATTGACCGCCAAGTTATCGGGATTTTGAAACCGACGCTTGAAGCCGAATTCGGATGGACGGAAATTGATTACGGTTGGATTGTTTTCGCGTTTCAGACGGCTTATGCGCTCGGACTGCTGTTTGTCGGCGGTTTGATGGACAAAATCGGGACAAAAAAAGGTTTTTCGCTTTCGATTATCGTCTGGAGCATCGGCGCAACAATGCACGCTTGGGCAGTGCCGATTGGCGCGGGCGTTTTGGGTGCGTTGGCGTGGTTTGGCACAGATTCCACATCAATCGGGCTTTCGGTTTCGGTCATCGGTTTTATCATCGCACGATTCATTTTGGGCATCGGCGAAGCGGGCAATTTTCCCGCGTCAATCAAGACGGTTGCCGAATGGTTTCCGAAAAAAGAACGCGCACTCGCCACCGGAATTTTTAATTCTGGAACAAATGTCGGCGCACTCGCTACGCCTTTGGTTGTGCCTTGGATTGCCGTAACTTACGGCTGGTATGAAGCGTTTATCATCACCGGCATCATCGGGTTTGTCTGGCTGATTTTTTGGCTGACTTTTTACCACAAACCCGAAGAACATCCGCAACTTTCAACCGCCGAACTCGAATATATTCAATCAGACCCACCCGAACCGACCTTCAAAATCCCTTGGAAAAATCTGTTTCCGCACCGACAAACTTGGGCGTTTGCTATCGGCAAATTTATGACCGACCCGATTTGGTGGGTTTATCTTTTCTGGCTTCCCGATTTTCTCAAAAAACAACACGGCTTAGATTTGAAAACCTTCGGAATTCCTTTGGCAATTATCTACATCATCGCCGATGTCGGCTCAATCGGGGGCGGCTGGATTTCGTCAAATTTAATCAAACGCGGCTGGTCAATCAACAAATCGCGCAAGACGGCAATGCTGATTTGTGCGCTTGCAGTCGTCCCGATTATTTTTGCTTCGATGACTTCAAATCTGTGGGTTGCCGTAATTTTAATCGGCATTGCGGCGGCGGCGCATCAAGGTTGGTCGGCAAATATTTTCACCATTGCTTCGGATATGTTTCCGAAACAAGCAGTCGGGTCGGTCGTTGGAATCGGCGGAATGGCAGGCGCAATCGGCGGAATGTTTATCGCCAAACTCGTGGCGTATATTCTTGATAAAACAGGCAGTTACGTCCCGATTTTCGCAATCGCGGCTTCGGCGTATCTGATTGCTTTGCTTGTCATTCATCTTCTTGCGCCGAAGCTCGAACCGGCGAAAATAAATTATGAACAAAGCTGAGGTTATTGAAAAAATCAAACAAATTGGCGTGCTTCCCGTGATTCGCGCCGAGTCAATGGATGAAGCGCGTCAAGTTGTCGAAGCCGTTCGAAAAGGCGGAATCACGACTATCGAAATCACGATGACCGTGCCGAATGCGGTTGATTTGATCGCGGATTTGTCGAAAAGTTTTGATGATATTTTAATCGGTGCGGGAACGGTTTTGGATGCCGAAACCGCGCAAAAATGTATCGAAGCGGGCGCGAAATTTATCATCAGTCCGGCGTTAAATTTTGAAACAATCGAGCTTTGTAACCAAGCCGAAATCGCCGTGATGCCCGGTGCATTAACGCCGACGGAGATTTTAACGGCGTGGAACGCAGGCGCGGATTTTGTCAAAGTTTTTCCCGCTTCGGCAGTCGGCGGCGCAAGCTATCTGAAAGCCGTAAAAGCACCTCTGCCGCACGTCAAACTCGTTCCGACGGGTGGCGTTTCGCTTGATACGGCGGCGGATTTTATCAAAGCCGGAGCCGAAGCTGTCGGAGTCGGTGGCGAACTCGTAGATTTAAAGGCGATTCGCCAAAATCGTCCCGAAATTATCACCGAAAGAGCCAAGCAATTTTTGGAAATCGTCAGAATTGCAAGAGAAAAATCATAAAATCACTTCAACCGTGAAAGACGCGAAAAACACGAAAATAAAACAAAAAATTTTCGCCTTTTTCGCGTCTTTCGCGGTTCAATCTCACTCAACCCGAAACCAATCAACATCAGCCGTTCCCGCATCGTTAAATTTACCGTTTCGCACAAAAAACAAACCGACTTTTGCGCCAATCCAACGACCTTCCCGCGCTTTGAAACTTGTTCCGATGGTCTGAAAATTTTTATTATCCGTGCTGAAACTAAAACTGCACATCGCGCCTTTTTCAATTTTGACGCGCAAATAAAAAGTCTTTTGGTTCAATTCAATCGGCGCAGATTCGCTTTCCGCCGTTTCCTTGTCGGCATCTTTTGCGGTCGCTTGGGCGATGTAAAGTTTGCCATTTCTGTTAGTTACGCCAAGATAAGAATAATCCAAGCCCATCACGAGCAAACCGAATTTTTCGCCTTCAAAGCGCGGATTGAGCGAGATTTTCGCGGTGGCGGTAAATTCTTCCGCCGGAAATTTCTGCAAAAGCAAATTCGGGATATTCCAAAGATTTTTGTGATTTTCGGCAAGCTGAACGGAATTCATCCGCAAAACGCCTCGCGCCGGAAACATAAAAAACCAGCCGTCTTGAAAATTGGTGTGCCATTGCCATTGCAAACCTAATTTTTCCGAGTTGAATTCATCCGAATCCGGCGGCGTTTCGATTGGAAAAGTCTTGCCGACATTCGGTTTTTTATATTTCAAAACCGGCTCGCCCGTGCCGTCGCTGTCCGCGTCAATCCCAATGACGGGAAAATCGTTTTTCCAAGTCATCGGTTGCAAATGCAAAATTCTGCCGTATGCGCCTTTGTCTTGAAAATGCAAAAACCAATCTTCGCCCGTTTGTGTTGAAACCCACGCGCCTTGATGCGGTCCGTTGACGGCGGTTTTTCCTTGCGCGAGAACGATTTTTTCTTCGTAAGGTCCGTAAATATTTTTTGAGCGAAGAACGAGTTGCCAACCTGTCGAAACGCCGCCCGCCGGAGCAAAAATGTAATAAAAACCATTTCGCTTATAAAATTTCGGACCTTCAACGGTCGGATGCGCGTCGTGTCCGTCAAAAATCATTACGCCGTCATCGAGAATGCGCGTCCCGTCCGCACTCATTTTCGAGACAATTAAAACCGTCTTAAATCCCGCACGGCTTCCCGCAAATGCTGAAACCAAATAGGCTTTGCCGTCATCGTCCCAAAGCGGACACGGGTCAATCAAACCTTTTCCGGCTTTGACCAAAAGCGGCTCAGACCATTCGCCGGACGGATTTTTCGCTTTCGTCATATAAATTCCGAAATCGGGGTCGGGATAGAAAATGTAAAATTCCCCGTCGTGAAAACGAATCGCCGGTGCCCAAACACCGCCGCCGTGTTGCGTGTTTGCGAAAACATCGAAAGGCTTTTGCGCTCGGAAAACGTAATTTATCAAACGCCAATTGACCAAATCTTTTGAATGAAGAATCGGAAGTCCGGGCGAGGCATTAAAACTCGAAGCTGTAAGATAAAAATCATCGCCGACACGAATCGCATCCGGATCGGAATAATCGGCGTGGAGAATCGGATTTCTGTAAGTTCCGTCGCCGTTGTCGGCAGTCCAGACTTTTGAAACAAACTGCGTCTGCACTGAAAAATTTAAGGCAAAAAGAAGCAGAGAAATGACAAAAACTCGGTGTTTCATAAAATCTTCAGAAGTGATTTCAGCAACCCGACTGGAGCGCAAGCGAGTCGCTCGCCTTCCAGTCTTATTTCTTCGGCTTTTTGCCGTTGCTTTTGGCAAACTCGTCCGCCATTTCCAATCTTTGCGCTTTTTGAGTTTCAATCAAATGGTCATACATCGTTTGGCGGGCGGCTTCGGAGTTATGTTCACGGATGGCGCGATAAATATTACGATGTTGTTGCGCCGATTCTTTGAGGTCTATGGCGTGTTTGACGGTTTTTTTGCGCGACTCAAACAGAATTGTTGCCACCATATTCATCAGAGCAGTCATAATTCGATTGTTTGAAGCGGCGGCGATAATTTGGTGAAAACGCATATCGTGGATAAGATATTGTTCCGGTTCATCAAGCGAAGCATACATTCCGGCGACTTCTTCTGCCATCTGCGTCATTTGCTCGCTGGTGGCACGCTCGGCAGCAAGCGCGGCGATGCTCATTTCCAAAGACAGACGCGCCTCAAACATTTCATCCGACGTAAAACCGTGCAGAGCAACCATCAAACGCAACGCGCTCGTGTCAAGCGTCGGCGATTCTTCGGCTTCGGCAACGAAAGTTCCTGCGCCTTGCCGCGATTGCAAAATGCCAACCGCCGAAAGTGAACGAATTCCGGCGCGAAGAGTCGGACGCGAAACTCCCAAAAGTTTAGCCAAATCGCGTTCCGGCGGCAGACGATCGCCCGATGCAAGTTCACCGCGCTGAATCATTTCCCGAAGCCGCGTAACAACTTCTTCGGCGGTCGTGCCGTTTTTTTCGGAGATGATGGTTGTAAATTTGTCTTGATTCGCTTCTGACATTTTAGGTTTTATCAGCTTCGTTTAATACTGCCAAATTATTATTTATATTAGCTTTTTTCGCGGATTTTGTCGAAAAATCCGCGAAAAATTATTTTCTCACCTGCGACAAAAGCCACTCGCTCAATTCACGCGCAGCTTCATTGTTTTGAAACAATCCGTTCATCTTGCGCCCGTCAACATATTCATTGTAAAGCCAAGGATCGCCGACGGCGAAAACCGTGCCTTTGCCGTGTTTTGAAACAGCCATAATTTGCGAACCGTTCCAATCGAGAATTGATTTTGCTTTGCCCGAAAGTTTCAATGTCGAAATTTCCTTCAAATAAAGTTCACGCGCATTTTTGAAAATTAGATTTCCATTCGGCACAATAACTTTGCCCTGTTCGTATTGGTCATTTTTGACGAGATTTTTGTTGTCTTTGTTAAATTCAATGCCGAATTGCTTTGCCAGAACATTCCAATTATCAAATTCAGCATTGCCAAAATCATTGCCAAACATCACAAGAACACCGCCCGATTTTACCCAATCCGCAATGTTTTTCGCATCTGTTGCTGAGATAAAATTCGGCTTTTCGGTTTCTTTTTCCGTGTCGGGGTCAACGATAATATAAACACTCGCATTTTTCAAATTTTGAGTATTCGGCGCGACTGAAAGCGTCTCTAAATTTGCGCCGAAGGATTTAAATTGTTCGCCCCAAGCATAAAATCCCGGATGATTTTTTTCTTCCCATTTGTAATGCCAAATCGAGCCGTCTTTGCGAACTTCGTGATTAAAATAATCGTCCAAAACAATCGTTTTCCCTGCACCGATTCGTCCGCGTTCGAGCGATTCCATCTCGACCGCCGCCATCACCGCCGGACCTAAACCTTTAACATCATTTGTCCGCAATTTTTCGGACATATAATATTCAAAACTTCCGTCGCGGTAAGGATTTCCGCCGAGTCCCGAAACCGAAACCGTGCCTTCCCAATCAAGATTTCCGTCCGGCAATTCTTTGATAAATTCTTTTTTGATTCCTTCCCAACCTGTTTGGACTGTTTTCAGATATTTGGCGGGCAAATTTCCTTGGCGAATGCCTTTCGCCAGCGCATAAACGAACATTGCCGATGCGGAAGATTCGAGATAATTGGGCTTTCGATCCGGCAAATCAATGATGTCATACCAAACGCCCGTTTTCTTATCTTGATATTTCGTAATCGCTTCGGCTTCGCGTTCAAAAATTGCGACCAATTCGGCGCGGCGCGGATGATTTTTCGGGAAATAATCGAGCGTATCGGCAAGCGCAATCGCATACCAACCCATCGCTCTGCCCCAAACGTGCGGACTCAAACCCGTTTCTTTATTTGCCCATCTTTGCTCCTTCGATTCGTCCCAACCGTGATAAAGCAAACCCGTTTTCGGATCGCGGGCGTGTTTTTCCATCCAAACAAATTGATTCGCAATGTCGTTCCAATTATCCTCGTTCCAGACGAGCGAATATTCGGCGTAAAACGGCTGTCCCATATAAAGTCCGTCGAGCCACATCTGCCACGGATAGATTTTCTTGTGCCAAAAACCGCCTTCCTTCGTGCGCGGATGAGTTTTCAGTTGTGAGCGGATAAGTTCCGCCGCTTCTTTGTATTTTTTATCGTTGGTTACGCGATAAAGCGTCAAAATTCCGCGTCCGGGCGTAACGTGGTCAATGTTGTATTCTTCAAGCTGATATTTTGAAAGTTTGCCGTCTTTATCGAACCAATAATCCATTCCGCGTTTGATGAAATCGAAATATTTCGGGTCGCCCGTGGCATACCAAACCTGTTCGACGGCTTTCATCTGCACGCCTTGTTCGTAATTCCAATTTCGTGGAATCCCAATCGGCGTTCCGTCATCTTCGAGCCAAACTCGATTCATCAACGTATAAACCAATCTCTGCGAAAGCGGCATTGCGCGTTTTTTTCTCAATTCGGCTTCATTGGAAACGCTCACATGAACAGGCGAAGCGGCACGATTTGAAAAGTTTTCAACGTAATCGAGCCACGCTTTTTTATCGGCAAAACCGTAACGCGACCAGCCTGCGCCGACATAATATTTCGCCATTTTGTCAGGCTTCGCGGCGATTATTGAAAGGTTCATCGGAAAATCAAATTCGTTTCCGTAATCTTTAAATGATTGAAAAGTCTGCGGTTCGGCGATTACCGCACAACCAAGACTGCCGTTTTTTTCGTTTGTTTCCCAAAGACTCACCCAAGTTTTTCCTTTATCAGTTTCGCCCTTAAAATCCGGTTCGTGTTTGGCAATTCCGACCGCAATTTCAATATCTCGCAAATCGTCCGAACCATCATAAAAACTCTCGACGCGATAAAAATTTTGTCCTGCATCAATCGTAAAACGCTTCGTTTCGGAAACCATCACACCATTCACGTTCCAAGGTTCATATTTCAGCTCAAACACAGTGCGAATCGGACCGTTTGCCAAAATTTTATGTGAAACGAAATTGCGCGAAACGTGAAGTTTTTTCCCGTCCCAAATTCCCGCACCGCCGCAACCGCGTGATTTTTTGACTGAATAAAAATCGAGTCCCATTCCGTTGTCCGTGTGATAAAACGCATCGCCGCCTTGATACCATTTATCAATAATCGGATACGAAACACGCTTTGCCCAAACGTCAATTCCGCTCGAAACCAACTCTTTTTCAAGCGTTTTGCCGTAAGTCCGAAACGCAATTTTATCGTTTTCCCAAGCAAAATCGTCCATTCTTTCCGGCACAAAACGTCCGAATGTTTTCGTTTCGCCTTTCGGTTGTTTTTCGCTCGTTGCTTCGATTTTGATATTTTTCGTTTTTTCGTCTTTGGCAAAATTGACTTGAAAAACTAATTTTTCCGGCAATCCGTCTGCGTCCGCATCAATCGTTTGTGAAACAAGTGCGTTGCCATTTTCGCTGACTTTCAGATAATCAGCCTTCAAATTCGGATTCAGTTTGACGAGTTCTTTCCAATCCAAAACGACGGTTTCGTTTTGTCTTTCAATCGAAAGCGCATTGGAAACCGATACAAAAATCTCGCTTTGCGCTACTGCGGAAACGCAAAACATTAAACCCAAAAGAATTGATAAAAGCGTTTTTTTCATATTACTTCAAATATTTTCGCAAACCGATTTTTTCCTTTCTAATTCCCGCGACCACCAATTTTGCAATCTCTTCCGCGCCGAAAGGTGAAAAATGCGTGTTGTCATCCAAACCGTTCGGATAATTCGGACTTTCGCCTTTCGCCAAAATCAAAAACAATTTTTTCGAGCCTTCCGCGCCCAAACCGACAATCAATTTTTCGCTCTCGCGGTGCGCGTCAATCAGGGGAACTTTTTGCTCCTTCGCTACGGCGCGAACAATGTCTGGATATTCACCGTGCGAGTCGTAAAATTTCCCGTCTTTGTCGAAACGTCTTCTCATCACAGGAGTTAGCAGAACGATATTGGCATTTTTCGCCCGCGTTTCTTCGATAAATTTGATTAAATTTTTGCGATAATCTTCGGGCGGCGTGTAGCGTTCGCCTTTGTCTTTTGAAGAATCGTTGTGTCCGAATTGAATAAAAACATAATCGCCGCGTTTCAAATTATCAACGATCGCCTGCCAACGACCTTCGGAGATAAAAGTCTTCGTGCTTCTGCCGTTCATTGCACGATTGTCAATCACAACTTTTCCGTCTTTAAAAAATTTCCCGAACATCTCGCCCCAACCCGTTTCGGGGCGTTTTTCGGCGAGTTTGTTGGCGCAAGTCGAATCGCCCGCCAAAAAAACAGTAATCGGCGATTTTTGTGCGAATGCAACCGCGCTCAAAAGTAAAATCGAAAATGTAACAGCCAAAAATTTCATTTTACAAACGAATTAATTCCGAAATTTTTATCGGACGATTTTGTTCGATACTTGTCCGCGCCGCGATTCCGGTCAGACACGACATTGCGCCCGCTCGTGCGCTTGGAAGTTTCAGATAATCGGGAACATTTGCGTTTTTGAAAATCACATCGCGCAGACGGTCATCGCCGCCCGAATGTCCGCCTTTGATTTGCGGCATATTTAATTTTTCGCGTTTTCCGGCAAAGTTTTTCGTCAAATACGCGACCGATTCTTCTTCGATTTCCCAAGGCTGACGCTCAAAATCACGCACATCGAGCCGTCCTTTCGTGCCGTTAAACGAAAGCTGATAACCTTCAAACGGCATCGCGGCGTTGAGCGAATAAGTCAAACTCACGCCGTTTGAATATTTCACAATCGCCGACATCGTATCGTAAATATCAATATCTTGGCGGAAAACACAGCCGTCGCGGAAATATCCGTCTTCCGTCTCGCATTCCGCGTAAAGTTTCATCAATCGCGCATTTTCCGTCAAATTCCAATAAAACGGGCATTTCGCCTTATGTTCACAACTGCGGCAATTTTTTCCGCGAAATGTGCCGTTTTTGCCATAAAAATTCAGCTTGCCGTAAGCCGTAACTTCCATTGGGTCAGCATTTAACCACCAATTTATCAAGTCGAAATGATGCGTCGCTTTATGAACCCAAAGGCTTCCGCCGCCGCGTTTGTAAGCGTGCCAACGGCGAAAATAATCCGCGCCGTGCCGCGTGTCGAGATACCACGCAAAATCTATCGAAGTAACCTCGCCGATTTCGCCCGCTTGAATGATTTGTTTGATTTTTTCGTGTTTTGGCGCGTAACGATAATTGAACGTAACAATAACCGGATTTTTATGTTTTTTCTCCGCGTCCAAAACCGCCTGACATTGATTTGCCTCAGTAACCATCGGTTTTTCGGTGATAACCTTGATGCCTTTGGCAACGGCTCTTGTGATAAATTCGTGATGCGTCGAATCAACCGTTGTAACCATCAAGATTTCAGGTTTGGTCTTAACGAGCATTTCATCAAAATTCGTAAAAGTCGGACATTCAACGCCGATAAGTTTCCGTCCGACTTCAACACGCTTTGAGTTTTTATCGCAAAGCCCGACAAACTCAATTTCGTTTGCGTAATTTTTCGCCAAATCAACGCCCCACATCCCCGTCGCTCGATGTCCCGTTCCGACAATCGCATAACGCTTTCGGGCGGAATTTTGCGCGAAGACATTTAAAGAATTTGCCGCCAACAAACCTGCGCCCGCAACGGCGGCGGATTTTACAAAATCACGACGATTTATTGAATGATTTTCCGACATATTTTTTATCCTAATTTATCAACAACTTTACCATTCATCTTCACGTTTTCGAGTTTCAAATTATTGACATTTTTGACAATATTCGTTCCCGTAACTTTCCCGAAATCGCAATTTTTCAAAACAATATCGTAAAGCGGGGCTTTATCAAGTCCTTGTAAATCAAGGGCTTTGTTACAATCTTGCGCCGTCAGATTTTCGACCACAAAATTTCGGACAATCGGCGTATGTTCGCCTTTCGCGCCTTCTTCGTAGTTAAAATCCATCTCAATCGCCGAGCGCGAAACCTTGCCGATAGTGATATTTCTAAAGTATAAATTTTCAATTTTTCCGCCACGCGAAGCATTGTTTTTGATTCTCAAAGCCGTCCACAAATCGGGCGAATCGAGCCGATTATTTTCCGCAAAAAGATTGCGGAAACCGCCCGAACATTCGCTTCCGACGGTAATTCCGCCGTGTCCGTCTTTGAAAACACAGTTGCGGACAATGATGTTTTCTGACGCAACGCCGATTCTTCGACCATCATTATTTCTGCCGGATTTAATTGCGATACAATCGTCGCCCGTGTCGAAAAAGCAGTTTTCGATGAGAACATCTTTGCTTGATTCGGGATTACATCCGTCGTTATTCGGACCGTGCGTAGCAATATTAAGTCCGCGAACGGTTACGTTCTCGCACAAAACCGGATGGACTTCCCACATCGGCGAATCAACGATTTTGACACCTTCAATCAAAATATTTTTGCATTTGTAAGGCTGAATAAATTGCGGACGAAGATATGAATTTTCGCCGAAAACCCGCTGTTCGAGCGGCACGTTTCGCGTCATCATATCGTAAAGTTTATCGCGGTCGGGACGTTGCGAAATTTTGCTCGGGTCGCCGCCGTATTTCGGGTTTCCGTGCCATTTCCAAAAGAAAGATTTGCCTTGTCCGTCCAAAGTTCCTTCGCCTGTGATACCGATATTTGTTTGTTCGTAAGCATAAATCAGAGGCGAAATGTGCATCAATTCCATTCCTTCCCAGCGCGTATGAACGATTGGTAAATAATCGCTTGGATTGGTCGAAAATTTGATGGTCGCGTCTTTTTGAACGTGCAAATTTACATTCGATTTGAGATGAATCGCGCCCGTCAACCATTCACCTTTCGGCACGACAACGCGCCCGCCGCCTTTTTTCGCACATTCTTCGATGGCTTTCTTAAACGCTTCGGTGCAGATATTTTTGCCGTCGCCGACTGCGCCGAATTTCGTGATTAAATAGTCTTTTTCCTTAAATTTCGGCGGCTTGATTCGTGCTAAAATCTTTGGGTATTCGGTTTTCCAAACATCAGTTTCCGCAAAAGCAACTTTCGGAAAAACCGAAACTGCAACACCGCTGATAATTAAACTTTTGATAAATTCGCGCCGATTTGTCATATCTTTTATTTACTACTTTTTATTTTCTCCAACCACTTGGGATAATCTTTTTCAATTAATTCGTTCGGCTCACTGACATACCAAGCGTAACCGTTGCGGCGTTCTCGCTCGATTTCCATTACGTCGTAATGAATCACCGAATCGCGCCCGATGAAAATCGGTTTCATCGTTTCAAATTCGTAAAATCGCGCCCAAATCGGCGGCGCATTTTTGTCCTTGATGACAATATTTTCACCGTCTTTTCGTTCCCAGCGAATTCCGCCTAACTTATTGGTTTTATACCAATTTACAGCCGCTTCGATTGCGTCAATCGTGGTTTGATTCGGGTTTGAATCGAGCATCAAAAACCGAATAATTCCGACTGATTCGCCCGCCGTCAAGCTGGCAGGTTCAAACTTTCGCGCATTTGCAGGTTTCAAAGTTTTTTCGTCATATTGCGCCGCCCAAATCGTTTTTTTGCCGCCGATTTCAACTTGTGTTTTCAGCAAAATCGGCATTGCTTTTTCAACCGCTTTTTCAGATTTTGCTCGTCTTTCTTCGTCAACAAAAAGAAAATCTTCCTTCTTTTTAGCAATGTCGCGCAAGATTTTCAGCGCGTTTATCATAGCGTTGTCGTTGAACGTAATGTGGCGCGAATAATCGTTTTTGAGCGGAAAAAATTGCGGAAATCCGCCGTTTTCGTATTGCATCGAAAGCAAAAAATCCAAGCCTTTGAAAAACGCGGCTTTGTGTGTTTCGATGTTTTTTGCCGTGACAACTTTCGCCAAATAACGCAATTGCGTTGTGGTCGCGCCGTTGTCAATGGTGGTGTCGGTCAAAGATTTTTCGCGCAGAAGTTTTTCGCGTTCAACTTGCGTGAGCATCGCCGACATCTCGATATTTTTTTCCCAACCGCCGTTATCGCGTTGATATAAAACGACTTGATTGGCAATGCGCGTGGCTTCGTCAACCGGATACCAAAGCGTTGGCTGATTTAAAACTTCGTTCCACGAAATCAATTTCCAATCGGGCTTGGTCTTTTCGAGCCAATCGTCTTTTGATTTTTTTGGATTCCAACCATCTTTGCCTTTTAGAAAATTTTCGGTTTCAAATTGCTTCGCTTCCGTCTTTGAAAGCTGTTTCGACCATTTGACTCTTTCGGCAATTTTCGCACCTGCGCCTTTTGAATTAAACTCGGCAAAATACGCGGTTTTTTCGCGCTCAGGAAGCCAATGATGCCAACCTTCGGCGCGGATATGTGCGCCCATTTCGGTTTCGATGAAAACCGTCCTGCCAAAATCGCGCCAAGGTCGTCCGAGATAAACTCCGTTCTTCGTATTTTCGCCCGTCAATTTTGACTTGATAAAAATTAGCCCGCTCGTTTCATCAGCCGCAAAGCGCATCGGCGCGGCAATGTAACCATCACCTTTTGAATGAATTACGCATTTATCAAAGACTGCCGCGGCTTGCCCGAAGATAAAATCAACGTGTCCTTCGATGTAGCAATTTTCAAAATATTGACGACCGTTTTTGGCGTAAAGCGTATCTTGCCAACCCAAGAATCGGCAATTTTTGAAAACCAATCTGTCGGCTTCCGAAAGCACTGCAACAGCTTGCGAGCCTGTGCCGAAAGAGTTTTCAAAAGTGAGGTTTTCAGCGTGAAAATCGTGTCCGCCAACGTAAAAACTGTAACTCGCCGAGGTCGAACCGGCATCTTTGTTTGATAAATTAAAAGTTAATTTGGTAGTTTCGGCATTTTCGCCAATCAGCGAAATAAAAGGTTTATTCGCGGGAATGCGGATTTGTTCCCGATAAACGCCGGATTTGATAAAAATGATGAATCGCTTTTGGTTGTTTTCGGGAACTTTGTTAATCGCTTCCATAACGGTTTTTACATCGCCGCTACCGTCTGCCGCAACTGTCAAATCATTTTTTTTGACAGCTTCCGCCTGCGCCGTCCAAAGATTGACTAAAATTAAGCCGATTAACAAGGTAAATTTCATTTATTTCTCTTAATTTTACGATTTTTTCTTAGAAAAATGCGCCACACGAGTTAGCAAACCAAATGTGGCGCATTCTTTTTTCCCGTCAATTACTCCCAAAATTGACTAGAATGTAAATCTCGCTCCGATTTGAATATCTCTCGGCGGTTGTCGCGTTGGTGCGGCAGTAAAGCCGAAGGTCGAATTTGTCGGGTCAAGACTCGGTGCTGAAAAATACGGTGAATTCAGCACGTTAATCGCCTCAAATCTAATTTGGATTTTCATTCCTTCACGAATTCTGAAGTTTTTCGACAATCCCAAATCGAATTTGAGGAAACGTTGGTTGCGGAAATTGCTCATCGTCAGAGGGAAATACCGCAAAGTATTTGCCGAACTGCTCGTGAAATTGTTGGCAAACGCCGGAGCCGCGCCGTTGATAAAAAATCCTGCTGTATCAAACGCCGGAATATCAATGCCGTAGCGTAAACCTGCCTCATTTTTCTCGCCGAGACGATTTTTCAACTGTGATGGATCGCCACCGTAATAGACGTTTCCAAATTGCAGAGGTTCGCCCGATTGACGTTCATAAACGCCTTGCAGTTGCCAACCGCCCAAGAAAGCATCAATCCACGGATTCCACTCTTTACCGAAAGAGCGTCCACGTCCGAACGGCAATTCGTAAATTCCCGACAACGTAATGCGATGCGGTCTTTCAGTCGGCGAAATAATATCCGTCAATTCCGTGTCTTGCGGATTCAGATATTGCGTTTTCTGATGTTCCCTCGAAAAAGTATATGAACCGTTGAATGACAAACCTTTTGTAAATCGTTTGACGATTTGCATTTGGAATGCTTGATAATTGCTTGTTCCGTTGTATTCGGTAACGGCGACGTTGCCGAATTGCGGAAACGGTGTCAGAAGCCGACGACGCTGAATCGTTGCCGCGTTAAATGTTCCACCGTCAACAATTAACCCGCGAAGCGGATTTGCAACGCTGGCATTCAAGAACGTATTGACCGCCGTAACTCCCGCAGTAATCGTTGCGGCATCCGTTACGCCTTGAAAATTGTTCAAATATTGCGCCGGAATTGCGTTTAATTCGCGGTTGACCGACAAATTGTAACCGTGCGAATACACATACGAAAGTTCGATGCCGAATTTATACGGAAGTTCGCGCTGAATGCTAAACACAAATCTCGCAAAGTTACCGTTTTGGCGTTCGTTTGAAAGCACGGCAGTCGTTGGTCCAAGTGCGTTTGAAGAAGTTACGTCGCGTCCGGTAAAGGTCAAATATCCAAGTGCCGAACCCGGCGACGGCACAATTCCGTTCGGAAACGGATTGCTCAAGTTTGCAATAAATGTCAAACCGTTATTGGTCGAAGGTGTGAACAGCGTCGGAGTCGAAAATCCGGGTTGGAAAATCGTGCCGATTTGAAACGGTGCAGTAAATATGCCGAAGCCGCCGCGAATTACCGTTTTATCATCAATTCCATAGGAAACGCCGATGCGCGGTTGGAAATTATTGATGTCGGTTTTTTGATTTCTCTGATTGCCGTCATTGGCGAAAATCAAACCACCTTTTAAGGCTTGAAATGCGCCGACGGGAACGCCTGCAGGAATACTCGCATTGTAGTTTATAAGTGCCTGTGCCGCTATTGGGCTGGCAACATTGCGGTCGAAATCAACAACGATTTTGCCATCTTTTTCCTTCACACCCGTTTCATATTCGTAACGCAAACCGAGATTGAACGTCAATTTTTGCGAGAAACGAAAATCGTCTTGAATAAAAAATCCGAGATAGCTCGAAGATGTGTCGTAACTCGTCGGATTATCAATCAAGCTCGTCGAACCTGCAACGGGAAGTCCCAAAAGGAAAGAAGCCAAATCGCGTCCCGGACGGTCGCGCTGTGTTGCGCCGGAATTCGATGCCTGCATCGTGTAAGTTCCGTCAAACAAAAATCTTCCTGAACTATAACCGGCGGTCGAAAATCTTTCGCGCAAGTTTCGGTAATCCCAACCATATTTTATTGAATGATTTCCAAAGATTTGCGTAATCGTCGGCTGAATCGAATACATATCGAATGGACGTTCTTGTCCGGCATTGTAATCCGAACGCAAAGAACCGACGGTTAAATAATTTCTGAAATCGAAGCGTGGGAAAATGCCGTCGCGTCTGGTTGAAGGAATTCCCGTAAAGCCCAAATCCGCCGCCGAAGGTTGTCCGTCTTGATACCTCAGAAGTTTGAATTGATTGTAGCTGGCACGAATGTCCAAGATGAAATTCGGCGAAATCATTGACGTAAAATTGATGTTGCCGCCATTGTTTCGGCGATTTTCAAAACCGCGGAAAATCGAATCTTCTTCGCCCGTCAAATTGTAACGGTCTTCGGTGTTGCGGCTGTGATAATATTTAACAAACATCCGATTGTTCGAGTTGAAATTGTGGTCAATTCTGAAAAGATAAGACCTGTATGGACGAACAAGATTTTGGTCAGTGATGTAATTGTTCAAGATTCCCGCTTGATTCGGTTCGGGAAATAATCTCAAGAAATTGAGAGCCGGAGCATAAAGCAAATTTGCAGGAATGATATTGCAAGTTGAACCCGTCGGAACTGCGCCCGTTGTCGGACAACCGAAAGACGTGCGGACGACATTTGTGCCACTCAGAGTGCCGGAAAACGGATTGTAAATAATGGTGTTTGCCGCTGCCGCAATGTTTGTCCGATCAACAATTAATTCGGAAAAATCGCCGTTTCTCATTGCCATTGTTGGCACACTGTAAGTCGTCGGTTGAGCAACATTGTCTTTTTGTCTTTCGTATGAAAAGAGAAAGAATGTTCTGTCCTTAAAAATCGGACCGCTCAGAACAGCTCCGTAGCGATTATATTGACGGTCAGGACGTTCACGTCCGGCACGATTATTGAAAAAGTTATTTGCCGTGCGACTTTTGTTGCGATCAAAGAAATATGCCGAACCGCGGAAATTGTTTGTGCCGCTTTTCAGCGCAACATTGACGGTTGAGCCGGCAGTAAATCCGTTCTGCGCGTCAAAACTGTTGGTCTGAACTTTAAATTCCTGAACTGCATCCGAAGGCGGCGTGAAGGCAACTTGCCCACTATACGCCAAATTCGGCGAACCATCCAAATTGATTACGTTTCCGGATGTTCCGTTTGTTCTGAATCCGGCGAGATTTCCATTGGCGGTTGGTCCCGTAAAATTAGGGTCGCCCGTGTAGACCACACTCGGAGCTTGGGTTGCCAAAGTATATGGCGCACCTTCAGCCAAAGGAAGCTCGGCGATTTGCCGCTGACTGACAACTGTTCCAACCGTTACCGAGCCACGCTCAAGTATCTCCTCATTGGCAACCACATTAACTTCCGTCTGGGTGCCAATCTCTAATTGAAAATCAATCGTCAGACGATTATCAACCTGTAACTCGACATTTTCCCGCACAGATGTTTTAAAACCACTGCCTACCGCCGAAACGCTATATTTTCCCGGCAACAAAAAAGGCACGGTATATTGTCCTTCATCATTGGTTACAACAGTATTTGTTACATTTGTTCCCGTATTTTTAACTGTAACGGTTGCTCCGGCAATTACTGCCCCGTTCGGGTCGGTTACACTTCCGGTAATCGTCCCGCGAAATTCTTGCCCGAAGACGTTCACAAAAGCAGACAGCATAAACACCGCTATCAACAAAAAAAACACGCCATATCGGATTTGACCTTTTTTCATCGCTTCTTATTCCTCTCTAAATTTACTTGTAATTTTGATTTGAATTTAGCCAATAATAAATTTTCGGCTTAAAGTGTCTAACATCATAATTGGTTTTACCAATCATTGCAAATCCAATTCACATATTTTTCGCCTTTTTTTGAAATATTTTTATTTTACTTCGATTTTGCACTAATATTCGACCAAAAATGTAGGATTTCAATCTGCCAAAAACACAAATTGCGTTTTACCACAACCCAAGCATTTCGTAAAGAGGTATGACCAATTTAAGCAAAAAAAACTCCGATTGCGATTTAGAATTTAAACTTTGAATTATTTTTTATGTTCGACAACATCTAAGAAATAACATTTCGGATTTTCGAGATGGATTTTGTGCAAACCGGCGAGAATGTCCACAAAACAGAGAAATTTTGAAGGAATAAAGACAAAAGTCTGGCGCAAATCACGTTTTTTGAGAAAAATCATCGCCAACCCCAAAATTGTTATGGCTAAAAAAACTATTGGTGGGAAAAACAGGCAAATCAGCGCAAGCAAAAGCCACGCGACAAACAAAATCGTCGTTTTCATACGAAGCCAACAAAATGCCAAACCGTGACCTTCTTTGAAAGCATAAGCTGTAGTTTTAGTCATTTCGCCCAAACGTCCGACGATGATGTCGCGTTTGAATGCGGAAAACAAACTGCGCGTCGTTTGCAGATGAAAACAGCGCGTATGACACGCCATCGAAATCGGCATTATCTTTAGTTTCCAGCCGTTTTTGACAAGCCGCAAACCAAGTTCGGCTTCTTCTTCAACCGCCAAATACGGATTAAATGAACCAACTTTTTGCAATGCCTCGCGCCGGTAACAACAACACGGTCCGCGAAGCCATTGAACATCCGTAATCGTTTCAAATCTTTCTTCAACATCGGTTAAAAGCTCGCCTTTTTCGCCCAAATCGTCCAAAAATCCGTTGATTCCACCGATTTGTGCGTCTGTCTCAAAAAGTTCGAGCGCGGCGGGCAAAAAATCTTTATAAACGAGCGTGTCAGCATCAAGAAAAAGGATAAACTCGCCATTCGCATATTGCGAACCGACAAAACGCCCGGCGGAAGGCGAAAGTTTCATTGTCGGTTTCATCGAAATTACGCGCACACCGAGCGATTTGACGATTTCAACCGTTTTGTCAGTCGAAGCCGAATCAACAAAAATAATTTCCGCCCCGCCAATTTGTTCAGCAGCAATTTGCGCCGCGCCGACACATTCGCCGATGCCGCGTTCTTCGTTGCGTCCAATGATAACGATTGAAACTCGTTGGTTCATAAAACTTCTAAGTTCAGAGTTACGCCTTCGGGCGTGAAGTGCTGAAAACCAAACATCTCAAGGCGTAACTCTGAACTTTAACTGCCGATTTCTTTGCCAATTTCTTTTCCACGCTTTCAATTTTTCCGCAAATTCCGTCGGCAGAGCATTTTTTGAAAAATTACGAAGCGCAAAAGACGCTTGATTTATCGTGCCGTAGGCGATTGCCGAAATGGTTTTGCGGCTCAAATTTACCGTTACCAATTTAGTTTGCCGATTCGCCCAATCAAATTTATAATTTTCGTCGCCACGCAAAAAATCGTATAAACTATTGCCGCGTTCAATTGCATTTTTGACCGAAAGACCAATTAAAACAAGTCCGACGCTACGGTTTGCCCAATCCAAATCGTAACCCGAATTGTAGTAATAAAACGACTTACCATCGTCCAAACCATAAACCGAAGCGCGACATTCGCCTTCCGCCCAAAGTTCGTCAAACCGAATCAAACCGGCGTTTGCCAAACTCAAAACAGCCTCGCGCTGAAACGAAACGAGTCGCGGATGTCCGCTCAATTCCGAACCGCCGCTTTCCAACCAACGCTTTTCGTGTAAATTAAAAAATCTCTCAAACGCTTCGGAAATTTCGTCCGGCGAAGTGATTGAGCGAAACTCGAAACCTTCTATTTTTTCAAGTTTTTTCAGTCGGCGTTTGAAATTATCGGCGCGTCTGCTTTGCTTCAAAACCGCTTCCCAACCGCCAGATAAATCAATCTGTGGGCAAACTGAGCCTTCGGAAAAACGCGCATCGGTCTGACAAGATTTCACAATTTCCGAATCACTTGAGAGATTTTCCAACTCGATTACATCAAAATTGCTCTCCGCCTTCAAGAATTTAAATATCACGGCTAAAACTTCCAATTTATCTTCGCGTTTTGCGATTAAATCCAAATAATCTGCACCGCCGTTTGCTTCACCGATAAAACCAAGCCGTTTGAGATTCATTCCCAAAATTTTCTTTTCCTGCAAACAAAGCGGGAAAAAACCAATCAATTCATTTTTGCGCGTAACTTTTAGAATAGAAAGGCTTCTGTCTGCGCCGAAGTGTTTGAACCAGACGGAAAGCCAGTCAAAAGAAAGAAACGGAGCGCAATCGCTTGCGGCAAAAAGTTTCTGCCAATTTTCTCGCAAAGCGACAAAATCATCTAAATTTTGAATTTTTTCAACCGTGATTCGGCTCATATTTTAGTCCTTTTGCAGTTTCGGAATTAGTCTTAAATTTTCGTAAATAACCAATCACAGAAAATTTCCAATACCAAAGCAATGTGCCGAAAAATCCGCGCCGGAAAATGTAAAAAGCAACATGCTCGCGCTCGCCCGAAGCCCAAACCTTTTTGTAATCGGTTGCGGGAGAAAGCATGTCGAGTTCGTTTGAGCCGTTTTGAATACAGTCGTTCAAAAAGTGCTGAATCACAAGATTTCCCGGCGAAAAGCGCGAATAATTTTCATCGAAAGACGTTTTCCAAAAGACGGTTTTTTCCGCGTATTTGATGTTGATACTCATCGCAATTGTTTTGCCGTTGAGTTTGAGTTCGTAAATCGAAAGCGCATCTTTCTCGGCAACGGCACGAGCAAAATCTTCGTGCAGTTTTTCCGAACGCGCATCGCAACTTGCGGCTGTTCCACCTCGACCTTTCCAGCTTCGCGCTTCCAAATCGAAATATTTTTGCATCAATTCGGGTGAATATTCGTGGGTTTTGACAAATTCGACTTCGCCGAGTTCCTTCAAACGCTTCAATCTTCTTTTGAGTTCTTGGCGAAAATGCCGCTTCAAACTTTTGGAAAATTCTTCCGTCAATTTTTCTTTGTCATTGCCTTGCGGCAGAGAAATAAACGGCGCGGAATCCATCTGCCAAACGCCGGTTTTGTAATTTTCGCTCTCGGCAACCGCCAGCAAATCATTCAGCCAACTGTCTTTTCTGACTAAACGAATTTCCAAAACGTCCCACGTTTTCTGCTGTTTTATTTCTTTCCAGAGCGTTTCGATAATTTCTTTTCGTTCGCTCTCGTCGCCGCCGTGAATCAAATCAAATCGTTGCGTTTGCAGATTAAAAACGGCTTGCAATTTGCGAACGGGAACGCCGTGCAAATTGGATTTTTTTTCAACTAACGGCAAAATGGCGCGTAATTTTCCGCCGCGTCTGACTGTGAACAATTCAACTTTGTTTTCAAAATTTTTGACGAACGCCGCAAACCATTCGGGACGAAAAAACGGCTCGTTGCTCGCGCCTTCTTCGCACAAAATAGTCCATTCGGCAAACATCTTGCCGATGATTTCAACTCCACCGATTAAAATTTCTGCAAATTCCATAAAACCTATCTCAAACGTAAATTATCCAGTCGTTTTTGCTGTCTTTTTTTAGCTCAAAAGTCTTTTTAATTGATTTTCCTTTGATCAAAATCTCAACTTCATAAACGCCGAAAAACCCACGAAATCCAGCTTCGTTTTTCGCCGCTAAATCTATGTGTAAATTGGTTTTCCAATCTTTATTTATCAGTTTGTCGAGTGTTTCATAATTCGGTTTGGCGTTCCAATTTTCGTCTACCAAACCGATGCCGGGAAGCCACGCTCGTTCGTCATCAAGTCCCCAACTGACAATGGCTTCAACTTGCGGATTTCCAAACGCAATCGTGTAAAATTCACGATAAAATTCGGCTTGTTTTTCCGCATTCCAAACGCCTGATTGATAATTTCCCGTAATATTGATCTGCGTTTTGCGGTCATCATAATCAAGAGTTTGTGCGCTGAATTCGGTTATCTGAATCGGCTTTCCGAGCGTTGCGTAATGCTCCAATTTTTCGGCGACATTTGTCGGCTCAAACCATTCGCCGTTGGCGTGTGCCTGAATTCCGATAACGTCAATCGGAACGTCTTTTTTGATTAAATCTTCGAGCAAATTGAAATACTTTTCGCGGTTGTAATTATGCTTTTCAATCGCGCCGAACACGCCGTATTCATTGAGCAACAGTCGTTTCGTCGGCGCAATTTGACGCGCTTTTCGGAAGGCTTTTTCAATATAATTTTCGCCTGCGTTTTGTGCGAAAAAATCCGTTTTCGGCGCAAGCGGTTCGTTGACGATTTCAAAATCTTCAACCGCGTCCGTTTTCGTCAAAACCGTTTCGATTTGCCTTTCAAAAATCGGCAAAAGTTCGTCTTTTCGGCGCGGAAGCCATTTCGGAGTTCCGGCTTCATTTGTTCCCCAAAGCACCGGCGCGGCTTCAATTTTTAAGTTTAATTTTTTCGCCAGCGCAATCTCGCGTTCAAACCAAGACCAATTTTCCGCACCGCGTTTGTTTTCGACAAAATCCCAATAAGTTCCGACCACCGCAAAATTAAAAATTCGCGCAAAATGCTTTTCGTAAGTTTCTAATTTTTCGGGCGCGAGGTCGTCAATTTTCAAATAACAGCCGAACTTAAATGAATGCGAAATTTGTTTGATATTGAGTTTTACAGCTTTTCCGTTTGCGTTGAGAATTTTTATGTTCACATCGCCTTTGCGGAATTTTTCGATGTTCTGTTTGGCTTGCAAAAGCGCGGCGTTGTTTTTGTCTTGATTGATTTTGGCGGTGGTTGAGCTACAAGCTGATGAGAAAATAATCAGAAAAAGCAAAAAACAGCTTCGGAATAGCTGATAACTGTTTTTTGGTAAAAATCTTTTCATTTTCTACTACTCGTTCCAAAGGTAAAACAGACTGTTAGTCTGTTTCTACGGCTGAACAGACTAACAGTCTGTTCTACTTTTTACCCGAAACGCATCTGATTTATTGGCGCGACGGTTTCTTCGATTTCTAATTTCTTCAATTTTGAAAACTGAAGCGCGACCATCAAAAGATACAGCGGATTTAGATAAACGTAGCGTTTCCAAAGGCGTTTCGGTTCTTGAACGAGTCTGTAAAACCATTCAAGCCCGTGATTTTGAAGCCATTCGGGAGCTTGCGAAACCGTTCCGGCGTGAAAATCAAACGCCGCGCCGACTGCCAAAAGCGGCAGAGAAATCAATTCACGATTTTCAAAAACCCAAGTTTCCTGACGCGGACAACCCAAGCCGACAAGAACGATTGATGCACCGCTTTTTTTAATCGTTTCGGCAATTTCAATTTGTTCTTCAGCCGTAACTTGCCGAAAACGTGAAGGCTGTTTTCCGGCAATTTCGAGGCGCGGAAATTTTTCTTTCAGATTCGCTTCAAATTTATCCAAAACTTCCGTCTGACTGCCGTAAAGATAAAGACTCAAACCTTCTTCCGCCGCTTTTTCGCAAACTTTCAAAGTCAGATTCGGACCATAAACGCGGTCAGGCAATTTTACGCCGTGAATCCATTTCAAAGCCCAACGAACCGGCTGACCGTCCGGCACAACCAAATCCAATTTGTTCAAACGAAACCGATGAATCGCGTCCAACGCGCCCGTCATTACGCCGTGAACCGCCAACGCGCTCACCGCAAACGGACGTTTCTCATTTGCCGCCGAAATGATTTTTTCAACCGCCGATTCATAATCAACAGCGTTAATTCCGACACCTAAAATGTTATGTTTTCCAAAATCGAGCATCTTTTTTGTTCAGAGTTACGCATTTATGCGTGAAGAAACCGCCAGCGAAGCGCGGCGGTTTCACGGCTGAAGCCGTAACTCTAAGCCGCAACCAAATCGTAACGTAATTCCGTGCGGAATTTTTCTTCGGTGGCTTCGACCATTTCTTCGATAATTTTTTCCAAATCGTATTCGTATTTCCAATCGGGATAATCTTTTTGAAAACGGCTGACATCGCTCACCCACCAAATATGGTCGCCTTCGCGGGCTTCGTCGGAAATGTTGTAGAACAAACGCTTTCCGGCTTTTTCCTGCGCGATTTCGATGGCTTCGAGAACCGAACAATTACTGTGCCGACTGCCGCCGATGTTATAAACTGCGCCGGCTTTCGGGTTTTGCACAAAATGCCAGAAGGCGCGAACTAAATCGTTTGAATGGATGTTGTCGCGGACTTGTTTGCCTTTGTAGCCGAAAATCGTGTAGTGCTTTTCATAAATCAGACATTTGATTAAATACGCAAGAAATCCGTGAAGCATCGCGCCCGAATGCGCCGGTCCGGTCAGACATCCGCCGCGAAAAATTCCGGTTTTCAAGCCGAAATAACGTCCGTATTCCTGCGCCATCACGTCCGCCGCAACTTTTGATGCACCGAAAACGCTGTGTTTTGAACTGTCAACGCTCATTGTTTCGTCAATGCCGCGCTCAAAATACGGATGATATTCGTCCAATTCCCAGCGCGTCGCTTTTTCCGTCAAAGGCAGAAAATTCGGCGTGTCGCCATAGACTTTGTTCGTCGAAGTAAAAATAAACGGCGCGTCGGGACAAAATTTGCGCGTCGCATCAAGCAAAACGAGTGTTCCTGTCGCATTAACCGAAAAATCCGTCAAAGGCTCTTTCGCCGCCCAATCGTGCGAAGGTTGCGCCGCTGTATGAATGACGACCGAAATATCTTTGCCGTATTTTCCGAAAATTTCCTTTATTGCTCCTTCGTGCCGAATGTCGGACGAATAGTGCATAAAATTTCGCAAATTTCGCTTCAAATTTTCCGTGTTCCAATCAACCGAACCGTCTTTGCCGAAAAAATATTCGCGCATATTGTTGTCAATTCCGACAACCTTAAAACCAAGTTCGTGAAAAAATTTTGCCGCTTCGCTTCCGATTAAACCGGAACTGCCTGTTATAATTGCTACACTCATAATTCTTTTTGTTTTCTTGCAATTAGTAGAGTTTCAAAAGCATTGGATTTCCACTAAATTTTTCGTGCTAAATAATAAATCCAAGGCGAAACAACATCGTTTTTTGTCAATTTCCCTTTGCTGTCGTAAGCCTCGATTTCCTTAAAACCGATTTCGGTCAGTTGTTTCGTTTGCTTTCCGATGCCGATGTAATAAGTCAGCAGAGAAAATCGGTGGTCGCCGTCGTTGACGACAGCATAATCTTCCGCAAAAATTTCGTGTCTTTTCATCCTGAAATGATTCGGCAAATGACGCAAACAATGAACCACAAACTTGAAATAGCCCGAATTTAGCTGTATGTGATGGTGCCACGGAAGTTTTTTAAAGTATTCGTAATCGCGGTTATGCGACGAAAACATAAAAATTCCGTCCTTTTTCAACACACGGTAAATCTCGCTCAAGATTTTCAAACGGTCTTCGTTTGAAACGTAATCAATGCCGTTAAAGGCAAAAAGTGCAAAATCAAAAGTCTGGTCGGCGAAATCGCTCAAATTTCGCGCATCGCCGCACAAAATCTTCGCATTCGGAAATTTCTTGCCCGCTTCTTCGGCAAATTTTGCAACGTAATCAAGCCCGACATAATCCGTGCTGATTTGCAAAAGATGTTTGGTCGCTCTCCCGCCACCAACTCCGAGTTCGAGGATTTTTGAATCTTTAATCGTCGGCAAAAGTTTTTCAAAAAGAACTTTTTCCGTCTCAAAAAGCGGTTCAAGTTTTTGATAATATTCAATGACATCAGCCCTTGAATATGTAGATTGATTAACTGCATTTGGTAAAATGTAATTTTGCATAAACTCCTTGTGAATCAAGTATTTAACCGAAAAGCCGCAACTTTCGGCGAATAAACTCCACGCAATCCGCGGGTTGATTCTTCGCAAAGACTGATTCTCCCCAAGGCGAGTAAATCTGCGCCTTGATGATTAATTTTTTTCTCGGTCGTAACCGCAACTTTGTATCCGGCGCGGGCAATAATTTGCCGAATTTTTGCGTTATATTCGCCGTTCGGATACGCAAACGTGAGCGTTTCGCGGTTCAGTTGTCTTTCGAGTTCGCGCTTGCTCTCGAAAATTTCTTGTTCCATTGCTGCTTCATCTTCCAACGGAAGAACAACGTGATTTGCCGTATGACCGCCGAAATTTATGCCTTTGCGCGACATTTCGCTCACTTGTTCCCAATTCAAAAGCCGATATTCCCGCGGATAAATTCCAAATTCGTCGAGTTCTTTTTCAAGTTCCGTGATTACTTTTTCCCGCAAATCATTCGGCAAATAAACAAACGCTTCGGTCAATTTCAGACGATTTTTCATCGCTGCAAATTCTCTTGCCTTTTTGCTTTCCATTCCGGCTTTGAGCAAGGAATTTTCAATTAAAATTTGCTTTTCAAAGGCTTGTTTCAAAAGCCAAAAAATGCGGTCGTGCGCCAAAGGCTTGTCTTTTCCAATGCAATCCGTCGGCAAAAAAACCGTCGCCGGAAGTCCAAATTCATTGAGAATCGGAAACGCTTCTTCGTAAAAATCGAGATAACCGTCATCAAAAGTTATTACTGCGAGCGGTCGTTTTACCTTGCGTTCGACGCTCAAAAAATACATCGCCGTTTCGAGCGAAACGACATCGTAAGCCTTTTTCAGCATCTCGCAATGCCGCCGAAAAGTTTCACGCGACACAACAATTCCGTAAAAAGCCTCATTTTCAGCCTTCTCAATATCCGCAACAACTCGGTGATATGCCAAAATATTGACCGAACCCGAAGCCAACGTCGGAAAACCGCCGTGATTTTTGACAATCGAAGCCACCGATTTTACGGCGCGTTTGAAAATTAAATTTGGGGTATTCATAATTTTTCAGATAAAAAATCTCGAAGTTTCTTCGTATATTGCTTAAAATCAAATTCTTTCTGCGCTTTTTCACGCGCTTTTTTGCCAAGTTTTTCGCGCAGATTTTTGTCTTCGGCAAGCAGTAAAATCTTCTCTGCAAGAACTGAAATATCACCGCAATCGAACAAAAACCCGTTTTCTTCGTCCGTGATTAATTCAGGAATTCCGCCGACTTTGGTCGAAATTACGGGCAAACCCGCCGCCATTGCTTCGATAACCGACATCGGCATCGCTTCGGCGTAAGTCGGAAGCACAAAAATGTCTGCTTTTTCAAAAAATCCGAGCCGTTCTTCAAGTGAAACCGCACCGAGAAATTCAATAAAATGCGAAATCTGTAATTCATCGCAAAAGCCCTGCAAATTTTCTGCGCCGTAACCAAGTAACGAAACTTTCAAATTCAAATTTTTATCGCACAAAATCGCTAAAGCCTCAATTAAATCCTTTTCGCCTTTTAATTTACCGATTGCACCGACAAACAAAATGCGGACAAATTCGGGCGATTTTTTATCACTTTTGAAATTAAAAGCGGAAGTGTCAATCGCATTTGGAATCACCGAAATTTTCGTTTTAGGGGCAATTTCGCTCAGTTCCCGCGCCGATTCGTTTGAAACGGCAATCAAACGGTCGCACAAACTCAATCCCAAACGAATGATTTTTTGCCCTGTTTTGCTTTGAAACGGATAATATTTTTCAATATCGCCCGCGTGAAAATGTCCGACAACTCGTTTTTTCAGAATCTTTGCAAGAAAAACGAAAACCGTTTCACGATACAAACTTGCGTTGCTTCCAAAATGAACATAAATAAGTTGCGGACGCTTAAAAATGCACTTCCACAAAAAGCTGAAAACCGCCGTCAGAGCCAATAACACTTTGCGAAATCTGCCGAAATCTTCGGCTTGCGATTCGATGTAGATAAAATCAAAATCATTTTTGAGCGAAGATTTTAAAATTTCCGAAATCAAGGTCGAAATCCCGCCGCGTGTTTTCGTCAAGTGCATTCCGACCATCAAAATCCGCGATTTCTCCGCCGCAATATTTCGTGCGGTTTCAGGCAAAATCGCCGGAATGTGCAGTTCGGCAGAACTTGATTGGAAATGGCTTTTGCTCATTTGCTTGTTTTGTTAGAAAGCCGTAAAAGTGATCTAATTCCAGAGAATTATGTAAGTTACAATCAAAAAAACCGAAGATACTGAAGCCGCACACCGGATTTTAAAACTGCTCGTTTTTTTCGACAGAAAAACTACTTCGACCAAAGCCATCAAAAGAAAAGAAACAAGTTGCGCGATTGCCGCACCTTTTGCGCCGTAAAGCGGAATCAGCCAGATGCCGATGGCGAAAGTTGCGACCACGCCGAGCGCATTGGCGAGTAAATCTATATGTTGTAAATTTGCCGCGACAAGTCCGCGGGCGACGACCATCACCAGACAAAACGGCACGACACTGATGGCTAAAACATCCAAAACGGGCGCGACATCCGAATATTTTTCACCAAAAAGCACAGTCAGAACAAACTGCGACAAAAACGGCGAAGCGATTGCCGCCAGAGTTGCCAAAATTAACGGATAACGCGCCATTTTTGCGAGATATGCACCGGATTTTTCGGCTTCAAAACGCGAAATCATTGGTTGAATCACGCTTGCATAACTCGCCATCAAAATTGTAACCGGAATTAAAAACCTTGAAGCCGCGCCAAATTTTGCCGCTTCCGCTTCGGTTGAAATTTTCCCTAAAAGAATCACGGCGGCTTGCCAATTTATCGCCGCAAAAACTATCGTTCCCGCGAACGTCGGCGTAACTTTGAGAATTTTGATAAATTCATCTTTGGCAAACGTGAATTTATCAAAAAAGCCGCGTGCCAACGGAAAATAGACGATTAAAGCGATAAATCTGACCGCGACAAATGAAATGCAAATCGCCGCCATATCAAAGCCCGACCAAAGAAGTGTGAGCGGAATAATTGTCCGCAAAAGATTTTCAAGTGTTGTCGCAAAAGCGATTAGCCGCGTTTTTCCGTAGGCGATTGCCGTTGCTTCGGACAAAGAAATCAAACCTGTCGGAAGCATTGCAAGACTCAAAATCGCCGTCGAAATTCTGACCTCTGAAGACGTGCTGACAAAAAATCCGGCGGCAGTCATCAAAACCGCACAAATAAATCCCGAAATTGTCAGAAAACCTGCGGCACTGCCGATAAAATCCGCTATTGTTTTTTCTTCGCTCCGGCGGCTGATTTCGCTCGTCAGATACGGCACTAAACCCATCGAGCAAACCGTAAAAAACAGCGCGTAAAGCCCCATCACGATGGTAAATCTGCCGAGTTCTTCCACGTCGCGCAAACGCGCAATGAAAACCCAAAGCAAGACACTGTTGGCAATACTGACTGCGCCCGACCAGCTCATCCACAACAAATTGCGGACGAGATTTTCATTTTTTGAAGCGGATAAATTCATTTACAAAAACAACTGTCGGCGCATTCGGCTGACGGCTAAAACTGTGCCGAACAGAAAAAATAAAGTTCGCATCGGCGGACGAGTCGAGCCGAGCGAGCCGGGTTCTTTGATGCCGGAAATAACGAACGCAATCAGTCCGGCGGCTGTTCCCAAAGCAATCGCAAAAAGCAGACGGTCTTGCGATTGCATCGCTTTGAAACATTCAAACAGCGCGACCAAAATCAATAAGCAAAAAATAATTCCGCCCGGAATACCGATTTCCGCCGTGATATGCGCGAAAACATTGTGAACCGGATTCGGAAAAATCTGCGATACGAGAATCGAAGTTTCGTCGTATCTGCCCATATTTGCGCGATAACCGTTTAGTCCGACACCGACGAGCGCGTTATCTTTAATCATTCGGACAGCAGTTTCCATCAAAGGCACGCGAATCAACGCCGAACCTTCGTCGTCGCCGGTCAAACGGTCATAAATTCGCGCCGAAAACGGAGCTAGAAGAACACAAACCAACAGAATCGCGCCGCTGATTGAAAAGAAATAAGTCCTTTTTTCGTTTTTAGAAAGCCGCATCCAACCAAAGAAAATCAAAATTCCGACTGCCGCCAGAAGCGAAAGCCAACTGCCTCGCGCCAGAGACAAAATGACCGCGATAATTCCAGCTAAAATTGCGCCCCAAAGAAAAAGTTTCTGAAACGATTCAAAGTTTTTGACGCGACAAATAATCGGCGCAAGAATCAGCGGAATCAGAGCCGAAATAACCCAAGCCATTTCCGTCGGAGTTCGCAAAAACGCCGGAACACGCGATAAAAGTTGGCTTTGCGTGCCGAGCAATTCTTCTTCCGTGCCTGTTCCAAAAGCCGCTAAATTTGTCGGAAAATCAAGAAAATATTGCGTGAAAGAAATAAATCCGGTAAAAATCAATCCGCCCGCTAAGCCCAAAATTAACTGAATTAATCTTTCGCGTTGGCTGAAATGCGAAGCGATGACGAAAGCAATCAAAATCAAAGTTGAAAATGACCAGACGGAAAACCATCCGAGAAGATTTGAACCGGCGTAAATTACTGAAACACAAGCACAAATGAACAATGCCGCGAGAACTAATAAAAACGAAGTCGGAAAGATTTTTTCTCTCGATTTGTCGGCAAATTGGTCGTGAACGAGCAAAATCAAAGCCGTTACTAATGTGAGTGAAAGATTCAAGCCGGAAGGATCTTCAATTTCGTCAATTTTCATCAAACTGGCATCGGCTTTGAAAAAAAACGAAAAGATAAAAATAAATCTAACTGCTGTAATTACGGGTAATTCAAGCGCAAAACAAATCACCGCGCCGATTGCAAAAACAACTAACGCACCGAAAATTAAAGTTTGCGAACCTGCACCGACAACCATCGCGCCAAGCAAACACGCACCCAAAAACAATCCGCCAATAAGTGCGAATTGTTTGGTGATTTCCGTAAAATTGGAAGTTTTTTCCATTCTGTCTGAAATAAAACTACATCGCGCCCGTGCCGCGCAAAACTGTTGGAATTGTTTTGAACAAAATCTTTAAGTCTAATGAAAGCGACCATTTATCAATGTATTCGAGGTCTTGCATAATCCATTTATCAAAGCTCGTTTCGCTTCTACCGGAAATTTGCCAGATACAAGTTATGCCGGGTTTGACGCTGAAACGGCGGTTAAACCACATTTGATTGAATTTTTGAAAATCGCGTTCGGGCAAAGGTCTCGGTCCAACCAAAGATAAATCGCCGAGCAAAACATTAAAAAGTTGCGGCAATTCGTCAAGACTCGTTTTGCGAAGCCATTTTCCGACGGGCGTGATGCGCGGGTCATTTTTGATTTTGAAAACAGGTCCGTCCGCTTCGTTTAAGGCTTCGAGTTTTTTCTGCTGTTCGACGGCATCAACAACCATTGTCCGAAACTTGAACATTCGGAAAAGGCGTTTGTTATAACCGACTCGTTCTTGAATAAAAAATATCGGTCCGGGCGATGTAATTTTAATCAACAGAGCAATTACAATCATCAAAGGCGCAGTCAGAATCAATAAAATCAAGCCGCCGATAAAATCAATCGCGTTTTTCAAAAACATCTGCCAATTTGAAAAAGATGTCGTGTAAAGCGACAGAATCGGCGCGTCGCCAATTTCTCCGGCAACGGCGCGGGCGAGCTTCAGATTGAACAAATCCGAATAAATCCGCACGATAATTCCTTGTTCTTCCGCCGCTTTGGCAATGAATTCCATCTGGTTATAGAAAGTTTTTATCGGCAAACAGATGATAATTTCGTCAATTATGTTTTCAGCTAAAACTTTCGAGATTTCCGAAAGATTTCCGATGGTTTGCGGCGTTTCCAAATCGTCAACGAAGCCTGCAAATTTGTAACCGATTTCGGGATTTTCCTTAATAAGTTTGAAGATTTCCTGTCCGCGTCTGCCTGCACCAATGACAACAACCGAACGCAAATTTCGTCCGTGAAGCCGAAATGTTTTTAACAATTTGCGCTTAAAAAGACGCAAACCGAAAAGCAAAATGATTGATGAAACTGCAAAAATCAGCAAGAATCTTTTCGGAAAAATCTGCCATTCGGCAAGCAAAATCATCGTCGCCAAAATCAGACTGCAAAACAAAACCGCTCGCAAAACATCAAATAATTCGTCCTGCCAACTCGCCAGACGTTTTGAACGATAAAGCCAAAAAGACGACAAGACAAACGCCCAACTTCCTAAAACGCCGAGCAAAAACAGCGAACTGTCAAACGTCGGCGACAAAACGGCTTTGACAATATAATCAACGCCTTCCGGTCCGCCGTAAATAAACGCCAGCCAAAGCGCAAAACTCAGCGCGGCTAAATCGAGAATTTTATAGCTGAAAACCAGCGATGCTCTGATTCTTTCTTTCATAAATAAATTCTTTTAATTCGCTTTTTTGCTTCGCGGCGGCGGCAATGCCAATCTTTTGGGTTTTGAAATTACTTTCATGTTTTTCGGCATTTCAATCACCGGAATTGCCGCCAAAAGCGGTAGATCGTAACGTTTTTCGAGTTCGCGTGCCGAATAAATCAAATCGTCGCCCGTCTCGTTATATTTTTCTAAAATAATGGCTCCGGCAAATCCGGCAGTTGCACCGATTGCCATCAAAACCAACAGATTCAAAAACAATTTCGGATTTTTCTGCTCGCCGTCGGTGCGCGGCGCATCAACAATGGCGAAATTCATAACCTGTTCTTTGTTTAAAACTTGTGTAATTTCGTTTTCACGCGCTTTTTTCTGATAAAGCAAATAAGCTTCTTCGTTGACATTTCGGTTTCGTTCAAGATTCGTGCGTTCAAGACTTTTGCTGTTCAGAAATTCGACCTGAGCGCGTAATTTATTGGCTTGGTCGTTCATCGTTGTTTCGCGTTGACGCAGAGAAACGAGATTCGTCTGAGCATTGTAAAGGTCGCTTTCTAGTCTTCGGCGCAAATCGTTCAGCGCGTAAGAACGCTCTTGCGGCGGATTGTCGGTTTCTTCTTTTATCGCTTTGCGTAATTGATTAATTTTTTCCTGATTGTCGCGCACAAAACGGCTGTTTGCCTGATATTTTTGCAAAAGTTGTGTGCGTTCTTGTTCAAGTCTGACCAGTTCACCTTTCATCTGGTCGAGTGCGGCGACATATTTTTGAACCGAGCCGGTTTGGATTTGAACGGGTTGTGCGGCAATTTTTTCTTTCAAATCGGCAATTTTTTTCTCTGTTTCACCGATTTCCGTCCGTGCCGCGTTTGCTTGTCCTTGCGTGTCGTAAAGTTGTTTCAAAAGCAATTCGCGCTGAACCCCGACTTCTGCACCGGTTACGCCGTTTTGCGTGTCGAAATTTCTCAGCGCATTAGTTGATTGGTTCAGTTTTTGATTGTATTTATCGGATTGCTCGTTAAAAACTTCTCCGGCTTGCGGTCTATCGTTTATCGAAACGTGCAAAGCGACAAATTTTTCATACAATTTTTCGAGAACTTTTTTTGCCCGAATCGGATCCGTATCGGTGTATGCAACTTTGATGACGCGCGATTTTTTGTTTGAAGTTACTTCCAAATTTCCCGACACCCGATTAACCATTTTTTCAACTGTAAAAACGTCTGCATCTTCGTTGGTTTCTTCTTTTTCGCGCCCGATAAATTTGTAAATCGCCGTCTTGATTCGTCCGCGCAAACTCGCAAACCGCGTATCAGGTTTCGGCTTTTGATTGCTCAAAAGGTCTAAGTCTTTGACTACGCCCGCAATAACTTCGCCGCTTTTAATCAACTCCAATTCGGAATTAAATTCTTCATCGCTGATAGTTGTCTGCGTGATTTCGGGGTTTTTGTCCGAAGGATTGATTTGCGGGTCAATGCGGTCGCGCGAAACGATAATGCTCATCGTTGCTTCAAACTTCGGCGTAACCATAATCGTCGCAAACATTCCCGAAACGACGACCAACAAAAGGATTGCCGCAATCAGAAATTTACGTTTCCAAATTGTTTGCACAATTTGCTTTACCAAATTTTTATCGCTCGAAAATCTCATTAAAATTAAAAGAAGCGCGGCAAAAGTCCGCGAAAAGTTTCTACTGCCTTATTGAACTGCGAAATTTTTGAATCGGGAATAAAAATGTAATCCCCGTCGCGCAAATCAACATCTTTTTCCGTGCTTTTTTTGTCCAAAATCTTCATCACATTGACGGCTTGCGTCTGCCAATCGCCTTTGCCGTCAGGACGTGCCAAAATCACCATTTTCCGATTCGCGTCTTCCGTAAAACCGCCCGCCAGAAAAATAACTTGCACAATGGTTTTCGCATCGCGCAAATCATATCGTCCGGCGTTTTTAATCTGTCCGCCGATAAAAACTCGCGGCGCAACAAATTCGATAACCGCAACGGAAATTATCGGATTCAGAAGCGTTTCGTTATATGCTTTTTCGAGTTCCTTTTTTAATTCCGCCACCGTTTTGCCTTCGGCGCGAATATCGTCAATTATCTGCAAACTGATAAATCCGTCGGGACGCACAATAACCGAAGGTTCATTTAATTCGGGATGCGAAAAAAATTTGACACTCAATTTATCGCCTTTTTGAATTCGATAAGTGTTGTCAGCCAAAGGTTTGTCATTTGTTTGTGCCGAATTCTCAAATGGCAGACAAATGAAACAAAAAAATAATGTCAGCAAAATTAAACGCATAAATCACAAGTTGTGGTTTATACAGAACGAATGTTTGCTGATTTCCAGATGTTATTTAGGCAAATCAATAAGATTTACAGAGCAGAGACTCAAGTCAAAATGAATGAAGATAAAAATTGGCAGAAGATTTATTGGTTTTCGGAGTTTTCAAGCCAGTCGAATGAATCAATTATGGGAACAAGTGTATTTTTTATCGCTTCAAAATAGGCATTTGCGCCTTTTATATTTGGGTGTCCAAGTGCGCCTTTAGAGCAAAATGAATAATCTAACCCGCGCTTTTTTTCCTGTTTGCAAGATTTTTGCCTTTCCGCACGCATTTCGTCGTTTGATTTTCCCCAACCGACAAGTTTCCAAAGATATGTATCAGGCGCACCATAGCTGTTTTCGGGGTTAAACGGAGCATGAACAAAAAATGCACGCGGAAGATTTTTTTGAGATTTTGTATCTTGTATCGGACGTTGTTTGTTTAATTCCTCAACAACTTGATTCAAGCTATAATCAGAATATTGATGCCAGTAGTCTGATTTTTTGGCTAAAGAATCTCTAACCCAACGCTCATGGTAAAATGGTATATTGAAAAGTGCGCCAAGTTTTCTTAAACCAACCAAACCAAACAAACTTTTAGTTAATTCCGCAGATTTTGTTTCAGACGAAATAACCTGGTAATATCCGACAACGACGATTCGTGCATTAGGAAATACGTCGGCGATTTTTGCCAAAACAATTTGCATTTCGTCGAAACAATATTTTTTTGCCCTGTCAATAACTTCGCGGTTTGGAAATAACATTATAACGAGATTTTTTACGCCGAGATTATTCGCCCCGCCGTTGACAATAATTAATTCGACATCTTCAGGATTTACTCCTTTCCGGCGAAATGTTTCAGCGGCTAGATCAACCTGACTTAAAATTGAAGGATTACCCGAACTCATCTCTCCAAAATTTTTTGCCGGAATGAGTCTTTCTTTTTTGTCAAATTCGGGAAAAATTTTCGCTCCTGCGTGAGCCAACAACAGAGGTATTGCAACGTGACGCTTTTCTTTGAAAATTTCGGTTTGCAACCACTTTGCCAGTTTGCTGTGGATTTTATTTTCTTCACGCAATCCCATTCCCCAAAGAACCGAATCGCCGAGAACCGCTATTCTAAAATCTTTGGAATTTTCGATAAACCCAAAAGCGAAAGAAGGAGACAAAAATGAAAAAAATATAACTGAAACCAAAGCCTTTGCAAGTTGCCTTAAATATTTTTGAAGAGGTATTTTACTCATTTGATAAAAATATTGTTTTTTACTTCAACTTAAAAGCATACCCAACGGAAATTATCAAATTTCCCGTTTGACTACTGCCATTTCTCACAGTATCTCTTTGAATACTCAATAAACCGTAAGAAACGCGAGCATCCACAAAAAAACGATTTTTCCCTTTGCGAAACTCTACGCCGCCGCCGCCCGTTACACCAAAATTATTCTTGTTCAGATCGTTTTTTATATTTGTAGTTGCGTCAAATGAAATCGGAGGCAAAGGCTGATTGGCAGGCGGAATCAAAAGCGGCGTTCTGTTTTTGTCCAAATAAATTGTGCTGCTGCCGCTCGTTTTGGTTTTGGCACTCAATAAACGTCCATAAAAAACACCGATATTGCCGTAAAATCCGGCTTTGGATTTGGGATTAAATCTGTATTTAACGAGAGCCGGAACTTCCAAATAATTCAGAACGGCTTCATTCTTAAAATCGGCGTAATAATAAGCACCGATCGGCAATTGCGGCAATCCGGGGATAGTTGAAGTTATCGGCTGCACTCCATTGCGTTTTCCGCCGTTTCCGGCAAAATTCAATTCAGATTGGAAGGAAAATCGTTTAGTAATGCCGAGTTCAAGAAACATTCCAACATTTAGAGAGGTTCGTGATTTATAATCCTTACTTAATTCGTTGTCACCTCCGCCGCTAAGTTGGGGAATACTGATTCCGCCTTTCACGCCGACAAAAGTTTCTTGAGCATAACTCGAATTAACACCACATATTATGCCGAGACCTATTAAAAAAGTTACCAATTTTAATTTAAACATTATTCACCTCTGATATGTTCACCTAAGTAATTTCGCTTAAAACAATAATTCTCTTTCAAATTATTTCTCCGATAATTAGCATTTGATTTACAAGAACAAGTTCTCAAGCCCGCCACAAAATCAACTTCCAAAGAGAATCTGATTTTTGTAATACTGGAAACTGCAAATATCGTGCCTTCCAACCACCGTATTATTTGAATTACTCTTCCCTTAGCGCAATTACAGACTTTTCGTGAAAATCATCTGAAAATATATTTTGGAGAAACGATTTAGAGTGTGAATTTTCGCACTTGACGCGAAAATTCACACAGTTACAATAAATGATTCTTAAATGAGATAATTAAGCCCAATAATTTCTATCCAATGAACGATAATTGATGGCTTCGGAAATGTGATGAGGTTGAATGTTTTCAAATCCGTCCAAATCGGCAATGGTGCGCGAAACTTTTAAGATTCGATCGTGTGCGCGAGCGGAAAGACCTTGTTTGAGCATTGCGCGTTCAAGAAGATTTTCGCTTTCCGCATCGAGAGGGCAGAATTTGCGTATTTGTGATGAAGACATTGCCGAATTTGAAAAAATGCCTTCGTTTGAAAGTCTTTCGATTTGAATTTCACGCGCTTTGATGACACGGGCGCGAATCGTTTCGGAAGTTTCGCCCGTCGGCGCGTCTTTGCCGCGAAGTTCTTTGAATTTTACCGCCGGAACGTCTATGTGAATGTCAATTCTATCCATCAGCGGACCCGAAATTTTGCCAACGTAACGCTGAATTTGAATCGGTGAACATTTGCATTCTCTCGCACTTCCGAAATAGCCGCACGGACACGGATTCATCGAAGCAACGAGCATAAAATTCGACGGAAAAGTCAAACTTGTCGCGGCGCGTGAAATCGTAACTTGTTTATCTTCTATCGGTTGGCGCAAAACTTCGAGAACTGTTCGGTCAAATTCGGGCAATTCATCAAGAAATAAAACGCCGAGATGTGCCAGCGAAACTTCGCCCGGTTTCGGGATTGAACCGCCACCGATTAAACCTGCCTGTGATGTCGTATGATGCGGATTTTTGAAAGGTCTTTCGTTAATCAAACCGGATTTTCCGGTCAAACCCGCAACCGAATGAATCTTTGTAATTTCCAGAGCTTCTTCAAATTCGAGCGGCGGCAAAATCGTCGGCAAACGCTTTGCCAACATCGTTTTTCCTGAACCGGGCGAACCGATCATCAAAATATTATGTCCGCCCGCGCTGGCAATTTCGAGCGCACGTTTGGCATTATTTTGACCGCGAACTTCCGCAAAATCCGTGCGGTATTTTGATTTATCAATCTGAATTTCGCTGATGTCCAATTTCAAAGGCTGATACGAATTTCGTCCTGATTGCAAATCACGCGCAACTTCGACGGCTTCGCGCAAATCTCTGACAGGAAAGACATTTACACCTGAAACAACTGCCGCTTCTTGAGCATTTTCTTCAGGCAAAATCAGATTGGAAATATTGTTTTCACGACATCGCAACGCAATCGAAAGCGCACCGCGAACAGGACGAATTCTGCCATCGAGCGAAAGTTCGCCGACGCTTAAAATATCGTTTAAATTATCTTCGTTGCCGATGTCGCCATTTGCGCCTAAAATCGCCAATGCAATCGGCAAATCAAAACTCGAACCTTCTTTACGGACGGAGGCAGGTGCAAGATTTATCGTCGTTTTATGAAATGGAAAAAAGAACGAACTATTGACAATTGCGGCGCGAATTCGTTCACGCGATTCACGAATTGCCGTGTCGGGTAGTCCAACGATTAAAACCGTCGGCGTATTTTCAGTTTCGCCTTTGACGGGTTGAAGATTGACTTCGATGTCAACAATCAACGCATCAATGCCATAAACGGCGGCAGATTGAGTAAGGAAAATCATATTTGTTATTTATTAAAGTTACTTAAAAATTTTCGCTTTCAGCGACTTAATGTTTTCAATGAATTCCTAAAACTATTTCTACAGGATAACCAAATTTATATCAAAAAAATCAAAAAAAATCAGATTTATTTTCAATAAAATTGAAAATTTTCCCTAGAAACATTTACCTTTTTTAAAAGTTGTCATAAAATCATCTAGCCAAAGCAACTAATTTTTGGGGGTAGCTCATCATAAACACGGACAAATTACTAAATTCCGAAAGCAATTTTTTAGGAGCAAATATGGACTTAGCCTCGGTGCTTGAGCAAGACGCGCTTCCCGTTTCTTATGAGGAAAGTGCGCCTGCGTCTTTTTTCCCAACTCCTGCCGCAGTCGAAAATGAAATTATCGAGACGAGCGCGTCCGATTTTGATTTGACGCAAATGGCGGCAAAAGGCAATTTGGCGGCGTTTGAGATGATTTACGAACGTCATCATCGGCGCGTTTATTCGCTGTGTTTGCGAATGACGGGTTCGCAAACCGAAGCCGAAGATTTGACGCAGGAAGTTTTTATTCAACTTTTCAAAAAAGTCGGCAGTTTTCGCGGCGATTCGGCTTTTTCGACGTGGTTGCATCGAATGACGGTCAATCAGGTTTTGATGCACTTTCGCCGAAGAAGTGTGAAAAGCGAAAAAACTTCCGACACCGGCGATATGCCGGAGCAAACCGTTTCGGGAACGGAAAATCCGCGTAAAATGCCGGTGATTGATAAAATTGCTTTGAAAAACGCGGTTGCACAACTTCCGAACGGTTACAAAAATGTCTTTATTTTGCACGACGTTCACGGCTACGAACACGAAGAAGTTGCGCGGTTGATGGGCATTTCGGTCGGCACATCGAAATCGCAACTTCACAAAGCGCGAATTAAACTGCGCGGATTGTTGATTAAACAGTCTTAAGTTTCTAGTTTCTAGTTAAAAACCGAAAACTAGAAACCTGAAACTAGGGACTTAAATTTTTAATACTAAGGCAACCTGAACGATTTTCAAACAATCTATAAGGTTTGAATCTTGAAAAACGGCGGAAGAAACTTCTAAAGCAAACATAAATCTGATGAACTGCGAACATTGTCAAGAATTGATTAGTGCATTTTTGGATAACGAGTTGGATGAAACCAACGCGGCAAATGTCCGAACGCATCTCGCTGTTTGCGTTCCGTGCGCGAAGATTTGCGAAGATTTTGCAATGATTTTGGATTTTTGCCAGCTTGAAAACACCGCCGATATTGCACCGCCAAACTCAAAAGCCTTGTGGTGTCGCATCAACAATTTAATCGAAACCGATATTTCGGTAGAAATCGCCGAACAAAACAAACCGCAAGAAATGCCGAAGAGTTGGTTTTCGCGCGTTTGGGAATTTTCCTTTTCACAAGTTGCGGCGGCACTTTTGGGAATTGCGTTGGTCAGTTCTTTGTTGACGGTTGTCGGAATCAAAAATTATTCAGCGTCGGAAACGACTAAAATTCCGACTCAGCAAAGCGTTTTTGACCGCGCTTTGGGCAAATTGGGATTAATCGAAACGCCGCAACAAATCCGCGAACGCCGTGTTCGCCAACAACAACAAACGGTTGATTATTGGCGGCAGAGAGTCGAAGTTCGCCGCGCGAACTGGAGTCCGCAAGTGCGCGATACATTTGACCGAAATTATAGCGAAATCAATCAGGTTATCGCCGAATATGACCAAATCTTACAGGAAAACCCACAAGACGATATTTCAAGCGAAATGCTTGATTCGGCTTTGAACGAACAGGTTGATTTGTTGCGTGAATTTTCCGAATTGTAATTAAAAGGTTTTTGGTCGTTGGCTTTTGGTTTTTGAAAGAAACTTCAATAAAACCAAAGACCAAGACCAAAAACCAAAGACCAAATTGAAATGAATTTATCAAACCTTTCAGCGCGTATTAAAACTACGATTCTCCTTTTGGGCGTAGTTTTTTTCTTTGCGTCCGCGTCTGAAATTGCCGCGCAAAAAAGATACTCAAAAAGCTATCCAGCAAGCAAAAATGTCAATGTAAAACTCATAAACCGCACCGGCTCAATCACTATCGAAGGTTGGAATAAGGAAGAAGTCAAAATTCTTGCGGATATGGAAACACCTTCAACGAATATGCAACCGCAAAACCAAAGCGGAACGATTATTATCAATGTCGTCCAAGACAACAAAGGTAGAAATGATGTCGGTTATGTTAATTTTCTCATCAAAGTTCCTTATCAATCGTCAATAAATATCGAAACGATGATTGGAAATCTGAACGTCAGCAATGTCGGCGGCGTTCTCGTCCGCGCACATATTTCGAGCGAAGGCGACATTACTCTGACCAATATCGGCGCGGCAAATGTTTCGGCGGAAAACGTCATCGGCGATATTTTCTACGACGGCGAAATCGCGGCAAACGGCATTTATCGTTTTTCTTCGACACGCGGTAATATCAATGTGCGGATTCCGACGGACGCATCTTTCAATTTGGTGGCAACCGCGCCTTCATCGCGCAATATTTCTGTCGGAAAATTTCCGAATATGAATCTGAATTTTTCGGATATGCGCCGCGTCTATGGCAAAGTCGGCGACGGTAGTGCAAGCATAACAATAACAAACCAACGCGGCAGTGTTTCGCTTTTCGGCAGATAAAAAAATTCAGAGTCCCGCCTTTAGGTAGCTTGCGTTGATAATCAAAATTTTCCGTGTGCAATCGAAAGCCGCCTGAAGGCGGGACTCAAAACACTTTCCAATCAATAAAAATGAAAAAAATCCAACTTTTCCTGTCAATATTTTCCGTCCTATTTCTTTCCGTTTCCGTCTTCGCGCAAACGAAGACGCTCGTTAAACGCACAACTTATAAAACCGAAACCGTCGAGTTCGGGCAAGGCGGCACAATCTCGGTGGTCGGTGCGCCTGTCGGGGCAATTTCGGTCGAAGGCTGGCAAAAAAGCGAAGTTGAAATTACGGCGGAAATCGAAGTTCAAGGCGAAACCGAAGCCGACTTATCGCAACTTGCCGCTATCAATACATTTATTGTTTCCGAAGCGACAATGGGGTGCGTTTCGATAGTTTCAGTCGGCACACACGACAAGGAATTTATGAAACGCAACGCCAAGAAGTTTCCGAAAAGACTTTTAACGATGCCGTTTCGGATTGATTATAAAATAAAAGTGCCGATTTTCTCAGACCTTGAAATCACGGGAAACCGCGGCGATTTTAATCTCGCAAACGTCGAAGGCGCGATAAAAATCAGCTTTGCGGAAACAAACGCCAACTTAAAATTATCGGGCGGAATGGTGATAGCAACCTTCGGCAAAGGCGACGTAACCGTTGAAATGCTCACACGAAGTTGGCGCGGACAGGGCGCAGACATCCAACTTGCCGCCGGAAACCTAAATTTAATTTTGCCACTCAATTTCAACGGCGATATTGACGCAAATGTTCTGCGGACAGGCAAAATCGAAAATGTTTTAACGACACTAAAACCACGCGAACGCACGAAATTTTCCGAAAAATTAATCAACGCCAAAAGTGGCAACGGTGGCGTAAAATTCAATTTTACGCTTGGCGACGGTTTAATGAAAATTCTTTCGAGCAGTAAATAATTTTGCCTGCGAAACATACGAAAAGAACGAAATTTATTATTTAATTTTTCGTTTCTTTCGTATATTTCGCAGGCAAAATTTCTTTTTTCTATTTCTGCGCTGACGGTTTATCTTGTATAATCAGACGCAAATTATGCGCTTTGTTTTCTCACGAAGATTTTATGTTTTGTTCGCGCTTGGACTCGTGCCGTTGTCGCTTTCGTGGATGTTTCCCGTGTTGCGTCCGGTGGTTTTGGCTTACGATATTTTATTGATTTTGTTGGCGATTGTAGATTATTTCGTCAGCCGCAAATTACCCGAAGAATTAACCGTCCGCCGCGAATTTGAAAAGCGTTTTGCGATTGGCGACCGCTCAAAAATCTCTCTGAAAATTGAAAATCAGACCGCTCGAAACTTTCATTTAAAGGTCAAAGACGAATATCCGCCCGAAATGATTCTAAACGAAAGCCGCGAAACCGAATTCACCGTCAAAGCGCAAACTGCCGCTGAATTTTTCTACTTCTTAACGCCGCCGAAACGCGGAAATTACAAATTTGGCAAAACCGCCGTCAGATTTTTATCGAAACTCGGTTTAGTTTGGTGTCAAAACGATTTGGGCGAAGCGCAAAACGCCAAAGTTTATCCGAATATGCGCCGCGCCCGCGAAATGGAACTCAAAGCACTCGGCGCACAATCTTTTCTGGCGATTCAGCGCAAATCCGTCCGGCGCGGCGAAGGACGCGAATTTGAATCAATGCGCGATTACGTTCGCGGCGACGAACTTCGCCATATTTCGTGGACGGCAACGGCGCGAAGAAACAAATTAACCACGCGCCAATATCAAATCGAACGCGACCAAAACATCATTATCGCTTTGGACGCAGGACGTTTGATGACCGGCAGAATCAAAGACGAAACGAAATTTGACACGGCAATTCACGCTTCGCTCGCGCTGATGAGCGCGGCGGCACGCGCCGGAGATAATTGCGGTTTGGTCGTTTTCGGCAGAAAAGTTCGCAAATATCTGCCGTCGCAAAAAGGCATCGGGCAAATTGACGCAGTTCTCGAAACTCTGCACGATTTAGAGCCGGAATTGATTGAGCCGAGTTATGCACGGGCTTTTCAATTTATCGCTTCAAATTCAAAAAAGCGTTCGTTTATCGTGATTTTGACCGATCTGGTTGACAAAGAATCTTCCAAAGAATTAATCGCTTCATTAAAACTTTTGCGCCCGCGTCATCTGCCCTTAGTTGTAACCATCGGCGACCGCGATTTGAACGCCACAGTTAGCGAAATTCCGAAAGAAATCAAAGAAGTTTTCACGCAAAGCGCGGCGGAAGAAATCATCCATCAACGCGAATCTGCGCTGAAATTAGTTGAAACTTTGGGCGGACTCGCGCTCGACGTTACGACAAAATCACTCGCGCCGCGTCTTCTTGAAACTTATTTAAGAGTTAAGGAAAGAGGTTTGCTCTAAACATCGAGCGGACTTTTGACAAAATTTTTGTTTTTCAAAACGTGCGTGTAAATTTGCGTCGTCTTGACGCTTTTATGTCCGAGAAGCTCTTGCACGGTGCGGATGTCGTAATTGTTTTCAAGAAGATGTGTCGCAAAACTGTGGCGGAAAGTGTGACAGTTGCCGTGTTTGTTGATTTCGGCGAGTTTCATCGAATCTCTGACCGCTTTTTGAATTGTTGATTCCGAAGTGTAATGGGGACGAACTACGTCTTCGATGTGCGGCAGATTGATTTTTAAAACATCTCGATAAAGAAAAAGTAAAGCAAAAAAAGCCTGGTTCTGAGTCGAAGCGGAAACCTTTTCATTAACTGCCAGATGTGTCAAGAACACCGTAATTTCCTCCGCGCCCATATCTTTCGGATGCCGTTTGTTGTGAAACAAAATAAAGCGTTTGATAAACTTATAATAAGTATCTTCTGTCTGTTGGCTCAAATGTTTGGCTCTGGCAACGGCGCGAACTTGGTCAAGTAATTTAGGTTTATGTTGTTCCATAACAACGTTTTTTGTTGAAATAACCGAATTTTAAGGTATAATCAATCTACATATTAAGATAATTATGAAGAATCGTTCTTCATAATACATCAAGTTCGTGAATTATGAAGAATCGTTCTTCATAATTCTTAAAAAATAGTGATTGACGCGAATGATTCGCGTCAATCATAAGTTCAACAGTTGCGCCCAATCGTCGCGCTATTTGCTTAGTCCGGAGTTTGGGGCTGTTTTGTATATTGGGTCCCGACTTGTTTTGCCCTGAACAACTTTTCAGATTTTTTTGTTGTGCAAGCATACAGGAGTTGAAAAATAAAAATTAAGAAGAATCGAAAAAATGAAAATTAAACTGACAAATATCGTTTTGCTAATGGTTTGCAGCTTTTTCATGTGCGGCGCGAGTTTTGGCGCGACGCTGACGGTGACGAAAACCGCCGACACAAACGACGGCGTGTGCAATGCCGACTGCTCTTTGCGCGAAGCGATAGCGGTTGCGAACTCGACGGCGGCAAACGACACAATAACCTTTAACATTCCGACGACGGACGCAAATTGCGCGAGCAGCGTTTGCACAATTACTTTGGGCGGAACGCAGCTTGGAATCAACAACGCGGCAACAGCCGGAACTTTGTTGATTCAAAACACAATCGGAACGGCGGCGAATCTGCGGATTTCGGGCAACAACACAAGGCGCGTGTTTTTGGTGAATGCGGGCGCAGGTTTGACGCTCGACAGCGTGACAGTCATGAACGGGAACGCTTCAGACGGCAGCGGCATTTACAACGATGGCACGGTCAACATAACAAACAGCACGATTTCTAATAATTCCACTAACTCAACCTTCGCCGGCGGCGGCGGCGTTTTCAACAACGATGGCGGCACAGTCAACATAACAAACAGCACGATTTCTAATAATTCCGCTAACTCAAGCGACGGCGGCGGCGGCATTTTCAACAGAAGCACGCTTATCATAACAAACAGCACGATTTCTAATAATTCCGCTAACTTTAGCTTGGGCGGCGGCGGCGGCATTTATAACGACATCGACGGCACGATCAACATAACAAACAGCACGATTGCTAATAATAATTCTGCTGACTTAGTCAGCGGCGGCGGCGGCGGCGGCGGCATGCCCGACAACGATGGCCGGCTCATCATAACAAATAGCACGATTGCTAATAATTTCACCTCAGACGGCATCGGCGGCGGCGGCATTTTCAACTTTGGCACGCTCATCATAACAAACAGCACGATTGGTGGTAATTCCACCCTAGACGGCTTCGGCGGCGGCATTTACAGCTTTGGACCGGTCAACATAACAAACAGCACGATTGCTGATAATTCTGCTAACTCAAGCCGCGGCGGCGGCATTTACAAAAACTTTGGCACTTTCCGCGTCCGCAACACCATTGTTTCCCGCAACACCGCCAGTTTTGACCCAAATATTCCCAGCGGTGACATTACAATCAGCGATAACAATATCATTGGCAATGAAGCGAACGTTCGGCTTTCGCCTTTGGGCTTTTACGGCGGCGCGACACAGACATTCGCCCTTTTGTCCGGCTCGACGGCAATCAACACGGGCAACAACTGTGTTCTCAATCAAAGTTGTGCAACCTTTAACGCCGCGTCGAATCTGACCGACGACCAGCGCGGCGCGTCAAGAGTCGGGCAAGTTGACATCGGCGCGTTTGAACTCAACAACACGGCAAACAACGGAACTTACGTTGCCGCTTTGCCCAACGGCACACAAAATCGGTCTTACAACTTTGTTCTCGTTCCGAACAACGGCGCGTTCACTTATTCGATAACGAGCGGCGCGTTGCCGAACGGCGTGAATCTGACAACTAACTTCGCGCCGAACGCTGTCGTTGAATTAAGCGGAACGCCGACGCAGAGCGGCACGTTCAATTTCTCGGTCACGGCTTCGGACGGCACAAACTCAGTTGTTACGAATTATGCTTTGCAAGTTCTCGCGCCGACAGCCGCATCGGTTTCCGTTGGCGGCAGAGTTTTGACGAGCGCAGGCGGCAGAGGCTTATCGGGCGCAATCGTTACGCTGACCGAACAAAACGGCACAACTCGGACGACGCGAACAAACCCGTTCGGCTATTACTGCTTTATGGAAGTTGAAGCGGGACAAACGGTTATCGCGGCGGTCACGTCAAAACGCCACCAATTCGAGTCGCAAGTTTTAAGCGTTATAGCAGATTTTAGCAACCTGAATTTTGTGCCTGTGCAATGGGCGCAAACAAATTAAAGTTAAAGAGGGTGTGTTTTACCATCACACGCCGTCGAATACAAAGTTGGGTCGCTTCTTGTGAATAAACGATGCGAAATACGCCGCCACTTTTACCCATTGCACAACGCTCCGACGACAAACTAATTGAAGAATTATGTTTGGCGTTGCGCGATGTTGGCGTTTGGACTTGGAATTTGCCGAACGATGGAAACGTTTCCAAAGTCAGAACCGTTCAGGAAATTTATGCCTTGCTGGAACAGCGCAAAGTTGACGTTAGCGACCGAATTAAACGTCTTTCCGAAGAAACGTCTTGGCAAATGGAAACGCTTTTGCAGGAATGCCTTGCTTTTCCCGACGTTATTCCTTTTGTCAGAGCCCCTGACGGCGTGAGACGTTCCTTCCGATGTTCAACTTGTCAAAAACGCGAGTTTCCAGACCGCCAAGGCATTCTTTTGTGCGACGTTTGTTTGGCTCAAGCGAAAGGTTCCTTTGAGACTAAATCGCCGAAACGGTTTGCTGTTGTTGCGTCTTTACAACGAAGCGTATTGGTGCAGACACGCTGATTCGGAAACGGTTTTGATGGCGTTTGACGATTACGGAACTTTAGAAGATACTTGGTGCGAGAAGTGCGTGGTTGAAGAACAGTCTCGCAGAGCAACGAAGGTTTCTTTGCCGAGTTGAGTGGTGAAAACAAATGACAACCTAACAAATCGATGGACGTGAGGACGAAACAGCGACTTTGTTATCGTGTTGCTTTGTTTCCCTTTGCTTACGTGTTAACGGTTTCGCCCCACGTCATCTCAAACGTTATACATTATTTTTCGGTTCGTGTTTCCGCATTGCTTAACAAAACATACGAAGCAATCGCAAAAGATGCTTGCGAAATAGTGTTAATAAGTTGTTTAATCCATTGAAAAGTAACGGTTTGGTCGGACGTTCGTGCCAGAATGAAAATTACTGTGAGATTTATTAAAAACAGCGCGAAAGCGAGCCATAATTTATTCTTGAAGGTGCAAAAAACGAGTTGAAAAAGCATCGCCAGATTTGCCAGAGTCGTTGCGCCGAGAAGTATAAAAAACCACGCACGGCTTTCGGTAAAAAATCCGAAATAAGCGGCAATCAGCCAAAACATCGAAATCAAAATCAATGGCACAGACCAGAGTTTTACCGTATCAATTTCTTTATTTTTGCTCTGCCACAAAGCCCAAGCCAAGCAAATAAAACCTGCCGACATCAGCGTAAAAAGGCTATTGTTCAAAAACGGAATATCTGCGCCGCCCAAGGCTTGAATCAATTTCCAAGACGCTTTGAAAACGCCGCCGAGCGTTACCAAAACGCCGCCGAAATACGCAAGATTTCCCGCCGCTCTGTTTTCACGCGAAATCATTTTCGCCACGAAATATAAGCCGACCGCGAATAAAATCGTCGGCATAAAATCTTGCAATGCAAGCGGTAAATTTATCTCGTCTTTCATATTTTTCTGGTTTCTGGTTTCTGGTTTTTGGTTTCTGGTCGGAAGCCGTTTCAACCAGAAACCAGAAACCAAAAACTAATTACCTTCCACGCCGACAACCTGTGTGCCGCAGAAAAATTGAAAAGTTTCAATCGTTCCTTCGTCGTGCAAACCGGAAAGTCCCCACGCGCCGCGCGGTGCCATCAAACTCAAACTCAAAACCGTCGAACCGTTGACTTTTACGCCACCGGCACGCACTTTTCTGGCTAAATTCAAACCGCGTTCTTCGTCCGTGCAGAAAACATAGCCTTCCAAACCGTAAGGCGTTGAATTTGCTAATTTAACTGCTTCGTCGTCTGATTTGAATGTGTGAACCGTGCCGATTGGTCCAAAAATTTCGTGTTGCGCGTCTTCGTTTTTGACGTTTGTTACGAGCGTCGGCGCAATAAAATTTCCGTCCGAATCGGGCAGAACTGCCGAAGCGTGCGCCGTTCCGCCTTTTGAAATTAATTCGTTTAATTGCCCTTTGATTTTTTCGAGATGCAACGAATGAACCATCGGTCCCATTTGCGTTTCAAATGATAACGAATCACCGATTTTGATTCTTTTCATTTTCTCAAGTGTTATTTCTAACAGACTTTCGGCAATAGATTCGTGAACTAACAAACGTCCAAGTGCGCGACACCATTGCCCGTTGAGCGAAGTCATTAAACTGATAATTCCGTCTGCGGCTTTGTCCAAATCGGCATCTTCGAGAACGATTACATTATTATTTCCGCCGAGTTCGAGTTGCGCGGGCTTCATTTCCATCGCGCATTCACGGGCGATTGCGCGTCCGCCCGCAAGTCCGCCGGTGAACGAAACCGCACGAACGCGAGAGTCTTTAACCAACTTTCCGCCAACTTCGGGACCACCGTGAACGATTTGAAAAACGCCTTTCGGAAGTTTTGCTTCGTGCGCCGCTTCTGCCAAAATATCGCAACCGTTTGATGCCCATTCCGTCGGTTTTAGAATTGTCGGACAACCTGCCGCCAAAGCATTTGCGGCTTTGTGAACTGCCATCGGCGCGGGCGCGTTCCACGGAACTAAACACAGCGCAACGCCCAGCGGTTTGCGATAAACTTCAACCGTTCTGCCCGTAAAACCTTGATGTGTTGAGAAAGTCCAACCCGATTTTAACTGCTCATTCGCCAAATGCCACGCGCCCGTCAAAATAATTTGAAACATCGTCGTCAGCGAAATTGGAACGCCCGTCGTCAAAGATTCAAGCCGCGAAATTTCGTCTTTGCGTTTTTCAATCGCAGTCGAAAATTCCGCCAAATACGCGCATCTTTCGTCAATCGGCATCTCAGCCCAAATGCCGCTTTCGTGAACTTTCTGCGCTGATGACAAAGCCTTTTCGATGTTCGCATCATCGGTCGCCATCTGCTCTTGCAATTTTTCCCGCGTATTCGGATTTTCAAGCCAAATTCCACGATGAACGCTCGGCGCGAAAAATTCGCCGTCAATGTAATCTTGCAACGGTTGAACTGTTTGATTCATTTTATTTTCACCACAAAGGCACAAAGAAATTCAAAAAAAACTTTGTGTTCTTTGTGTCTTCGTGGTTTATTTTTTTCTAAAAACTTCCGTAACGCTCTGAATGTCGTGAACTTCGCCAATCGCGCCGCGTGGGTCGAACGAAACCCTTTTATCGGCAACGGGTGCGAGTTTTTGACCGACAACGCTCAACGTCCGCACCAATTTTCCGTGCCGGTAAAGCATCGTGTTGCGCGTTCGCGTGTCGCCGTCAATGCGAATAAAATCAGGTTCGCTGTATCTTTCCCAACTCTCATCAATCAGCATCGGCGTAAAAATCAAAATCCCGATTCCGCCCGAAATTCCGACGTGTCCGCCGTCGCCGTCGCCGAGCTTGTTAAAACGCAAAATTCCTTCGCGCAAATGTGCTTCAAACGAACGGACGTGAAGCGGGCGACCGCGAAAACAAACATTCGTCTGCCGATAATTCGTGCCGTCAAAATCAATATAAACAATATTTTCATAAGGCGACGCGCCCGGCGTTCCACCGTTTTCGTCCGAAAATTTCGGCGTTCCGTCCAATTCAAAATATTCGCATCGGTCGTGCCAAATGCCACGCATCAAATCTAAATTGTAGCCGACTGAGCCGATTGGAAAATTCATAGCTTCTCAGTTTTGTAGAGACTTCCATTCGTTAAATCTTTTGTCCAATACAGGCGCAATTTTGTCGTAATTCTCCCAAGAATTTTCAACATAATACAGATTAGGCAAATCAGTTCCTAATGTTTTTTCGTAATCTTCATAGTAAAACTCATCGTAGTAGTAATCTGTAAAAGCCTCACCTTCTTCGTTTAAATCTTCCGCCCAAAACTTTTCATCACATTCATTTATAAGAAAATCCCGACCTGTGATTTCACGACTTTTTAGTTTTTCAACTGCTTCGACAGAATCTTCACGATGGAGTTCCCCGTGTAAGTCGTTATTGATAATCCAAGACAGATAGATACCAATATGAGTTCCACCACATATTAGGTAAATCGTCGGGAAAATCGCCGTCGTAATGCCAGTCCATTCTATCAATCGCCATATTTACTTTTTCTCCGCCACCGCAAAATCTGCCGACGGTTTTTCTTTCGTAACCATTTCGGCGGCTTCGAGCCGTCCGCGTTCGGCGGGAAATGCTTGCACCAAACCCATTGATAAATCGCGCAACCCGCGGGCGACAACGCCCGAATTTCCAGTGTTCGACGTGCCGCAAGCCTTGAACGCATTGACCGCAACGCGGAAAGCGGCTTCGCTCATTGAACCTTTCGACATTCGCCATTGGCGCACAACTCGATCTTTCGGCAAAATCGGCGGTTCGCTCGTTTCGAGTTCGATTTGTCGGCGCATCCACAAATAAGCCGTTTCCAAATCGTTGGTCATTTCGCCGATTAAAACTTGGTGCATCGGACTCGTTGCAATCGCTTCGCCCGTGTCGCCGAATTTTGTTGATTTCAAATAATTCAGCGCGTGGTCATAGACGCTCTGCGCCGCGCCGAGATAGATTGCAGTTGCGGCAAGTTGATTGCCGACAAATGTTCCGCGCGACATCTGCATCATCCGCAAAAACGCGCCTTCGATTGCTAATGCGTCTTCGTCCGCAACAAAAACATCTTTCAAAACAATCCCATGCGTCGCCGTTCCACGCATTCCGATTGCGTCCCATTTTGCGCGTTCCGAAACTCCTTTCGCATCGCGCCCAACAAAAAACAAAGCCATTCCTTCGACCGTTTCCGTTCCCGCGAGTTTCGCCGTTACGAGATATTCATCGGCAACGCCCGTCGCGCAACCAAAAGATTTTACGCCGTTTAAAATCCAACCGTTATCAACTTTTTTCGCTTCAGTCGAAATTGTTACACGCGCTTTGCTCGTTTTATTCGATTCAGATGCGAAATTTGCCAACCATTTCCCTTCGCGCCCCATTTTCGTCAAAACTTTTTCGGCAAAGGCGCGGACAGACGGCGTTTCTTCCGTGTTAAAAAGTCCCGCGTCAATCGCTTCCAAACCCAAAAGCCCGCGCGAAGCCGAACTGCAATGAAAAAAATACGCCAACGCCGTCGAAGGACACGCCGTGCCGAGAGCAAACGTCGCCGCCGCTAAATCTCTTAAATTTCCGCCGAGTCCGCCGAATTCTCGCGGCACAATCAAACCTAAAAGTCCGGCTTTACTCAAAGTTTCAACGTGCGGACGATAAAATTCGCATTTCAAATCAGCTTCCGCCGCGTGTTCTTTGAGCGAAGACAAAACCGATTCGACTTTTTCCGCACGTTCGCGTTCTTCATCGGTCATTTGCTCAATTAAAATTTCGCCTGTTAATTTCATAGCAGTTAGCAACCAGCAGTTAGCAGTTAGCAGTCAGTAGTTAGCAGCCAACAAAATTGCTAACTGCTGACTGCTAACTGCTATGGTTTTTTGACTTCATCAACCGTTGCGTCTTTAACTTCCGTTTTGAACTTGCTGTAATCGCCGTATTTAATCAAGTTATTGATGTTAATTCCGGCAAACAAAATCTTAATCGAAAGATTTACATCCGCTTGCGACGGTAGCCAGATTTCGTTATTTATCAGCTCATTTTCCAAACTAAATGATGCGCCGCGTTTGGCTTTTGCCAAAAAATTCCCCGCCGATTGCGTCAAAACCGCGTCCAAGCGCACGACTTGTTTTGTTTTCGCGTCAACCCAAACTGCGCCGTTGCAGAGCGCGAAAAGTTTTTCGTTGCGAGTTTTCGGTTTGTATGCCGGATTCGGTTCGTAATCGAAAACGATTACGTCAATTCCCTTAAATTTTTCGCGGCGTGGATTTACCAAAAGCGAACCTTTGAGCGCGTCGGCAATCGTAATTCGCTGACCTTCGCCGCTCGGTTGTCCGCCTGTTCCCGAATCCGTGTCGCGCTGATTTATCTGTTTTTTCTCTTTTTCGGCAATGCGTTTTTCGATTTCGTTGACTTGTTTTTCAACGTCTTTGTCTTCTTTTGCTTGGTCAGAAGCCGAAAGCGGTTTGCCGTTTTTCTCGACTAAACGATTGATTCGATAGCCTTTATAAAAAGTAAGTTGCCGTTTTTCCGAGCCTTTTTCAACCAAATTTCCGGCTTTGTCAAGTTCGCGGTCAATCCGTAATTCGGTGTAGCTGTAATTTTCCAAAATCGCGTCAACCTTGTCGGCATTGGCACGGATTTCGTCCAAAAGTGTTTTTATATCGGGCAGAGGTTCGTTTGAAATCTGCGGAAAATCAAAAACATTTTTGGCAATTTGCGCGTTGTGTTTGATTTCATCGAGTTTGATTTCAAAAGTTTCATCGCCGACTTTTGATGTAATCGAAAATGCTTCCATCACATTCCCGACTTTGCGGTAATCGCTGTAATCAAATGATTTAATAATCGCACCTTGCGGAATTTCTTCGCGTAAAAGCAAACCTGTCGCCGCATCGAAATAAAGTTTTATCTGCACACCTTTTGCAGTCGTAATCAAAACTGAATTTGCCGCTTTGCCGTTCACCGTTGCGCCGCCACCCGAAACGATTTTCGATTTATCGGCTTTTGCATTAATCCATCGCGTGTTTCGATAAACGGTTTCGGCTTGAAAATCCTTTGCCGAATCGCCTGTCAAAGTTCGCAAACCATTGCGCGAATCGCGTATCCAACCTGATTTTCCGTTATAACCTACGGAATATTCAAAACCGTTCAAATCAAACATTCCGCCGTAAAAATTCGGATTCGAGGCAAACGCTCGATACGCGCCCGAAGCATTATCGGATTTGCGCGTAATCTTACCCGTCGCTTCCCACGAACGAATCGTTTTCAAAACTTTTTCGCCACCCAAAGCCTTGTTCGCCTGACTCAAAATTTTCGACGGCGATTGTGCAAAAATGCTCGTGGAGAGCGCAAATATCAAAAAAAACAATAGTTTGAATTTCATAAAATTTTTTCAGAAAAATTTGTAATAAACTTATAACCAATTGTCGCTTTTTGCGCTAAAATGTCAAGAAGTTATATTGAAAATTATTTTTCTTCGTTTCTTTGATGCGTTTTCCTAACTTTTTATTTGTCTGACGAACAATTCAACAACTATCGGTGGAATTCATCGTGCGGATTTATCTGGATTTTGGACATTTTTTCAAACCTCGATTCATCGCAAAACGGAATTTCGGGAACTTCTGCATCTAAAAATTTCAATATTTTCGCTGCATCTTCAAGCCCGCGCCGATAAGCAAATGGAACACCGTCGCAAACGCTCAAATCAAAGGCTCTCCGCGCTGCTTCGATTGCCTTTTCGCGTCTGTTTTCGGTGATTTCAATGCTTGCCAAAATGTTGTAAGAATCGGCGTTATAAAGCAAAAATTCGCCGCGCTCCGCCAATTTCCAAGACTGTTCAAGATAATTTCTCGCCTTTTCAAAATTGCCGCGATTTTTTTCGAGCAAAGCCAATGCCCGAAGCGCAGGCAATTCTTCTTCTGTAAATTCAATTTCGCGGGCGCGTTTTAGGGAGTAGCACAGAATATCTCGTTCAGACGTTTTCTCCGCGATATAATCGCCTGAAGACGACATTCCGAGCAGTGCTTCGCCTTTCATTCGTGCCGCCGCCGTCAAAATTTTAACCGCACCGTGTAAATCGGCGTGGTTTTCATCTTTTTCTAATGCTTCACCGATTTCCAGAGCGCGATTTGCATAAAAAAATGCTTCATCAAAATCTTCGAGCCAAAGACTGCGTTGTGCCAAAAAAGCATTAACAACACCTTCGGCTTGCACGACAAATTTCGCCTTAAAAATTCGCAAACTTCTTTGCAAAGCAATTTCCGATAAAGAAACTTCGCCGCGATGCGCCAACCCCATTCCGAGCCAATAAAGATTGACCGCTTCGCGCAAAAAATCCTTTTGTTCACGGATTATTTTCAAACCTTTCAGCGCAATCTTTTCGGATTCCAAAAATCGTCCGACTTGCCGCAAAGCCTTCGCGTGATGTCCGAGCGATTGACTTAAACTTTTATAATCGCCGGCTTGTTCCGCTAATTCATCGTGTTTTTCATAAAGCGGAATTGCCCGATTCGGATAACCGCCTGTCAAATTTAAAGTCAGAGCCAAAGCATATAAAACAAATGTCTTATCCGATATTTCCGAGAGTTTTTTAACTTCGATTTTCTCTAAAAGCCGTGCGCGAAAAAGCGAAGTTTCAAGCCCGAAAAGCGTCGGTTTTTCTAAACGAGCGCGAAAATATTTCACCGCTTCATCAAAAAGTTCGGCATCAATCAAAGCCTTAAAGTTTTCGACTTCGGTTTTTATCGCCGAAAGTTTATATTTTTCACGAACAGACATTGCTAAATTTGTATTAAAACTATAATATTTTGTCAAATTCGGAGAAATTTATGATTGTTGTCGTATCACAGGCTTGGACATTAGACGAAGATTTTCACGCAGACGAATATATTCGGCTATATACAGAATTTTTGGATTTTCATCTTCAGCACAAAGGTTTTCGCGGACGAAAATTGATTCGCGGCGTGGAGGACAAAACGCATTTTACAAACTTGCGTTTTTTCGATTCGGTTGCCGATTACGAAGAACTAATAAAATTTGAAGGCTATGGCGACCACATTATGAAATTGGGCGAACATCTGAAACCTTACACGACAAATCCAAAGGAATATATGGAAGTGATTTTGGAAGACGATTTTTCTTAACGCAAAGGCGCAAAGACGCAAAGATGCAAAGGAATTTTTATAACATTTCCTTAAATCTTTGCACCTTTGCGTCTTTGCGTCGTTTGCGTTAAAAATGAATTTTATATTGATACACGGAGCATTTCGCGGTGGTTGGGCGTGGCATAAAGTCGTAAAGATTTTGCAATCGAAAAATTTGCAGGTTTTCGCGCCTTCGCTCACGGGTGCGGGCGAAAACGCACATTTGAACAGTGCGGAAATTACACTGAAAACTTGGACGGACGATGTTGTAAATTTTATCGAAAACGAAAATTTGCAAGACGTGATTTTGGTCGGACACAGCCAAGGCGGAATTGTTATTCAATCCGTTGCGGAAGCAGTTTTCGACAAAATTTCAAAATTGATTTTCATTGACGCGCCCGTTTTGCGCGACGGCGAATGTGGTTTGGATGTGTTGCCAAAAGACGTGCGCGAAAAATTCGGTGAACCTACACGAAACGCTTTAATTCTTCCGATTCCGATGCGTGAATCGGAAGATTTCTCCTCCGAAGAAATCGCTTGGATAAATGAAAAATTAACCGCAGTTCCGACAAATCCGAGTTTCGATAAAATCCGCATAGAAAAATCTCGAAAAATTCCGCATAAATACATTTTTTGCACAAAAACGCCACCGTTTTTTCCTTCAAATTTCACACGTCAAAGATTCGATGCGGAAAAAATCCAATATGAATTGATTGAAGCACCACACGATTGTATTTTATCGCACGCAAAGTTGATCGTAGATTTAATTTCGTAATTCGTAATTTGAATTTTGTATTTGAATTGCAGAGAAAACAAACTTTTTTCCTCAAATCAAATACAAAATTCAAAATTCAAATTACGAATTATGTGAGTTTCCGAATCTTTACTTGCCTTAAAAATTTTTCCGTGTAAAATTGGTTATAAACTTAGGACAAATTTATGAGTAAAACCGCGACAAAGACCGATAATCTGAAATCAGTCAAAGAACTAATGGCTGAATCTCCGAATTTTGATAACACCGAAACTTTTGAAAAACTTCGCGCAATTCAAACAAAACTTTGGGCAAAAATCACGAATCGTTTTTCCGATTTAAAGATGAGTGATGCGACACGGCAATTTCAGCCTTATCAATCGCTTGACGGTGGCGCGAAAGGCGAGCTTGCAGGATTTACGAGCGAAGAAGTCGAATGGGCGGTTTGTAGTTGGGTTGGCAATCCGAAACTTTCGTTTTGCAATCTACATATTACGATTTGGATGAAATCGCACACATATCTGCCGCATCTCGCCTTTGCCTGCGGGACGTTTCCGGTGTTCTTTTTTCTGCTTGATTACATTCCGCGAATTGAGCCAACCGTGCATCCCGAATATATGCAAAAATATCTCGAACCGGCAAACCGGACGTTTTTGCAAATGCAGGAAGACAAACGATTTATGCCTTTTATTTCGCAAAGCGCGTTTGTCCGGTTTGCAGTTTCGGCTGTCGGATTAAATTTCATTTCGCCGCCCGAAACGCCCGGAACTGTTGAAAAATTTGAAGAACTTGCCAACACGCATTTTGACCGTTGGCTTGAATGGTCAAAACAGAAAGACGAAGTTCCAGCAGAAAAACGTGACGAAATTGCCTTTCGAGATTTGGCGATTCGGCGCAATACGGCAGAACTCGATCCGGCGAATATTGTTGTTGAAAAAATCTACGGTAAAGAATTGGTTGACGGACTTGTAAAAGGGCTTTGGGGCGGACTGGAAAGTAAAACTTAAAAAGGCAAAAGTAAAAAGAAAATCTGTGCTTATCTGTGTTCATCTGTGGACAAAAAAACTTCCCAGATTTTATTTGCCGATTGCGGAAAAACATAACCGACGAGCAAGCCGGTTTTATCAATCAAAAAACACGAATTTTCGTCATAATGTTTGCTGAAATAGCGATATAAATCAACTTCGGCGGCGACAGAAATTTTTTGATGAAACCCAATTGTTTGCCGACCGATTTTTTCAGCTTTTCGCTCATCGAAAATCGGTTTGAGCAAGTTTTCGATGTCGTTTAGGTTTTGAATATCAGGCACAATAACAATTGTCGGGGTTTGGTTTTCGGCAACCTTTAGAATCGTTTCGCCTTGAAAACAACGCATCAGCGGAAAGAAAACGTAATTTTCGGGCAAATCGAAAGTTTCGTCCGACACATTTTTGCCGTTTCTTTCGCGCACAACTTGAAAGGAATTTTCTGAAAATTCATAAATTGCGCGGACATTGTTTTCATCGGTTTTGAAATCAATTTGGCAATTCAGAGTTTGCCCGTTTTTTCTGTAAGTTCTGACCGAAATTTTCGTTTTGTAGATTTCCGTTTGACGGATAGAACGAAAAAAATACAAATCGTCTTCATAGTATTTAATGATAAAAGTTTCCGAAATATCAGTCGGTTTGCCGTTCAGAAAATATTTGTAAATTCCGTTTCGCATATCTTTGAGGATTAAACAAAATGAATGAAAATGTCAAAAAATCGCGGATAAATTTGCAATCCGGCATCACTTTCAGCAATTTGACGGCGTTCTTTTTTGCGACTTTTGCAGGTTTGTCGTTGATGAGTTTCGTGAGCATCGGGCAAGACATTTTGCTCAACACTTTTCTGAAAATCCCGACCGAACAGCAAGGAAGTGTCGCCGGAAATTTGCAGTCAATCCGCGAAGTTGTTGTGCTTTTGAGCATCGGCATCGGCGGAATTTTAGCTGATAAAATTTCCCGAAAGTTCGTTTTCTGCGCCGGATTTTTGTTTATCGCACTTGGTTTCTCGCTCTTTCCATTTGCCACGAGTTTTCAACAAGTCATCGGATTTTATGCAATTTCCGGCATTGGTGCGGCGTTTATTACCGGAATGTTGACAACGCTTCTTGCCGATTATATTCAGCCGCAATCACGCGGCACGATAAACGGAATTCAAGGAATAATGGTCGGATTCGGCGCGTTGTTCACGGTGCTTTTTTTGAAACGTCTGCCGAAAATTTTTGCTGATTCGGGAATGGAAACTTATGACGCGGCGCGTTTGACATATTTTATCGTCGCCGCGTTCGGCGTTCTCACGGCAATCATTTTATGGTTTGCTTTGAGCAGTAAAAAACCTTCGGAAACTGAAGAAAAGAAAGGCTTTGGCGAATTATTGAAAGAAGGTTTGCGACAAGGCAGAAAACCCGGAATCGCGCTGGCTTATGCTTCTGCCTTTGTTTCGCGGGCAGATTTGCTCATTGTCGGCACGTTTCTTTCGCTTTGGATTACTCAGTCTGCGACGGCGCAAGGAATGAGTTTGACGGACGCGGCGGCAAAATCGGGCGCGATTTTGGCGGTCGGCGGTTTATCGCAACTGATTTTAGGTCCAGTCATTGGTTATATTTGTGATTTGATCGGGCGAAAATCACATCGCGTTGACGCGCTGGCATTTGCTTCTTTGGCGGGCGGCGTAGCTTGGTGTTCGTTTTATTTTGTCGAAAGTCCTTTGGAAAATACGGTTATGTATTTGATGATTTTGGTCGGAATCGCGCAAATTTCGGGCGTTATTACAAGTCAGGTTTTAGTCGCACAACAAGCACCGACAGCCATTCGCGGTTCGATTATCGGATTTTTCGGTTTGTGCGGAGCGTTTTCGCAAATTCTCCTAAACTGGCTTGGCGGAATACTTTACAGCGGTTGGTCGCCGCAGATGGCATTTGTTTTAGTCGGCGCTTTAAATTTTATTCTGGTCGTTGTATGTTTCGTGATGCGCCCGTTTATTGAAAACAAAGAAATGAGCCAAGAAATTATTTCGGAAAATTGAATATGACAAAAAAAACTTTAGTTTCAACCGTCAAAGCCGTTGTTTTATGTGTCAAAAATCTTGATGAATCGCGCCGCGTTTTTGAAGACGGCTTAGGCTTGAAATGTCTTGAAATAAAAGAAACCGATGCCGAAAAAGTCGGTGAATTTTGGGGCATTTCCGGCGACAAATTTCGTGTGGCGCGTTTCGTCCGCGAAGGCGAAGATTTCGGTTGTCTCGATTTAGTTGAAAATCAAAATGTAAACGAGCCGATGCGTGACAAAAACAGAGCGTTTGATTTCGGCATTATGACGCTCAATTTTCGGACGAATAACATCGAAAAAGCTGTTCCGAAATTGCTCGAAACAGGTTGCGAAGCAGTTTCGGAAATTCTCGAATACAACGCCGGAAAACCGATGCGCGAATTGATGATGAACACGCCTTCGGGCGAACGTCTGACAATTTTGGAAGTCGGCGGCGTGAACGATGATTTACCCATTTTTAACGAAGCGATTGCGACAGTCGGCTTGGTCGTGCCGAAAATGTCGGACGCGAAAAAGTTTTATGAAGAAGGTTTAGGCTTAAAAACGGCGATTGCGTTTCAGGCTTCCGGTGCGCCGTTTGATGCGCTTTTGGGCGTAAAAAAATTAGACAAATTGGATTTCGCAACGCTCACATCGGACGGAAATTGGACAGGAAAAATCGAACTCCTCGAATTGGAAACAGGCGAAACGCCGATAAACACAAACGAATTAGCTGATTTTTCGCACACAGGTTATAATTTTGCAACATTTTTGACCGATAATTTACACGCAGTTGCCGAAAGTTGCAAAACAATCGGCGCAGAAATTATCATTGAACCAAAAATTTTTAATCGCCCGTTTCACGAAGGCAAACGCGCAATGATTGTTCGTTCGCTTGGCGGTGAATATTTGGAAATTATCGAAATTTGATTATTTTTGTTGTGTTTGGGCGGCTTCTATCTTTCTGAAAATATATTCTTGACCTTTCGGGACTTTGAGATTTAGAACTGAAATCAAACTCGCCGCAAAAACTAAAATCCAGACAAGCCAGACGGCTGGCATCGCTTGATTCATTTTGCATTTTATTTCTTGGTTTAATTCGTCAACATTTTCCGCGCCGTCTTTTATTGCTTTCAGATTTCGCAAAGCCGTGCCGGAAATCGGCAAGAGATAGAGCGCGTCAACAATAATCAAACCGTAAAGCAGATGTTTCCACGACAGCCACGCAGTCGTAAAAATCGGCGTATTTGTTACGAAACAAAGAATTACGCCGGTCGGCAACATCAGCAAAAAAATGTATGCGACAACCGTGTCAATGCCGTGCATAACTTTGGCGCGTTCGATTCGTGCATCGAGCGGATAATCGGGATTTTTAATTTGAAAGTGCAACCAAAAAACAATGAAATCAAACAAAAGCCACGCCGCCGCCATCAATGCGTGAATACCTCGAAAACTTATATCAACTAAATTTACGCCGCCAATTTCCATATTTATTTGCGATTTGTTTGAATTATTTTTTGAAAACTAATTTAAGAAGTTTTGGCGTGCAGAAAATCGCACAACCACAATAAATTAAAGCATTTAGCCAATTCTCGATGCCGCCGTTGCGCCACGCTTCGAGTCCGTAGCCGATTCCCAAATAAAATCCGCCAATCACAATCGTCAGCCAAAGTAACCAAATTAAAAACATAGATTCAAAAGTAAAAGCAAAAAACCGATTAGTGAAACGATAATTTTTCACCTTTAAACTTTTCCGCTTTATTTCGTCATCGCAAAACCGAGAAAATATAACATCACGCCTGTTATACCGGTCAAAATCATATCAATCATTCCGAGTTTGCCCCACAATTTATGCGTGCCGCTGAACGAATTCGGCACGGGCGGTTTCGGAAACTTTTTGATTGAAAATATAACTAACCCAATCCAAATCAAGCTGGTTGTAATTGATGTGAACAGATGAAACCAAATCAGTCCGTTCAAAAATAAAGTTCCGGCAAATTGACTGTTCTTGACCATCTCAAAAATTCCGCCGCGTAAGCGCAAATCAACTTCAAACAAAATTACAACCACAAAAAGCACGGCAAAAAGCGTTAATTGAATCTTTTTGTGAAAAGCATATTCGCCTTTTCGCGCCTTGAGCCACGAATAAATTAATGTCGGAACAATGACAATAAACGAAAAATTAACAACATCAATCAAAATATCTGTGTTTGGAAATAATCCGAATAAAAACATTACAGCAAATTGCCTCCTTTCTCCTCGATTTGAGCGCGTCCCATTCTTGCATTTATCAAAGTATCGGTCAATTCATCGCCAAGGAACCGGCGCGAAAGCTGATTCATCGGGTCAAATTTATAACAAGCCTGCCGCAAATAATGGTCGCGTTTTTGGATTTCGCGCTGTTCGGATTCGGGCAAAATCTCGGCGTTTTCGACAAGATTCAGCCAATAATCGAAAAGTTTATGAACATATTCTTCTAAAACGGGAATGATTTTCAAATCGCGTTCGGTTGCATAATTAGCGGCAATCGGTGTCAGAATCGCCCGCATATATGTTCCGTGGCTGACCATCGTTTCAAAACGCGAATCGCCGCGAAGTTTTAGATATTCTTGATTGAACGGCTCGTAATATTTCTGCAAATAATCGTGATTTACCATTAAATCACGGCGCGGCAGACAATCGGAATAATGATAAATTTTCGGAATCGTTCCGAAAACAATGCCAAGATGCGGAACATCAATTTGAGGACCGAGCCAAACCGTGAAATTCATATCCAAAATGCTGTTTTTGCGGTTGCCTATCCACGAATGCACCATCCACTCAACTTCGCTGCCTTCAAACGTATTGAGCGAACCTTCATAAGATTTATCGGGCGTTTGATAATATTCGTAGCCTTCCGAAGATTGATGACGTTTGACGACAAAACGCTTTTCGAGTTTGGTGCGTAAATCGCTCAGAATGCGCCAGCACTCATTGAAAATTTCGGTGTTGTCAACATTCGGATTTTCGTCGAAATATTCTGTGATTGTTTTCGTTTCAGTTTTAGCCATTTTTTTTACTGTCCATCTGTGGGTAATTTTCTGTTTTCAAATCAAATCTTCATTTTCGCGTGTTGCGTCTGCGTCAAAAAATTCAAAACCTGCCGCTTTTATTTTCGCGTTTGAAGCGTTTTTAACACCTTTGCCGAATGGCGACCAAGTTATTTTTTCGAGATTTTCACGCTCGCAAATTTTTGTAAAAAACCTTTCTTTTGAATCAGTTACATCATTTACTAAGTTGAAAATCCCGCTCAGATTATTTTCCAAAGCAAACTCTGTGGCGCGAACAACGTCGTCGCGGTGAACTATCATTGCCCCCGCTTCGCCGTCAAGCGGAACGGTTTTGCCGGACATAGCCGCCGCTTGTGTTTTCAGTTCGCGTCCGATGCCGTAGATGTTTCCCGTTCGCAAAATGCAGATTTTTCGCGTGTCAGTTTCGGCGGAAAGCAAGACTTTTTCCGTATCAACATAAACACTTTGAAAAATACTTGCAGGATTTGTTTCGTCTTTTTCGGTTACTAAATCTTTGCCGAAACCGTCGCCGTAAGCACTTGTAGAACTCGGAAAAATTATGTGCTTGACCGACGGCGCATTTTCCAAAGCCGCGACCAAATTTTTCGCTGTGCCGAGATAAGTGTCGGTGTAAGCGTCTGCGTCCAAAATAACTTTGCCGTCTTTTTCAATCATTCCGCCCGCAACCGACATTAAAACCGCATCTTGTTCGGGCAAAACATTTTGCATCGGTTCAACATCGCTTCCACGCATTACGACAATCCTGTCAAATTCGGCGGAAAGTTCAGCAACGCGGGCTTCGCGTGTAGTCGTAACTGTTACAAAATGCCCGCGTTGTTTCCAAAATCTTGCAGCGGCAAGCCCTGTGTATTGACAGCCGATGATAAAAATTTTCATAGTTTTTTTGACTGGAACGAAAGCGTCTTCGATTGCAATGCGTCGCTGTTTTTTAGCGGCGCAAAAACCTTAACCGACATTCAAATTTATTTCATCACAAACGCTTTTTCACGTCTCAGAGCAGATGCTCATTGTAAGCGGGGACGCTTGCGCTCCAGTCTAATTTTCGCGCAAAACTTGCGCGGCTTTTTCCAAATTGGCGATTTTGCCGAATGCTTTTTCGCGTGGCAAAAACCACATTCCGCAATCAGACGCAAGTCTAAGTTTTTCTTTCGGAACGATTTGCAAGGCTTCTTTAGCGCGTTTGACGATATGTTCGACCGATTCGATTTCGGCTTCGGTGTCCAAATTTAACAAACCTAAAATCGCGGCTTTGTCGCCGAGATTTGTTAAAAGTTCAGGAGTGTAATTCGGTTGTTCGTATTCCAAACTTATCTCGTCAATGTCGGTTGAAGCCAATAATTGCAAAGCGTTTTCATAAATCGGATTCGTTCTTTTTTCGGCGATATTTTTTGAATAGCCAAAGCAGACGTGAACCGCCGTTGTCGTTTTCAAACCGCGAATTGTCCGATTGATTGCTTCCTGTGCGAAACTTTTAAGTTGCGAATATCGAAAATGAACTTCCGGTTCGTCAATTTGGATTAAATCAACGCCTGATTTTTCGAGAAAATGTAATTCTTTGTTGAGCGCATCAGCAATGCCGAAAGTCAATTTATCGAGTGCGCCGTAATGTTCATCAACGACGCGCAAAGCCAGTGAACACGCCCCAATAACGGTCATTTTCGTTTTGCCTCTCGCAAACTTTTTCAGAAAAGCAAAATCGTCCGCGAGAATCGGTTTTTCCCAACTTACTGCCGAAACTACTTTCGGAATTGTTGGCGGCGGCAGAGGATCATCCGTTGAAACTTCCGCACGTTGTTTCATTGTAATTGCGCCGCCGATGTCATTTGCCGCAAACGTCATCGCGCCGCGATTAATGCTGTCAATACCGCCCAAACGATAAAAATATCCGCTGAAAGTTTGCCGTCTGACTTCGCCGTCGGTAATAAAAGTTAAGCCCGCAAGATTCTGGTCTTCGATAGCAAGGCGTGTTGCGTCATCTGTTGCAAACGGCAAATCTTCCGGCGAAACTTTCCACCAAGTTCCTTCAGGCGTATAAACGAGGTCGTGATTGCACAACCATTTCGGCTTGTGATAACTGCCGACAATTTGTGTAGGAAACAACATAAATTTTATTTAACGCAAAGGCACAAAGACACGAAGACACAAAGGAGGAATTTTCAAATCTTTGCGCCTTCGCGCCTTTGCGTCTTTGCGTTAAAAAATCAAAATTCTCTTAAAAGTCGCCCGCATCCGTAAATTTTTTCGTCAATATTATTTTTACGAAGCGCAAGCCACCAAGTTGCGGCGTTTATTGCAATTACGGGTTTTTTGAGCCATCTTTCAGCTTCGTCTGCAAGCCGAATCATCGAAAGATTCGTGCCGCATTGGACGATTGCATCAACGTCGGGCGAATCAACTTCGATTAAAGCGTCGCGCAATTCGTCTTCCGAAACGTGCGCGATTGCAATGGCGGTCGGGCATTTCAAACCTTTGATTTTGACAACTTCAAACCCGATGTCGTTGAAAAATCGAACGACATTTTTATCGCCAATCGGTTGATACGGCGTAATGACTCCGATGCGTTTTGCGCCGAAACAATTTAAAGCTCGTTCACACGCTTCCGCGCCGGTCGCCACATCCAAACCGCTCAATTCTTTGATTCGTTCGGTAAAAGCGCGATTGCCTTCGAGTCCGTCCCAAAAGGTTTCCGCGCTCATTCCCATCACCATATAATCCGGCTCGCACGTCATTACACGCTCAATGGCATAAGCAATTTCAATCCGAATTTGTTCGAGCAGATTTTCAAACGCCGAATCCGACGATAAATTTTGGTCGCGGATATGGATGCGCGAAACGTGTGGCGTAACGCCCGGCACGCTCATTGAATAAAAATCCGGTTCGACAATTGTGTTTGTCGAAGGAATTATCACGCCGAATTTATGGCGATAACCGAGAGCATCTTTCGATTGCGGATTTATCATAAAATGGTTTCTAGTTTCCGGTTTCCGGTTTCCGGTTAAAAGTCGAAAACGAGAAACCAGAAACCGGAAACTAGAAACTTTATTTTATCAATTCAGACATACTGAAGCTGAAGCCGAAAGTAAATGTGCGTCCCATTGCCGGAGCAGGTTGGAAAAGTTGAAAATAAAGATTATCTGTCAAATTTTCAACGCCCATCGTAACTCTTACAGGAAATCTTTCGCCGAAGCCGAAACCGCCGCGGATTGAATGTTTTTTCAAGCCTTTGTAGCCGGCAAAGTTGGCGTAAGTCGTTGTTCCGGCGAAACTTATTTCATTTGGATCAACTCGTGTAACTTTGCTCGTGAAACGATATTCGTATTCTGCCCACCAATTTCCTTTCGCACTTGTAAAGCGAGGCGCGAACGTGCCTTGATAATTCGGAAGCGAATAAAACGGCACATCGCTTTCAGAGCCGTCGAGTTCGAGCGGCGCACTCGAATTATACAAATTGCGAACAATTGCCAAACGGTTTGCGTCCGGTGTTTTGTTGGTCGCTTTTATCGTGCTGAACGTGAAAAACGGTGTCAAACTTCCGAAATCGCCGAGTTGTATATCGGCTTCAACTTGTGCTTCCATTCCGCGAATAACGACTGTTGAAAAATTAACCGTCTGGAAAACTTGAACCAGATGCAAACCCGCCGCGCAACCAAATCCGGCAGGTGTCGGAGCAATGCCCGGAATTGCTGTCGGGGCAAATGGATTGATACAGTAAGTTCCTAAAACCGTGCCGGTTGCATCTTTAATTTCGTTGCGATAATAGGCAAAAGTTCCGCGAAATGTGCGTCGCGTAACCTTCACGCCGACATCAATATCTTTGCCTTTTTCCGGTCTCAGATTCGTATTGACGATACTTGGCAAAGAGAAAATCGGTGATGTCGTAAAGTTTCGAAATAGATACCGCGCCAGCAAATCCGGTTCACGGAAACTCGTTGAATAGCGAATATAGGGATTAATTCCGCCCGGAATAAAGAATGTCGCGCCGACATTATAAGTTACGACATTTGAATTACTCGTAACCGGAACGCCGTTTGCCAAATTTGCGTATCCAGCCGCGCCGACCGCATCGAGCGCACCCGGATTTGCTTGAATTAACGGCAAAGTCCGCAAGAAAACCAAACCGACTACACCATTCGGAAATCCGCGTGTCGGACGCGCTTCCGTTTGCCAATTATCATAACGAAAACCACCCGAAAAATTCGCATATTTGCCGGCTCTGACGGTAAATTGATTATACCAACCGAGATTATCATAAATCGTGTTCGGCGTATTTCGCACATCGGAAATTGCTGAAGTTACAACTCCGGCAGCATTAAGTGTGCGCGTTGAAAAATCATCGCGTGAAAAATCGTTTGAATAATTTATGCCTGTAATATAGATAAGGTTTTTGACAGGCAAAAAATTAAATTGTGCATCGAAACCTTTGCCGGTGTTGTGATTAATGGTCAAGCCGTCGCCGGTTATGACGTATGTCGAAAGATTTCCCGTAAAAACATTAGTAAATGCCGGCGGACCGCTCGAAGCATAGCTACTGCCAACGTTGATATTACTGCGAATTTCATCAAGCGAGCGTTTGTAGTCTTGATAATATGCACTAAACTGCATTCGCGGAAGCCAGCTTGCGACTTCACGGATTTCATACACACCGCGGAATTTTTGAAAATCGGAAACGCCCGTCAAAGGACGATTCGTGCTGTATGGTGTTGTTGTCCAAGGCACACCCAAATTTTGATAACTGTTTGCACTGTAGCGAAGACGGACATCGGCTTTGTCGTTAATGAAAATTGTCATATCCGCGCCGCCGAAAATTCCTTCAGCCTGTGAATTCGGAACAATTTGTCCGGCGGTAATGTCATAAACCGGATATGCCGATATAATGCTTTGTCCGACAAGATTTCCCGCCGCCGCCGCAAATCTTCCGAAGTTTATAACTTCCGTGCGTGAAACGCTTTCGTTCCCGAGTTTGAAACTCGGCTGTTTAAATCCACCGAGATTAAATTGCGTAGCAATCAGATTATTGCTGAAACCGAAGTTTATCGCGCCTTTTCGATATTTGTTATTTGTGCCGTAATCGCCGTCAAATCGAAAATTCATTCGCGTTCCGTTGCGTTCGCGCTGTGCGCCTTTCGTGATGATGTTAATTGTTCCGCCAACGGCATCAGAGCCGAAAAGCGAAGACCCCGAACCAGCAATAACTTCAACCGCTTGAATCTGTGATGTATCAACCAAACTTGTCGAAACTCCGACAAAATCCGCACCGAAACGCGGATTGTTCAATCTTTCGCCATCAACCGTTACGAGAATACGATTTGATTGCAGACCACGAATTTGCGGACGTGCGCGAAACGGATTCGTATCCGTCAGCAAAACGCTCGGCGAACGCTCAATGGCTTCACCGATAGCGGTCGGACGGCGTTGTTCGAGTTGCTCTTCGCTGACAACCGTAACCGTCTGCGGAATGTCCGAAGTCGCGGCTAAACTTTTCGTTGCCGTAACGGTAATTTCTTCGCGCAAAGAACCAAGCGACATCGTAAAATCTTGTGTTATATTCCCTTCGAGCGTTACGGTTTCGCCCGAATCGGAAAAGCCGCTTTTATTGACCGTTATGCGGTAAATTCCATCAGCTAAGTTGCTGAAAGAATAGCGTCCTTCCCCATTGGTAGTCGTTGAAGACCTTCTGCCGCTGACTTTGTTGGTTGCGGTAACGCTCGCGCCGGAAATCACCGCACCGTTTGAATCTTTAACCGTGCCGCTGATTGACGCGCCGTTTTGCGCGAAAAGATTGCCCGCAAAACACACGGTAATCAAAAGCGCGGCGAAAATGCTTCGTTTGAACCGAATTGATTTTTTTACAAATAACATTTGTTTTTCTCCTCAAATATCTTTAATTTATGACCTTTGCAGACTACTTTGTGAGAGGAAATGAAACACCTAAAAGATTAAGTATTACTTATTGTTTTTTGTTTTCTGATAAGAAATTTGTCTGCAATCTATAACAAATTTTGAGGCTAAATTTAACCCTAAAATCGAAATAAGTCAAGACGAGAGTGATAAAAAGTTTGCAGTTCCGCTTTTAGACGGATTTACGCCAATGTTTAACCCACTTTTCAGGCAAACGCACAGGTCGGCTAAAGCAGAACTAAGATTTTTTTTCCTGTGCCGTTTTTTCGCCGAAAATACCGCCTGTGTTCATAAAAATCTCGCCCAAATTTCCCGCCCAAACAAATTTTGAAGCCATCGGCGCAAAAATAAACATCAACAAAGTTCCGAGAAAATACCACGGCTTTTTCGTTTTTACCCAAACAAAAATTGCCATAATCATTACTACGATAATCGTTGCAATCGCCGGAATCGGCGGACCTTGCGCGGCGGAATTAACGTATCGAAGTGTGCCATATTCGGCTTTTGACGCTAAAGCAAGTTGAACAATTTCGTGATAAACACCGAGCGCAATCATCGATGTTGTCAAAATGCAAATCAAAATGTGTGCGATTTTCGTCTGCGCCCAGCCAACGCCGACGCGACGCGCTACACCAATCGCAAAAATCATCAAACACGGCGTAAATAAAGCGTGAATTACGAATCGCGGCGCATTCAAACCTTTTAACAATTCACCTTCGCCAATGAATGCACCGAAACCGATTATTAAATTGTCGTAAATGATTCCGAGCATCACAATCAACGGAAAAATCGGATAAATCGAACCTGATTTGCGCCACAGCCGAAACATAGTTACGGCTAAAAAGGTTTGAATCAAAGCGACGGCAATGTAATAAATGGTCATAATAATAAAAAATTTACTTCAAGATTCAGAACGAAAAGAAAGTTCCGGCTCAGGCTGTTTTTTGACATTTCGTTTGAGCATAAATCGCGTTGAAAGCGTAACGTGCGCGATGATAAAAATCCAATTTAGCGCGTAAAAAATATTGTGGTAAGGTTCAAACCCGATGATTGATTGGCTGATAATCGTGCAGATAAAAACTACATAACCGATGTAAATATGCACCACGCGAATCTGCCATCTGAACCGCGGAAAGCCGAATAAATAAACACTGAAAACCGAATGCAACAGCAAACACAAAATAAAAATCATCGAAGACCAAACGCCGACCGCTTTCAGCTCTGGCATCCAATCTTTCGAGGCATAAACCGCAAACGTGCTAATCAACAACAGCGGCAACGTAAACCAAGCCAAACGGCGATTCCAAACAGCAATCTGTTTTTTCCGCGCCGCTCGTTTTGTTTTTTTTATGCTTTCTACGTTTTGACTCACGAAATTTATTGCGATAATTTGTTATAGATTTATAACGAATTTTGTAAAAATTACGTTAATTTTCCGATTGTGTCAAGTTGCAACTTGAAATTTGAAATTTGAAATTTGAAATATCTTTATGACAACCAGAGCCATTTTCCGCGCTATAAAAATCGAAGGCAAACCTGCGCCGTTCGATACTATTTTTCTGAAAATTTTCTATCCCGCGCTTGCACCGAAAAACGACACGGAAAGAAATTCGGGCATTCTCGCGCCCGATATTGAACACGCGCCGTTTCCGGTTGTGTTGATGCTGAACGGCGTGAATTGTCCGCCCGAATCTTACGGGTGGTTGGCGCAAAGTTTATGCGAAAAAGGCTTTGTTTTCGTTTCTTTTCAATGGATTACAAACGAACTTCCCGGCGGAATGCAAGGCTTAACGCCCGGAATTGACGTGAAATTTATGAATTACGAAAACTATGGCAAAGGCGCGACAGGTTCGGCGATTCAGCCGATTTTGGACGATTTGGAAAAAGTAAATGTGGAGGGAATTTTGGAAAATTGCCTTGATTTGGAAAATGTTACGCTCGGCGGACATTCGGCGGGCGGTTCGATTGCGTTGATGAACGCCGAATTTTTTCCGCAAATTAAGTCTGCTTTCGCTTACGGTTCGCACACGCAAGGCTCGACAATTATGGGTTTTCCCGCAAATTACGTCTGCCCGATTACTTCGGAAAAACCGATTTTGATGCTCGGCGGAAATAACGACGGCGTAATCACTTGGAGCGCGAGACGCTATGGCAAAACCGACGAGGATTCGACAATTTCGCTCAAGCAAACTTTTGAAAAAGCCATCGGCGGAACACGCAACGACCGCTATTTGGCGATTTTCGACGGCGCAAATCATTTCACTTTCGCGCATCCGCAAGACACGACTACGGGCAGACCTTTTTTAGATTTCGCGCCGAAAAACAATACGGAACACCGCAAAATTATGGCGGAAATGATTGCTGATTTTATTGTCGGAAAAGATTTGGAGAGATTTGCGAAGAATGAAAATATTGCAATTTTTGAGCGGAAATAAATTTTGTTTCAGATGAAATCGGCGTGCGGTTAATCAAAAGACAACCTGCATTTTGTTCGAAATGTCCGCACTAAATAACAACCGCACAAACATAAATTTCCGTTAATTTTTCGATTTCTTCAAAAAAGCACCTCGGTTGAAGTGCTTAAAATTTTTCGGAAAGTTTTCTGAAAGCCATAATTTTTCTCTATTTTGTTTTTATTTTTTATGCTGAAATTTTCAACAAAATGAATTTGTTAAAACAAAATGCAAGGAAAATATAAACCAAAATTTAATTTGTCTCAGTATGACGCACAAAATATTCAAAAAAATGCGTCAAATGGATACAAAACAATCAAAAATTTCTATTTTTTGCTTGAAATTAGATATTTTTGTAGGGTTGTTAAATAAGAAAAATATCCACAGATGAACACGGATGCCAATCATCCGTATTCATCTGTGGATAAATAAAGTTACTCGGCTAACGCATCGTTTTTATTCAATCCGACGGTCAAAAACGAGGGAAATCCGTGCGGAATTTCTTCGTGTTCGATATTGTGTCCGCAGACGGAATGATTAAGTCCGGCTTGGCGGAATTTAATTTCGTCAAGTTCGGCGCGAATGTCGAAATTCGTAAAAATCGAAGCCGTTGCTTGCGATTTGCGCGGAAGTTTTTCGTCTGTCATTGCCGAATTATAAGCAAAAGCCGCCATAATTACCGACGAGCGTTTCAAATCTTCTTCCAACATTCTGTCCGAAACGTCTTGCGTCGTGTGCCAAGTTCTGCCGAAATATTCAATCGGGTCTTGGATAAATTGGAAGCCCGGAAGTCCGACGGCATCGAACGCCAAATGGTCTGTTCCGCCGACTGAATTTACCGAAACGGTCGAAGCATTGATGTCTTTGAACGGCATCAGCCAATCTTTGAAAATCGGGCGAAGCTGTTCATTGCCTTGCATATTGATACCGCGAATTTGCCCCGTGCCGTTGTCGAGATTGTAGTAAGCGGCAAATTTATCGTAGGCAGGTTTTTTGTTGATCGTAACTTTTTGACCGCTCATTGCGCCAAAAGCGGCATTGTCCGAACCGTCGCCGAGTGTCGCAAAGTTTTTCGCAACGTAACCGCGTGAACCTAAAAGCCCTTGTTCTTCGCCCGTCCAGAGAGCAACGCGAATTGTTCGGCGCGGTTTCATTCCCGAAGCCGCTAAAATCCGCATCGCTTCCATCACAACAGTTGTGCCGGCACCGTTGTCGGTTGCGCCCGTTCCCGAATGCCACGAATCGAGGTGTGCGCCGATCATCACGATTTCATCTTTCAAATCTGTTCCCGGAATTTCGGCAATCGTGTTGTAGCCTTGCAAATCATCGTCGTAAAACTTCACGTCCAAATCAACCGACATTTTCGCCGCCGTGCCTTGTTTGACTAAACGATAAAGCCGATTATATTGTTCGGTTTCGGCAACAACTTGCGGAATTGTTGCGGGAGCATTTTTTGAATAAACGCGAAGTCCGGGCGTTGGAGTCGTGCCGGGCGCGGGTGGCATAAGGTTTGCGCCCATTACGCGAATTGTTCCCGAATCTGTTCCGAAACTCGGCTCAACCAAAACTGCCACGCCTTCTTCCAGATAAAAACGCGCCTTGCGTTGATTGAATGCAAATGCTTTGCGTTGTTCTTCGGTCGGCTGATTTTGTTGTCCGCCGCCCATCGGTTGCGGTTTGGCATCTTCCATTTTCGCCAGATTTTCGTCCGTAACACGCGAAGCGATTGCTTCAAAACCGGGTTTGACATCGCGCGGCGGAGTCAACAAAACAATCGCTCCTTTGAGTTTGCCTTTATATTTTTCGAGTCCGGCTTCGTCGGTTGCGTCAACGATGACGACATCGCCCGTGATTGCGCCGTTTGTCGAAGGCGACCACGCTTTCGGATATGAACGAAACGACATAAATTCATCGGCGGTTTGCACCGAAGCCGAATATTTTTTCAATTCCCAACCGCGTCCGAATTCGCCCCACGGGTCAACGGCGGCATTTTTCAAGCCCCATTTTTCAAATTGCTCTTTTGTCCATTTATTCGCACGTTTTTGTGAGGGTGAATTTGTCAAACGCGCTCCGATAACGTCAGTCAGATAGCGCATCGTTACCATCGCTTGCGAACGGTTCATTCCTTCGTCGCGGATTTTCATAATTGCCGGATTATCCATCACCGGCTTAGTTCCTGTTTGCGCTAAAGCCGCGCTCGGCAAAATCATCGAAGCAAGTAAAATAAAAGCTGTTATTCTAGGTCTAAACATTAAATCTAATCTCCTTAATTTATTATCTGGAAAGATATATGATTTTTACTACGCAAGAAATATCTTGCGGGTTTCTTTTTTTCATTTCACCCAAAAGGTTAAACGGTTTTGCCCGAAGGCTGAGAAGTTCTCGATTAATTCACATCATAAATTTTTTGCCGTTCTTCAAAGCAAAAATGCCGTTCTTTTTGTTTTAAATGCCGCTCTTTACGTTCAGAATGCCGCTCTTTTTGTTTTAAATGCCGCTCTTTGCATTCAGAATGCCTTCCTTTTTATTTTAAATGCCTTCCTTTTTATTTTAAATGCCCTTCTTTTTATTTTAAATGCCCTTCTTTTTGATAAAATTTGCTTTCAAATGCGAATCAGGAGTTGGAAGGAAAAAAGTTGAATTATCAATTATTCATTAGCAAATATCTATTATTTCAGAAGTTTTGCGCGTTTTATACCGCTGAAATACTTGATAACTGTTAATAAATAATTGATAAATGCCGTCGCAGGCAAAATAGTTGGGTTTATTTTTCAACTCCTGATTCGCATTTCAAATTATTCTTGAGCCTCAAGAATTTTTCTCTAAAAACTAGACTTCGCATTCGATTTTCATTCATAATTCAATTTCGCTCGAAAATAAATGAAAGTTCTCGAATCGTTAAAACGGCAAATAATTATCACGCATATTTCCGGCGTTCCCGTGCGGATTGATTGGCGTTGGTTTTTTGTCTTTTTGCTGATGATTTGGCTGATTTCGGCGCGGCTTCAACCTTTGACGGAGAATTATCCGACAAGTATTGTTTTCGGATTTTTGACGAGCATTGCGCTTTTCGGTTCGATTCTTTTTCACGAAATCGCGCACGGCTACGCGGCACGGCGCGAAGGCATCGGAGTTGTCGAAATTGTTCTGCATCCGTTCGGCGGCTTGACCAGATTACAGCGCGAACCTTCAACGCCGCGAGCCGAATTTCGCATTGCTTTTGCCGGACCTTTGGCGAGTTTTGTTTTGGCGTTTCTCTTTCTCGGTTTGATGCTTGTTTTCAAATCTCCCGATACAAATATTCTTTCCGAGATTTTTGTAAATCTTTGCTTGCTGAATTTTCTGCTGGCGATATTCAACCTTTTTCCCGGTTATCCGCTCGATGGCGGCAGAGTTCTGCGCTCGTTTTTGTGGAAACGCGGGCGCGATTTGAATGAAGCAACAATTTTAACCGGACGTTTCGGACAATTTATTGCGATTGCGCTGATTGCCTTCGGAATTTTTCTTGTAATTTTCGGCGGCAGTGTTTTTAACGGATTGTGGGCGGCAATCGTTGGTTTTTTTCTTTATGATTCGGCAAAATCAATTGTCGCAGAAGTCGGAAATTTTGAAAAAATGACGGTTGAAGAAGCAATGATGTTGCCGACTTCCATCGCTCCCGACGCAGAAGTGATGAAATTTGTTGACCATATTTTGCCGTTTCATCGGCAGACGGCTTTTCCAGTCGCCGAAAAACGCGAGCTTTACGGAATTTTACTGCTCGAAGACTTGAAAAAACTGCCACGCGAAAAATGGCGCGAAACAAAAATCAAAGAAGTTATGCGCCCGATTACGCCCGATTATTTTGTCGAATCGGACGTTTTATTAACAGAAGCCAAAGAACTTATGCGAATCAACGGCATCGGCGCGTTAGGCGTAATTGATGCAAAAGGGAATCTCGTCGGTTTTCTCCAACGCGGCAGAATAAGAAAAAGAAATTAACAAATCACGCAAAAAACTGATAAGATATTGAGGAAAAAAAGGGCAAAGTAAAGTCTGAAAAGTTCTTCAAACTTTTTACTCTCCGCTAAAAAAATGCAGATTGGCGATTACATTCCGAGCATCAACACATTGCGAAACATTGCAGACATCGCGCTGGTTTTTGTCATTGTCTATGTTGTTCTGCGGCTTTTGCGAGGCACACGGGCAGTGCCGACCGTGGTTGGAATGGTTGTCGTTGCTTTGCTTTACTGGCTGGCGGTTGCCCAAGACCTTCTGACGCTCCAATTTGTTCTGCAATCGGCGGTTTTTTATATCGGGATTGCGATTATCGTCTTGTTTCAATCAGAAATCCGCCAAGCTCTGATTTATTTCGGAAATCAGCTTCGCTTCCCCGTTCTGCGCCGCCAACGCGGACAGCTTGGCGAAACCATCTACGACGAAATTATTTTAGCCGCAACGACGCTTTCATCCGAAAAAACCGGAGCTTTAATTGTGATGGAACGCAATGTCGGTTTGCGAAATCTGATTGACGCAGGCGTTCAGCTTGATGCGAAAATCAGTTACGATTTGTTGGTTACAATGTTTAACCCGTCAACGCCGCTACACGACGGCGCGGTTATTATCCAACGCGAACGCATTGCCGCCGCATCTGTATTTTTGCCTTTGACAAAAAATCCGAGCATTTCGCGTGAACTCGGCACACGCCACCGCGCCGCCATCGGCGTTACGGAAGGCTCGGACGCAATTTCAATCATCGTTTCGGAAGAAACCGGCTTGATTTCCTTCGCCGAAAACGGCACGTTGACGCGCAATCTCGAACCGAATGAACTTCGCGCAATCTTACTGAAATCAATGGGTTTGCCCGTTGTTGAAAAAAAACGCGAACAAACCAAAACGATGAAAGAAGTCGAAACTGAAATTACAATCGGTTAGTTCGTTGTCCGTTGATTTCTTCTTTACAACGGACAACGGACAAAATTATGGAAAATCTATTTCAAAAAGATGAACGAATAGCTTTTGCAAAACGCATCTTTCGCAAAATCTTTCTCGAAGATTGGCTGACGAAACTCTTTGCGCTCGGCATTACGCTTGCGCTTTGGCTGGGCGTTACGGGATTGCAAAAACCTATTACGACGCGCCTGAACAATCTCGCTTTGCAACCACGCCTTTCAAATAATTTTGAAATAACCGGCTCGCCAATTCCCGAAGTTGCGCTCGTTATCACAGGAGACGGACGCAAAATTGATGAAATAAAATCTGAAAATTTGATTGTTTCCATTGATTTGACCGATGTCAAAGCCGGTGAGCAAATTCTTCAATTAACGCCCGATTCGATAAATGTTGCGCTCCCGACCGGAGTCAAAGTCGTCGAGATCCAACCGAATAAAATTCCCATCAAAATTGAAGCCGTTGAGGAACGCGAAATTCCTGTCCGCGTCGAAACCGAGGGCAAATTGGCAGAAGGTTTTGAAATTTATAACGCACCAATCTTACCGCAGAAAATTCGCGTCCGTGCGCCTTCGAGTTTTATCAAATCACTCGAATTTATCTCTACCGAAAAAATAAATATTGACGGGCGGCAGACAGATTTTACTGCTCAGAGAGTTCCGCTAAATATTGTAAATCCGCGAATTACGGTTTTCGATACGGTTGTTGATGTTTTTTTCCGCATTGGCGAAAAACGCATCGAAAGACTCTTTCTCGTTCCTGTCCAAACCGACGGCGGCGAGAAAAAAGCGACGGTAATTCTCTACGGAACACGCACCATCTTGGGAAATTTAATGCCCGAAAGCCTCAAAGTCGAAATCACCAAAAATGATGCGGGTGAAACATCTCTGCAACTTGTAATGCCTGCCGAAATTCAAGACAAAGTGGAAATCAGAAAGCTGAAAATGAATTAAACGATAAAATGGCGCAACTCAGAGACCAAGAGAAACAAGCAACTTACGCATCTTCCCAATCAAAGTCTGGGCAACGTAAAACTAAATCTTGAACCTTCGCCCGGTTCTGATTCTACAATAACTTCGCCGCCGTGTTGTTCAACGACTTCTTTGACCAGAGATAATCCTAAACCTGTTGATTCCTCTTCTTTATCCTGACCTTCGCGGGCTACGCGGTAGAATTTTTGCCAAATTTTTTCGTGTTCACTCGAAGGAATTCCGTAACCTTTATCTTCAACCACGACGCGCAGAAAATCAGCTTCCAAAATTGTTGAAATAATTACGGAAGTTCGTTCGGGTGAATATTTTATGGCATTGTCAATCAAATTTGAAACTGCCCGCGAAATCAATCCGCGGTCAGCGGCAACCGGAGGCAAATGCGCGTTTGACTGTTCGACCAAACGGATTTTTTTCTTCTTCGCCGCTTCTTGCAAATCGTCAACGGCTTCGTGAACTACCGAATCCAGTTTGACCGGAGATTTCGTTATTTCCTGCTTATCGGCTTGTTCTAAATTTGACACGGAAAGAAATGTTGAAAGCATTTTAGAAAGCCTTTGAGATTCGCCCGCAATAATTTCCAAAAACTCTTTCGATTCTTCGGGTATGTTATCATCCATTAGTAAAAGCTGGGCAAATCCGCTGATGCTCGTAACGGGCGTGCGAAGTTCGTGCGACATCAAGCTCGCCATATCCGAACGCAGTTTTTCGTTTTCTTTGACAGCGGAAATGTCCGTTAAGGTAATCAAAAAACAAGCCGGCTTCATCGGCACATTCGATTCATGAATCGAGACATTTTCCGAAGCTACTTTAACGAGCGAAATTTGCAAAGCCAGCGTTTTATTGTTTTCCGTGAAAAATAATTCGTTCTGATAAGGTTCACCCGTTTGTAAAACACGGCGAATGGCAAGCTGAGGTTCGCTGAAGGTTTCGGTTTTAAATTTTTGCAACAGCGCAAAAAGGTCTAATTCATTTATTTGCAAGGAATTAAAATTTACCAAATGCCGCATTTGACGATTCAAATAAGCCAATGTTCCATCAAGATACGCAATTGCGTGTGCTTCTTTCAAATACGAACTAGCCACCGCGCTGAATGATTGTTCGCGCATCAAACTTTTTATCAAACTCGTTGAACCGATGCGGTTTTCCGCCGAATTTGTTGAAAGAAAACTCCACCAGAATTTGTTCGGTAGATCTTTGCTCCGCAATTCTTTGCGCTGAAAATTTCGTGCGAGTTGTCCACAAAAAGATTCCAAAACATATTGGTCGGCAAGTTCAAAATTGCGATGAATTTTGACAAACAAAACGCCGACAGTCGTGCCGTCATAAACTAAAGGAAGCGCAATTCGTGCCGATTTTTCGGCGTTTTCGTCAGCCTCCAAAATCGTTGTTCCCGATTCCAGAGCGCGTTCGCAAAACAAGACGTTTTCACGCCAAGTCGTCTGCCGCGCCATCAAGTTTTGTGCCGAACCATCGTTTCTGGCGCGTCCGACGGGCATTAAACCTTCCGATTTCTCAAGCCGAAACACAATCGCTTCCGAAAGCGGAAAAATCGTTTCAAGCAATTTCAAGCCGCTTTCAATTCGCAAATCGGCGGTTTTTCCTTCGAGAAGATGTCCTTCCGAAGCAAGTTCGACGAGCTTTTCGGTCAATTCCGAGTCAATCATCCAAAGTTTTTTCAAGTGAACCGCAAGAATCGAAAGAAAAACAACTAAAGTAACGCGCAAAAAATAGAGATTAGCCGAATAATATTTTGCCGCGACAAAACAAAGCACACCCCAAGCCCCGATAAACGGCAGAGCGTAAATTATGACACGCTTTAAACTAAACTTTTCCGCCAAATATCCGGCGACAAGCGCAACTAAAAGTAAAATCAAAAAACCGTTTCCATCAAGCGCAAGCCTTTCAAACGGCAAATAGGTATTGAGATATGTGGCTATGCCGAAAGCTATTTCCCACAGTATAAGAAAAACTGTGGCGAGAGTTAGCGACAAAACGAGAGATGCTAAAAGTGCCTTACCTTTAAAAGTTTGCATAATTTGACGAATTATATCGCAGGTCTTTACAGAAGAAGGAGTGAAAGTTTGGAGACGTTTTATATCAAACAACAATGTTTGACCTTATAAATTATGCACTAAATACGAATGATTTTTCAAGAACTAATTTTGAAATGAGTAATCAAGCGTAATTTTCAAGCTATTTTTATTCTTCGGTTGCAAGTTTTGCGTTTGCTTCGTAATCTCGAAATTTATGATTTATCAATCAATTTCGCCGAAACAACTTGCCGAACGCTTAGAGTCCGGCGCAAATTTGCGTTTTATTGATGTGCGCGAACCGCAAGAGTTTGCGCTTGCAACGGTTGAAAAAGCCGAGCTTTTACCGTTGAGCCGTTTTAATGAATGGATTGACACACTGGAACCGTCGGAAGAAATTGTTGTGATGTGTCATCATGGTATCCGTAGCGCAAATGTCTGTATGTTTTTGATAAGAAACGGTTTCGAAAAGGTTCTCAATCTCGATGGCGGCATTGATTTGTGGTCGAAAGAAGTTGACGAAAATATTCCGCGTTATTGAATATGAGCAATCAACTTTTTCGCTTTTTCACCTTTTCACTTTTTCACTTATAATAAAGTTTATGCGATTTCTGACGATTTTCAGACTCCTTTTAACTGCGCTCTGGCTTGGTGGCGCGTGTTTTTTTATCGGCGTGGCACAATCGGCATTCGGCGTTTTAGACGTTCCTGAAGTTGCCAACGGCAGAGAATTGGCGGGGGCGATTGTCAACAGAAATCTCACTATCGTTAATTTGAGCGGTTTGATTATCGGCGCGATTTTGATTTTAACCTCTTTTTGGGGAACAAAAAGTTTGAGCCGTATCGGAGCTTGGACGGAACGGATTTTGCTGATTTTGATGACGGCGGCGTGTGCCGTCGGGCAATTTGTGATTATTACCTGGATGAGTTTGATTCGGTCGCAACTCGGCAAACCGCTTGTCGAAGTCGCGGCGGACGATCCGCTTTTACTCAGATTTAATCAGCTTCATCAATATTCGCAGTGGGTTTTATTAACGGCGATGATTACCGCTCTGCTCGCGTTTTTTGTAATTTCGCTGAAATCTGATACAAATGTAACTGAAACCAAATGATTTTTGGTCTTTGTTTTTTGGTCTTTGAAAATTGCCAAAAAACTAAAGACCAAAAACCAAAAACAATTTATGTTAAATACAATTAGAGAAAATATCGAACGGCGTTTGGGCATCGAACGCGCCGCAAAACCAAGCAAAAAAGGTGCGGTAATTGAAGGAATTACCGAATTTTCAGGACGATTTAAAAGTTGGCGTGGCGGCGAGAGATTGAAAAATTACCCTTTTGTTACAAATACTTACGCGCCTTTTACGCCAATGCGCCGTGCGCTTCCGATGTTAAATCTCGCGTTGATTTCATCTGCCGGAGCATACATTGACGGAACCGAACCTTTTGATTTGGATTCACGAGACGGCGACATAAATTTCCGAGAAATTCCCATTGAAGTCGAAGCCGAAGATATGCTTTACGCAGCAAAAGGATATGATTCAGAAGCTGTAAAAGCGGACAGAAACGTCCTTGTTCCGGTTGATAGATTGTTGGAATATGCCGAAAACGGCGTTATCGGAAGATTAAATAACGTCTGGTGGAGTTTGTCGAGCCATATTCCGAACGCGGCTTTGGTTGCTAACGAACTTGCGCCGCGCATTGCCGAAAGATTGGCAAATTATGAAGTCCAAGCCGCTCTGCTCGTTCCTGCGTCGCGTCTTTGTCATCAAACTCTCGGAATCGTCGCCCGCGAAATCGAAAGACAAGGCATTCCGACGATGCTGATTTCCGTTGACCGCCCGACAACCGACAAAGTTCGTCCGCCGCGCACGGCTTATTACAGCGGAAAAATTGGCGAAACTGTTGGCAAACCAAATTGGAAGGAATATCAACTCCGTATTTTGGACGAATCTCTGCGTTGGATTGAAACACTTGACCAACCGACTTCTCGCAAATTGGCAGTTGATTTGGAAACCGAAACGGAAGAATCGCGGGGCGAAAAATAATTGGAATTTAGGATTTAGGATTAGGTTTTAATCTTGAATCCTAAATCCTGAATCTAAACAGACATTTGCCAATTTTTTACTGCATCAAGGGGATAAATCAGCATCAAAATATTCAGCAATAAACCGTCCCGAATCCATAGAAGCAACGCAATTTCCGTCAGAAGAAAAAATATCAAGGATTTCCACCAACCGATTTTTTGTGCAATCAGAAAACCTATCGCACAAGCAACAATATCACCAACGGAATTTAAAATCGAATCGCCGAAATAATCAAGTGAAGCCGTGTTTTCGCGGTATTTTTCGATGATAAAATTAGAGTTTTCCAACACTTCCCACGCCGCTTCGGCGAAAATTGCAATAAATAATTGCCAAGTTGTCGAAAATCTTGAAAAAATCAAACTCGCTACCCAGAAAAACAAAACACCGTGAAGAATATGTGTAAAAGTATAAGGATCGAAAAAATGCTGTGACGTATGACTGCTGTTCCACGCTTCGTGAACGTAAATCCGGTAATCGCTGAACTTACACCACCAAAGTCTGCCTTGCGCGTAAAGCATAACGACCATTAAAAGCGTTGCACCGAAACTTAAAATTATTGGCAACGGAGAGAATTTTTCGTTTGAATTTTCCGGCATTTCAAAAGAATTGTCGGCTTATTTGAGAAAATTTACAAGTTTTCTGATAAATTTTATGCACAGAGTTACGCAATTTATGAATCGAACGGAAATGCTCCATCGCGTCCGTGAGCGCGAAAAAGTTTGGGATTTTGTGATAATCGGCGGCGGCGCAACCGGAATTGGATGCGCGGTTGATGCCGCTTCGCGCGGATTTTCCGTTCTGCTTTTGGAGCAAAACGATTTCGGAAAAGGAACTTCAAGCCGCTCAACAAAACTCGTTCACGGTGGCGTTCGATACCTCGCGCAAGGCAACCTTTCGCTTGTCCGCGAAGCCTTGAAAGAACGCGGATTTTTATTAAAAAATGCACCGCATCTTGTTCACAAACAAGCGTTTATCGTTCCCGTCTATAGTTTTTTCGACAAATTTTTCTACGGCGCAGGACTGAAAATTTATAATATTCTTTCGGGCAAATATGGTTTTGGAAAATCAGAAATTTTATCAAAAACGGAAACTATTTCGCGCCTGCCGAATGTGAAAATTGAAGGACTAAAAGGCGGAATTTTGTATTTTGACGGACAATTTGATGATGCGCGGCTTTTGATAGATTTGGCAAAGACGGCGGTTGAAAACGGTGCAACGATTTTAAATTACGCTGAGGTTTTCGGCATTGCCAAAAACCTCAGCGCGGTTGACGGCGTAAATTTTAAAGACTTGGAAACTAACGAAAATTTTATCGTCAAAGCCAAAACCGTTATCAACGCAACAGGTGCATTTTGCGATTCGGTTCGCAAATTATCTAATAAAAATTCAGGGAAAATTATTGCGCCGAGCCAAGGAATTCATCTTGTTTTCGATAAAAAATTTTTGCTCTCGAATGATGCTTTGATGATTCCGAAAACTTCGGATAGGCGCGTTCTTTTTGCGATTCCCTGGCACAAGCACGCACTTTTCGGAACGACTGATACACCTATCGAAACATCGGAATTAGAACCGAAAGCCCAATTAAAAGAAATTGAGTTTATTCTCGAAAACGCAAAAAAATATTTTGAAAATCCACCCGAAAAAGAAGATATTTTGAGCATTTTCGTCGGCATTCGTCCGCTCGTAAAATCAATAAATACAAAAAATACATCGAAACTTTCACGCGATCATACGATTGAAATTGACGAATCGAACTTAATCACAATCACTGGCGGAAAATGGACGACTTATCGCCGAATGGCGGAAGACGTTATAAATCAGGCAACAAAATTGAGAGGTTTACCGAAACGAAAATGCGTTACGGAAAACTTGAAAATTCACGAAACTTCAAAAGACTTTTCGATGGAAAAACTCGATGAAAATTTAATCATTTATGCTGTCAGAAACGAGATGGCACGGACGGTTGAAGATGTTCTGGCACGAAGAACACGAACATTATTTTTAAATGCCAAACTTGCCGTCGAAATTGCTCCGCGTGTTGCCGAAATTGTAGCGAAGGAATTGGGCAAAGACGAAGTTTGGATTGCCGAACAACTTCATAAATTTAATCAAACGACAGAAAATTATTTTGTCGGATAATTTGTTTTTGCCGGTTCAACTTGCCAAAATAACGATTTATGCCGCTTCGACTTCTAAAGATTTTACTTCACGCCGGATTTTTCGTTTCGGGAATTGCAACCGTAATTATCGGGCAAGTTTTGCCCATTTTGGCAACGAAATTTTCGCTCGACGACGCGCAAACAGGTTACTTTTTCCCTGCACAATTTTCAGGTTCACTGATTGGCACTTTTCTCACAAATTGGCTTGGCAAACGTCATAAATTCGTCACGGCTTCGGCTTTCGGATGCTTGGCGATGGCAATCGGTGTGTCGCTTTTGAATTTTAATTTGTTTGAAATTGTTCTGCTCGGATTTTTGATAAACGGCATCGGCATCGGCTTGACTTTGCCTTCGATAAATATGCTGATTCTCGAAATGAATCCGACACGGACAACTTCCGCTTTGAGCATCTTAAACTTTTTTTGGGGCGTTGGGGCAATCGTTTGTGCGCCTTTTGTTGGATATTTCGCACATCAAACAGATATTTTTACGCCAACGATTATTCTTTCCGCCGTGCTTATTTTAATCGGAACGACAATCGCTTTTCAGCCTAAAGATTTCGAAAAAAAATCGCTCACGAATCAAGAAATATCAGCCGAAAATCCGCCGATTTGGTCAAATCCTGTGGCGTGGGCGATTGCAGCTTTTAATTTTATTCACGTTGGGTTTGAAACCGGAGTTGGCGGCTGGCTTCTTCTCTACACAGGCAGGTTGGTGGGCAAAAATGCAGAAAATTTGTCTGTGCCGGTTACATTATTTTTCGTATTTTTCGTTGTTGGGCGTGGTGTTGCGCCCGCATTCTTTCGGTTTTTGAATGAAAATCGAATGTTAATTTTGAGTTTATTGACAATTTTGGGAGGAATGCTAATTTTGCTTTTTGCGAAAGATGTTTTGATGTTGAGCATTGGCACATCTGTCGCCGGTTTCGGAACTTCTTCGATTTTCCCGACGAATGTTTCACGTTTTACAAAAACTTTCGGCGCAACCGCTTCGCGCAGAGCAACTCCGCTTTTTGTCTGCGGCACACTCGGTGCGGCTTCGACGACTTGGTTAATTGGCTTTTTGTCGAATAAATTCAGCGATTTACGCTTCGGAATGTTCACGCTTTTGGTGAGCGTTTTGGTCTTGATTGTTCTGCAAATCGGTTTGAGTTTTAACAGCGGGAAAAAATTACCTACAAATGAACACAGATAGGAAATCAGAAAAAATCATCTGTGTTTATTTGTGTCCATCTGTGGGTAATTAAAACTCTTACAAATTCAAACTTTTCAAGTATTCACGAAATTCCGCACCTAAATCTTCGCGTTTTAACGCAAATTCGACGGTTGCAATTAAAAATCCGAGTTTGTCGCCTGCGTCGTGGCGTGTGCCTTCGAGTTTGACGGCGTAAAAAGGTTTACCTTCTTTAAGCATCAGGCGCATTGCATCCGTGATTTGGATTTCGCCGCCCGCGCCTTTTTCCGTGCGTTCAACGGCATCGAAAATGTCGGGCGTTAAAATATATCTGCCGATAATTGCTAAATCTGAAGGTGCATCGGCGAATTTTGGTTTTTCGACCATATCATTGATTTTGAAAACATTCGGCGCAACTTCTTCGGCATCAATCACGCCGAAACGCGAAATTGCTTCGCCCGCGACCTGCATCGTGGCAATCACGGGCGCGTTGTATTCTTCAAAAACCTCAATCATCTGTTTCAAAGCCGGTTTTTCCGCATCAACGACATCATCCGCCAGAAGCACGGCAAAAGGCTCGTTTTCCGAAAAATCTTTTGCTTGATAAATAGCGTGTCCCAAACCTAAAGCCTGTCTTTGGCGCGTGTATGAGATGCGGCAGAGTTCGGAAATAGCTCTAACTTGTTGAAAAAACTCGGTTTTGCCTTTTTCTTTCAGAAGGTCTTCGAGTTCGTATGAAATATCGAAATGATTTTCAATCGCGCCTTTTTCGCGCCCTGTAACGATTAAAATTGATTCGATACCCGATTTTACAGCTTCTTCAACCGAATATTGAATCAGAGGTTTATCAACAAGCGACAACATTTCTTTCGGCGAGGCTTTAGTTGCAGGCAAAAATCTTGTTCCCAATCCGGCGGCGGGAAAAACCGCTTTGCGAATTTTATTTTTCATAGCTATTATATGGTCTTTAGTCTTTAGTCTTTGGTCTTTGCAAAACCCGCAGACCGAAGACCAAAGACCGAATGTAAAATTTTAGGTTAAAAATGGCTGAGAAACAAATCTTTAAAGTTTTGCTGGAAAAGCACGAAGGAATGGACGCGACAAGAATTACGATTCCGTTTGATGTCGAAAAAGTTTTCGGTGCAAAGCGCGTTCCGGTAAAAGTTTCGATAAATGGCGCGGAATATCGCACAACAGTAATGCCGATGAGTGGCAGATTTATGATGGTTGTGCCGAAAGTTTTTCGCAACGCGGCAGGTGTGCAAGCCGGTGAAACAATTGAAGTTATAATGGAAAAAGATTTGGAAAAACGCACTGTCGAAATTCCGACTGATTTTGCTGAATCCTTGAAAAAAGAAAATTTAACCGATGTTTTTGAAAAAATGAGTTTTACGCATCGAAAAGAATACATCAATGCGATTAACGACGCGAAAAAACAAGAAACGCGCCTCAGACGCATCGAAAAATCTTTGCAAATGCTCAAGGAGAAAATTAAATGAAATTTGTTTTATTGTTTATTTCGTGTTTGTGTTTTATCGCTTGTTCGGCGGAAGAAAAAAAAGTTAATTCGACTAATCAAAACCCTGTGAACACCAACAAAACCGTGCCGAACGCGAATCAAACGCCGATTGTTGCAAACAATGTTTCGACAAATAATTCTGTCAAAAATACGGCAAATTCGAGCGATACAAGCAGTATTAAACCTGGCGAAAAATTTACGCTCAAAAACGGCGAAAAAAGAAAAATAAAAGATACAAATCTCGAACTCAAAGTTACGACCGCCGGAACTGTGGCATCGGTTATAAATCAAGAAACCAAACAAGTTGCTCAAGGCGTGGCGTATTGCCGCGTTGACGCAACATTGGGTAGTAAAACCGACGGACGACAACTTTACACACAACCCGGCAAAAATGAATTTGTCTTTGAGGGTTTCAAAATTCAAGTTCAGGAAATTGTCCCGACCGGAAATATCAGTTGCACATTTATCGTTACGAAAAGTTAAAATTATGTTAGACCTTAATTACGTCAGAGAAAATTTAGAAACCGTCAAAAAAGCACTCGAAACGCGCAATTTTCCGACAGATTTGTTGGAAAAATTTGCCACGCTCGATATGGAACGCCGTCAAATAATCGGCGAAGCGGACAAAATAAACGCGCAGAGAAATTCTGCAAGTAAAGAAATCGGTGCGTTAATGCAGACAGGAAAACGCGCCGAAGCCGAAGCGAAAAAAGCGGAAGTTGCGGGTTTGAAAGACCTTCAAACCCAGCTCGAACGGCAACGCGATGATTCCGTTGAAGCGATGCGCGATTTACTTTCACTTCTGCCGAATATTCCGTCGGAAGATGTTCCAGTTGGTGCAGACGAAACGGCAAATATTGAAATTCGCAAATGGGGCGAACCGACAAATTTCGATTTTGAAGTAAAAGATCACGTTGATTTGGGTGAAGCATTGGGCATTTTGGATTTAGAACGCGCCACAAAAATTGCAGGTGCAAGATTTGCCATTCTCAATGGCGCAGGCGCGAGATTGGAACGCGCCTTGGTCAATTTTATGCTTGATGTTCACACCACCGAACACGGCTATACCGAAACTTTGCCGCCGTTTTTGGTAAATCGCAAATCACTTTTCGGAACGAATCAACTGCCTAAATTTGAAGAAGATTTGTTTCACATCAAAGACGAACGCGAATTTGCGCTGATTCCTACGGCGGAAGTTCCCGTAACGAATTATCACGCCGAAGAAATTCTCGATGCAAAAGATTTGCCGAAATATTTCACCGCTTACACACCTTGTTTTCGTTCTGAAGCCGGAAGCTACGGGCGCGATACACGCGGACTTATTCGTCAGCATCAATTTGAAAAAGTTGAATTGGTTAAATTGACTTTGCCCGAAAATTCGGAAGAAGAACACCAAAAATTAACCGCCAACGCCGAACGAATTTTACAGCTTTTAGGTTTGCCTTATCGAACTGTCATTTTATCAACAGGTGATATGGGTTTCGGTGCGCGAAAAACTTACGACATCGAAGTTTGGCTGCCTTCGCAAAAAACTTACCGCGAAATTTCAAGTTGTTCAAACTGCGGCGATTTTCAATCACGAAGAATGAATCTTCGTTTTCGTCGCGCCGGCGGCACAAAACCCGAATTTGTTCATACCTTGAATGGTTCAGGTTTGGCAGTCGGACGAACTTGGGTTGCAATTTTGGAAAATTATCAACAAGCAGATGGTTCGATTTTAATTCCCAAAAGTCTTCAACCTTATATGAACGGCTTGGAAATCATCAAAAATTAGCATTGTAGTTACAATGTATTTACTTTCCAGCCTTGACAAGCACAAACCTTGTAATTACATTGTAACTATGAAAGCCAATATCATATCAATCGGCAATTCACAAGGCATCAGAATTCCGAAAGTCTTGCTTGAACAAAGTAATCTGAGTGGCGAAGTTGAGTTAGAAATTTCCGATGAAGGAATTTTAATCCGTCGTGCGAAAAAAAACCGCGAGGATTGGGCGGAAAGTTTCAAACAGATGTCGGAAAATAACGATGATGAAACTTTTGAAGATTTTGCACTGACAAAGAAAATCAGGGAGAATTGGCGATGGTGAAAAGATTTGATATTTTTCTGCTTAATTTATACCAAAACAAATTAGAAAGCTCAGTTAAGTAGCCAGCCGAAGCAAGTCAG
>CAZJQP010000001.1:66068-200631 GCA_964548225.1 uncultured Blastocatellaceae bacterium | reverse complement strand
GCAAAACCATTTCGCCGCCGTCGCCCGCGCCGTAAATCAGCACGTTGCATTGCGCGTCGCTAATCGGCATCGGCAAAAGTTGGCGAAAAAACTTGAATGCCATCCGGCTGATTGATAAAGCCGCCAGAAGCAGAATCGCATTTACCAAAAAAACCGTCCGCGAAAAATTTTCAAAACGATAAAGCAGAAGAATCGCCAAAACGGATAAAATCGCTCCGAGCGCAACGCCTTTGCCAAACGTCAAAACATCACGAATGCTCGTGTAACGCCACAATCCGCGATAAACGCCGACCAGCAAAAACGCAAAAAGATTTATGACAATCAAAAGCGGCAGAGATTTCAGAAATAAACTCCAATTCGCCGTATTTTCAAGTTCACCGAAAAGCAAAATATACGAGGCGTAATAGCACAGCGTAATCAGAAAAACATCGAGTAAAACTTCAAAAATCCGCCGTTTATGCGAAAGATTATAAAGAAAAGCGTATCCCGCATTGTTTTTTAAGGCGAGTTCTTCATCTTGTTCTTCATAAACTTTGACCTTTGAAAGATAAACGCCGATAATTGTCAAAATAATAATAAAAAATCCAATTAGTGCAAGGCTTTGCGTCGGTTGAAGTTCGCGCACGAAAAGCGCGATGCTGCCTGCAAAAATAGCAAAAGCATAAAGCATCAAAACCGCGTTTCTTTCTGTAAGTCCGAGTGCCACAAGCCGATGCGAAGTGTGGTCGCGTCCGCCTTGAGAGGCTTTTCTGCCCCAAAGTTTTCTCAAAACCGTAACGAAAGTCGTGTCGAAAATCGGAACAAAAAGAATCAAGGCAGGAACTGCTAAAATCGAAACAATGCTTCGGGAACGTCCACCGATTTGGTTATCCAAAACCATACTTGCCAGAAAAAAACCGACAAACATTGAACCGCAATCTCCCATAAAGATTGAAGCCGGATTAAAATTGAAAACCAAAAATCCGACAAGCGCACCCGTAAAAGCGGCAGTTAAAGCAACTTGCGTCGGTTGCCCGCTCGTCGCAAAACCGAGCGTCAGCGAAAATGCGGCAATAGCGGCAATTCCTGCCGCCAAACCATCCATATTGTCGAGCAGATTTATCGCATTGGCAATGCCGATAAGCCAAAAAACCGTCAGACCGATATTTACTATTTCAAAACTTGTCCATTGCAAGGTCAGCCCGGAACTGACAACAATTCCCGCGCCGATGAGCTGTCCGATAAGTTTTTGATAAGGTTTGATTTGTATCGCGTCGTCAATCAACCCAATCAGAAAAAGAAAAGCACTCGCACCCAAAATTATCCAAAGTTCGCGGCTGTGTTCGAGAAATACGATAAAAACTGTTGCCGTGGTCAAAAAAATCGCCACGCCGCCCATCATCGCCGTTGGGCGTTTGTGCCAACGGTCGGATTTCGGCTTGGCAACAAATCCATAGTGCCGCGCAAATTCACGGACAATGTAGGTCAATCCCAAAGATAAAGTGAAACTGATTGCCGCTATTACAAATGGACTAGATAACATTAAAAATAATTCTGGGGAATTTAGTTTTAATTACAAAATAATTTCCGTCTAAAAGCAAGCAAAGAAACACATTTATTCAGTATTTTGTAACTTTTCATAAAGTCGTCGAATGTCCGTGAAAAGCCTTTCCTTAGCATAATTTTCCCGCACGAAATTTTCCCCTTTTGCGCTCATTGAGGCACGCAATTCCTTTTCGTGTGCCAAATACACCAAGCCTTGAAAAAAACCTTCAATATCGTTCGATTTGGTGCGAACACCGCGTCGGCATATTTTATATCCTTTTTCTTCGGTTTCGATTTCGCCGAGCAAATCAATCACACCGCCGACAGAAGTCGAAATTACCGCTTTGCCGTTTGCCATCGCTTCAATTAATGAAAGCGGCGTTCCTTCATTTAGAGATGTTAGCGCAACAATGTCCAAACCGGCGTAAAAAACATCGGCATCGTTGCGATTTCCTAAAAAACTGACAGTTTCGGTCAGATTTAATTTTTCGGATTCCGCCTTGAGGTCTTCGCGCAAATTACCGTCGCCGATTATGAGAAATTTCATTTTCGGCGAATCTTTATCTCGTTTATTTTTATACATTTCCGCAACTTTTAGCAAAAGCGGAATATTTTTAACTTCGGTCAAACGTCCGACAAAACCGACCAGAATTTCGTCCGGTTTTGCGCCGATTTCATCGCGTAAAATATCTCTTTTCGTTGTGTGCGAGGCAAATTTATCCAAATCAATGCCAAGCGGAATAATTTCAAATTGCATCGTTTTACCGATACCGAATTCTTCGTGAATTTCTTCAAATTGCTGTTGGCTGATTGTGATAATCCTGTCTGTTGCAAACCGAGCCAAAGTTTTTTCGATGAATAAAAAAATCTTCGTCTTTAAGTTTCCGTAATAGCTGTGAAAAATATGTCCGTGAAAAGTGTGAACGATTTTTACTTTTTTGTGACTGAAAAGACGATAAAAGAATCCCGCGATTCTGCCGATTGTTCCTGCTTTTGCTGTGTGTGTATGAATAATGTCGGGCTTTGCTTTTTTAATTTCACGATAAACTTTCCACAAAGAAACAATGTCTTTCGGCGAAAGTTCGCGGCTCATTTCTTCGATAAAAATCGGTTTTACGCCGTTTTCATCGGCAAACCAACCCATATCTTCTTCGCCTTCGGGAACTGTTCCGGCAATTAAAACGCTCTGAAAATCCGCATTATTTAATTCTTTCGTCAACCAAACAACGTGGCGGGCAGGTCCGCCGACATTAAGTCGGGCAATAATACGAACAATCTTCATCAATAAAGAATCGGTAATGTCTCAGAATTTATGCTGAAAGAAAATATAAGTGATAGGTTAAAGACAAGCATATCTATCACTTATCATCTTTCACTTATTCCGAAGTAAAAAAGTCTCGAAAATCATTCAACATAAAATTTGATACACTCCCGAAAAAATTAAAAACGGCAAGCGGTAAATCAAACTGCGGCTTTGTCTTTTTTCCGACAAAGTGGCATTTGATTTTGCGATTGTGCGGGAAAACCGCTACCGATTGCCGAACTGTTTAAATTTCCAAAACTAAATAATTACATCTTAAAAATCGTATCCGCATCTTCTTCGTGACGGATTTCGTCAATTTTTTCGCTTTTTCCTTCGCCCATATAAAGTCGGTTCGGGCAATTTATAACCACGCCTTTTTCGGTCGGACTGATATTTTTGTAAGCGTGGACTACTCCTTTCGGAACAATTACGGCTTGCGGATTATCTGCGCCGACGAAAATCGTCATCACATTTCTAAACGTCGGCGAATCTTTGCGATTATCCCACATTTTCAGTTTGAAATTTCCTGTGCCGATAAAGCAAAAAAGGTCTGCTTGTTCAATATGTTCGTGAGGACCGCGCTGAAAATTCGGTTCGGTTACGGAAATATAAGCCATCTGCGGATAAAATTCTTCCGCTAAATCGTCGTGGCGAAAAAGTTCCGCCAACCAGCCGCGTTCGTCAATATGTTTTTTAAGCGGATAAACGATAACATCGTGAATTTTTCCTTTCGTAAATTCGGCTGTTTCCTTAGCTGTTTGCACTTTTTACCTCCAAATTATTTGCGCCCGTTTTTGCTACCAATTTCGTCGCGTGAAGCAGACTTTCAAATGTTCCCGCGTCTGTCCACCAACCATCAAGAGCATTCCAAGTCATTTCCCCACGATTGATGTAATGATTATTTACGTCCGTGATTTCGAGTTCGCCGCGACCCGAAGGCACGAGAGTTTTGATAATATCAAAAACCGTCGAATCATAAAAATAAATACCGATAACCGCAAAATCCGATTTCGGATTTGCCGGTTTTTCTTCAATCTGCAAAACTTTATCGCCTTCGATTTCCGGAACGCCGAATCTCTGCGGATCGTGAACCTTCTTCAATAAAATTTTCGCGCCTTTGCCCTGTTTCCGATAATCTTCCGCCGCCGCACGAATATTTCCTTCGATAATATTGTCGCCCAAAACAACACAAATCGGTTCATCGTCGGCAAAATGTTCAACCAAACTTAAAGCATCGGCAATGCCGCCTTCGCCTTCTTGATAAGTGTAATTCAGATGTTTCAACCCGAATTCTTTGCCGTTCCCCAAAAGTTTGAGAAAATCTCCGGCGGAATTTCCGCCTGTAACAATCATTATGTCATCAATTCCCGCATTTATCAGCGTCTGAATCGGATAATAAATCATCGGCTGATTATACACGGGCAGAAGATGTTTATTTGTAACTTTCGTCAGCGGATTCAGTCGGCTCCCAAGTCCGCCCGCCAACACGATGCCTTTCATAATTTTTCTTAAAATCCGAGCGATTTCATTTTTATTTCCGCTCGACTATCGCCGTAAATCGTCAGCCGTGTGAAAACGTCCGTCTGAAACTCGGCAAACTTTTCGTCAACTAAAAGTATCTGCTTTATCGCGTTTTGACGCAAGAATTCAATCTGTTCAGAACGATAACTTCCGTTCGGAAAAGCATAAATCGTCAAAGGAATTTCGAATTTTTCGGCGAAATATTTTTGACATTCGGCAAAATCACGCTCAAAAAATTCATTCTCTTCAAATCCCATAGATTCGTGCGAAAACGAATGAACACCGATTTCCGTTGCGGCGGAAATTTGTTTTATTTCGTCCGCCGTCATCATTCTTGTCTGCTTAAAATCGGTTTTTTCCAAAAACGGTTCGATTAAATGCCAGATTTCCTCGCGTTCTTGGCGCGGACGCTGTTTTAAGTATTTACTGATTTTCAAACCGTAATTCAACTTTGCTTGCCGACTGTCGTCCGCCAAAACCGCCGCAAAATCCGGCAGTTTTATTTCGTTTATCAAATTACGCGGCGCGGAGTTCAAAAAATCATACAAACGCACATTCCAAATTGGTTTTCCGCTCTCGGCGCATTGCGGAATAACATTCATATTTGCCCGCATTTTGTATTTTTCGAGAAGCGGCAAACCGTATTCGATAAAATCATAATAACCGTCGTCAAACGATAAAACGGCGATAGGTTTCTCTGAATTTTCAAACGATTTCAGTTCGCTAAACAGACAAATTTCAAATTTTCCGCGTAAAAATTTCAGCAATTCTTCAAAAATTTTCGGATTCAGCGGCGACCAAAACGGATTTTCGACAGGCGAAATTCGATGCAAATTCAAAACGGCAATTTTTCGTTCGTTTTGCAGACGCTTCACTTGCCGAACGTCCGCGCCAATCGCCGACAAACCTGCGTAATAAAGTTTTTTGAGAAAATCCTTATTCATTTGTTATGGGAAAAAGTTTGATTTCAGCCGAAAGTTTGCGCTTGGTTTCCGCGTCGGCAAAATAATTTTTGTAATTTTGCCGAAAATTTTTCAAAGCGTTTCGCATTTGTGCCGCCGTCCAATCAACCGAATTAAAATGATTTCCGTCGCCGATTTCCTTCTGAGAAACTGACAAAACCTTTTTATTATCGGCAATTTGCAAGATTGATTTAACATAAATTTCGTGTGCGTGCTGCATCACTTTCCAATGCAAATCAAAAAGCGTTTCGTTGCCATCAAGCGGCGTTTGCTCGGTGGCGATGATATTTCCCGTATCAATGCCCAAATCGAGCCACATAATCGTATTGCCGATAAGATGAAACCAATTTTTCGCCAGACACCAATTCGTGCAGTTCGGTCCGCCTTTGACAAACGGCGAAATTCCCGTGTGCATATTGACGATTCCGCGCTTTTTTTGCGCCGCTTCGATAACTTTTTTGCCAACCAGATTCGTTCCCGAAACAACCACTAAATCGGGAGTGTGTTTTTCGATTGTTTCGACAGTCGCCGCATCGTTGACATTTTCGACCTGCACGATGTTTTCCGTTGGCAAATGCGGGTAAAGCGAATCGTATTTTTTCTGCATTTCAAACCAAACATTAACAAATTCACGCCCGACGGTGCGCGTTGCCAAACTGCTCAAAAACAATCCGGTGCGTTTGGAAAAATCGGGTTTGCGGCGCGGAATATTTTTTGAAAATACGATTGCCGCAACTTCCGCTTTTTCGGCAATTTTGTTTGCCAGCGCGAGCTGATTTCCCTGTTTATTTGTCAAAATTACAACACGCATTTTTAATCAATAAACTTCTGAAACCAAAGTTCGAGCATCAGCAAATTCCAGAGTTTCCACGAATTATCCTGTTTGTCGGCTTTGTGTTCGGCAAGCAAATTTTCGACGTAAGAAATATTAAAATAACCTCGCTTTTTCGCCTTTTCGGAAAGTAAATTGTCGGCGACAAACTCGCTCATTTCACCGCGAAACCAGTGGCTTATCGGAACGGCGAAGCCCATTTTTTGTCGGTAGATGACTTCTCGCGGAACAAGCCGTGCGGCAACTTTTTTGAGTAAATATTTTGTTTCTTTTCCTTTCAATTTCAGATTATCGGGCAAGCTCGCGGCAAACTCCATCACTTTGTGGTCGAGAAACGGCGAACGCGCTTCGAGCGAAACCGACATCGAAGCAATATCAACCTTGACCAGCAAATCATTCGGCAGATACGTCTGCACGTCCGTGTGAATCGTTGCATCGAGAATTCCGTAGTTTGGATGTTCATCCATAAATTTGCGGATAAATTCGGTCGAATCGAGATTGCCGACCTGCGCGTAAAAATCCTTCGAATAAAGTTCGCGTTTCATTTCCGGGTCAAAATTGCTCATCCAGCGCGTATAACGCCGCTCACGCGGAAGTGAAGCGGCTTGCAAAAATCGCTTGACGCGCGTAACTTTATTGCGGAAATCGGTCGGGCTGGGAATTCGTTCGGCAATGGCTTCAATCAAATTCTTTCTTAAGAATTTCGGAACAAGATGATATTTTTCCGAAATTTTCATCGCAAAATGCCGTTCGTATCCGGCAAACGATTCATCGCCGCCGTCGCCGTTGAGCGCAACGGTTACAAATTGCCGTGTTTCACGCGAAACGTAGTAAGTCGCAAGTGCCGAAGGGTCGGCGTAAGGCTCGCCGTAATGTTCGACGAGCGTCGGCAAAATCTCCAAAGCGTTCGGTTTGACAATAAATTCGTTATATTCCGCGCCGACATGTTCGGCAACTCGTTTGGCATATTTGAGTTCGCTGAAATCTTGCTCTTCAAAACCGATTGAAAAGGTTTTGACCGCTTTTTCGCTTTCCTGCGCCATCAGCGCGACAACTGTGCTTGAATCAACGCCGCCCGACAGAAATGCCCCCAAAGGAACTTCGCTGATAAGGCGAAGTTTCGTCGCTTCGCGCAAAATCTGTGTCGTTTCCTCGATGGCATCGGCTTCGGAAATTTTGATTTTTTTTGAATAATCGAGCGACCAATATCTTTGAGTTTCAATTTTTCCGTCTTTCCAACGAAGCCAATGTGCCGGTTCAAGTTTGCGAATCTGCGCGAATCCGGTGAGCGGTGCGGGAACGCAAATAAAGGTAAGATAATGATGAATTGCTTCGCGGTTGACTTCACGCGAGACGTTCGGGTGCGCGAGAAGTGCCGCAAATTCCGAACCGAAAATTAAATCGCCGTTTGATTGGTGCGAATAAAGAACAGGCTTTTTGCCAACGCGGTCGCGGGCAACAAAAAGTGATTTGTCCGCGTCGTCCCAAATCGCAAAGGCAAACATTCCGCGCAAATATTTCACACAATCCGCACCGAATTCGTCGTAAAGATGAATGATAGCTTCGGTATCGGAATTTGTATAAAACTTGTGTCCGCGTTTTTCTAAATCGGCGCGTAATTCTTGAAAATTATAAATCTCGCCGTTGAAAACAATTGCTTTGGTTTTGTCGGCATTAAAAATCGGCTGCTGTCCGCCGGCAAGATCAATAATCGCCAACCGACGCATTCCGAGTGCAACCGAATCTTTGACAAAAAAACCGTCTTCATCAGGACCGCGATGCACAATGCAAGCGTTCATTTTTTCGATAATTTCACGTTCCGCCGATTTTTTATCGGCATTTACAAATCCGACAATTCCACACATTTTTTAAAATTTTCGCCGATGTCTTTCATTTTCCTTGATGATTATCTGATTTTCACGGCGTTCTTTCAGCAAAGTCCAACCGACGGCGATAAAAATAACAAGGAAAACCTGTATTTGTGTTCTTTGACGATATGCTGTGCCGACATTTCCTTGAAAAATCGAATACGACAACGTCAATAAAAAAGTAAAAATCAAAATCGAAACGGCATTCCGCAGACGGTTTTTTATTGTGAACCAAAGTCCGCTGATCATCAACGGAATCATCGCCCACCAAACCATAATTTCGGGCAAGGTAATTGCCGAACGAAGACTCGAAATTTGCCATGGGAACGGCGCAAGCATTAGATAAATAAAGCCTATCGGAATTGCCGTGAGCGCACCTTGAGTTGTTGAAACATCGAGGTCTTCGCCGAAACCGGAATCTGCCCGGTCAGACATATCTCTTCGGCTTCTCTCGATTCTTTCCAAACTGCCGAATTTTTCCAAATCATCGCCGGCACTTCGCAAAACGCCTAAATAAGACAAAGCTATCCCAAGAATTGCCAAAGCGATAAAACCTCTGATAATAGATTTGACTGAGCCGCTTTTGCCGATAAGAAAACTCCCGACAACCGCAATCGCCACCATATAAAAAATATAGAATCTGAGCGAAATGATGCCGAACATCGAGAAAATCAAAATGGCGACCGAAAAATAATCGAATTTTTCTTGAAGTCGCAAAACCATAACTATCGCCAAAACAAGCAAAAAAACCATCAACCCGTCTTTGAGAAGTTGTCCTGACCAAATAATAAAAGCCGGAAGAAACGCTACTAAAATAGACGAAAGTTTGCTGACGCGGACATTGTGAAAAATTTTATGAGAACAAACATAAACCAAGGGCGCAGTTGCCGCACCAAACACGGCACAAAAAAACTGAGCCGCGAGAATGTTTTGACCGAATACCAAATAAATTATCGCGGTCAAATAATTCATTCCCCAGCCCGGACCGGTTGTGCTTCTGGCTCGTTGGGAAAAAACATCATTGACCAATGTGTATTCGCCCGTCCACAGTTCTTTCAAACGGTTTCCGAAATAATCATAAGTCATCGCGTCGCCGCCGAAAAATTCGCGCAAATCGAAAACGTGCAAAAGTGTTCCGAACAAAATTCTAACAAGTAACGCTCCCAAAAAAATTTCTATGAGAAATTTGGTTTCACCTTCGATGGTGCGAAGAACGGCAATAACGGCGAGAGAAGTTAGAACAGTTAATAACATTGCCGGTGCGCCTGCAGGCAATGTTAGCAAAATTACTACTAGCGCAGTAAAAAAACAACCGATTAATAAAGGCTTATTCACTTAATTAATACTCAAAAGCAAGAAATTCAAATTTCATCCGGCAAATCCGGGCGCGTTTTGAACTCGACCAAAAAATTCCCTTCTTCGCCTAATTCTTTGACGATTTTTGCCGGAACTCCGGCGATAAGATTCATCTCGCCTTCAAATTCCTTCGTAATGACCGAAGCGATTCCGACAACGCACTTCGGCGGAATTTTCCCGCCCGGAACAACTCTGATTTCCGAACCAATATAACTGTAATCGCCAATAATTATCGGCTTTGTCTGTTGGCGGTTGTGCGTCCAGAAAGATGAATTTCTGCCGCCGATAATGACTCGTTTTCCAATTTCGACTTTATCAGTAAAATCAATTTTATGCGACGTTGTAATGATGCTTCCATCACCAAGAATAAATCGCGGATCGGTTTCGTTAATCGCAATCGGATCGGGAATCGAATTTATTTCATTGAGCCGCAAAATTTCCGTGTAACGACCGAGACTTACTTCATCACCGCCGCGTATAATGTTCAGATGTCCGATGCGCGTATGATCGCCGATGGAAAGTTTTTTGATTGAAATGAGTAAATTCAGATGTCCGATTCTTACGTTGTCTTGAATTTCGCAATTTTTCGCGTCAACGATTGAAAATCCGATTTTTACGTTTTTGCCAATTTTGTAGCCGAAAAAAAGACGATAACAAATCCGCTTTAACCAAGAAGGAAAAAACGCGATAATGGCTAAAATTAAAAATCTTATCTTCGACATTTTCCTTATTTTTTCAAACCCACAGCGCACCAAAACGGCATTTTATCGCTGAATTCTATCTTTTCAAGTTCGGCTTCCGAAAGCATTTCTTCAATCTCGCGGCGCGTAAAACGATATTCGAGCCGTGTTCCGAAACGGTCAAGCGCGTCTGTTCGCATCGTGTAAAAACTTTTGTCGCGGTAAATTGAAAGCGGAAACGCCGAAACATTTAATCCTATTTTCTCAAGCAAATAAGCGATTCTTGCAAGAGGAAAATAAACTGTCAAAGCAATAACTTCCGCAACAAAATGTTTTAAACTCGTCGGCAATTTGGCAATTCCGCGCCGAAAAATATCCGAAATTTTCCAAACTGCACGAAACCACGCCGGACGATTATCAAAAGCGTAATAAAGATAAATCAAAAACGGCGCACCTTTTTTCAGTTTCGATGTGCATTGTTTGATACCTTCAATCGGATTCGGAATGTGATGCAAAACGCCCAAACTGTAACCGAAATCCATTGAACCGTTTTCGAGTGGCATTTCCGCGACCGAAGCGTTATGAAATTCGCAGTTCGTTTGATTTTTCAAATTCGCTTTTGCAACTTCGAGCGCGTCCGCGCTGGCATCAATACAAACGAGCTTTCCGACACGCGGTGCAACCGATTTTGCCCAACGTCCGCTACCGCAACCTAAATCAAAACCTTTGGCATTTTCCGGCAAACTTTCCCACGGAAAAATCTTAAAATAGCTTTCAAAAATTTGCAGACGCTCGCGCTCATCAAGTTCCGATTGGTCAAATTTGCTCCATTCTTCGCCAAAGCCTTCGACCGTCTTTAAATCAACATTTGTCTGCATAAAAATTCTTCAGTCTATCTTACCAAATTTTGCGCTGTTAGTTCTGCAAATTTGTCTTCCAAAAAATCGAATTGTTTTTCGAGCGTGAATCTTTCCAAAACCGTTTCCCGCGCTTTTGCACCGAATTCTGCTCTTAAACTTGGATTTTCAATTAAAATCTTTAATTTTTCGTGCCATTCTTCATCGTTTCGCGCCAAAAACCCATTCACGCCATCTTCGATAATTTCCAGATTTGAACCAATCGCCGAAGCGACAACAGGCAAACCGATTGCCATAAACTGCACGGTTTTGAAGAAAAATTTCCATTTTCCCCAAACACTTTCGCCAACGGGCGTAACGCCGATGTCGGCTTCCTGCAATTTCGGAACTTCAATATCGTAAGCCCAAGGCACAAAATCAACGTCCAAACCTTCAAAACTCATCGCATCGTCAGCGATAATCCGAAACTTAAAATCATTTGTTTTCCGAAGCTCGCGCATTGCGGGAACTGCCAATTCGATATTCGGCTGATTCGTCCGCGTCCCAACCCAAGCGATGAGCGGTTTCGCGTTTTGCGCTTTATTTTTTGGCGGCTGATAGCGTTCGATGTCAACTGTCATCGGAACAATTTCGACGTTTTTATTAAATTGTGCAGCGTAATCGGCGATTGCTTTGTTGACGGCAAAAACGCAATCGCTCATTTTGAAAAGCTCGTCAACCTTCGAGAAAAACTTTAAACAGTTCAAATTTCCGTTTGAAGGACTCGTGTAAGGCACGAAAAGCGGCTCGTCAATGTCATAAACAATCGGAACTTTCCAACGGCGAACAATTTTTTCGATAATCGCGGGACCGGCAATCGCGGCTTCGCGGTAAATAAAAATCAAATCGGGTTTTTGCGTTTGAAAAGTTCGCGTAAGCTGTTTGATAAAAGCACTTAACACTAACGCGGCTTTTTTGAAACTTTGTCCTTTTTCATAAAGCACGTCGGTCAAACCTTGATTGGTGAAGGGCAGATATTCAACGGAAATATTGCGCTTGGCAAGTTCTTTCGCCCAAAGTTCGATGCGAAATCTTTGTCCCGCACAATAGTCGAGATGATAAGGCACAATTGCCAAAATTTTTAGCGGTTTTTCCACCATTCTATCGTTTCTGTCAATGCTTCGGCGAGCGTGTAGTTTGCTTGCCAACCGACTTCTTCGCACAACCGTTGTGTATCAGCAACGATGCTTTTCGGTTCATTTTCGGGGGATGGAATAACGCCGAACCGCAAGTTTTCAATTTTCCCTAAAATTTCCGCCGCCGTCAAGACGATTTCACGAATCGAATGCGCTTCGCCCGAAGCGATGTTGACCGCGCCTTGAACATCGGAATCAAGCAAAGCAACAAAAGCGTCGGCAATATCCTTAACATACAAAAAATCGCGGATTTGTTCGCCGTGCGAACAGTTCGCAAATTCATCTGCAAGTAAAGAATTTATTACGGAAGCAACCAATCTTTTCGGTGCTTCGTGTTCGCCGTAAAGAAAAAAGATTCTGCCCCAAGCCTGATTTTTCGAGGTTTCGGCAAGTTTTTTTTGCAGTTTCACTTTGCACTCGCCATAAAAATTTTGCGGTTTCAGAGGCGTTTTAGTTTCGTGTAAAACGTCGTCTTTGCCCCATTCATATTCGGCACAGCTTCCCGAAACGACGATTCTTTCACCGCCGAAACGGTTAAATTTTTCAATTAATTTAACACTTGCCTCAGTCCAAATTTCGTTTTCCGGGGCATTCCAAAATTTGCCGTGTTCGACATACCACGCGAAATGAAGCAGATGCGTCGCCTCAATTTTTCGGCACAAATCTTCGATTTCCGCCGCGTCAAGCAAATTCGTTTTGTGCCAAACGACGCTTTCAAACCGTAAATCTTCGGTCGGCTCACGATTTGAAACGGCGTGAACTTCGTAATTTCTGCCAAGCAAAGGCAAAATCGCCTGTCTGCCGATAAATCCGTCCGCGCCTGTCAAAATCACTCGTTTCATTTATTCGTAATTTGGATAATTTGCGTCGCGTTCGTTTATCATCGTAACATCAAGCGGAAATTCAATCCCGAATTTCGGGTCGTTCCAACGAACACCGCCCGCCGATTCCGCGTTGTATTTTTCGGAAATGCAATATAAAACTTCCGATTCGTCAGTTAAAGTTTGAAATCCGTGCGCCAAACCTTTCGGAATATAAAATGCAAGATTATTTTCGGGCGAAAGTTCTTCCGAAATCCATTCACCAAAGGTTTCTGAACTTTCGCGCAAATCCAAAACAACATCGAAAATCCGTCCGCGCACACATTGCACGAGCTTTGTTTCGGCAAACGGCGCGTGCTGAAAGTGCATTCCGCGCACCGTGCCGCGCAATTTGTTATACGAAAGTCCGACGTTATTCAAATCGTTATCTAAACCCAAACTCGCCAATTCATCCGCACCCCAAAGCCGTTTATAAAATCCGCGCTCATCCGCAAACGGTGTGAGTTCGACGATAAAAACGCCTTCGAGTTTTGTTTCAATCAATTTCATTAAAAATTCAGAACTTTTTTATTTGTCCACAGATGAACACAGATAAACGCAGATAAATCCAAAGATAAATCATAAAACCATCTGTGTTCATCTGTGTTTATCTGTGGACAATTTTTCTTTGCTTTACCCTCAAACAATCGTAACATTCGGAATCGGCAAAATAAATTTTCCGTCCCATTCACGGATAAAGCTGTTTTTTTCAATCACTTCGTCGGCGATGTTCCACGGCAAAATCAAAACATAATCAGGTTTTGTTTCGGCGATTTTTTCGGGCGCGACGATTGGAATTCTCGTTCCGGGTAAAAAATGATTTTGTTTATTCGGATTCGCATCGCAAACGTATTCGATAAAATCGGTTTTGATGCCGCAAAAATTGAGCAAAGTGTTGCCTTTCGCCGCCGCTCCGTAAGCCGCAATTTGTTTTCCGTCGCGCTTTAGTTCAATCAATTTTTCGAGCAATCTGCGTTTCGTTTCCTTAACTTTTTCGCCGTAATTACTCAAAATTTTAATATCAGTCAAACCGTTTTCGGCTTCGAGATTTTTGATTCTTTCAACTGCTTCGCCGATTTCGTGAATTCCCGTTTCCGTTTTTTGCGCGAAAACCCGCAAAGAACCGCCGTGCGTCGGAAGCTGTTCGACATCGAAAACAGTCAAACCGTGCGCGGCAAAGATTTTTTCGACCGTGTAGAGCGAAAGATACGAAAAATGCTCGTGATAAATCGTGTCGAACTGATTTTTTTCGATTAAATTCAAAAGATGCGGAAACTCGAACGTCGAAACGCCTTCGGGTTTGAGAATTTGCGCGAAACCTTCGACAAAATCGTTAATGTCGGGAACGTGCGCCAAAACATTGTTCGCGGCGGTCAAATCAGCAAAACCTTTTTCCGCCGCAACCGTCCGCGCAGTTTCCGCGCCGAAAAATTTTACGATTGTCGGAACGCCTTTTTCTACGGCATATTCGGCAACATTTCGCGCCGGTTCGATGCCCAAAACATTGATATTTTTTTCCTTAAAATACTGCAAAAGATAACCGTCGTTGCTTGCCACTTCGACCACCAGAGAATTTTCGCTCAAGCCAAATCTTTCCGACATTTTGCCGCAATATTCTTTCGCGTGTGCCAGCCAAGTGTCCGAATAAGACGAAAAATAAAGATAATCGCTGAAAATGTTTTCCGGCGTTTCGAGCGCGGGAAGTTGAACCAAAAAACATTCCGCACAAGCACGAACGTGAAGCGAAAAAAACGGCTCGGCTTCGTCCAAATTTTCCGGTTTCAGATAAGAATTTGCCAAAGGCGTTGCGCCCAAATCAACAAAAGTATGCTTTAAATCTGCGCCGCAAAAACGGCATTCGTAATTCATTTGCTAATGTAAAACTCGATTTGTTTTCGAGTCGTTTCAATTAAATTTTCCTTGTTTTTGAAAGATTTATACCAATCGGATGTTAATTTCAAGGCTTCGGTCAAACTTAATTTCGGCTTCCATCCGAGCTTCGTTTTCGCCTTCGTGCTGTCCAATTTCAATAAATTTGTTTCGTGCGGATGTTCACCTTCGGCGATTTTCCACGAAACTTTTTCGTCCCAAATTTGCTTAATTTCTTCCAAAATAAAACCGACGGGTTTCGCGTCTGCATCTTCGGGACCAAAATTCCACGCCGTCGCAAACTCTTTATTTCCTTCAAATAACTTTTCCGCTAAAAGCAAATAACCGTTCAAAGGTTCGAGCGTGTGTTGCCATGGGCGCACGGAATTTGGGTTGCGAATGAGCAAATCTGCGCCGAAAATCAGCGACCGAAAAACATCGGGCAAAAGCCTGTCTTCCGACCAATCTCCGCCACCGATGACGTTGCCCGCCCGCGCCGTCGCAATCAAACATTTGCCGTCGGCAAAAAACGAATTTCGATAAGACGAAACGGCTAATTCGGCACACGCTTTCGAGTTTGAATACGGGTCAAAACCGCCCAGACGGTCATTTTCCGCATAGCCGAAATCACGCTCTTCGTTTTCATAAACCTTGTCGGTCGTGATAATTACAACAGCTTTGACCGAATCAGCCGAGCGAATCGCTTCTAAAATATTTATCGTGCCGATGACGTTCGTCGTGTAAGTTTCAATCGGCTCACGATACGAGCGGCGCACGAGCGATTGCGCGGCAAGATGAAAAACAATGTCGGGCTTAAACCATCTGAGAGTTTCCCTAAAATCCGGCAAATACCGAATATCGCCAATCATTGAAGCCATCGAATTTTTGAGTTTCAAATTTTCGTAAAGATTCGGATTCGTTTCGGGCGTAAGCGCGTAGCCGCAAACCTCCGCGCCGAGCGTTTTTAGCCAAAACGCCAGCCAACTTCCCTTAAATCCTGTGTGTCCCGTGAGCAGAACTCGTTTTCCGTTCCAAAATCCGTTCATTTACCAAATTTTCCAAGGCGCAGTGCCGTTTTGCCACATCTCTTCAAGCTGATTTTTTTCACGCAAAGTGTCCATCGGCTGAAAAAATCCGTGATGCAAAAAAGCGTTCATTTCGCCTTCCTGTGTCAGACGTTCCATCGGTTCGCGCTCCCAGATTGATTTGTCATCTGCAATATAATCAATAACTTGCGGCTTCAAAACAAAATATCCGCCGTTTATCCAACCGCCGTCTTCGGGTTTTTCGCGGAAACCTTTGACGCTCGTTTCATCCAAAATCAACGCGCCGAAACGTCCCGGCGGCTGAACTGCCGTAACAGTTGCGAGCTTTCCGCTTTGTTTGTGATTTTCAAACAATTCTTTCAAATTTACGTCCGCCAAACCGTCGCCGTAAGTAAAACAAAAATCTTCGTCGTCGTCCAAATAATCGCGCACACGCCGCAATCGTCCGCCGGTCATTGAATTGAGTCCGGTATCAACCAAAGTAACCCGCCAAGGTTCGGTGCGGACGTGGTGAATCGTCGTTTCGTTTTTTCCTAAATCGAAAGTTATGTCGCAAGTGTGAAGAAAGTAATTAGCGAAATATTCTTTGATGACGTAACCCATATAACCACAGCAAATTATAAAATCGTTCACGCCGTAAGCGGAATAAAATTTCATAATATGCCACAGAATAGGCTTGCCGCCGATTTCAATCATCGGCTTCGGTTTTAATGCGGTTTCTTCGCTCAGACGACTTCCGAAACCGCCTGCTAAAATCACGGCTTTCATACTAAAAAAATGGTGAACAGAAAGTAAAGCAGAAGAAATTATTATCCACAGATGAAAACAGATAGACACAGATATTTTAATCTTGATTTCATCTGTGTTTATCTGTTTTCATCTGTGGATAAATAAAATTGATTCTTTTTAGTTCACGAGCTAAAAAGAATCAATTTTAACGTGGAAAACGATTGAAGTAAAATCAACCTTCGAGTAATTTTACATAAAGTTTCCGATACCTTGCGCCGCCGACTTTTATCAAATCGAAACGCTTTTCTGCGCTTTGACGGCAGATTTCGGTTGATTTTTCGCGGTTTTCTAACATTTTTTCAACTTGCGTCAGAGCCTTCAGATAACTTGCTTCCGAAAATTCGTCAATAATAAATCCGGCGCGGTCTTCGCGTGTAAATTCCGCTGTGTCGCCGACATTTGAATTTGCAATCATCGGCAAACCGCAGGCGAGATATTCGGCGTTCTTTGTTGGCGATGAGGCAAGTTTTGAAAACGAAGGCTTGATAAACGAAACGGCAATGTCCGCCGCGCTCAGATAATCGGGAATTTCGGCAGGTTTTACTTTTTGAATAAAAAAATCTTCCGGCGCGTAACCGTAATTTTCAAGCAACGGCTGAATCATTTCCGGCTTCGTCTGCGTTAAAATCAGTGCAAAAGTTTTTGGATTTTGCCGTTTTGCCGCGCCGTAAAAATCGGCAGTTTCCTGCGTCATATAAAATCCGCCGAATGAACCGACATAAACGATAACTCGTTTACCCTGCACATTTAATTTTTCGCGCATTGTTTGTCGCAAATTATTGTCAACTTTTTCAAATCTTTTCAAATTAACGCAACAAGGAATTACTTCGACAGGTCTGCCAAATTTATCAAAACCGTTTTCCGCGCTTTCGGGAAACCAAATTTGTCGCGCTTTTTCGGTCAAAACGACAAAGCCGTCTGCCTCGCGCCGCAACCAATTTTCGACAAATTTCGCGCCTTTGTAAATAAATCCGTTTTCCTTCCAAACTCCCGCGTCCGTGTATTCTTCGGGAAAGAATCCGCGCACATCAAACAATAATTTCGGTTTGTGAAAACTAATTTTTTTGGCAAACAAGCCCATTAATGTCGGAATATGCACGCGACCGTGAAAAACATCAAACTTCTCTTTTCGGTTAAGTTTCCAAGAAAAAATCGCTCCGCAAGCAATGTCATAAAGCGTTGCGGGCAACGAAGGCGTTTTGTGATATTTCAGAAAATGCCACTTAATTCCCTTTTCCGCAAGCATTTGCCGATTTTCCGCAATCTTTTCCGCCGAAGGAATTTCCGGCTCAAATGTGAGTAGATGAACTTCGATGCCGTCTTTGCCAAGTTCCTGCAAATAAGGCACAACCTGTGTTTGCACCAACGGTTCGCGCACACCGAAATAACATTGATAGAGTGTTTTTTTCATATCAGCTTGGTTCCTTTTCGCAACCTGATTCTCTCGAATTGTTTTGGGTTACAAATGAAACCTTTACTACAAGCAATAAAGTATGATAATCTCCTACTCATTGCAAACGAATAAAATCAGAGAGATTAGCCTAATCTTTGGGCAAATTTCGACCAATCATTTTTTGTTTTAATTTGGAGGAGTTTAATTTAATGAAGAGAATAATTGTTTGTCTTACGGTTTTTTTGTGTCTCTCTTTCTCAACTTTCGGACAACAATCTCCAACGGAAGGAGCTTTAGAATTTGATGCAACGAAAGGACATCACGTTAATCACGGAATTTTTTGGAAACCCGGCGTTAATCACCGCTCATTTTTTTGGGAAGCGTGGGTAAAACCTTACGCAGGCGCACAATACGTTATCAGCGACGGATATGGCGGAGCGCACGCTTTATTATTTGGTTTCGGTGGCGGCGCAACGCGCCTCGCGCTTACCGGAAATTTTTGGAGTAATGAAACAAACAGCACCATATCTTTCGGAACAGACGAAACCGTTCCGGTCAATCAATGGTCTCACATTGCCGTTGGTTGGGACGGAGCAGTAATTGTAACCTACATAAATGGCGTTCCGAGCGGAATTATGCGATACAACGGAAAAAGAAGCACACCTGTTGGCAGCGGTTCGGGCGTTCTGTTCGTCGGTGGCTCCGACCACAGTAATTTTAGCGGAAAAATTGCCAGAATTCGCGGTTTTGAAGGAAATATTCCGCTCGATTCGTTGCTTTCTTCATTTACGCCGGAAAAATATTTCCGCAGCTCATATTTAAAGTCTAACGGAGAGATTGTTACTGCCTCTTTTCTGGTGGATTATTCTACACAATCAAAAACATACCCTGATTTGTCAATGGGATTTAACGGTGCAAATCACATCGGAGTTCTTTCAAAAGACATAGATGTCGGTGTTTTCGGACGAAAACCTGATTTTTCAAACGATTTACCGATTTGGACTGCCGAAACTATTACTCCGCCGACTTTCACCGCATCTGCCGAATCGGTTCCGTCAGGAGCGATTGTCTATGATTCTTTTAACCGGCAAGATACTTTTTGGAGCAATGCCGGACTCGGCACGGCTGTCGGTTTTACGGCAACAGGCAGGGTGAAAAGAAGATGGGTCGGAACTTATATCCATCAATGGGGCATTGCCGGTGAGCGGGCTTTTAACAGCGGTAACTCCATTACCCCGATTTATGTCGAAACCGGAACTTCTAATATGGATGTTAGAGTAAGCCGAACTTACGGTAGTTTTTCCAGCGGAAGCGTAGGTTTAGTCTATCGTTATCAAGACGATGATAATTACGGACAATTTTATGCTTCGGGTGCAAATGTTTATTTAATCGAGAAAGTCAACGGAGATTATGTTATACAGACAACCGGCGTTCAGCCTTCGAATTGGACTTTATTACGAGTTGTCGCAAACGGAAATTCCATTACGGCTTACTGCGATGGAGTTCAGACTATTTCAACTACATCATCGCATTTGAGCAATGCAACCAAAGCCGGAATGGTAGGTTCTGCCGGAACATTTGAAAGATTCGACGATTTTACTGTATTTGCTCCGTAAATTTCAGACCACAAAACAGTTACGCTTTTATTAAATTCACAACTGCTTTTTTGTTACTTCTTTTTGATTTTGCGTAGCGGAAATTTCAAGAAATATCCTAAATTAGAGGGTCGGTTGACGATACTTTTAAGACTCGATTTGATAAAACTTTTGTATTTACGGCTGATGAAATAAGAACCGGCTAAGGTTTTATACAAATTTCCGTAACATTCCTTGCGAAGTTTTTGTAAATTTTCGCTCTTTTCCTCAAACGCTTTTTCAAATCCGAGCAACATATCGTGTTCCATAACCTTGATATTGCCGTGCATATTTGTTCCGTGCATTCGGTATAAAACCAGCGGTTCGCTGACAAACCCGATTTTGTATCGGCGCGAAACCTGATAGCAAAAATCCCAATCGGCGGCAGTCGAAAGACGCAAATCGAATCCGCCGACCGCATCGAAAATTTCGCGTTTGACAAGCGCAGTACTGCCCGCGCCGATAACCACGCCGCGCTCAAAAATCAGAAATTCTTCCGAAACCCAACCTTCCTGCCCACTTATGTTTTCACCGATGGGTTCGTTTTTCAGATTTATCAGTGTCATCGAGCAATGCACCAAACCGACTTCCGAATCTTGATTGAATTTTTCGATTTGACGTTCGAGTTTTTCGGGAAGCCAAACATCATCGGCATCTAAAAATGCGATGAATGCGCCTTTTGAAAGACTTACACCGTGATTTCGTGCCGCTGAAACTCCCGCGTTTTTTTGTTGAACGACTTGAATTTTATCGCCGAATTCTGCTAAAACTTCGAGCGATTTGTCTTTCGAGCCGTCATCAACCACGATAATTTCGATATTTTTATAAGTCTGCGCCAAAACGCTTTCAATCGTTTCGGTGATGAATTTTTCGTAGTTGTAATTCGGAATTACAACGCTGACTAAAGGCTGATTCATTAAATTTTTTCGCAAACCGCCACCAAAACCGGTGCGTTTTCTATCGTGCTTTCCTCGAATTTATAATCTTTTTCGGTTGGATAAAAAGGCTTTTTCCAAAGTATTTGACTCAAATTTTCACGCAAACCGAGCGGCACTTTATTGAAAACACGCCACGCAAAAAGTTTGCTTTGCGTCGAAAAATCCGTCGGCAATTCCTGTTGTGCATCGTAAAAAGGCGGAATCGAAAAACTTTTGTCTAAACTTTGCCCGACGAATTCGCTTATGGCAAATTGGCTTTCCAAATCTTTTTTCAATTCTTCCGGTTCATATTCAAAAACGTGAAACGGATTTTTCGGTTTGCCGTTCACAGGTTTTGTGTAAAAAGCGTTCGGCGTGGACAAAATCAATAAACCTTTCGGCTTCAAAACTCTTTTCAATTCGGATAAAAATTGCGTTCGGGCGTGCAAATGTTCAAGTGTTTCAAACGAAGTTACGACATCGAAACTTTCATCGTGAAACGGCAAATTCGTGCCGTCGCCAAGCAAAACTCCAGCTTTTTCATCGCATTCGCTTTTTGCCTGCCGCGCCGCTTCGATGTCCACGTCAACGCCCGTAACCGATTTTGCCGACGCTTTCAAAAACGCCAAACCATAACCCGTTCCGCAGGCAATATCGAGAACTTTTTTGTCTTTAATATAAGGCAAAACAAACGAATAACGCGCCGTATGTTCGCCCCAATACGGCGACAACGCGCCCGCGTCAATTATATTTGCACCCTGAAATCTTTCCGATACTGACATTCGTTATAAAATAAAATTTTTCCGATTCTGATTTTTCAGCTTTTTTCCAAAATTTTAATAAAAGGTTTTTCAAAAGCCAAATAAAATATATAAGCAAAAGCTATGCAAATTAAAACGAGTAAAATTTCCGTTGTCTTAAATAAATGCAAAACGATTTCGTGAGTTAGATAAAGCGAATAAGAAAAAACTCCTAAACCGACGAAAACTTTGATTAAGAAATTTTTATCTTTGTATTTAATTTCGCTGTTTGATTTGAACCATTTTATTTCTCTGTTGACAAGATTATTTATTAGGATAAAAAAGCCTATTCCCCAAAGCGGCTGTGATACAAACCACACGAATTTATTCAAAATTCCGACTCTTCCGAAATAAAAATCCGCATATTCCAAAACCGAAACCGTAATTAAAACCAAACTTGCAACAAATAATGAACTCAGCCATTTGGGTAATTTAATAATTCCCAAAGCAGCTTCAATTCCGATTGCGCCTAAAGCCCAAACACACCAATTCGCAAAAGAAGATTCGGAAACGGGAATTTGCAGTTTAAACAAATAATTTAGCGCGAAACAGAATGCGAACCAAGCAATTCTAACCGAAAAGCAAATTGCAATTGTTATTTTCCAACCGAATTTTTCTCTTAGCCAAACGAGCAGAAAATATGCCAGATAAAGTTGTTCTTCAATTGCTAACGTCCATAAAACTCCGTTTATGCTATACACGGTTTTTGCGTCGAAATTGTGAATCATCAATAAATGCGAAATAACATCCCAAATAAAAAATGATGAAAACTTTATTTCGCCTTGATAAAATCCCAATCCGATACAAATTGCCAAGGTTACCAAATACGCCGGATAAAGTCTGATAATTCGTCTTTTCCAAAAAGCCTTAAAATCCAATGAAAAATCCTTGTCGTTTCTGGCAAAAGCCTTTGCCCAACGCAGATGGATGCAAAAACCGGAAATCACGAAGAACAGATAAACACCTGTATAACCGAATGAAATCGGGACGGTGTAAAGCGTTTGTATGAAAGAGTTTGAAGTAAATGCAGTATTAAAAATTCCTTTATCAAAAACGTGAAATACGGCAACCGCAAGTGCCGCAACGCCTCGTAATAAATCTATACTTCCAAGTCTTCCCTTCGGTAATATAACTTTCTCTGACATTTACGTTTTATAAATCTAAAACTTTCTTGTAAATCTTCGCATATTCGCCTGCCGTGCGCTCTGCGCTCATATATTCGAGCAGATATTTTCTGCCGAGTTTGGCGTTTTCGCGTGCCGCGTCGAGGTTTTCGATTGTTTCCTGCAAAGCGATACGAAAACTTTCCGAATCGGCGGGCGGAACTAATTTCCCGTATTTTCCGCCGTCCAGCGTGTCGCTTGCGCCGCTGATGTCCGTTGCAATAATCGGACGCTGAAGCATCAAACTTTCAATCAAACTTTGCGAAAGCGCGTCTTCGAGCGAAGGATGAACGATAATGTCCGCTGCACCGATAATCTGCAAACCGTCGTCGCGCCAGCCTAAAAACTCAATATTTTGCAAGATTCCCAAATCTTTCGCAATGCGCTCCAGATTTTCTTTATAATCGCCTGTGCCGACCAAAAAAAGTTTGGCATTCAACCCTTTTTTGAACAAAGGCGCGGCGGCTTCAAACAAATATTGATGACCTTTGCGATTGAAAAGCCGCGACACACAAACGAGCGAAAGTTGATTTTCAAAACCGAGTTCGGCTCGTTTTTCCTTGATAATTTCGGGCGTAACTTTTTCAAAACGCTCCGGCGTTTGCCCGTAAGGAATGATTGAAACTTTTTCCGGCGGCGTTTTTTCCCAATCTACGAGACATTCACGAACCATTTTCGACGGTGCAATAATATGATTTGCCAGACGATTGTTGCGCCGCTCTAAATTTAAATAAAAAGCACGTTTAGCTCTATCGGGAAGCAAATGCAGAGCGTCCGAATGATGGCGCGTGATGATTTTTTTTCGTTTCTGCCAATGCGCCAAATTCAAGCCGATAGTCGTCGCATTAAAGAGATGCGTATGCACAATTTCGGGATTTTCGTCTTTTAGAATCTGCCAAATCTTCCGTGCCGCATTAGTAAGTTTTTTTTTACTCAAAGAATCGAGCGCATAAACTTTAACACCGCGCCGTTTCATACTTTCGGTAAAACCGCCTTCCGGCGCAAGTGTTACAAACGAGATTTCGATTTCATCGCGGTTTATAAAATCAATCAGATTGCTGAAATAAAAGGCTTCTTTTTCGACTTCGTGAATGTGCAAAACTTTTATCGGCTTCATTTTTTCATTTAAGTTTCGATTCTTTTCTGACACAAACATACATCATCATATTGCTGACTGCCCAACGCATAAATTTTACGCCAAGCCCCAAAACCGGAATCGAAGCATCTTCGGCAACTACCAGACGTTTCAAAAGTGAAGCCGATACAGGCTGATTAATTTTTGATAAATCGGTTTTTTCCTCCACCGCCACAGGTTTTGCCTGACCGTTTTCCGACGCTTTAATCTCGCTTTTCTCGCTGAGAAAAGGTAAATCCGAAAGTCCCCAAAGAACGGCAAAACCCTGTCTGTCAATAACCTTAAGACCAGCATTTTCGAGCATTTTGGAAAATTCGCGCGGTTGATACGCATATTGAAAGAAATTCAAATCGTTTTCCGTCCGATTTTCCGTTTCCGATTTCCCGACGCGCCGCCAAACATCTTTTTTGAGCGGCGAAAGAACGCGCCGAAGCGGGCTGAAATGCGGCACGCTGATTAGCAAAACTCCGTCTTTTTTCAGAACCCGCCGTGCTTCCGACAAAGATTTTTCCGCGCCGCTTTCAAAATGTTCGACTACGCCGCCCGAATAATAAACATCAAAAGTTTCATCGGCAAAGGGCAAAGCCGCAACATTTCCGGCACATAATTTCAAATTCGGAACGCGACGGTTGAGTTGATGCAAAGCTCTCTGCGCGAAATCGAGTCCGACGACATTTACGCCTCTTTCCGTGTAAAAAGTTACATATTGTCCCATTCCGCAACCGCCTTCGAGCATCAACGAACCTTTTTTGGCATATTTTTCAAAAAGAGGACGCAAAGGATCAACCCGACAAAATTCGAGTGCCTGATAAAATTGTGCCGATTTCCAATTTTCTTCCCAAAGCTCAGCCGAACTGCCCGAATGAGCGTGTTTTTGATACATTTTCAGCATATTTTATGTGCGGTTCGATAATAATTTCCGATAATCCGAAAGCAGTTTTACGCTCTGCACGAACGAATTTCGATAAAGTAGCACAATAGCAAATGCAGAGGCAAAAGCCAAAACAAGCGCAAGCCAGAGATTTTCCGTCCACGAAGCAGATGCAGAACCGAAAAGCGCAGGCAAAACTGCCGGAAGCGTCCATTTCAGACGAAGTTTGAATCTCTTTCCGCCGATAATTATTGCCGTTAAAACACTCGCCGCAGATGCCAAAACCGTTGCCCACGCGCAACCTTTCAAACCGTAACGCGGAATTAACAAAAAATTAGCGGTAAGATTAACAATCGCCGCGGAAATTCCCATCAAAGTTGCAATATATGTAACCGAAATCGAATTGGAATAAGGCGCGTAACCGAGAAAAACCGGAATTGCCAAAACCGCGCTCGACATTAAAATCCAAAAAATAATCACTGCGCCGCCGACTTCTTGACCAAAAACGAGCGGAATCAAAATCTGCATCGCAAACGCGACGCAAACACTTAAAATTGCACCGGCAAAGGTCAGCAAAGGCAGAATATCTTCCATATAGACCTTTAATTTTTCAAGGCTTCCGCTTGTTTGAAGAGTTACGAAAAACGGCAAAAGAAGACTTCCCGCAAGCGTCGGAAACTGCATCAAAATTCCGTTTATTTGATACGCAATGGCATAAACGCCCAAATCCGATTTTGAAAGGTATTGCGAAATAAAAATCGCGTCCAGATAATTTGTCGAAAGATAACCGACAATATAAAAAGGTATGAGCGGCACGGAAAATTTCAAGATTTTCTTCAGCGCGTCCGTTTCAAAACCAATTCGTCCCACAATAAATTTACGAAGCTGAAAAATCCCGACAAATGCCATCAAAAGCGGCGAAACGATGAAAATGACGACCGCCGAAAGATACGTTAATTTGCCGCTGAAAACCAACCCCAACAAACCCGAAAAAATCAAAAATCTTTCAACGGCAAGCAGAATTCCCTGAAGACGCGGCAGTTTCGCGCCTTGAAGAGCGTGCTGAATGTGTAGCCAAACGGCAGTAACAAGAAAATGCGCGGCGATATACCAGATCGCTTCGGCGGGAAGTTTGAGCCAGCTTGAAATTAGAGGAAGCCATAGAAAAGAGAGCGCGAGAAAAATCAGCGTATTCGGCAAAAAAATCAATGTCCGCGCCCAAAATGTTTTACTGATTTTGCCGGATTCGACAAATTCTTCAACGCCGTAACGCGCCAACGCAACGCACGTCCAATTTACAAAAATCTGCGCGACTTGCGAAGCCGCAATTACCGCGACCACGCCGCCATAACCTTCTGTGCCGAGATAACGAGTTGCCAGCCACGCAGACGCGAACGAAAAAAAAGCGACCGCAATCTGTGTTGCCACAAGAGTTGAATAATTGCGAATGGCATTTTGCAAATCCCAACTCGCACTTTGGCGTTCGTTTTTTTCTGAATTTTGTTCGGCGGAAATTTCTTTGTCGGTCACAGATTGATTAAAAGAAAAACCTTATCATAAAAAATCGAAAAAAGTAGTGAACATCAAGAGGTTTTTCTTTTTATTCCCTACTTTTTTCGATTCTGCCGAATTCTGAAAAATTTAGAAGCTATCGCAAAAATAATTTGAGCGCGTTCTGAGTTCTACCAAAAGTTCGTAATTTCCATTGATGTCTTAGAATCTGTTTTAAAGCTGAATATGCTTAGGAAACAAAGCACAGCGTTATCAATTATCAATTACCAATTATCCATTAAATTGTCGTGGGTTACGCTTAAAACCCCAAACATATAATTGATAATTGATAATTAATAATTGATAAACCACTCGCAATCATCAGGCTTTTTAGAGTTTTAAAACAGCTTCTTAACATTCGGTTTGAGCCTCTTGATATTGTCTTTGAGCCTCTTGATATTCGGTTTGAGCCTCTTAATATTTAGTTTGAGGCGAATGTTTTTGCGTTTGAGGCTCTTAATATTGTCTTTGAGCCTCTTAATATTTGGTTTGAGCCTGCCTCAAAACAGTTTGAGGCTCTTAATATTGTCTTTGAGCCTGCCTCAAAACAGTTTGAGGCAAATGTTTTTGCCTTTGAGCCGAATGTTTATGGCTTTGAGCCGAATGTTTATGTGTTTGAGGCAGGTTCAAATCGAAAAACAATTGCCTCAAACCAAATATTAAGAGCCTCAAAGCCATAAACATTCGGCTCAAACCAAATATTAAGAGCCTCAAACACATAAACATTTGCCTCAAAGCCATAAACATTCACCTCAAGCACATAAAAAACCGCCTCAAAGCCATTTGAGACGGTTTCCTAAGAAGTTTTTTTGTTCAAACTCAAATAAGACTAAGATTTTTAACCACGAAAATACACGCGCATAACACGAAAATTGCCTAGTTTTTTCTTGTTTCGTGCCGTTTAGTGTAATTTTGTGGTTAAAAATCTTCCCGAAAACTACTTTTCTTTCATTAAACTTCCAATTGCATAAAAATTGAATCCGGTTAATTCTTCGCTGACCGAAACGATTTGCGGCGCGAATTGGAAATTCTTTGAACGAACTTCGATAACGTAAGTTTCGCCGACTTGGATTTCGTCGAATCGGTAAAATCCGAACGCCGAAGTTCTTGCCGTCATCAAATTTCCTTGCGTGTCGGTGATTGTTACAAAAGCATTTCGCAAACCTCTGCCGTCAGTTGTAAAAACTTGTCCGCTAATTGAAACCGAAGCCGATGTCGGAGCTTGCGCCTCAAACGCGCCGATGTCCGCACCGTCGCCGCCTGCCGCGTTTGCAATCAAAGGATTGTCAAGCGGACGAAGCAGTCCGCGAGAATCCGTAGTCGAACCAAAAGAATTGCCTTTATCAATAGCCCGCGAACCGTTCATCACGGCGTGTGTCGGCACAGTTCCGCCATTATTCGCCAACGGTGCAAGCATCGGATCAAAAATCACAGTAGGCGCAAGCGATTTTCCATCAGAATTTTCAAACAAAGGATTTGAACCCGTCTGGTCAGTCGGTTGATTAAATCCGATTGCCGTGCCGACATTACCGATGAGATTGTAGCCGCCGGAGTTAAAACCGCCGCTGACATCAGGAATCGTTGCGTTATTTTGATTAGCGGCAATGATGGAATTTCGCACGATAATTGCCGGTCCGCCGGTTTTGTAAATACCGCCGCCGCTATTTGTGCCGTTCGCTATATTGTTCGTAATTGTCGAATTGGTAATTGTTGTATTGTTATTTGACCAAATGCCGCCCGCATTAGTATTGCCGCCGAGTGAGGAATTACCGGAAATGGTCGAATTTGTAATCACTAAAGAGCCACCGGAAAAATCAATGCCGCCGGCTTTATTACCGCCCGCGCTGGTAGCTGTATTATTTGAAATAGTTGAGCCGAGAACCGTCATATTGCCGCTACTGCGAATACCGCCGCCGTCCCCGGTCGCAGTATTGCCGTCAATGACACAATTGGTGAGTGACAGAGTGCTGCCAAAATTAAAGATTCCGCCGCCATCGCCGCTGACGTTTCCACCACTGACAGTTACGCCATTCAGATTAATAGTAAAACCGCTCGTAGAAATATTAAAAACGCGACTCGTCGTGCTTTGCGCCGCCGTATTCTGAACATTCAAAATATTCGCGCCGTTGCCGTAAATCGTTAAATTTTTATTGAGTGTGATTTGTCCGGCGGAAAGCGAAATCGTCTGTGCCGTGTCAAAAAGCGGCGTTTCAAATTGAATGATGTCGCCCGAAGCAATATCCGTTACGGCTTGACGCAAACTTCCCGCACCGTTGTTTGCCGTATTCGTTACGACCGAATTCGTCTGAATCTCGAACGCACCGATGTCGGTTGTCGTGGCTTGCGGACGATTAAACCCGCGTGCGTCGGTTGCCGGTGCGCCCGTGTTCGTTCCCGCATTTCGCGCCGGAGAATTGGGGCGAATCGGCATCGTTTGAACCAATCCGCCGTAACTGCCGAGCGGCAATAATCGAACACTCGCAAGCGATACGCCAACTTGATTGCCGTTCACGCCATTCGTCAAACCACCCGAACCGCCTGTTCCGACAATATTGTTAAAAGAACTTCCTGTAACCACAGTTCCACCAGCGGACGTGCTGATGTCTAATTGAATAGTTTGAGTATTATTGGTGTTTCCGGCGACGATATTATTGATCAGAGTGGCGGCTCCCGAACCGCCGTTAATTAAGATAGCACCGTTTTCACTGCGATTACCGCTGACCGTGCAGTTCCTCATCGTCAGCGCGGATTCTAAACTAACGGCACTGCCGGAATTTGCCGAGTTATTTGAAAAAGTGCTGTTGGTAACGGTTGAAGCAGTCGGACTGGTAAGATATATTGCGCCTCCGGTTCCAGCCGTATTACCGACAAAAGTGCTGCGCGTAACGCTGAAAAACGTGCTGCTGTTGTTTATGATCGCGCCTCCGAGATTGGGCGTTGAATTATTGGTGAAAGTCGAGTCGTTAACGGTCAAACTGGCATAATTGGTAATTCCGCCGCCCTGTGCGCTGCCTTGATTATTGGAAATCGTCGAATTGTTAATCGTCAGAGTTCCATAATTCATTATTCCGCCGCCAAGAGAGATTGTCGCCTGATTATTGGTAACAGTTGAATTGTTAACAATCATCGTCCCGTTATTTTGAATTCCGCCTGCTTGCTCCGAACTCGAATTGCTGACCACTAAACCCGACAGCGTAACCGTTCCGCCATCATTATATATGCCGCCTGCTTGCTCCGAATTGAAACCTGCAGTTGCCGTCAAATTGTTGATAGAAACCGTGCCGGATGAAATTACGAAAACACGCCGCGCATTGTTGCCTGATACCGACAGCAGACTTGCTCCGTTGCCCGTAATGTTTAACGACGAAGTTATTGACGGCAAAACAGTTGTCGGCGTAATCGTGCCGTTGACATTAATAACGATGTCGTCCGTTCCCGAACCTGCAACACAACCTAAACCGTTTGTCGTGTTATCGCCGTTCGCGTTGTTAATCGCTTCGCGCAAACTGCAAGCCGCCGCGTTCGTGTTGTTTTCGTCCGCCAAAGTGTTGACCGTAATCGTTGCCGCGTGTCCGGCAAATGCCGTCAGAAAAATGATTGCCAATATCCCGAAAATGTTTCTTTTAAGTTTCATAATCCTTCCTTTTCTTTTAATTTCAACAGCGAATCGAAACAGATAAACAGCCGTCCGCTTTCGGTTTCAAAAATATGAAACGCCGCGCTTTCGACCAGCAAAAAGATTTTTCGTTCGCTCAAATTCAATAATTGCGCCGCGTTGCCCGCTGAAAGCATCGGTTGTTCGTTTCCGCAAACTTCGCAAAACGTCCGCAAAGTCCCGATGCGGTTTCGCAAAACAATCGCTTCGCGTTTCACAGATTTAATAGTTGTCAGTTTTGTAATTTTCACGTTTCTCGTCTGTCAGATTAAGAAAACAAGCGGTGAAAAGTCTTTAAGATTTTGGCTAATTTTTCCTAAGATTTGCTAAGACTTGGTAGAATCTGCGCCGATTTAGTAATATTTATCTTTCGACGCGCCAAATATGAATCGGCAAAATTCGACAGTTCACCGTTTCGGCAATTTTCGGCTTGATGTCGGCAGACGTTTGTTGTTTAAAGACGAAGAAACGGTTGCGCTTCCGCCGAAGGCTTTCGACATTTTGCAATTTTTGGTCAAAAGTGGCGGAAATCTTGTCGGAAAAGACGAATTGATGCAAGCGGTTTGGCAAGATTCGTTTGTTGAAGACAATAATCTGACCGTCAATATGACGCTCGTTCGCAAGGCTTTAGGCGAAAAACGCGGCGAAAATAAATTTATCGCCACCGTTCCCGGTCGCGGTTATCGCTTCGTTGCTGACGTTTTTGAAGATGAGGCGGACGATATTCTGATTCTCGAAAAAGTTTCGACAACGGATGTTTTCATCAAGGAAGAATTTGTCCAAAACGATGCGGAAATTCTTGTAACCCCGACTCAAAACGCGCTTCTTTTACCACCGAAACCGAAATCAAACCGCAAATATTTGCTTGCCGTTGCCGCCGTTTTGTTACTTGTTTTGTGCGGCGGAATTATTTATTTTGCTTTTGCGCCACGCAAAATTGAGAGCTTGAATCAGATTCAGACGCTCGCCGTTTTGCCGTTCAAACCGTTGGCGATGAACGAACAAGACGCGATTTTCGGACTCGGAATGTCCGACGCGGTAATCGCCAAACTCAGCCGCATCAAGCGCGTTACGATTCGCCCGACAACCGCGATTACAAAATATGCCGCGCAAAACAAAGATTTGACAATCATCGGAAACGAATTGAAAGTTGACGCGCTTCTCGACGGAAAAATTCAGCGCGACGGCGACAAATTGCGCGTTTCCGTCCAGCTTATTCGCGTTTCCGATGGTTCGCCGATTTGGGCAAATTCTTTCGATGCCAAAGAATCGGATGTTTTCACGCTTCAAGATTCGATTTCCGAACAAGTTGCAGACCTTCTCGCGCTCAAATTAAACGACGAAGAACGCCGCCAAATCAATACACATTCAACCGAAAACGCCGAAGCCTACAAACTCTATCTGAACGGACTTTTCCAACTCGGCAAACGCAATTTCGATTCGGTCAAACTTTCGATTTCGTATTTTGAACAAGCAATCGAAAAACAACCCGATTACGCGCTTGCCTACGCCGGACTCGCCGATGCGTATATGCTTCTCGGCAATCAGGAAGCCTTGCTCGGCGGATTGCCGCCAAGTGAAACTTTGCCGAAAGCAAAATCTGCGCTGACGAAAGCGTTAAATTTGGATAAAAATCTGGCGGAAGCCTACGCGACAAAGGCTTGGCTAACCGTGTGGGAAACCGGCGATGCTGATTTGGCAATCCAAGATTTGCGCCGCGCACTCGAAATAAATCCGAATCTTTCACACACGCATCACTATTACGGAATCGCCTTGCTGGTGCAGGGAAAATTTGACGAATCGCTCGCCGAAATGAAGAAAGCGCAGGAAATTGACCAATTTTCGCTGATTGTCAATCTGAATATCGGAACGGTTCTTTTTCGCGCCAAAAGATACGATGAAGCCGAAACGCAAGCCCGAAAAACGCTCGAATTAGACCCGAATTTTGCCCGCGGATATTGGCTTCTCGGTTTGATTGAGGAACAACAAGGAAAATTTCCCGAAGCTATTTTATCGTTTCAACGCGCCGTCGAATTGAGCGGCAACGGCACGCTTGCGCTCGCTTCGTTGGCGCACGCTTATGCCAAATCGGGCAATCGCCCCGAAGCCGAAAAAATCTTGGGCGAATTGCTCAAAAACCAACAAACACGCTATGTTGCGCCCGATTATCTGGCAATGATTTACACCGCGCTCGGCGACAAAGACAAGGCGTTTGCCCAACTCGAACGAGCCGCCGAAGACCGTCCGTTTTCGATGTTCCAACTCGACATCGAACAACGCCTCGCCGAACTAAAAACTGATCCGCGCTTTCAGAAAATCAAAGCCGAAATGCAGAAAAACAAAAGTAAATGATTAAAAACGGTTAATAATATGCCAATTTTACAAGATTAATTGTTCTCCAAAGTTTGCCCGAATGTCAGCAAATTATTGTCGGGGTCAAGAATTGAAAATTCTTTTTGTTTCCAAGGTTTGGCTTGCAAAGTTGTCGTTTTTACTTGATTGTCCAAAAATGATTGATATAACGCATCAATATTATCGGTGCGGATATAAACTTGCCCGTAATTTTCCTTTGGATTCAATTCTTTAAACTCAAAAAAATGAATCTGAATGCTGTCTTTTTCGACCATTAAATATTCGGGAAAATCGCCGCCGTATTGTGTGAAACCGAGTTTTTCGTAAAAAATTTTCGTAACAGATTTATCACGCATCGGTAATTTCGGATTGATTTGTGTCAGCATAATTTTGAATGACTTTCTGCGTGTTTCCGCAAATTCTGTGGGAGATAAAAATTTGGTTTCCCGCAGAGATCACAGATTTTCGCAGACTTATTTTTTCATCTTGAAATCGTCGTGCAAGCCTTTTCCGATAAAAATATTCGGCACAGATTTTTCAATTCTTTCGACGCGAGTTTTCGATTGTTTGGCTTGCGAAAAATGTAAGATGTAACCCTTTTGCCTGCCGGCAGTTAAAGCGAAAAAAGCGGTTTGGAAATCTGCATCTTGTTCAAACTTATCTTGCAATTCGGCGGGAATTTTGTAATCCGCAACTTGTTTTAATTCAACCTTTCCGCCTGATTTTTCAATTTCAACCGCTTCGAGAATATAATCTTTTATCACGTTTTCAAGTTCAACAATTTGCCGCACATCGGTAAATTTTATCAGCCGTCCCGATTGCGAATTTTCGCCCTGTTTGGTCAAAATTTTGTGCGTGTCTTTCAGCAAAACGCCTTTGAAAAACGAAATCATACAATATTCCTTAAACGCGCCGATGATAACGATATTATTTCCGTCAAAAGTATAACAGGGAACACTCCATTTTAACTCTTCCGTCAACCCGCATTCGAGAACGATTTCGCGCAGAGTTTCCAATTCCAGCGTCCAATTATGAACTTTGCATTCGGGCGTATTCCCAAGCGGACAACGACCGCAACCCGCCGTAAAATAGGCATCAACCTTCGGATTCATTCTATTCATATATTGATTTCTTTTTGCATCTTCGGGCAAATTTCCCTTGATAAATCTCGCTTCCTTTATCAACAAATTCCTTCGCCTTTTCAGCCATTCCGACTGCCAAAGCTTTTTCTTCTTCAATGTTTTGCTCTTTCGCAAATTCGCGGACATCCTGCGGAATTTTCATCGAGCAGAAATCTATTTTAATTCAAAATGCAAAAAGGGACGAAGCCGATACCTCGTCCAATCAAAATAATAGTTGAGAAAGCATTTATTGATGCTCTTTCACTTCCGAAATGTTTGACTATTATGAATCCATTCACACGCCTGTTGGCGGATTTGTGGTGGCGAAAAGGTAGCGGTGAATTTTCCAAACGCCGTTTTCTTGGCGAAAGATGAATAATTCGTTGTTGCCTTCTTTGATTTTGGTTTTGTTTGCCAAAATCGTCGTTTCGCCCGCTGAAGATGTTCGCACAAAGGCGAGATTGCCAAATTCTTCGATTTCATAAACGGTAAATTTGACGTTCAATTTTATGTTTTGAAACACATAATCGTATCCTGCTTTGACCGCATCTCTGCCTTCCAAAGCCGTTGAATGTTGCGGCATAAACACAGGATTTGTCCCGTAAAGTTTCATCACCTCTTCGGTCGAAGACGCATTTAATGCTTGTTCGTAATTGTTGATAACTTCTGTAATTTTCATTTTCGTATCTCCTGAAATATTTTTTTTCGTCTGTGCCAACATTGTCGAATTGGCAAAAAATCCTAAAACTAACGCCGCCAATAAAGCCGCAAAACGATTTATAAAAAATTTTCGTTTCATAATATTTTCCTCATTTCGGCTAACCGCAGTTCAAAAATCGTGTCGAACTGCCGTTGCAATGATTCAATAATATGACGGAAAATTAACGAGTTGTTATAAAGTAGGTTAAGAAAAACTCTTGAACTGGATTAAGAATTTAGCGTTTTTTGCGGCTTAGATTTTTGCGGATTTTGCTCAAAAATTCGGGTGTAATACCAATAAATGAAGCAATTTGCGTTTGTGGCAAGCGGTTTAAGAGATGCGGATAAACTTCAATAAAAGAGCGATAACGCTCTTCTGCTGTCGAGCTTATATTTTGCAATAGGCGATTTTGTAGGGCAACAAAAGCGTTCTCAATTAAAACTCTGAAGATGCGGTCAAATTTGGGTGCTTGGGTATAAAGCAAAGTCAGATTTTCGTGGCTTATTTGCAATACGACCGTATCTTCCAATGCGTCAATATTTAACGCCGACGGTTTTCTGCCGTGAAAGCTGCCAATATCCATCACCCACCAATTTTCCGAAGCAAACTGTAGAATGTGCATATTTCCGTTTTCATCGGCTTTATACATCCGAAGACAGCCACGAATCACAAAATTTAAATGATTACAAACATCTTCCTCTTGAAGAACATACTGCCTCCGACGATACAATCTTGGTTTAAAAAAATCTGTAACGAGTTGTTTTTCCTCAATATCTAAAGGAATTTGCCGATTAAAATATTCAATCAACGGCTCTACCGATGTTTGTAGCAATTTTTCTTTCATCTCTCAGATTTTTTAACAACAAATCAATGATGCTCCTTCGCCCCATCAGGCAAATTCCCCTGATAAATCTCGCTTCCTTTATCAACAAACTCCTTCGCCTTTTCCGCCATTCTTTCAAATTACTTCATCTTTTCCCACGTCAGTTCAAAATTGGCGGCTGTTCCTTGTTGCGAAGCTAATAGCGGTGTTTGCAAAATGAGGCGATTGCCTTGCAAACGAAAATTGCGGATTAAGTCGGTGTTCACCCAATTTTCAACCGAGGCGATTTCGACATGATGAATTACTTTTTCGCCTTTAACCTCGAATCGTCCGGCGTAGCTGAACGAGGTTTCAAAAGCCGTTGCTTTTTCATCGGTTGTCGCCCGAAAACGGTCTGCGGTCGAAAGCGGTTTGCGTCCGCCGTAATTTATCACCGCCGTCATCCATCCTTCGCGTGTATAGACGATTGTGCCTTTTGGGTTTATGCCCCAAGGCTCGTTGTTGCGTGTGCCGTCCGCGTTAGTTGACGTAACCGAAACCAATTTCCAAACGCCGATTAGACGAGATTTATTCTTCTTATCAGCCGAACTGTTTTGAGCCTTTGCCGTCACTCCAAATGCCAAAATAAGCGTTAAGACTGACAAAACAGAGAGTAGTTTTTTGTTGATTTGAACTGTTTTCATCTGTTTATTCCTGTCAAAATTTAATGATGCTCTTTCGCCCCATCAGGCAAATTGCCTTGATAAATCTCGCTTCCTTTATCAATAAATTCCTTCGCCTTTTCCGCCATTCCTACTGCTAAGGCTTTTTCTTCTTCAATATTTTGCTCTTTGGCGAATTCCCGAACATCCTGCGTAATTTTCATCGAGCAGAAATATATTGCAGTCCAAAAAAAACAAAAAGGACGAAGCCGAAATTTCGTCCAATCATAAATTCCAACTAAATGAAATGCTTACTTTTTTGGGTTATTCTTAAAAAACTCCCAAATGATCTCGGTTGAATTTATTTCTTGCGAAAGATTTCCGGTTAAATTTCTTGTTTCGCCGCCTCGCGTTGCGGTTGAACCGTGCCAGCCGTGACCGCCTCCGACAACCGCATACAAGATAACTTGTGTATTTTCTTTGCAATCGGTGTAGCTTTCGCGGCGAACGGTGGTTCCATCATCAGGAAATTTATCGGGAAGGTTTTCAATTTTCGGAGTATTTTTACAGCCGTTTAGCTGTGTCCAAGCTGCAACGGTTTCGGCTACTGAAGTTACCCGTCCGCTGCTTCCTCTAACGATTCCGCCTTGCCATTTTACAAAAGTATCATCGGTTCCGTTTATCATTAAAACGGAAAGCGATTTTGTTTTTTCCGCAGTCGGAATGATCGGTTTATTGGTTTGCGGATCGATCGGAAGATTTCCGACGACCGGGGCGATCGCAGCTAATTTGTCCGATAATTCCACACCTAATCGATTCGTAAAAATTCCGCCGTTTGAACCGCCCGTAGCATAAACTCGTTTTGCATCGATCCGATAATTTTTCTCCATAAACTCAATTAACGCCGTGACAAAGCCGACATCATTGGTATTTGGAGAACCGAGAAAAGCAGAACCGCGTCCATCGTTCCATTGATTGTAATAGCCGTCAGGATAGACAACGATAAAATTTTCTTTGTCTGCCAAAGAACTAAAACCCGTTTTTTGTTCCTGTTCCTTTCCCGTTCCGACGCCGCCGTGAAAACACAAAACCAGCGACAGAGGAGTTTTACCATCATATTTGGGCGGCGTATGAACCAGAAAAGTTCGTTTGATATTTTCAAAATCGAAAGATTTTTGCACCGTGTTCGGCACGTTTGAAATGTAGCTTTGCGGATTTTCGCTACGGCGTTTCTGCCTCTCTCTGAGGCGTTCCTGCAAACTGTCTTGTGCGAAAACACAGGAAACAAAAGAGAAACCTAAGATCAACAATCCTAACCAATTAATAATTTTCATTACATTGAAATGTTTCATAATCAATTGTTTAGACGTAATGAACTTTCAAAAGGTCGAAGAATTTTGTTGGACTTAATGATGCTCTTTCGCACCATCAGGCACATTCCCCTGATAAATCTCGCTTCCTTTTTCGACAAATTCCTTCGCCTTTTCCGCCATTCCGACTGCCAGAGCTTTTTCTTCCTCAATATTTTGCTCCTTCGCAAATTCGCGGACATCCTGTGTGATTTTCATTGAGCAGAAATGCGGTCCGCACATTGAGCAGAAGTGGGCGAGCTTGGCACCTTCGGCGGGGAGCGTTTCGTCGTGGAATTCTTTGGCGATGATTGGGTCTAAAGCGAGGTTGAATTGGTCTTCCCAGCGGAATTCAAAGCGGGCTTTGGAAACGGCGTTGTCTCGGATTTGGGCGGACGGATGACCTTTGGCTAAATCCGCTGCGTGTGCCGCGAGTTTGTAGGTAATTACGCCGTCTTTAACATCTTTTTTGTTCGGCAAACCGAGGTGTTCTTTCGGCGTAACATAGCAGAGCATCGCCGTTCCGAACCAGCCAATCATCGCCGCACCGATTGCCGAAGTGATGTGGTCAAAGCCGGGAGCAATGTCGGTCGTCAAAGGTCCGAGCGTGTAAAAAGGAGCTTCGCCGCACACCTCTAACTGCTTGTCCATATTCTCTTTAACGAGGTGCATCGGAACATGTCCGGGACCTTCGATCATCGTTTGGCAATCCATTTCCCAAGCGATTTTTGTTAGTTCGCCGAGCGTTTCGAGTTCGGCAAACTGAGCCGCATCATTGGCATCAGCAATCGAACCGGGACGCAATCCGTCGCCAAGACTAAACGCCACGTCATAAGTCTGCATAATCTCGCAAATCTCGCGGAAATGCGTGTAGAGAAAACTTTCTTCGTGATGGGCGAGACACCATTTCGCCATAATCGAGCCGCCGCGTGAGACGATTCCCGTCGTCCGTTTCGCCGTCAAAGGAATATGTGCGAGGCGAATTCCCGCGTGAATCGTGAAATAATCAACGCCCTGTTCGGCTTGTTCGATGAGCGTGTCGCGGTAAATTTCCCAAGTCAAATCTTCCGCCTTGCCGTTCACTTTTTCGAGAGCCTGATAAATCGGCACAGTCCCAACCGGCACGGGCGAATTCCGCAAAATCCATTCCCGCGTGGCGTGGATATTTTTGCCCGTGGACAAATCCATCACCGTATCCGCACCCCACAAAGTTGACCAACGCATCTTCTCGACTTCCTCTTCAATGGACGAAGCAACCGCACTGTTTCCAATATTTGCGTTGATTTTGACAAGGAAATTTCGCCCGATAATCATCGGTTCGCTTTCGGGGTGATTGATGTTTGAAGGAATAATCGCCCGACCTCGTGCAACTTCTTCGCGGACAAATTCGGGCGTTACAAACTTCGGAATACTCGCTCCAAACGACTCGCCTTTGTGCTGATGATAAAGCGAACTGCGGTCATTTATCTGCTCATTCGCCATCGTTTCAAACGCAATTTTCCGCCCCAAATTTTCCCGAATCGCCACATATTCCATCTCCGGCGTGATAATCCCTTGCCGTGCGTAATACATCTGCGAAACATTTTTGCCCGCTTTCGCTCTCAAAGGTGGACGTTTCAAAGCCGGAAATTCTTCGAGCTTTCCGCCGTCTTTGAGCCGTGCAATTTCTTCCGCACCTTTCGTCAAATAGCCGTTATCCTGCGGCAAAATCTCGCGTCCGACATATTCTTCAACGTCGCCACGCCCGATAATCCAATCCCGCCTTAGCGTCGGCAAACCTTCGCGGACATCCGTTTTCACGCCCTCATCCGTATAAACGCCGCTCGTGTCATACACGCGAACAGGCGGATTTTCTTCGAGTTCGTCCTGCATATTCCGCGTCGGACTCAAAGCAATCTCTCGAAACGGCACTTTTAACTCGATATTTTGCGAATTGCTCGTGTCGCCGTTGGTCGCTACATAAATCTTGGTTGAATTGGGAAATTTAATTTCGTCGCTGGTTAATTCTTTTATATTTTCAATTTTTTCACTCATCGTTTTTCTCCCTTCGTCGGTATTATCCGCATCAGGTTTTTAGCGTAATGCCCCGAAAGACAACTCTCAGCATTAAATATGCTCCGCTGAAAACTTTTGCTTCATTTAATCTTACAAATTGTAATAAAATTGGGCAAACTATTATTTATTGCTTTCGTAAATTACGAATTTTATAATAGAGTATTAAATAGCTTGAGCGAATTTCAGTAAACAGTTAGATTTAGCCGACTAAAAAATCCCAGCAATATTTACGATTGACTTCAAAGATGCCAAATAAGAAAAGTAAAATTCTGCCTGAATATGATAATCCGCCATTAACGGAAGTTGTTTGCGGAGTTACTTTTCAACCGCTCGATAATTTCATAGCAACACATTTCGGTATTTTATGGGGGATTTATCAACCTGATTTTCCGAAAGTGGAAGAACTTGCCCCACTCGCATCTCCAATCGAAATTATTGAAGGACAGGAATATGAAGCCAATTTAAATTTTACAAATATTCCACCGCTACCTCGTCAAATGTTTATTTCTCAAGATGCAAGAAACATAATTCAGATTCAGCGTGACAGATTTATTTTTAACTGGCGAAAACTAGAGCTAAATGATACTTATCCACGCTATGAAAAAGTGTTTGACGAATTCAAGGACAAACTTGGTAAATTCAATGGTTTCTTAGAAAATTCTCAAATGCAAATAGTTCCTGCTCAATATGAACTAACATACGTTAATCAAATTGAGGAAAATGATTTGTGGAAAACTAATAAAGATTTGATAAATATTTTCCCGAAATTTCAATCAAACATCGAAACCGGTTTAATTCTTAAAGAACCCGAAACTATAAATTCGCGTATAAGTTTCTTGTTACCCAATAAAATGGGAAGATTATATGCAACAATCAAAACCGGAGCAGTAAGGAAAGCAAATAATAAAAAAGTAATAATTCTTGATTTAACTGTTCGCGGATTTAACCGTAAAAACTTAACGGAGATGTCCAATTGGTTTGAGGTCGCAAGAGAATGGATTGTTAAGGGATTTACCGATTTAACAGGCGACAAAATTCAAAAAGAAGTTTGGAAAAGGAGGCAATAATGGAAGCAACAGTAAATATGCCAATAGTCATTCAACAACGAAGACAAAATGATTCTATGAATGATTGTTCTGATTTTTCCGGATTCGATTTGCCTTTAGGATTAGAAATTGTCATAAGTGGCAATAATCAATCATATAGGCTTGTTCCACGGACTTCACTTAATTTTGGAAAGGATTTATTGAAACACGCTACAACCAATTTTGCAGTTTTGAAAGATTCCGCAGAAACTGCAACTTTTGATACTGATTTCAATAGTTCAGTTACACAAAATTTAGTAAGTAATGAAGACGAAGAATTTGATGACTCTTTGTTGAACGGAGTTCAAGTTTTTGAATATCCTCGTAAAGTTCTGTTTTCACAAAAAGTAGAAATTAAAACTAAAGAACTAAAAAGATGGAAGCCTGACATAATAATTGAGCCTTTTCTCCTTGATAATGACGAATAATTGGTATGAAATAGTTTCAGCAAGAAAACCTTTGACACAGGGCGATTTAATTTTTGATTGCCCTGTTTCAGTATGGAAAAAAGACATTTCAAACCCTGCTAGAAAAAGCGAAATTGATATTTTGAAGTCTTCAATAGAATTTATTTCTGCTGATGTTGTCGTAATGACTCAGGCTTGCGATTTGGAAAACAGTAAAATTTCAAATGTAACACTTTGCCCTCATATTGCAATTTCAGAGTATAAATCGCTACTTGAAAAGGAATTGATTTCAAAGAATCAAAACTTAACTCCCAAAGCGTGGAACAAATATGTGAATGAACTCGAAAATGGAACTATTTGGCACAAAAGTCTTTTGAACAGCACCACTAATCAAAAAGTTCCGTTTGAGCATCGAATTGTTGATTTCTACGAAGTCTATACTATTCCAAGAACATTTTTGGAGAATGTGCTAAAAAAACGTAAGAATCAGAGACCTCGATTACTTCCACCTTACCGAGAGCATTTATCTCAAGCCTTTGCAAGATTTTATATGCGTGTAGGATTACCAACTCCGATTAATAAAATCTCATAAATCTAATGATAAAAGAAGCTACCGGAAACCTCTTTGAAGCAAAAACCGAAACCCTCGTCAATGCCGTTAATTGCGTCGGCGTAATGGGCAAAGGAATCGCCTTGCAATTTAAGCAAAAGTTTCCCGCCGAATATTTCAAGGCTTACAAACTTGCTTGTCAAAATGGCGAATTGGCAATCGGGAAAGTTCGGGTTTTTGACCTTTGCACCCTTGCTCACGCGCGGGTTTCTGCATCTTCGCCGCGTTTTATTATCAATTTTCCGACCAAAAGACATTGGCGCGAGGCAAGCCGAATCGAAAATATTGAAAGTGGTTTGCAAAGTTTGGTTGAAGCGGTTGAACGATATGAAATCAAATCAATCGCAATGCCCGCGCTTGGTTGCGGACTTGGCGGTTTGGATTGGAATGAGGTTAAGCCTTTGATTGAAAATGCTTTTGTTAATTTGCCGAATATTGAAGTTTTGCTTTTTCTTCCGAAATAAAATTTTCCCGCTTAACAAACCTTTTCCGTATCAATTTCATCTTAAATTCGTCTGTGAGATTGCAGTATTGGGTTTGGAGTTTTTGTTACCTAGTTTTTGACAGACGAAACTTTATTGGCATTGCTTGAGACTTGATTTGTGGTTTAGCGGACTTGGTTTAAGGTTGGTGAAATCAAGTTGGAGAAGGACAAAAGTTAGTTTGCGGAAGATGAATCTTTGTTTCGAGTGGTTAAGATTGAGTTTTCAGAACCTCGAAGTTAGTTTGCACAACTGAAATCTTTGTTTGCAGAACCTGATTTTTTGTTTTAAGTTCCCGATTCTTTGTTTTCAAAGCCTTAGACAAATCTTTATGAAGTTGATAAGGAGATTTTTATGGCACGAATTAAGAAAACATCAAAAATTATTGAAGAAGCAAATGTCCGGCTGGCGGGAATTAAATCAATCGCCGTGGATTTGGATTTGGGAAACGGAGTAACAGCTGCCGCATATACAACCAAGATTGAAGAAACGGCTAATTCGCTTTCCGATTATAATACGACGCTTTCGTTGGTTGATGAAAAGCTCAATATTTATGAGCAAAACGAAGCGGAATTAAAGGATTTTCACGAGCGGATTTTGCTGGCAGTCGGCGCGAAATACGGCAAGAACAGCAACGAATACGAAAAAGCCGGCGGCACAAAGAAAAGCGAACGCAAAAAATCGTCAAAACCGACAGAACCGACAAATTAAGAGCATTATAAACAGAAACGTGAACGCAAAGAATCGTGTCAAAAAAAATGATGCACTTCTTCACGCCCACGTTTCCGCTTTTTGAAAAGACGATAAAATAATTGGGCAATCAAATTATCAATCTGACGCATCATCCAAACAAATTTCCCGGATATTCCGAGATTTATCCTGACTTTTAATTCTCCAGACTGTTTTGAAAAATACTGACCATTTTTTGACGCTGTTTGGCAATTTCCTGTGCAAATCTGATTGTCGGTTTGCTTTTCGGTTCAATGATTTTCTTTCCGTCTAAAAACTGAATCGGCTTTTCTCCAAAAAAATAAATGCGTCGTTCTGTTTCTTCTTTGTTTTCAAAATAGAAGATTAACTGACCGCTTTCATTGAACAAAAACTCGGATGTTTCAGTCGTCGCCGAGCGATTCGTTGTTATCGCAATTTTCAACAAACGATTCGGATACGGATTTTTTTCGCGGTCGCCAAAGGTGTAATAAAATTTGATAACCGATTTATAAATTCCAACCGCAGGATACGGTCCGTCATTTTTGTTGACCACAATTTCCGTCAAAAAAGTTGTCGAAGTGTCGCCGTTTTGCTCACATTCCGCGACTTTTTTGTTCACTTCTTGATAAATTTTGCGGATTTCTTCGATTCGTTTATCCGTTTGCGAAAAAGCGGAAGAAAAACAAGTTATGAAGAAAATAAAACCCACAAAAATCTTTGATAATTTGGAATTCGCTAATCCATTCATATAATTATAACTTCTTTATTTCCTGCGTTTCAGTTCATCATTATCAGGAAACACATCAAAAGCCGGATGCTTTGCAACCAATAAATATTCAATATCAACGAAGATTTCCCGAATATTTTTCATAGATTTAATTTATCAAAATTTGAAAAAATATTCGTTTGTTAAGCAAAGAAATAAAGCCATTAGTTATCCGTCTAATGGCTTTAACTCTATTTTGTAACAGATGTTTGCTAAGCAATTAATTTAATTGGATTTTTATCAAGGCTTTCCACTGAAATTGCTTTTAGAATTTCGCAGTTTTTCCAACACTTTCAGCTGTGTTTTGCCCGCCAAAAACGGTCGTGCGCTTCTTTCGCCCAACCCCAAAATCTGCCCTTTTTCAAGCGATATAGCGAATCATCCCAGATTCCGTAGTGCAGATAAATCGAATCTGCGCCGCCAGTATCAATAACTGTGGCGATTTCGTGATAATATTGCTCAAACGGCTCTTTGCCTTCGATTTCCGAGATGATGTTTTCTGCCGCGATTTCGGCTTGGCGCACCGCCATATGCCCAAATTTCGGACCGGAAAAAGCCACAATATCGCCAGCCGCGTAAGTCTTTTCTTGCCCGTGAACGCGCATCAAACCGTCAACTTTAATAAAATCATCGTCATCGGATGCGCCCAAATCGCGCAATGCGGCATTTCCGCGAAACGGCGGCACGAGCATCAGCAAATCACAACTTATGCGGTGTTTTCTTGTCGAAATGATTTCGTTAAATGAAATTTCACTAATCGGAATGTCATACAAAACATTGATGCCGTGATTTTTGAAAGCGGTTTCGAGTTCTTTGTGCAAATTCGCGCCGCCAAACGCGGCTTCGACCGATTCGGGAAAAATCACTTTTATTTTCACCGTTCCTTCACGCATTTCCGCTTCAAACTTTTGCGCTAATGCAAATGCGGTTTCGCAAACGGGAACAGGCAAACGACCATCGGGACACATTCCGACGATGATTGTTCCGGCTTGAAAATTTCGCACGAGATCGCCGAATTTTTGTGCCGCCTTTACACCAAGAAGATGTTGCGCGTTTTCAAAAAATCCGGGCATTTTTTCGGTTGCCAAACGGCGACCAATGGCAATGACTAAATAATCATAATGTATTTCGCCATTAAAATCCGCGCCCGCAATTCCTACCGAACGCCTTTCGGAATTGATACGAACTAACTCGCCTTGCACGAATTGAACACCAATTTCGGTGAGTTTGGCGGAAAGGTCGAATTGAATATCGTCTAACTCACATTTGCCGAAAGCAAATTGCACGAGTGCCGGATAAAACGTAAATTTTTGATTTGGCGCAACCAGCGTAATCTGATGCGTCGAATCCAATCCGGCAGCAAGTCTTTCAGCCGCAATTAAACCGGCAAAACCGCCGCCCAAAATTAAAATCTTTGCCATAATATTAACTTCCGCGAACCACCATCACCGAACACGGTGCGTGATTAATAACCGTATTAGAAACCGAACCAAGTAATGCACGCGACCAAAAACCGTAACCGTGCGAACCGACAACTATCAAGTCCGCGCCCCAAGTTTCGGCTTCTTCGACAATTACCTGTTCAGGCTGACCGATGAAAATCTGTGTGGCAACTTCTGCATTCGGCAACGATGCGCCAATTTGCTCTTTGGCTTCCTCGACGTTTTTCTTTGCGTCTTTCATCAATTCTCCTTCTAACTCGCGGTAATAATCAGCCGAAATTGCAAAAGGTTCGGCGGCAACATATGGTGTAGCAACCGCGCTGATTATTTTTATGGAAACATTTTCCGATTTACCGAACAATTCAGAACATTTCCCGATTGCCGCTTGGCTGAATTTTGAACCGTCTGTTGCAATTAGTATTTTCATTGTTTTTCGCTCCTTATTTATTTACTTACTCAAAAAAAACCTTTAATTTGCCCTTAATATTTCGTTTGTTACTTCGGTTTCACTCCCTTTCATCTACTTTAGAGAGCAAACGGTGTTCCACTTTAAATTTTAGGAAATCAAGTTTCTTTTTCTGATTTTACGGGCATTTGCGATATATTTACAACAAATTTTGAACAAAAAAAACCTAAACTGCGGGAAAATTCTCTCTGGTGCGAAAAATCTCACAGTTTAGATTTTTGATAATTGAAACTTAAATTATGTAGATTCGAGTTTCTTAATATCTTCGCGCAATTTCGGGATTGCCGTGTTGGTCGCGTCAATACTTTCAAGCCGCGAAAGCGTTTCCTTTGCTTTTGCCGCATCGCCTTTTTTCGTGTAGGCAACCGTCAGATTTTGCAACGTCTGCACTTTGTTCGGCTCTTTTTCGAGCGATTTTGTAAATTCCTGAATTGCACGGTCATAATTCGGCGACTCGCGGAAAATAAATGTCAAACCCAAATCAGAGCGAACGTTTGTATCATCCGGTTTTTTTACAAGCGCGGCTGAATACCATTTTTCCGCTTCCGTATATTGATTCGCGTCAAAATACGAATTACCAAGATTGACGATTGTTTCATAATCGTCCGGCTTTAATTTGTTCGCCTGTTTCAGAAATTCGATTGCGCCTTCAAAACGCTGAATTTGATAATAAACTTCAGCAGCTTTTATCTGCGCTTCAAAATCATTCGGATTTTGCTTTGCATTATCAATCGCGGCTTGCACCTGCGGCGACATCGCGCCCGAATTTCCATCAACGTTGGGATGATTCTGCGGCATAGCGGCATTCGGGTTCATTCCCGCCGGCGCACGCATTGCCGCGTTCTGATTGACCGAGTTTGCAAACATAAACCCGATAATCAAACCCGCCAATAAACCGATAATTGCGAAAAGAAAATTGTCTTTGTTCATAATGTTAGTGGTCAGCAGTCAGCAATCAGCAGTTGGCTTTTTTCTGAATGCCGACTGCTGATTGCTAAACGCTGTTTTAGGCGTAAGAATGTAAGCCCGGAAGCAAATAGCTTACGCCGAGATAAGTAAAAATCACGAAAAGAAAAGCGATAACGGCAAAATAAGCCGAGCGACGACCTTTCCAACCATATGCAATGCGTGAATGCAGAAACGCCGCGTAAGTCAGCCACGCAATCAATGCGCCGACCTCTTTTGCATCCCAACCCCAATAACGTCCCCAAGATTCGTTTGCCCAAACCGCGCCTGTCATCAAAAGCAGAGCAAGTCCGGCAAAAGCCACGCCGCCGAGTTTATACATCAACGAATCGAGAGTTTCCTCCGACGGCAAAGCGGCACGGATTTTTTCAGTTTTGAAGCTGAAAAGAACGATAAAAAACGTCCCTGCAAAAGCCGTTATCAGCGCAGCAAGCTCGACCGGATTAGCATTCAAACTCAGCCGCAAATTTGCGGCGTTTTGCTGAACCCATTCACTCGACATCGAGGAAAGTTGCTGCGAACTTATTTGGCTAATCTGGGCTTGCGGAACATCTTCCTGCTGAAGCATCCAAACAGCAAAACGCTCGTATTGCGTTGCCGGATTGATGTAATTTACAATCGGCTGAATCGTTTTGATTTGATAAACAAGCATTGCAATACCTGCAACTTGCACGAGAAGCGCGACTTGCATCAAACGCCGTCCGATTTTGTTTGCCTTTTCATCATTTTTGGATAAATAAATTCCGTATGCAATACTCGCACCGACGAGCAAAACCGCCGCCAAAACCAGAAGCCAACCGACGTATGGAATGTCTGCCCGCAGAGCCAAAGACTGCCGCGAATTTCCGACAAATGTCGAAGCCGTGTAAGTGCCGAATGAGCTAAGTGAAAAAACGCTGAATTTGCTGATTGTCGCAAAAACCGAAAGCGCAAAAATGCTTGTCCAAATTGCCATTGCTTGAACTTTTAAGCCGTCCTTCAAAAGATAAAGAACCGCAACGGCGAAGCAAACGAGCGCAATACCGTAGCTCAAAGAAGCGATGCCGACGTGAATCGGTCGCCAATAGCTGTCCAAAACGGGTGGCAAATCAACAAACTCGCCGCCGATAAATCGCGCCAAGACCAAAATAATCGCGGCAAGTGGCAGTGCGATTGCCGCAACAATACGAAATTGCGGACGGCGAATCACAAGAAGCGTCGTAATGCCCGCACCGAAAGCAAATGCCAAACTCAAATCATACAGATTCGCAAACGGAACATATCGGAAAACCCAAGGCATTTCCGCCAAATTTTTACCCTGTTGCGTAAAAATTGTAAATTCGCGGTCATAGTCGGAAGCCCACCGCACGAGCCAGCTCGAAAGATTGAAAAAAACTCCGAGCGTCGCGCCCCACATTCCGAGTTTTTCGGCGTAATTTGAAGGCGCGTAAAGATTCGTCAGATAAAAAACCGCCGCAATCAAATAAGCCGCTAACGCAAGCATCATCAATGCACCGTCCGAAATAAACCGTTCGCCGCCGAGGTTGATTCTGAGTAAAAGCAAGGCGATTGAACCTAAAATTGCCATCGCAAAAGGAACGTAAGAACGCCACGCCGAAGCATTTTCGCTTTTAGCCGAAACGATTATCGGTTGATTTAAAATTTCCTGATTCATAAATTGATTTCCTCAATCTTGCCGCCGAATAAAATTCGGCGGCAAGATCATTTTCGATTAAATTTTATTGCACAAATACGCTTGGAACAGGTATGTCCGAACTCAAACCGAAAGTTTGTGCGCTCATATTTCCACTACTGCTTAACCTGATATACCAAACTCCGCCACGATAAATTGCCGCGTCGGTTTTACCGTCTCCATCATAATCGGCAGGAACAAGCGTATCCGTATTCAAGCCCCAATTGTAATAAACACTTTGTCCGTTTGAACTTTGCTTTATATACCAAACTCCGTTACGGAAAATCGCCAAATCGGTTTTGCTGTCGCCGTCAAAATCTCCCGTAATGAATTTATCGGTTGCGAGTCCCCAATAATCAGTGCGAAGCTGATTATTTGAACTTTGCAGGATATACCAAATGCTGTTGCGGAAAACCGCCGCGTCCATTTTTCCGTCGCCGTCAAAATCGCCACACATCGGTTTGTCACCCGCTGTTCCCCACGGAATATAAGTTACGTTGCCGCTTGGATTATTGAGCGAACCACGATAGTAAAAATAGCTTTGACCTCCCGACTCACGATAAATTGACGGATCAGCTTTGCCGTCGCCATCCCAATCACCGACAGAAATTACTTTATCGCCGGTTTGTCCGAATCGTTCGATTCGCAAAGTGGAATTTGACGATTGCAAAATATAAAAAGCGGCTTCCGTTGCCGGAGCTTCGCGCCAGACAGTGATGTCGGCTTTATCGTCGCCGTCAAAATCCGCAGGCGTAAGTTTGTCAGTCGAAATTCCGAGTTGCGCTCCCGTAAATCCTTGTGTCGAACGATTTAAATACCAAGTTCCGTTTGTCGGACGAAAAACGCTCGCATCGGCTTTTCCATCGCCGTCAAAATCCGCAAATCCGTGATGAATAACAACTGTCGCTTGCGGTTGAACAACTGCGGTTGTCGTGTATGTTTGGTCGCCGTCTTCGCCTCCGTTATTGTCTCCATGGATTCCGGCAACGTAAAAAGTTACGTTTCCGACATTTGTTGCCGGAGCAGTCCAACTAAATGTCCAAGTTGCGCCGCCCGTTTGATTCGGGAAAGTTCCTGCCGTTGTTTGTGTAACATAACTTTTAGTTCCGGCGACTCTGATTCTTGTGTTAGCCGTTGTATTTGCAAAACTTCCCGCCATTGTAGTTCCGGTTAATGAAATTATTTCAAAACCCCAATTTTGGCGGCTCATGTCCGTCGTTGTGTGCTGAACTTGTATTTGATAAGTTTGTCCGGGCGTATAATTTGCCGGAGCAATAATATGAATTTGTCCGATTCCTGAATTTTGTGTATGACAAGCCGTGCAAGTCGTTTCGCCGGGCGCACCGGTTCTTCCCGTCGGCGCACCGCCTTCTGAAGCCATCGTAGTTTCCGTAAATAGATTCCCTACAGTAAAAGTTATAACCACAAGCGTTACAACAATTATTAAAATGCCAACCTTTGCTTTTTGTATTATTCCTTTCATAATTTTGACCTCTTAAATACTTCTCAAATCTTCAACAAAGCGTTTGAATTTTTCGTCAAACGCCGTATTATTTCGGTTTGTATTTCCGCCGAACCGGGTATTAAAATTGCCGTCTGAAGTTTTTTCAATCGCTGCCCAAACTCTCTGATGAGCAAAGAAAAACACGGCAACCAGCGTTAAAAACAAAAGCACGAAACCGACATAAACGACATTTGCACCCGGATCGCGTTGGACAGATAAAATGTGTTGTTCGGAAACCTTTTCAAAATCAATTAGCTGATATGTGTAACCCGCGACCGCGTTTTTGGCGACCGGAATATTTGCCATTTTTTCACCGAAAGCGTAGGCGTTTTGCGCGTATCCGCCCGGCGGCGTAACCTGCAAAATCGCGACCGGGTTCGGGTAATTGCTCGTGTCTTCGTTCAGATTTTCTTTGCCGATACTGAAATTTCCACGAAACTCACTAAATTTGATATTCGTCCCGTCTGCCAAATTTACTGCACCGTCGCGTGGAATCGTTACATCTTGCGTCGCGCCGCCGCCCGCAGGTGTCAATCGAACGGTAATATTTCGAGCGCGTCCGATTGATGTAAAACTTGCCTGAAAAAATCGGTAGCCTCGATAATCAAACGGACGATTCATCTGCACAAACGCTTCGTGCGTTTCGTTTCCGTCCTTGATTGTAAAGCGCGTCAGCCAGTCAATCGTGTTATTAACTCCAATCGAGCCATCGTCTTTTATCAGTTTTTGCTGAATGTCCGTGCAGGTAATTTCAAATGGAATTCGTTTTGTAACTTCCTGCACGCGGTCGAGGTCAAAAGCGGTTTCAGAAATTTGATTTGAAGTTTGTCCGGGTTTCAAAGGCATATTGCCCGTTTGTCCGAGTTGAGTTGTCAAAAACCCGCCAACAAAAATCGTCAAAAGCGCAACGTGAACCGCGAGATACGCAAACCGATTCCACACTCCCGATTCCGCAAAAACAAATGTTTGATTGTTTTTTTCGCTGACGGCGGTTTTTCGCCAACCGGCTTTTTTCATCTCAAGCAAGATTTTTTCCGCGATTTCCGCCTGACTTTCGCCTTGCAAAATGACGGAATCCGTCTGCTTTTGGCTTTTAAGCCAACGAATCGGCACAGCGATTTTCGGTTTAACGAAATTCCACGTTTTCGGAAAACGGTCAATCGAAGCAAGAACAATGTTGAGCGAAAGCACGGCAAGAATCGTGTTGAAATACCACGAATGATAAATATCGAAGAAATCCAATTTGCCATAGACAAGCTGTTGCGCGGGCGTTAAACTCGCGTAATAATTGGCAAATCCGGCAACATTTTCCTGCATCACGAGCATTCCGACCAAACACGCCAAGCCGAGCAAAACGAGCAAAACGATACCGAAACGCACCGAGCAAAGCAATTTCAAAAAACGCGATAGATACGAATTCCCGCTATTTGCTTTAGCGGGTAAATTTACAGTCTTTTCAGTTATTGTTTCTTCAAGTGCAGACATAAGTTTTTAAAGTTATTGAACTTCTATAAAAACCCAATGGCAATCATCGTGCCGTCTTAAAATCTCTGTGTATTTTCACGTTTCAAGTGAAAAAACTTGTTTTCTCAGTTGAATTTTTCGCGCTCAACTGTGGATTATTTCGCATTAAATCTTAGCTATTACAGAGATTTGAAGGATGTGACAGTTATCACATTCGGAATCCGCAATTCGGCTTAGAATCAATAGGAAAGAGGTTGGATTTTTTCAGGAAAAATGGCAAAACTACGACAAAACGGAATCGGCAAAATCCGTGCTTTGGCGGTTTTTGTATTCGTTTGCTTCGCGTTGTGCGGATTTTTTCGAGAGCGGCTTGCAGAAGGCTTTGAATTAGAAACAAAACCGACACCAAAGACTCAAAAACCTAAATTTACCGAGTTTTCTCACAGCGTTCGTCAACACAGCGAACTCGCCTGTGATTCGTGTCATAAATTTCCGTCGGCAAATTGGAAACAAGTGAGAAAGGAAAGCGACGCATTCCCCGACATTACCGATTTCCCGAAACACGAATCGTGTCTTAGCTGTCATCGCCAACAATTTTTCAGTGGTTCGCCGCCGGTTATTTGCTCGATTTGCCACACAAATCCGTCGCCGAAAAACAGCTCACGGCATCCGTTTTCTAATCCGCGCGAGATTTATGATTCATCGCCAAAAGGAAAACAACGGACTTCAAATTTTCAGATATTTTTTCCGCACGACAAACACATCGAGATTGTCAGTCGCCGAGAAAATCAAGATACGAATTGGATTCGGGCATCTTTACCGCGCACGGGTGAAGAAAGTTGTTCGGTTTGTCATAAAACCTATCAAACGCAAGGTGATTCGAGTGATGAATATGCAATCAAACCGCCCGATAAATTGGGCGATGCTTTTTGGCTCAAAAAAGGAACTTTCAAAACTTCTCCGATAAGCCATTCGCTATGTTTTACTTGTCATTCGCAAGATACGGGGATCTTGCCTGCGCCCGAAAATTGTGCTGTTTGTCATAAACTTGCGCCGGAAATTGCAAAAACCGATTTTGACGCAAAACTCGCTTCGACGATGGGAATTACCGACAAAATTACTATGACGACTTGGCGGAAACGCGATTCATCGGCAACATTCAGGCACGAATTTGTAAGCCACGCCGAACAAGATTGCGCCAATTGCCATAATGTTACGGCAATGAACACACTCGATATTTCAACAAAAAAAGTTGCTGTTACTTCTTGCAATATGTGTCATATCACAGCAACAACGGACGAAGGCGGAATTTTAAATTATGAAATAGATTCGAGAAAAGCGAATCCGAACTTTCAATGCGTAAAATGCCACATTGCATTCGGCAAATCTCCGATTCCCGAATCGCATTTCAAGGTAATTTCGGATAATAAATAAAAAGAGACTAATTGAAATCAAATGAAAGAACACTCAAAACAAGATATAGGCAAATCCATAAATCGTTTGCAGGGAACGCTCGTTTTGTGTTTTTTCTGTTTGATGTTCGGCTATATTTTAACTTCCTGCACAAGCCAAATAAAAGAAAAAGAGAAACCCGAAGATGCAATCAAACCGTTTCCCGAAGAAATCGTGATTACCGATATGATGGAAGACGTTGATTTCTCGAAATTTAAGCATAACAGCGAAAGACACAGCACAGTTCCGTGCTTGCTTTGCCATCAACAAAATGAAGAATCCCCACAGCCTAAATTTTCCTCGCACACGCCTTGTGCGGGATGTCATACTCCGCAATTTAAGGATGAAAACCATCCGATTTGTATGGTTTGCCACACCGAGCGAGGTTCTGAAAAGTTAAAACCGTTTCCCGCAATGGCGAGTTTCAAAGCGAATTTTAACCACTCCGCGCATTTGAAAGAAGCGAATTGCGCGACTTGTCATAAACCGCAAGGAAACGGAATGACGATTCCTGCACGGGCAAACGCCCACGCAACTTGTTTTCAATGTCATACGTCCGACAAAATCGTCGGCGAAAAAAATATCGGCTCTTGTTCAACTTGCCACGAACCGGGAACGCCTAATCGAATCAATGCTTCGATGGAAAATGTCGGTTTTAATTTCAACCACGAAAAACACAGCCGCGTAAATTGCAACAGTTGTCATAATGCGGCATCCGGCAACAAGATGTCCGGCATAACGATTTCGATGCACTCGGGCGCGGCAAACAGTTGTGCAACCTGTCATAATGAAAAAACCGCTTTTGGCGCAAACGACTTTTCCGATTGCCGCCGATGCCATCAAGAAGTTGCAAACGCACGAAGTTTCGGTATCAAATTCAGCCATTCCGCCCACGCACGACAGAATTGTGCAACTTGCCATAAATCCGGCGGACAAGGCGTAAATTTCAGTGTTCCGAATGGCGAAAACGCTCATAAAACTTGTTTCCAATGCCATTCACCGATGAAAGGCGAAGGCAATTTTACAAACGGCAAATGTTTTACCTGTCATCAAATCGGCAGTTCGAATAATGTTTCACCTTCGTCGCCGTTAATTGCCGGAAACTTTAACCATTCGAGACACAGTTTCCTTAGCTGCAACGATTGTCATACGTCAAGCGGCGGCAAAATGAGCGCACCGTTAGCCACAATGCACAAATCATCTAAATCAACTTTGAGTTGTGCAACTTGTCATAATAACCAAACTGCCTTCGGCGAAGACTTCACAAATTGCCGAAAATGTCATACAGGGGACAGCTTTAGGTTTAGAAAATGATTTAAAACTTAGCTCAATAATTCAATTTCTAAATACTTGCCTAATGTGACTAATATCACATCATCTTTGCGGCGATTCCCATAAAATAGGTTTTTAGGCTTGTAACAGTTACAAGAAAAATGACAGAGATTTTATAAAAATCTCGGATTACCGGTTTTTACAGGAGGATTTTTATGAAACAGAATCGAATAAAACTTTTTACCATTATATTTTTTACGATATTTGCGATTGGAACTTGCGTTTTAAGTTTTCAACCGATAAGCACTACCGTAAATGCGGATACGACTGAAGAAACTTACAAAACCAAATGCGCGATGTGTCATAGTCCGAAAGCGGAAAAGGCTTTTAATCCTGAAGAAAAAGATGACGTTTTGGTTGATATTGTCCTAAAAGGCAAAAAAACCGAAAAGCCGCCCGCGATGCCGGGATTTGAGACAAAAGGAATGAAGCCGGATGAAGCAAAAGCTCTGGTGGCGTATATGAAAAAACTTCGCAGCAGTCCTGAAAAGCCTAGCGAAGCAAAGGTAAAAGCGACGGAGCTTACTAGAGAAAAATCGCGCGAATTTGTTATGGAAATGTATAGTGCCAATTGTGCGACTTGTCATAGCGCAAATGCCGAAAAACTTTATGATCCTAAAAAGACCTTGGACGAACAGACACAAACTATCTTGAAGGGAAAGAAAGGTGAGAAACCGCCCTTTATGCTGGGATATGAAACGAAAGGCTACACAGAAAAACAAGCGAAAGCCCTTGCCGCTTATATGCTTGAATTGCGAACGCCGAATAATTGATTAATTTTTAAGATTTTAGTGCGGAAATTTCCACACAAGTTGCGAAATTTTGCGAAAAAAACATTTGCAAGAGTAAAAAAAGTCCAATTTACCGCGTTTTTTGAATATGGCACGGGGTTTGAATAAATGAAAAGCGACAGAAGCCGAATTGATCGGGCTTACTAAATTTTGAGAATTTAATTGGAGATTTATTATGAAACTTAATCGAGTAAAACTTTTTGCCATTATACTTTTTGCTCTTCCCGTATTTGCTTTGGCAATTTTTAACTTTAAACCGGTAGTTACGAGTGTTAAGGCGGCTGACGCGGCGGAAACTTATAAAACGAAATGTCAGATGTGTCATGGTCAAAAATCCGAAAAACATTTCAATACGGAAATGAAGGACGAAGAACTCGTTCCGATAATTTTGAACGGCAAAAAAGCGGAAAAACCGCCCAATATGCCGGAATATGCTTCAAAAGGGATTACTGAAGAACAAGCGAAAGAGTTGGTTACATATATGAGAGGGTTAGCCAAACCGAGCAATTAAAAGCGTAAGATTGTTCAAATTTCAGTAAATACCTTTCAACAATGTGCGAGCAATCATTTGGGGGATTGTTCGCACATTGGTTTATGATTTTTCGCAGTAATGAGTTTATTTCGCACAATAAAACTATTTTAGGAAAATTTATAATGAGCGACGAAACACACGATATTCAAATTGAAGACTCTGAAAAATCCGAAGAAAAGCCGGCAAAAAAAATTCCGGGTTTATATAACAACTACATCAGTTTTGCGGGAACGGCGATTGCGACGGCGGCTCTGACCTGCATTGTGTTTCTTTTCATCATCGAGCTAAACAGCCCGCACGAACAGCCTTATCTTGCAATTTTCACTTTCATTCTTTTTCCGGCGATTATGATTTTCGGTTTTTTGATAATCGTTCTCGGAATGTTGTATGAACGCCGTCGTCGAAGAAAATCAAAGTCTTCGGAAATTCCTGCATATCCTATTCTCGATTTCAATATCGCCCGACAAAGACGCACTTTTTTGGTGCTTTTGTGTGCCGTTTTACTTTTTCTTTTTATGAGCGCGTTCGGCAGTTACCGTGTTTTTGAATATTCGGAATCGGTTACATTTTGCGGGCAGACGTGCCACGTTATGAAGCCCGAATTTACGGCTTACAAGGTTGCGCCGCACTCACAGGTTGCCTGTGTTGCTTGCCACGTCGGAGGCGGTGCGGAATGGTATGTGCGGGCGAAATTTAACGGTGTGCGCCAGCTTTACGGCGTAACTTTTAATTCGTATCACAAACCGATTCAAACGCCGGTTCACAATATGCGTCCGGCAAATGAAACCTGTGCGAAATGTCATTCGGCGGAGAAGTTTCACGGCGATGTGCTAAAGGTGTTTAATCATTACGGTTTTGACGAAAAAAATTCTTTGAATCAAACTCGTCTGCTCGTCAAAGTCGGCGGCGGCAACGCAACTAACGGAGAAATCGGCGGGATTCATTGGCATATGAATCTTTCCAACGAAATTTCATACATTGCAACGGACGAGCAAAGGCAAAAAATTCCGTGGGTTCGGATGAAAGATGCAAGCGGCAAGGTCATTGAATTTACAACCAAAGACACACAGTTTTCGCCGCAACAAATTGAGCAAACACCAAAAAGAACGATGGATTGTATTGATTGCCACAATCGTCCGACGCATATTTATCAGCCGCCCGACAAAGCTGTTGACGAATCATTCACCGCCAAAAAACTCGATGTAACTTTGCCTTATTTGAAGTTAAAAGCCATCGAGGTTCTTTCAAAACCCTACGGCTCGACAGACGAGGCGGTGCAAACGATTGCGTCAACACTTGACGAATATTATCGAACAAATCACGCGGATATTTATTCAACTAAAAAAGATTCGATAATGAGTGCGATAACAGAGATTCAGCGAATTTATCAAACCAATTTCTTCCCCGAAATGAAAACCGATTGGCAAACCCACACCAATAACATCGGACATTACAAAGTTCAAGGCTGTTTCCGTTGCCACGACGGACAGCATTTCAGCAAAGAAGGGCAAGTCATCAGAAACGACTGCAATATTTGCCACACAACAATTGACCAGACCTTCGGCGGAAACACCATTCAGCCGCAAAACGGACAGTTTCAGCATCCGGTAGATTTGGGTAACAAAAATACATTTCAATGCGCCGCTTGCCATAAAGCGGACAGAGCCTTCAAACATCCGCTAAATCTGGGCGATATTTCCCGCTTCCAATGCGCCGAGTGTCATAAAGAACAAAATTACGCTAAGTAATCGGATACAAATGAGAGGTAAAACCTCTGAAATAATTGATAATTGATAATGAATAATTGATAATTTGCCGTATATTTACACGACAATTATCAATTATTCATTATTTTAGAGCAGACTTTTATTTGATTAATGGTAAAAAGGTAGGATAGGCTCTGTTAGCCTGTTCCGCCGCAAAATAACTCTTCGCAGAATGTTTCTGCGAGGGCGCGGAAACATTCTGCGAGGGCGCAGAATGTTTCCGCGCCCTCGCAAAAATGTTTTTTTCAGGTAATTTTACTTTCCGATTTAACGACGGTCGCCGCCGCCGAAATAAATGCGAAGCGATGTGTAGGGCATATTAACGTGGTAATCTTGCGGTGCGCCAACGGAAAGCGGTTGAATGCGTTCGGTGTATTCGATGTATTGATAACCGATGTTCCAATCAACATTTTTCGTCAAACGAATAGCCACACGGCTTTCTCCGGTGAAAAGTTTAAATGGATAAGAGGTTATCAAAGTCGGCAAAGGCGCGGTTCTGTTACCTTGTCCGAGGTCTTCGTTGTGGCGGTAACTTGCAAATATCGAAACCCGTTTGAATGGTTGCGCCGAAACATCAAAAAACGCATTATGGTCGCGCATATAGAAACGGCTTACACCGCGCACGAGCGTTCCGGTATTGATAACAATGTCGGTTTCGCTTGTCAACCGTTGGTATGTATAACCCGTGCTGAGCGAAAATCTCTGATTCGGTGTCCAATCAACATAAGCCGAAAAAACGCGGCTTTTCGTGTTGGCGATAAAATCTCCTGCCGGATAACTTCCGGGCGGCGCAGTTGAAGTCGAAGGATTTTCATTGTCCTTCGTAACTGCCGAAACGCCGACGGCAAATTGATTGAAACTCCAACGGCTTCGGACGCGCAAGTTTGTATATCGGTAATTGGCGAGCCGCGTAAAAGCATTGTCCGCGTCGCCGTGTTCCGCATCGGCGAAGATTGTCCAATTCTTCATCGGCTTGAGCTTAAATCCGCCGATAACCGAGTTGGTTTGATTGTCTTCTTCTTCATCAATAAGCGTCCGCGTTAGATTGGTCGCCGGTGCAAGCGGTTGATTGAATCCTAAAAGATTAATCCGCCGATTCGTGTAACGCCAACCAATGTTAAACCCGAACCAATTTCTGTATTGATAATCGGCTTCGAGCGTATTTACAAACCTGCGAAAACCTGTAATGCGATGATACAGCGTGTTTGTAAGCGTTGTCGCAAGCGGATTTCCGGCGGCATTTCGGCGGAAAAGTGCCTCCATAAAAGCACTGCCGCCACTGATGTTGAAAGTATCAAACGAAAAACTTTCGGAGATTCTGAAATCCTTCGTTACGGCGTAAGTTATACCTAAATCGCCGCGTGTTTGCGGGCGCGTCGAATCGCCGTTGATGTTGAATCTATCCAAATCAACGATGTTATTTGAATTGTCGCGTCCGGTGATCGTTTCGAGAAACTCGTAATTACGTTTAGTGTTTGAATGAATTATCCGCGCCGTGAAATCGAGTTTTTTGGCAAACGTGCGCTGGACATTAAACATCGCGTATTGCGTTGAGCCTTTAATCGGACTGGAACGCTGAAAAGTTGCAATGACCGTCGTGTTTGTCGTGTTGAAACCCGGATTTCCCGTTGTCGAATAAAAAGTGTTTTCATCAAAATTCCGATAACCGAGAGAAAGCGACCAATTAAACCCGAACAATTTACTGTCAATTCCGCCGCGCAGATCGTAAGTCTCCGTATCTATATCGGACGCAATTATAAATTCATCACTGTAAGCCCGCGACGTAAAACTTCCCGTGCCTTGCGTATCGTTAAACGACGCACCGAGCCGGACGCGAAACTTTTCGGCGTTTGGATACATCATTAAATCAAAATCGCCGAAATTGTGCCGCGTGTTCCCCGTGTGTCCGTTGCGGGCGTGATTGTTCAAATTGTTGAAATAAACAACCTGCCGGACAGTTGAATCGAATTTGTAAAATCCGACTCGTTCGACGCTGACGCGCACAAAACCCGAAGGGTCGGCGTTACCGCCCGAAGTCGTTACGAGCAATGAATCAATAAGCCCCGACTTTTCTTTGTTTTCGAGCAAAAGACTCGAATCAAAAAGCCTCACGCCCGAACGATAGTTAAAATCACTGCGATATTTATTGATGTTGCCGTTCACGTCAACTCCGCGCAAACCAACTTCAAAACTCGATGTTACGTTAAATCCGCCAAATGTAACCGGTGCGGGTGTCGGCGACGGTGTCGGCGTTTGCGCCTGCAAATTCAGCAAACATCCCGACACGAAAAATAAAATGAGGAAAACCGAAACCTTTCCGAATAGCCGATAACCGACAGCCGATAGCTGATAGCCGTTTTTGGGAAATATCTTTTTCTGATTTGTTGTGTAAGCCATTGTTTTTCCTCCTATCTGAAGAACACATTACTCGTGTTCGAGCCGTGAATTGATGCGTGGCAAACCGTGCAGTTTTGCGAACGGATTGACGTTTGCGTATGCGGTCCGCCCGTTGGACCATCAGAAAGCTGGTCGGTAATTCCGCTGTGGCATTCCAGACAAAGTTGCCGGACTTGCGGGCGTTTGAGCATCTTCGGATTTGCCGTTCCGTGCGGAACGTGACACGCCGAACAACCTTCGACTTTCAGCGGTGCGTGTTCAAAAACAAATGGACCTTGCTTATCCGAGTGGCATTTGACACAAGCCGTGTCCGCGCCAATCGAAAGATTTGTCTGCTTTTGCTCGAAACCGCCGTGCGCGTTATGACAATCGCTGCACTTCATCGTTCCTTCTAAAACTTTGTGATGAAACGGTTTGGTAAATTGTGCTTTGGTTTCGCTGTGGCAACCGATACAAAGTTGCGGTTCGCTTCGTTTGAGCATCGCCGTAGTCGCGCCCGTCGGATTCTGCTGTGTCGTTTCGCCAATCAATGAAATCGAATTTGCCCGTGCGTTATCGTATGTTGCACCGTGCGCCGAATGACAATCCGTGCAACCGACATTATTGCGCCAATGGTCGCCGCGCCGAAAATTGTTATGACTTTCTTTCCCCGAATGACAGGAAAGACAAGTTTCCGAAATTTCTTTTGAATTTTTGTTCTTAAATGAAATTATTTTTGTTTTATCACCGCTGCCTTCAACGTGCGCTTTTCCGCCGCCGTGACACGATTCGCAACCGACCATTTTGTCTTTCCACGCCGGAAGATTTTCGAGTTTTCCGTGTTTCGTATCAGCAACTTTTTTGAATTGGTCTTCGTGGCAAGCCGCACACGTTTCGCTTCCGACAAAATCTGCCGGATTCGGTGTCGGTAAAACGCTTAATTCGCTTTGTTGGTCAACGTCCGTTTTGCCGATTGCCGATTGAAATGTTCCTGAAACAAGCCAGACAAAAAGCAAAATTGCAAATACGCCGAACACAGCGACTTTTATATTTTTACTTGAAGCTATCATAATTGCCTCCATTTATGCCGTAGTTTTTTAAAGCTAATACGGTTTTCTCCTATTTCAATTTTAGGGTGCTGAAATTTCCTGCGTCTGTGAGAAGCATCACCGCTAATTGTGATGCTCATCACAATTAGCTTAAATTATTGAAGAAATAAATATTTGATACTTTTCTTGAAGATTCGAGCCAAGCATCTGCGCCAAACGAAAACAAACTTTCGGTTCGTTTTGCAGAAAACTTATAAATTCATCGCGCCCGATACATTCGCAGACACAAGGCGTAAGTGTTTCGGCGTTTATTTGATAAGGCAGATTGGAAATTGCTTCGGTCAAACCGAAAATCTTGTCCGGTTCGATAAATTGAACAAGATTTTTATCATTTGAAGAAATCTGCACTTTGCCTTTGACCGGCAGATAAACGCAACACGGCATATCGCCTTCAACAAAAAGATGTGCGCCTTTCGGAAATTGTTTTCTTTGTTTAATAGCTTCTAAAGACTTGCGAGATTCCCGCGTCAAATCGCCAAACAGACGTTTCGCGGACAATTGAAAAAAATAATCGGGTTTTGCTTTGATTTCTTCAACCATCGCCTCTTGGCTGAAATATGTGCTTGTCTGCGGAAAAAAACTAGGACGATTATCACTCGTTTGTGTGATAATCGTCACATTTACGGTTTTGCCCGAACTCCGATGGAGGCATCGAGTCTTCTTTAGTCGTGAATAATTAAATCAGAACCTTTCAGCGAAATCAGCTTGCGATTTCTGAAATCCTTCAAAATTCTGGTTACGGTTTCGCGGGAAGTGCCAATCATTTCGGCGATTTCTTCGTGTGTGTAAGAAATTTTCAGATGAATTGTGCCATTACCGTTACTGTATGATTTTGACCATTCGAGCAGGAGTTTCGCAAGTTTATCGGCGGCAGTATGCGACAAACCGAATGATCGAACCTGCGTGTATGTCGTATGATATTTGCCGCTGATTTGTTTGACCGCGCTGAAACAGGCTTCGGTGTTTTGTGCGAGAAATCGTAAAAAATCTTCCTTACGGACAAAATTCACCTGACACGGTTCTAAAACTTCCGCGGTAGTTTCGTAATCTAATTCCGAAACTACCGCGCTCAAACCTAAAATTTCTCCGGCTTCGGCAATCTGCAAAATAATTACTTTGCCGTCCCGTGAACAAGTCGAAAGTTTAACGCGCCCCTGACAGAGCATATAAATTCCGTTTGCCGGATGACCTTCCATAAAAAGCGTTGCACCTTTCGGGTAAGCATTCGTAATTTTGAGCGACTCGAAAGTTTGCCGCGAAGATTCGGATAAATTGCAAAAGAAATCTTCCAAGCGCAAATTGCAGTCGAGGCATCGGTGTTGAATTTTAAAGTTATTAAGTGCCTTCATATTCAATGCTTCGCTTGTCGCACAACCATCACCGAACACGGTGCGTGATGAACAACGGCGTTTGAAACAGAGCCGACAAACATACGCTCCCAAAAACCGTAGCCGTGCGAACCAACGACTATTAAATCCGCGCCCCATTTTTCGGCTTCTTCGACAATGCCTCTTTCCGGCAAACCGGACAAAACGCAGGTCGTCAGATTTTCCTTCAAACCGTAAAAACGACTGCCGATTTTTTCTGCGGCTTGTGCCACCGCCTTTGCCGCTGATTCACTCATTTCTTTTTCAACATCCGGGTTATATCCGATGGGAATCGGATACGGCGCGGCGGCAACCATCAACGGATGCTGGTATGCCGAAACAATTCTGATTTCAAATTTTTTCGTTTCGTCTATCATTTCACAGATTTTTTCAACCGCCGCATCACCAAATTCCGAGCCATCAGTTGCGATTAAGATTTTCATAGTTTTTTTTCGCTCCTTCTCAATTCTTAAGTGCCGGCAAATGCCGCTCTGACTCTTATTCACAGGGCAATATTTGTTCCGAAACCGCAAAACCTTATTCGCCCGTAATTTACTAAGGTTTTCTAAATGAAAGCTGTTTTAAAATGCAAATAACCGCGAAAAAATCCTCTTTACTGCGAAATTTTTCACGCTTTCTGATGCCTTTCAAAATCCTTTTCGAGGCTTATCACTTTGATTTTTCGAGACTTTTGTTGTCTGACTGAAAGAGTTCGGAAATTTGAGTGCGATTCTAAAACTTTATGTGAAGGTTGAAATTATAAAAATCAGGCAGTAGCGGCTGAGTAATTTCTTTTATCGGCGCGTTAAGGTTTGACGCACCGATAAAAGAAATCTGCGCGGTTCATAAATATTTGCACAAGACGAGTTTAGCCGCATTTTAAGTCGTGCAATCTTTCTTCAAATAGTTTCGCCGAAACGGTTAGAAAATCGTAAGTCGTAATCAGCCCGATTAGTTTTTCGTCTTTGATTACGGGCAAACAGCCGATATTTTTTTCGCGCATCAGCTTCAGTGCTTCAAGTGTCGGCATTTCCGGCGCAATCGTAATCGGATGCGGTTTCATCACATCACGGATAATCATTTCGCCTGCATCTTTCGTTTTACCGACCGCGAAAAGTTCTAATAAATCACGATGCGAAACAATGCCGACTAACTTCCCTTCGTCATCTTCAACAGGAATGTGCCGAATATGTTTCCAATGCATCAAATTTGCCGCCAATTCGACAACGTCCTGCGGACGCACAGTGAACAAATCCGTAACCATAAATTGTTCGACAGTTTTATAATTATCAATCCAATCGGATGTTTGAGGAATTTCCGCTAAACTCCATTCGTGCAATGTTTTGCCCGATTCTTGATTCGCCAGCATCGCCGCCGTCAATGAACGCATTCGAACATTCGGCTTGGCGCGTTTGTCCATCGCCGCAAGCGAATCAAGCACCCAGCTTGCGCCCGTTTTGTTGGCGGAAACGCGCTTTTCTAAAATCCCTAAGTATTTTTCGATGTCTTTTGCATCAACGCCGACTTTTTCTAAACCTTTTGCGGCACGCGGCAACAGTTCTTCCAAAATCAAACGCTGCGCCCGCCAAGTTTCGCCGTCAATCCAGATGATTTGTGATTTCAAACCGAAACGCGCCGTGCTGAAAAAATTAGTCTTTACATCATCAAAAGACATTCTTTCCGAAACATTACCGAATTCTTCGGGCAAATCTACCATCAAACCGAGAAAAAACGCCGCGTTCGCCATTTCGTCCGCAATGGTCGGACCCGAAGGCAAAAATCTGGCTTCGATTCTCAAAGAAGGTTTCCCGTTCAAAACACCGTAGCAAACACGATTCCAACGCCAAATCGTGCCGTTGTGCATCTGCCACGCCGAAAGCGATGGGATTTTTCCGCGACTCAAAGTTTCAAGCGAATTTTCTTCCAACTCTCTTGTCAAAATTATTCGAAACCGCGCAACATCTTCTTGAAAAACTTCGAGAATCGAATTTTTTACCCAATCTCTGCCAAACGAAACACGCGCCGGACGATTTCGTTCGTGATGTGTATGCGAGCGTTCATCAACCGCATGTTGAAAAAGCGCAAGGCGCGTCTCCTGCCAGAGCCGATAGTTGAGAAGCACGGGCGAATTGACCGCCAACGCAAGAACCGGTGCGGTTACGGCTTGCGCCCAGTTATAATATTTAACGAAATCTCCGCCGCCACCGATTTGCAAATGAACCTGAAAGCTCGTGTTGCAAAATTCGGTAAAAGTGTCTTTCAGATGCAGACGAAGTTCGTCCAAACCTTTGATATGAACGAGACGTTCGTTGCCGTGAAGTTTAGTTAAAATGCGGTTGAGTTCCGTGTAACGCGGATTCGGCGTAAGATTCGCCTCGACCAAATCAGACTGCTGAATCGTCGGTAAAATTCCGCACAAAACCGCATCTGCCCCGAAATTGCCGGCAGATTTTTTAATGATGCGGACGACCTCATCGAGTTCCGTTTCCAAACGATTCAAACAATCGCCCGTAAATTCGAGCGGTGTAAGATTCGCCTCAATATTAAATCGTCCGATTTCCGTGGTCAGTCGTTTCTCTTTGGCGTTTTCCAAAACCTCTAAAATAATTGGCGCAGGACGCATTGCCGAATCAACCAAAAACAATTCCTGCTCCGCCCCAATCCGCCAAACGTCCGTTTCCATTTTTCCGTCCGCAAGCATCTGTTCGAGTGCTTGCAAATCATTCAAAACAGCTTTCGTAAATTGCCGCAGACGGCTTTCGTCCGTTGCTGTCGAAACTTTTTTATACCCCATAAAATTACCTCCTCTGTTATCCGAACGGATTTTTCCAATCGTGCTTCCGGCGACTGACAACCAGTTGATTATCTCGCCAACGACGTTTTCTAAATCCCAAAAGATGAAAAACTTGTAAAGGGAAGAACCGTGCGATTCGAGTATTGACGACCAGACTTTCCGCATCGGTCGGATGTCGCCAAACACCCGGCAAAACACGCACGATTTCGGCAAACCCCAGCCGCCGCAAAATACCCGAAAGCCATAACCAGAACGGAGAAACTTCACGCCCAATAAAAAATCCGTCCTCGCCGAGTTTTTGGTAAAGCGGCATCAAAATCACCCCTGATTCGGGGGCTTTGATTTCTCCATTCTTATTTTTCGCCAAAGTCTGTCCGCGCCGTATTTCGTCAAAATTCTTAAAACCCGGCTTCATCTCGAATTCGTCTTCCGGCGCGACGGCTTCGCGGTGTCGGACTTCGAGAATTCTCGCTTTTCCCGTGGCTTTTGCTAAATTCTTTTGATGTTTTGCCAAATCAGGCACATCCGTTTTCGCCAAAATTCCTGCATTGACCAATGCCAGCCAAACTAATGCTTCGTGATTTTCTGCGGTCTCCAGCGCATCGTGCTGTCCGCCTTCAAAACCGAATGTTATTGCGCCTTGGTTGTTCAAATATTCGAGCATCGTGCCGTCAAGTTGTTCTTCGATACCAAGCAAAATCGTTACCGGAAATTTCTGTGCGAAACGGCGATTTCGTATCGTATCTCCGACGGTTGCAAATGGCAATCCTTTGGCAGATGTCGAATGCAAATCAAGCGCGTGAACTTCATCTTTAGCGGTTGTCAAAATCTCTCCGAAAAGTTTTAAAAGCTCGTGCTGTTCAAAATCTTCGGCAATTTCCAAATCGCTTTTCGATAAATTTTCACTTGTCCAATGCCGATTCAAATCCGCACCGACAAATCTTACGCTGTGCGACAAAGCCCGTGTGTTTCCGGCAAGTAAATAAACTCTGCCGCGAAGTTTATCACCTATAGATTCAAGTTGTTCCGAGATTTTTCTGAGCGCAACCGTGCCACTCGGCTCGTTGCCGTGAACACTTCCGACAACAATCAGCGTCGCGCCCGTTGTGTCGCTGACAAATTTTCCGATTATGTGTTCGCCCTCGATTATCGCTTTCGGCGAAACGAAAGCAGTTTTTGTCATCATTGGATTTTTATAATAGCAACACAAATGCCAGAGAGATTTGAATCATCGCCACAAACAAACTAAATTTCACTTTACGAATGAAAACTATTAACTCACGTTACGCGAGCGCAAACTTTTGATTTGTCGCTTCCAACAACAAAAACCGGCAAACTATCGGCAAAAAATATCCAAATATCAGCAAAAACTGTGAACCTATCGGAAAAAGTTGATGAATTATCGGCAAAAGTTGTCCAACTATCGGCAAAAGTTGCTGAACTATCGCTGTAAGTTGGCTAACTGTCGCCGTTAGCTCACCAACTATCGCTGTAAGTTAATGAACTAACGCTGTAAGTTAATGAACTATCGCCGTAAGTTGGTGAACTATCGCCGTTAGTTCACCAACTTACCGCGTTAATTTACTGCCGAACATTGAAAATACCTCAATAAACATCGGTATTTGACGAACTTTCGCAAGTTTTAAGACCTTTTTCGCCCGACAACGCCGCAAATAATGGCGAGATTTTACAGAAGAAACACGAAAAAGAATAAAATACGCATCGCAAGCAAATATTTTCGATTAACAAATTCGCAGAAATTTTCGTGAACTAAGCTAAAATTCCAAAACTGCGTAAGGTGCGTATTAATTTAAATAATTGAACGGAAGAAATAAAACCCGGGATTTTATCAAACAAGCGGAAATGCAAATGATTAAAGAGTTTGCCGACTAGAATATTTTTTGCACATTCCTTATCACTCGCGTTTCTGATTTTGATTTTCTAAATAATTTTGTCCATTTACTTATGTCTTTACATTATAAAAGTGCGTAAATTTTCGCGGCAAAAGTAGATTAAACGCGGTTTTTTTCGCATTTCATTAATATCGGTTTTCTTTCATTTGCAGATATTTTTATGAGAATAATCGCGGTATTTCCACTAGTTTCTCCACATCAGTTTCTGCCAAAATTTTAAAATGCCGATGAATCTATTTTGTTTTTGTTGCTAAAATGTCGGCTAGTGCCGTGAGAAGTTTTTCCGCCGTGTAAGGCTTTGAGAGAAAAGCGTTGACATTTAAAGCGTCAGTGGTGGCAGGCGGCAAGCCGCTGGCGGCAATAATCGGGAGCGTCGGATTTAGTTTCCGCAAAGCGCGAATCGTTGCCGCACCGTCCATAAACGGCATTGCCATATCGGTTAAAACGATTTTGATTTCCGTCAAATTTTGCGCGTAAAGCGCAAGTGCTTCCGTGCCGTCTGCCGCTGTCATAGTTTTGTAACCGAATTTTTCGAGTGTTGCACTCGTAATTTGGCGGATATTTTCTTCGTCATCAACAATCAAAACGAGTTCACCGTTGCCTGTCGGATATGGTAAGTCTGTTTTGTTTTCCGCCACATTCGTTTCGCTTTCCACCGCTGACAGATAAATCGAAAATTGCGTTCCTTTGCCCGCTTCGCTGTTGACTGTGATAAAGCCGCCGTGGCTTTTGATAATGGTCAGCACAGTAGAAAGTCCTAAACCCGTTCCCTTGCCGATTTCTTTGGTTGTAAAAAACGGATCAAAAATGCGTTCTCTGATTTCGGGCGACATTCCGCTTCCCGTGTCTTTGACGTTTATCAGAACATATCCGCCGCGTTTTGCCTCGATAAACATTCGCGCCGCAGTTTCATCTAAAACGACATTTTTCACCGTAATCGAAAGCGTTCCGCCGTTTGGCATTGCGTCGCGGGCGTTGATTGAAAGATTCATCAAAACTTGGTGAATCTGTGTCGGGTCGGCGGAAATTAAAAATAATTCCGGCGCGATTTCGTATTTCACGGTAATTGATTTCGGCAAAGTTTCGTTTAAAACTTTGACTAAATCTTTGACAATGTGTTTTAAATTAACCGAAACTCTTTCACCTTCCACACCACGCGCAAACGACAAAACTTGTTTGACCATTGCCGCACCGCGCTCGGCGTTTTCACGCGCCAAATTCAGCCAACGCTCGGTTTCATCGTCGTTTGCCTTTAAATTCAACATATCAACCGCCATCAAAATCGGTGATAAAATATTGTTCAAATCGTGTGCAATTCCGCCGGCGAGCGTTCCGATTGACTCCATCCGTTGAGCGCGAAGAAACTGTTCTTCAATCTTTTTCTGCTCGGTAATATCCGTGTTCAAAATCAAATAATAATCCGGGTTTTCTTGTAGGTTTCTGATTAAAGTCCAACGGGTTTCGACAATGAGAGGCTTGCCGTGTTTGGTAATCTGTCGTGCTTCGCCACTCCATTCGTCGGCTTTATTTTCGATTTCTCTAACCTTGCAAAACTGTGCATCGCTGTAGAAAAGCTCACAAACTTCTTTGCCCAAAACTTCTTCAGCTGTCCAGCCGTAAATCTTTTCCGCACCTTTGTTCCAATACAAAATCTGATGATCCAAATCACAAACCAAAATCGCGTCCTGTGCTTTATCCAAAAGTGAAGCCTGTTGCCGAATTCTTTCTTCTGCAAGTTTTCTTTTGGTGATGTCGTAGCGAATTGCCACATATTGATAAGGCTTTCCGCGTTCGTCCAGAAAAGGCACAATTGTCGTATCAACCCAATAAAAAGAGCCGTTTTTGGCGCGGTTGCGAATTTCGCCGTGCCAAACTTTTCCGCTTGCAATCGTTGTCCAAATTTGCCGGATAAATTCCTTCGGATGAAAGGCAGAATTGATGATTCGATGATCTTGCCCAAGCAATTCTTCCATCGAATATTTCGAGATTTCGCAAAATTTATCGTTGACGTAAGTGATTTTTCCGGTCTGGTCGGTGATAGCAACAATCGCCGCTTCATCGAGTGCGTGTTTGATGTCGGAAAGTTCTTTGAGAGTTTTTTTTAGTTCTTGCTCAAAACCGTTTTCTTCTTTCATAGTAATTCGGCGTTTTTTAACGCAAATCCGCAAAGGAAACTCTCAGAAGTTGGTGTGAAAACCATTGCGCTTTTGCAAATTTGCGTTAAAAAATGCTCATTCCTTTTTTAAGCGATACCGCAACTGATCTCGTGAGATATGCAAAAGCCGTGCCGCTCGCGTCAGATTTCCGTCCATTCTTTCCATTGCTTGTTTTGCCAAAATCAATTCGACTTCTTCGAGCGGAATTCCTTCGTCGGGCAAAATAAAATTCAAATTTTTCTGACTCGTTTCAGAAAAACTTTGACCGATTAAATCAGCAGGAAGATGCTCGGTCGTAACAGTTTCGCCGTCTTCCAAAATCGAAGCTCGCTCAATCACATTTCTGAGTTCGCGGACATTGCCGAGCCATTTGTAATTCAAGAAAATTTGTTCCGTTTCTTTCGCCAATCCGCGTAATTTTTTCACGCCGCGTTTTTGGTTGGTTTTTTCGATGTAATGATTTGCCAGCAGAATTATGTCTTTGCCTCTTTCACGCAACGGCGGAATGTCCACACGAATAACCGACAGACGAAAATACAAATCGAGTCGAAAACGCTGTTCTTCTGCTTCCTGTTTTAAATCCCGATTTGAAGCCGCAACAACGCGCACATCAAGCGGCAAATCTTTTAAACCGCCAACCCGCCGAAACGTATTTTCTTCCAAAACGCGCAACAGTTTGGCTTGCAAACCGAGTTCTAATTCGCCGATCTCATCCAAGAAAATCGTGCCGCCCTGGGCTTGCTCAAACAAACCCTCTTTTCTTTGTTTCGCATCGGTGAACGCACCTTTTTCGTAGCCGAAAAGTTCGGATTCAATCAAATTTGCCGGAAGCGCGGCGCAGTTTATCGCTAAATAAGGCGCATCGCGGCGTTCCGAAGCCGAATGAATCGCCCGCGCAAAAAGGTCTTTTCCCGTGCCGGTTTCGCCGTGCAAAAGAATTGATCCAACCTCCGACGAGGCAACTCTTCTCGCTAATTCAATCGCTTTTTCCATTGCCGGAGATTCGCCGATAATTTGCTCGAAGCCGAATCTTCCGGCGCGTTCGCGTTTGGCTCGTTTAACCTCGCGCCGCAGATTTCCGATTTCGAGCGCGTTTTGCAATGTAACCTGCAATTCTCCGAGCCGAATCGGTTTGCCGATAAAATCATATGCGCCGCCGCGAAGTGCCGCGACCGTGTTTTTAACGTCCACGTTTCCCGTGATCATCACAACGATAGCTTCAGGTTGATCCTGTTTGATTTCGCCTAAAAAATCAATGCCCGAACCGTCCGGCAAATCAATGTCAAGCAATACAACCTTCGGTTCTTCCGCCTCAAACAAACGTCGTGCTTCGGCTAAATTCTGTGCCGAAACCGATTCGTAATTCCACGAACGCAGGGCTTCGGTCAAAGCAAACCGAATCGAAGAGTCGTCGTCAACGATTAAAATTTTGTTAAGATTTATATTCAATGGTTTGTTTCTCAAATTCTAAGATTATAACCATATCTTAAAGCAGATGTGAAATTTTTCGCACTTAATTGGATTTTTTGCACATTTTTCATGCAATTCTGACTCTATTCTTCCGGCGGTTGCCATAGTTCGATTTTGTTGCCTTCAAGGTCGAGAATCCAACCGAATTTGCCAAATTCGCTTTCGTCAATTTCGTCGAAAACGTGAACTCCTTCGGATTCTAAGATTTCGAGCAAATTTTCTAAATCTTCAACGCGAAAATTGAGCATCAAATTCGATTCAGAAGGCGCAAGATATTCCGTCGTTTCGGGGAAAAAGGAAAGCACATTAAAACCTCTGCCCGAAAGCGGAAAAGCCGTGTAAGTCGTATCGTTAAAATCTAAACCAAGATGCTTTTCATACCACGCGGCTAATTCTTTCGGATTTTTCGCTTTGAAAAAGACACCGCCAAAACCTGCAATTCTTTTCATATATTCACCTTATTTCTTTGTTTGTTCAAATAATAAACTGCCGTTAAAACCGCAACGAACATAATCGCCGCCGCCGTCCAGTAATTTCTTCGAAGCGTAAAATCGTCAACTTGGTTTAAGGCATTATTGAGTAAGAATCCGCACAAAAGCGGTCCGACAACTCGTGCAAGGCTCGCGCCCGACTGCATAATTCCCAAGGCTTTTCCTTGTTCCGATTCTTCGGCAATTTTTGATACGAGCGAAGTCAAAGACGGCGAAGCCATCGAGTTTCCGAGCGAAAAACATCCTGCCCCAATAAGCAAACCGATTAATCCGCCGTAATCTTTCGAGATAAAAGGCACGATAACGAAGGTTACGGTCAACAAAAAAGAACCGAAAACCGCCAAATTTGCTTCACCGAATTTTTTCGACAGCGTGCCGAACAAACCGCCTTGCATAATGACCGCCATCGCGCCGACGTAAAACAAAATATAGCCCGTCTGCGCCGCATCGTAGCCGAAATTGTGCATTGTATAATATGCAAAAGCCGTCGTCATCATTGAAAAAGCGGTTACGAGCAAAAAATATTCAATAGTTAGAATTGTAAAGCGTGAATCCTTTAATGAACCGAAAAGTTCGACAAAACGATTTTTTCTTTCCACGACTGCTTCGGTGAATTTGCGCGATTCGGGCAGTAAAAAAAATAATAAACCGGCATTTAAAAAGCTGAGACACGCAGCAAAAACAAAAGGAATATGATGTCCGAAACCGCTCAAAACGCCTGCCAGCGCGGGACCGAACATAAAACCCAACCCGAACGCCATTCCGAAAAGTCCCATTCCTTTGGCGCGATTTTCGCGTGTCGTAACGTCAGCGATATAGGCTTGCGCGGTCGAAAGATTCGCGCCCGTGATGCCACCCAAAATTCGTCCGGCGTAAATCATCCACAAAGCTGCGGCATATCCGATCATCAAATACCCAATCCCCGAACCGATGATACTGAAAAATAAAATCGGTCGCCGCCCGATTTTGTCAGACCACGCGCCCAAAATCGGCGCAAAAATAAACTGCATTAAAGAATATGACGCGACGAGCAACCCAATGTCTAAAGGCGTGGCTTGAAATTCTTCGGCGTAAAATGTCAGAAGCGGAATGACAATTCCGAAGCCGAGAAGATCAATCAAAATGGTCAGAAAAATGATTAAAAGCGGTTTTGTGAAAAACTTTTCGTTATTCGTCATTGGTTGTGTTTGCATTTTTTTCAAAGCGGACGCGGCGGTAAATTTCGCTTATCGGCAGAGTCATTTTCACTGCTTCAAACCCGATTCCTTCGTTCGATTCATCAAAACAATAAATTATCCAACCACCGTTCGCTTGTCGGCGGTGAAGTTCGATTTTGATTCGGTGCGTTGCGAAAATGCGGATTTTCGGAGTCGTCTTCGCACGAAACCAAAACATCAGGGTAATAATAGGCATTTCTCGTAACGCGAACTTTTGTTTCACCGGCAAATAGTTCGTAGTTTGAATCGCGCAGATGAATTGATAAAGCCGTAGTCAAATTTATACAAATTCGAGAACGATTATTACTCATTTCAGCCATTGCAAAAACTTCGCCTTCGACGAACTCGTTTCCGGCAAGAGTGATTTTTTCGCCTTTGAGATAATCTTCGAGGCTAATTTTAGTTTTTAATTTTAGCAAACCCATCGCTTAATTTTAGCAAAATTTCGTTTCATAGTAGAATCAAAGCAGAATAAATATAATATCTTAATGGAGTTTCCCAAAGTTATGCTAAAAGCAGTCAGTATAAAATTTTTTTCGATTCTAGTTTTTGCCCTAATTTTTTCTATGTATCAAGAAACACCGGCGCAACGAAAAAAGCCGAAAACCAAACCGCAAGCGGCGGAAGTTAAACCTGTCCCGCCCGATATTAGTTTTACGATTTCGATGTCGAAGCCTTTTACGCACTTGCTCGAAGTCGAAATGCGTGTGAAATGGACGCAAATGCCCGAAAAAACGGAATTAAAATTACCCGTTTGGACACCGGGAAGTTATTTGATTCGTGAATATGCGCGGCACGTTCAAAATTTTTCCGTGTCGGATGTGGGCGGAAATGCGCTCGCGTGGCAGAAAATAAATAAAAACACTTGGCAGATTGACAGCAAAGGTAAGCAAGAAATTGTTGCAAAATATAAAGTTTATGCAAACGAATTAACCGTCCGCACGAGCGAATTAAACGATGAACACGCTTTTATCACACCAGCCGCACTTTTGATGTTTGTCAAAGACAATTTGAAAGTTCCCTCAACCGTGAAAGTAAATCCTTACGGAAATTGGAAAGTTGCCACAGGTTTGCCAACGATTGCAGAAAACACTTTCCGTGCTGAAAATTTCGATATTTTGTATGATTCGCCGATTGAAGTTGCGAATTTCAAGGAAATAAATTTCACCGTGCAAGGCAAACCGCATCGGTTTGTCGTAACGGGCGACGGCAATTATAATTTGGAGAAAATTGCTAAAGATACCACAAAAATAATCGAAGAATCTTATAAAATCTTTGGTGATTTGCCATACGACAATTATCTTTTTATTTTGAACACACGCGGCGGCGGCGGACTCGAGCATTTGAATTCGACGGCTCTGCAATGGAATAAATACGGTTTTTCGGGCGGCGGTCATACCAGATTTCTCGGACTCGTTGCACACGAATTTTTTCATCTGTGGAACGTCAAACGCATTCGTCCCGATGTTTTAGGTCCGTTCGATTATGAAAATGAGAACTATACGCGCTTGCTTTGGGTAGCGGAAGGCGCGACATCTTATTATGAAAATGTTCTGCTTCAACGTGCCGGATTGGTTGACGCGGACGATGTTTTATCAGGTCGGGCGCAATCGTTTCAGGGTTTGCAAAATATTCCCGGACGTTTTGAAACTTCGCTCGAAGAAGCAAGTCTTGATGCTTGGATAAAATATTATCGGCAGGACGAAAATTCGCTGAACAATCAAATTTCATATTACGACAAAGGTGAAATCGTCAATTTTTTGCTCGATGTCCAAATCCGCACCGATTCAAACGGCGCAAAATCTTTGGACGATGTGATGCGTTATCTTTATGCGGAATTTGCTCAAAAAGGCAAAAATTTTACTCCGACAGATTATCAAAAAGTTTCGGAAATGATGGCTGGAAAATCGCTTGAAGATTTCTTCTCGAAATACGTTCGCGGTCGCGAGGAACTCGATTATAATTCGATTTTGAGCGGATTCGGCTTAAAACTCGAAACCGGTTCTGGCAGACAGACGGCTTATTTGGGCGCGACAACGGCGGACGTGAACGGGCGTTTAACTGTGCGAAATGTCGCTGCCGGAACGCCCGCCTTTGAACAAGGTTTGAACACGAATGATGAAATCATTGCGGTTGACGGATTGCGAGCAAATCAAGCGTTTTTGCAAGGTGTTCTCGCTGAAAAGAAGCCGAACGATAAAATAACGCTAACCATTTTCCGCTTTGATAAATTGCGTGAAATCGAAATCACGCTCGGCGGACGAATTCCGCCGAATTTCAGAATCGTGCGGATGGAAAATGCGACGGAAGCCCAAAAACGTCTTTATAATCAGTATTTTGGCGAAGAATAAATATATGGAGTCCAACCTTTATTCAGTCTAAAGGTTGGACTTTGTATGATTAGACAAAAATGCGACTTTTTATATTATTAATTCTTGTCAGTTTGATCGCCTCTTGCGCGAAAACCGGCACGGAAACTGCAACGAATTCAGCGACAGGTTTGGGCAATGTGCAGGCGATACGTCTAAATTATCGTTTTGAGCCTGACGTGCCGCCGCCAACGATTCCCGAAATTCCTTCGGAAGAATTAAATCCGGTTGTTCAAACCGATTTCTCAACGAATCGTTTGGACGAAATTTTGGTAAAAACCTTGCTCTCGCCCGATAAACAAAGAATTCTAGTTGTTTATCGCCGCTCAAACGATACGGAATATGAATTTCGACTCGATATGTATGCGGCAGACGGACGAATTTTGCGAAAAGTTACCTACGACGGAATGGCGATTTATTATCCGGGCGCGATTGTTTGGTCGCCCGATTCAAAATCTGTCGCGTTTATGGCAAAAGTTCGCGGCGCGGTAATGCCTACGCCCGCGCCCGCAAATTCAAATTCGGCAAACACTGCCACAAATACTAACGCAAATGTAAATGCGAATACGAACACAAACACGAATGCAAATGTCGAGCAAACACCTGCACCAACAAGCGTTGAAACGCCGCCCGTTGAAGGCGCGAAAGCCGTTTTGACTTTGCGAACCGAGCAAATTTACATTTGCGGTGCGGACGGCGAAGACGTGAAACTGCTCACGCAAAAAGAAGGTTTAATTTATTTCTATTTCGTCTGGTCGCCCGATTCAACAATGATTGTTGCGCTTGCCTCAACTTATCAAGAATGGCAAGTGATGCAGTTTCGCGCCAAGCAAAACGGCGAATTTTTCTTGCCGTTCGGCAGACCGCGTTTGATTGAAAAGAACGGACGTGAACGGCTTCTCGATGATTATCCGACAAATACTTATCCGGTTTGGTCGCCCGATTCCACAAAAATCGCGGTCGCTTACGATAAAACGATAAAAGTCTATGACGCGCTCGGCACACAACCGACGCAAGCCGCAATTCCGCTTCAAAATCAACTGCTTTTATCGTCGAAAACGCATAAAGACAATGTGGCACGGCAAGAACAATCAAACATCAACGGAACGCCGTCGAATGTTGAAACGAACACGAACACAAACGCCGTTGTTAGCACCGAGATTGACGAAGACGCAAAGGTTTGGTTTAATCCGATTGTTGATTTGAAATGGACAGAACCGAATATGCTTTATCTGCAAACCGGCTATCAAAAATTATTTGAAAACTCGGCAAACAATGTGCGAAGCTATTTCCGTTGGCATCGTTTGGTTTTTTCTCCACAAGCGATTCCAACAACGAATCAAAAATAAAACTATGAATTATCAAAATATCTCCGAAATCTATGCGGCGAACGATAAAATCCGCGAGAAATTAAATTCAACCGTTGGAAATTTAACCGATGAACAAAAAAATCTTCTGACTGAAAAAGGCGATTGGACGATTGAAAATATTGTCGAACATATTGCCATTGTGCAAGAAGGAATGATGAAAATCTGCACCAAAATGCTCAATGAAGCCAAGGCAAAAGGCGCGGCGGCAACCGGTGAAGCAAAAATCTCCGGCGAATTTTTGCAAAAAGCCGCCGCCGGACAAACCTTAAAATTTGAAGCGCCTGACCGTGTTCGCCCGACAGGAACAAAAACGATTGAAGAATCTTTTGTGAAATTAGCCGAAACACGCGAAAAATTAGAAGAACTTCGCCCGATGTTTGAGTCAGTCGAATGTTCCGATTTCAAATTTCCGCATCCGTTTTTCGGTGACTTGACGGCGCACGATTGGCTCGCGCTCATTGGCGGACACGAACTGCGACACATCAAACAGATTGAAGGAATCTTGAAAAATGCTGAATGAGGAGTAATCTTTCGTTCAACATTCAAAAAAGCCTTAACTGCGAGGAGGGCAAGCAGTTAAGGCGAACATTCAAGCGATAACTTCTTTTACTGTTAATAACTTTCAGAAGCAAGTCTTGGATGTTTTGTTTTTAATTGACGTTGCTTTTCGGTTCAGAGTTACACCTTTAGGCGTGAAGTCGTTTGATAAAAATTCAAGTTGATTTCACTCAAATTCATTTCACGCCTGAAGGCGTAACTCTAAACTTTATTGGGCAACCGTCGGAATATCGCCGTTCAAACCGAATTGCCGATATTCAAAAGTATTGTCAATGCTTCTCCAGATATACCAAACGCCCGTCGAAGGTCGGAAAATTACGATGTCGGTTTTCGTATCACCATCGTAATTTCCGGCTACGGGAACGTCGCCGTCCAACCCGAATTGGCGAATATCGAAACCATTATCCGAACTTTTCCAGATATACCAAACGCCTGTCGAAGGTCGCCAAACCGAGATGTCTTCGCGTCCGTCGCCGTCGAAATCGCCTTTGAGCGGAACATCGCCGTTCGTGCCGAATTGGACGATGCCGATTGAGCCGTTTGAACTTCTAATCCAATACCAAACGCCTGTCGAAGGTCGGAAAATTACGATGTCGTCGCGTCCGTCGCCGTCAAAATCAGCGGCTAGTGCTTTGTCGCCGTTCGTGCCGAATTGGACGATGATAAAGCCTGTGTTATTCGATTTTTGAACATACCAAACACCTGTCGAAGGTCTGAACACGGCAACATCATTGCGTCCGTCGCCATCAAAATCGCCACGCACGGGAATATCGGTTGCAAGACCGAATTGTGTTGCGGTAACGCCGTTGTCCGAACTGCGTTTGATTTCCCAAACACCGCTTCCGCCGACATTTCGGAAAACTGCCGAATCAGTTCTTCCGTCACCGTCGTAATCAGCCGAAACCGGAACATCCGTTGCCGAACCGAAAGTTTGCGCCGAAAATCCTTGACTGTTTTGTGAATACCAAACTCCTGTCGAAGGACGATAAACTGAAAAATCATTGCTTCCGTCGCCGTCAAAATCGCCGCGATTTGAATGCTGTGTAAAAATTCCGCCAACCTCGCCGTTTGGATTATTTGCACTCGTAATAACCGCAAACCAAAGACCTGCACGAAGCTGTTGAACCTGCACGGGCGTAACGCTAATTGTTGCCGTTGCAAGATTTCCGTTTGTTCCACCTATCGTTGGAAAACTGTGAATAACTGCCGCTGTGCCAACTGTTGTTTCGATTCTCGCACCCGTTTGTGCGCTCGAAAGATTGTGAAATTCAGCTGTCAAAGTTGCTTGCGTTTCCGTTTCGTTCAAAAAGACTTTGAACTCCGCATTTGCTGTTGTCGTAACCGGCGGAGTAACGCCGTTTCCGGTCGGATGCGTTTCAAAATATCTTCCCTGGCTCGGACTCGGCGAAGGACTTGGCGTTACGCCCGGCGAAGGCGAAGGAGTCGGGGTTGCTCCGCCAAAAGTTCCCGAAAGAATTTGGTTTGCACCGTTGCGAACTGAAATTGTCGAACCTGCGGCAATATTCGGCACATTATCTCCATTATCCGAACGCAGACGCAATCTCCCATCGCCGTCCGATTCCAAAATCAAATTTCCAACTGATGTGCCGTCAACCGCTACACCTAGCGAAGTTCCGCCCGGCAGATTGATTTGTGAAACGCGGACTTCCAATTCGCGCCGACTGCTGTGCAATTCATATTGTGCAAATCCACGCGGCACAACACCGTTAATGGTTGCTCCCGACAAACCTGCGAACAAATCACCACTGTTTGGCGACGCACTCGGACTCGGACTCGGTGAACCTGTTGGAGTTCCGGTCGGAGTTCCTGTTGGAGTTCCTGTGGGCGAACCGCTTGGTGAAGCCGTCGGCGAACCGCTCGGCGAAGGTGTTGGATTCGGTCCGCCACCGTTCAAAACACCGCTAACTAAAAGAGTTGCACCGTTTTTGACTTCAACCAAATCGCCGTCTTCAGTAACCGGCACGGTTTGACCATCTTCGGTGCGGAGTTTCAATCTTCCACGTTGGTCGGCGGCTAAAATTATCTGTCCGATGTTGTTGCCGTCCACAATCGCGTCCAAAACCGTTCCTGCCGGAAGATTTACGTCTTCGACTTCAACTTCAAGCTCACGGTTGCCGTCGGCATAAAGCTGATATTCAGACGCGCCGTGCGGATTAACGCTTCCTGTCGGCGACACCAAATTCGCAGTTCTGACAAGAATCGGAACGCCGCCCGCCGAAACCTTTTCCTGCATCAAAAACGGCATTGCCACCCAAGCAAAAACCGCGACAAATACCAATGCAACTTTCCACATTTGCTTATTTTTTTTGTTCTTTTTCATTATTTTTTCTACCTTCCTATTTATTCCTTTTTAATGTCCGCATCTGTAAAAATTTGCCCAATATATGCGGCTTTCATACGAACAGTGCAAAGAATTAATCGAAAAAGACAGTTGATTTGAAAATTTCGCAAAAAAAAATACCAACCTTGTTTCAGATTGGTATTTTGATTATTTCCGGATGATAACTATTTCAATTCTGACAAGCCGCTGGCGTTGTGGTAATAGGCGTTTGGTCATTCAGAACCGCTCGAAGCGCGTCAATTCTTGAGGTCTTCATATTAATACTTCTCGAAGGAACTACACATTCCCAGCCAAATCCTGTTTCTTCAATTTCGTCAACGACCACCGACATAGTTCTGTTTGGTAGAACAACAGGACGCACTTGCAAAACTAGCGCGGCGATTCCCGAAACAATCGGCGCAGACATTGAAGTTCCCGACCAAACGCCGTAACGTCCGCCCGGAAGTGTGCTGACAATGTTTTCTCCCGGCGCGACTGTTCTTACCCAACGGTCATCGTTGTTAGTAGCATCTGCCATTGTCGAAAATAAGGCAAGGTTATCGTAACGAGTGCTTGCGCCGACATTTAATAAATTGTCGTCAATTCCGTTATTATCAGCGGGCGTAATGCCCCGTTCCGCTCCCGGAAAGATTCTTTTTGTGCCGATGGTTGTCCCATTTACAATCTGTCCGCCGTTTCCTGCGCCGGTAACAACCAGCATAATTCGATTGTCGAGTTCGGGAAATTGTTGTTGTCCCGGAGCATTAGGAAGACTGTCGCAGCCTTGAAAAAGGTCGTGTAAAAAAGTATTGCTTTGCGAGGAAAAATCTTGCGGATAGCCAAAACTCATATTAACAATTTTCGCGCCGTTTTGAGCCGCAAAAACCAACGCATCTTTTATTCGCCAAAGATTTCCTTCGCCGTTTGCATCCAAAACGCGAAGCGGCATAATTTTCACATTCGGCGCGGTGAGAAGAATGATTCCCGCAACGTGTGTGCCGTGTCCGTAAGACGGACTTTGATGCAAAACGCCGACTTCCGACGGATTGTTGTCGTTGTCAACAAAATCGTAGCCGGGAACTAATTTTCCCGCAAAAGCCGGATGATTTAAATCAATTCCCGTGTCCAAAACTGCGACAATTATGTCCTGTCCGGTTGAAATTTTATGCGCTTGCGGAAGCCGTATCATATCGGGAAACCATTGTTTATGAAAACCTTTTGCGCTTCCGCCGATTGACCAAGATTGTCCGATTGACCAAGATTGTCCGTTTGTCCAATCCAAACCGTTTTTTTCGGGTAATTTTACTGTCCGATTCGACTCTTTTTGAGAAATTCGCGCATCGCCCTGCATTGCGGCGGCAACTTGGCAAGCAGTTTGCCCGTTTGTGATTTGCATTCGATAAGTCGGTGGCGTGCCAACCGAACTTATCGGTGTCGGATTCAAACCGTATTGCACGGCAACTGCGGGTAAATCCGTTTGATTTACGAGGTCAAGCAAGATTTCATTCGGCACAGCTTCACAATTTTGCCCGAAGCCGTTGCCGAAAAAAATAAATACCGAAAGCACCACGAAACACGCTCTCAGCCAAATATTTGCAATCAATTTATTCATTTTTTACTACAACTTCCTCAAAAATACTTTCCTACCGAATAAACAGTGCATTTTATTTTACCAAAAAGACAGATTGAGAAAAAATTATCTTCCAATCAGCACAAACGGAGACCAAAAATAAGGATGTGCGCCACGCTTGATAAAATTATTCTGAGCCATTTTTAATGATGCCGAAACACTTGCACCGCGTTGCAATTCTGCGTAAAAATCTTTCATCAATTCCGTAGTTGCTTCATCATTGACCGTCCAAAGACTTAGAACTAAAGAGTTTACGCCCGCCGAAAGAAAACCTCGCGCCAAACCCAGAATTTCATCGCCTGCGAAAATTTTATTCAAACCCGTTTCGCACGCGCTCAAAGTTACGAGTCCGGCTTTTAATTTTTGTGAGCAAATATCTTTCACAGTAACAAAACCGTCCGCCAGATGCAGACTCGAAAAAAGCGGATTGTCGGCACGAAATTGCCCGTGGCAAGCCAGATGCAAAATATCAAAATCGGGGGCGTTTTTTGTATAATTTTCAAAATTTGCGGCTTCATCGGTAAAAACTTTTGCGTTCGGAAAAATTTTCTCAATCGCTTCGATTTCTTGTTTAACCAGCGGAATTTTTTCGTCCGCAAAACCAATCAGCAAAGCCGTTTTTGCTTTCTTCGACTTTCTTGCCAAAGTTTGCCAAACTTTCGCGCTCGGCGCATAAACGATTTCACGGTTCTGAATCAGATAATTTTCCCGTTCGCGCAAAGCCTGAAACGGAACGTAGTGCAACGCGCCGACCGGAACAATAACCAAATCTTTCGTGCTGATAAATTTTTCGAGCGGTAAAATTAACTTTTCATAAAGCCGTTCGAGATAAAAATCCGCACGTTTTTTGAGTTCGCCAATAAATGCGCCCAAACTTTTCGCACCGTAACGAAGCGCACTGAATTGAAATTGCAAACCTTCCAAAAGTGCGATAATTTCAGATTCTTTTGCAAGATTTTCGGTAAAATAAATTTTCTTTTCAGTTATGACAAAACCCGAAAGATTGCCGTCAAAATTGACAAATTCGAGCAAAACTTTTTCTGCGCCAAGTGCTTTGAGTCCCGCTTTTAGGCGGAATTCTTCGCCGGGGAAATTCCGTTTGAAGGCAAGACTCCGAACAGCGTCAATCTGCCGCATTATGTCAGAAATTTGCTTTTCACGACGTTTTATTTCTATTTGCAAAGTCGCAAAATCATTAGCTTCGGCACGATTCAAGCGGCTGTAAAACCAATTTAATTCCTCACGCAAATCGCGTAATTTTTCGGCGAGCTTTGGCGAGAATTCGCTTTCATCTTGTCCAAAAAAATCATTATCCAAACTTTCGGAAAGTGACCGCGCCCGCGCTTTTTCAATCATTGAGAATGCTTTTCTTAGATTTTTTTCGGAAAGATATATTTTCGCTAAATTCTCAAACGGCAACAATTTATCCGCCAAAAAAGCCATTCGAAATTCTTCTGCCGCAAGCGGCGCACGAAGCGTTTCAATTAAATGAATTGCTTTTTGATAATGTTTTTTCGCTTTCGTGAGTTCGCCTCTTTGTTCGGAAATTTTTGCCAACGAAATTTGGCAAATCTGCGAGATGTTCGATTGTTTTTTTCTGATAGAAACCGCGTGGGTTTGTGTTAAGATTTCTTCAGCTTTTTCAGATTCGCCCAGATTTCGGTAAATTTCTCCTTTCAGAAAATTTGCCAAAAACACAAATCGCTGATTATCAAACCGCTCGAAAATTTCTTGCGCTTTGCCAATCAATTCAAGAGCCGTTTGATAATTTCTTTCTTTTGATTCGAGTTGTGCCTGCGCCAAAAAAACTTGTGCCGAGCCGATAAAATTCTTTTCTTTTTCGTAAAGTTGCACTGCTTTTTGGAATTCCCTTCGCGCCGTTTTTTTATCGCCCAAAACCATCGCCGTCTGCCCGAATTTGCCGTGCAAACGCGCCGTTTCGCCTTGAATTTTAAACTTTGAGAGTGCAGGCAAAACGCGCTTGTAAATCTCGAAAGCCTCGTCCACGAGATTTAATTCGAGGTATGCGTCAGCGATTTCAAGTTCGGCAATTGCCGTCTGATGCGGCATTTTCAAATCTTCGTATTTCAGCCGCGAAGATTCCAAAAATTTCAACGCTTCGTCGTATTTTCCGCGATACAGAGCAAGGCTTCCGATATTTGTTTCAATTTCGGCTTGGCGCATAAACATTTGTAAATTCCGTGTATTTTCAAGCGTTTTTCGATAAAATTTGTCCGCATTGCGAAAATCATTCATCGCTGAATAAGTGTTTGCCAAACCGATTTCGCTGACGATTAATTCTTCGACATTTTGGATTTTCAGAAAACGTTGCCGTGCCGAAAGAAACGATTTTTCGGCACGTTCAAGATTTTCCTGACGAATGGAAATGCTTCCGATATTATTTTCGATTTTGCCGATGGCGAGTTCGTCGCCGTAAATTTCAAAAATTTCTATCGCTTTTTTGCCTGTGCGGACGGCTTCCGCGTAATTTCCCAAAAGCGCGAGTGCAATGATTTTGGCGACTTGCGTTTGAGCCGATTCGAGTTTTTTATTGATTTTTTGAAAATCTGCGGAAGATTTGTCGAGATTTTTGATTGCCGATTCGAGCTTTCCGCGCGTCAAATCCGCAATTCCGCTCACCCAAAAACTCAAGGCTTCGGTTTCGACATTCGGATTAAATTTCAAAAGCGTTTTTATTGCTTGTGCGGTTTTCTGTGCTTTAGTCGGCTCGATTGTCCAAGATTCGTAGCAAATTTCTTTCAAAACAAGCGCGAGATTTTCATCGGCAAGACGTTTGTTTTGAGCGATTAGACTTTTTCGGTGAGATTCATTTTCGGCTGAAATTAGTTTTTCGGCGAGTTTTCGGAGAGTCATATAGAAATTTTAACGCAAAGACGCAAAGACGCGAAGGAACAAAGAAAGACAAAAATAAAAATCTTTGCGTCTTTGCGCCTTCGCGTCTTTGCGTTAAAAAATCAAACTTTCGATAACAATTTCCGTTTCATCTGTTTTTAAAGTCAAATCGTATTCGCCGCCTGAAATTTTCGCAAACGAAAATTCGCTCAATTCATTGGAAACAGTTTCAAATTCACCAAGTTTTATCGTGCAATTTGCAAAACCTTCGCCAAGAATTTGTCCGCGCAAATTGGAGCCTTTTTCGGTTTCCGAAATCCGCAAATCAATCCCGATTTCACCTGCCGAAAACAACATCTGACGCGCTTGCGATGAAGCGGCGGAACGTTCGCCGAAAGCCGCTTTGTTTGGCGACAAATCTATCTTCAAAACTGCTAAAACCTTTTGCACCAATGATTTCTTCGGCTCGACAGCGCGTGAGCGAAAAATATTTTTCGCCCATTTGAGCGAATCTTGCGGCGCGTCTGCCGACGAATCCGTTTCCATCAGCGACACGATTTTGTTGATTAAATTTTCGTTTCCGTTAGTCATTATTGAAACCATCAATTTGCCCTCTCAAACTAACAGTGCGCCCTGTTGATTGAAAAAGACAAAAAATTATTTCGTCAAAATTTTCGCCAATTTTTGCAAACAACGCGAACGCATCGGGCTGATGCTCGTTTCGCCAACGCCGATTGCCGCTGCGACTTCTGCATAACTCGCCGCTGAATCTCGCAGATAAATCATCGAAAGAATTTTCTGACAGCGTTCTTCCAATTCCAAAAGCGCGGTGCGGATTTGATGTTGTTGCTCCAATTCGATTAAAACATCATCCGCCAAAGGCGATTTGTCCGCCAAACTCGCCATTTCTGCTTCCATTTCTTCTTCGGTTTCGGGCGCATAAAATCCTTTTTGCGAACGAACCGTTCCCCAAGTTTTAAATTTTGCAGTCGTAACAATCCACGAACGGATTTTTTCAGGCTGTTCGATTTCGTCCAATTTTTCAAAAAGCGTCAAAAAAACTTCCTGAAAAACGTCTGCCGACTGTTCTTCCGACAAACCTGCGCGGCGCGGAATCGTGATAATCAAACGCTGATAACGATTGACGAGCGTGTCCCAAGCCGTCTCGTCGCCGCGCCGACACGCGAGAACGAGTTCGGCATCTGATTTTTCCAAACCTTTTGCCGGAAAATTTATTTCCGTTTTTGGCGAAACGTCCACAAGTTTTGATTATTAAACGATTTGCATAATTTCCTCAAGCGGTTTGCGCTCGATGTCGGGAACTTTCGCATCCTTTGCCGGATAGCCGACCGGAATTAACACAAACGGAACTTCCGTTTTCGGACGACCGAGAATTTCCTGCAAAAATTTCATCGGACTCGGCGTATGCGTCAAAGTCGCCAAACCTGCATTGTGAAGTGCGGCAAGCAACATTCCAACTGCGATTCCGACCGATTCTTGACTGTAATAAGTCGGCTCAGATTCGCCGTTTTCCGTAATCGAAGTGATGCGAAAAACGACAATTAAATACGGCGCAATTTCGAGAAAAGGTTTGTGTTCATCAGTTCCGAGCGGCGCAAGACGGCGAAGCCATTTGTCGCTCATTCGATTGTGATAGCTTTCAAATTCTTCGCGTTCGGCGGCTTCGCGGATTTGCTTTTTGATTTCCGGCGATGCAACAACCACAAACCGCCACGGCTGCATATTCGCGCCCGAAGGTGCAGTTCCGGCAGTCAAAATCGCCTTTTCAATCAATTCAAATATGACGTTTTCATCCGAATATTCGCGCACGGTTCGTCGCCGATTTAGATTTTCATAAAATTCATTGGCGCGTTTGATTTGTTCAGCTTCGCTCTCAAGTTTTTGAAATTCGAGCGAAATAAATTTGGCTTCTTCCATAATTTTTTACGGCAAATAATTATCCAATTTCAAGACGAATTTATTCCTTTCCATGTCAAAATTATACGAAGAAACCGCGCCATTTTCGATGTCGCAAGACTTATCAATCGCCAAAATTTCTTCTTCCGTCAGTTTTTCAATAACGTAGCGAAAAACTCTGATAACTACCTCGTGTGTAACGAGCAAAACTTTTTCGTCCGCGTGATGCAAACACAAATCGCGCCAAAATGAACGCAGGCGAAGCGCAACATCAGCCCAATTTTCGCCGCCGTGCGGACGATAATAAAATTTGCCGAAATGTTCTCGTTTTTCGCATTCTTCGGGATATTTTTGCATTGCGCCGAGCTTTGTCAAACGGTCAAAAATTCCAAGTTCACGTTCTCTAAGTCGTTCATCTTGAATGATTTCGAGATTCCTGAAATTTGCATTTTCAGCAATCAGACGTGAAGTTTCAATCGTCCGCAAATAAGGCGAAACGAAAATTAAAGTCGGTTTTACAGGCTGAAACTTAAACCAACGCCCGACCGAAATTGATTGCTCAACACCTTTTAGCGACAGAGGAATATCCATTTCGCGCTCATCATAATCAATCGTCAAAAGTTTTTCCGCTTCTGCCTTATGACGCGCCAAATTTGCCGTGCTTTGCCCGTGCCGAATGAGCCAGAGCGTTTTTGGTAATTTCATTGAAAAATTCGTATTTCCGAGTTTTATATTTTATACGCTATTTGTATAATAGTTTTTGCACGAAAACTTCGGTTTTCGTAGCTCTTAGAAAAGGAGGTGTTTCAATGAATCAAGAAAACGGAAACGGAATCTATGATTCGAGAAGCGACGACCTCCATAATATCCTTGAAGCCTTGAAAATTCAGGCTTTGAGTCTTGAAAGGTTGAAAAACAAAATCAACCGAATAGAGAAAACGCTGTCGAAAGACTTAACGGAAATCCGACAGCGTTTAGATAGTATGGAAAAAGAATTAGCTAAACGCTAATTCGGTTGGGAAGGAAAGCGCAAACTTTCTTTCCCTTCTTTTCAAAAGATAAATGAAAAGGAAGAAAAAATCAATGCAAATTATCAGACAAACCCGCGAAAAATTAAAACTGACGCAAGCTGAACTTGGGCTTCATTTGGGCGTGGCGGGCAACACCGTCGCACGTTGGGAACGCGGTTTGACTTCGCCCGAATACCCCGAAATGCTCGAATTGGCATTGCTTGGTTTGGAAATAAAATTGAGAGATGTCAAAACACGCGAAAAAATCCGCAAACTCGAAACCGAAATCCGCCAAATTCATCGCCGGATTGATAAAGGTTTGCGCGAAATGAATGCGTAAAATTACAGTTTAAATTCAGCAACAACAGGCGTGTGGTCGCTCGGACGTTCCCAAGTTCTTGGTTCGCGGTCAATCCAGCAACCGACGCATTTTTCAGCTAAACTTTGGCTTGTCCAAATGTGGTCAATCCGAAGTCCGTGATTTTTCGGGAATGCGCCTTCGCGGTAATTCCACCACGAAAATTCTTGCAAATCGCCGTTAATTTGGCGGAAAACGTCAACAAATCCCCATTGTTTGACGTGATGAATCGCGGCGCGTTCGGGTTTTGAAAAATGCAGTTTTCCTGTCCAGTTTTTGACGCTCCAAACGTCTAATTCTTCGGGCGCGACATTGAAATCGCCGCAAAGCAAAACATCCGAATCTTTCGGCGAATTAGCATCAAACATTTTCCGCAAACGCTGAAGCCAATCTAACTTAAAAGTAAATTTATCTGTCCAAAGTTCCGTGCCATTCGGAATGTAAGTGTTGACAATACGAATGTTATTGACGGTTGCGGCAATCAGACGCTTCGGTGCGTCTGCATCATCATCAGCAAAATTATATTGCGGATTTTCGAGTTTATGTTTCGCCAAAATCGCCACGCCGTTGTAGCTTTTTTGTCCCATAAACACCGCGTCGTAACCGAAATTTCTGATGGCTTCGAGCGGAAATTTTTCGTCAACGCATTTTGTTTCCTGAAGACAAAGCACGTCCGTTTTTGTTGCGTCTAGCCAATTAAAAACAGCTTCGAGCCGAATGGCGATTGAATTTACATTCCAAGTGGCGATTTTCATAAAATTTTCAGTCAAATTATTTTAGCATTGTTGCAAGCGCGGCGAAGAAATTTGTCAAACCGTGTGTCAAAATCGGTAAAACCAGACTTTCGCTTCGCAAGGCGAGCCACGCAAAAACGTATCCGCCGATTCCCGTGTGCAAAAAGCTGATGATGTCGAAACTCAATTTGTAATCTTTCGACAAACCGAAAGCGTGCAAAAATCCAAACAAGATTGCCGTCAGCAAAATCGCCGGATTGCCCAAAAATAAAAATCTTTCGCGCAAAGCGGTCAAAAAAAGTCCGAGCAAAATGCCGCGAAACATAATTTCTTCGTCTAAAGCGGGCATCGTCAGTTGAAAGACGAGCGTTTCCGTGTCGAAATCGCTTTTGGCGATAAAATAATACAAAACGCTCATCAAAACAATCACCGAAACGGCAACAATCCACGTTTTTCCACTATTTTCGGCGTTTTGTTTGAACGTAAAAAAATCGTTTTCGGCGAAATAATTTCTAAAAACAAAATAGCAAATCACGCCCCAAACGATGCCGAAAATCTTGCCTTCCCAATTCCAATTCGACTCAATAAAATCAAAACTTTTCGATAATTTCGGCAAAACCAGAGCGATCTGATAAACGATAAAAATAAGTGCGAAAAATAACACGCGCAAATAGTTTTCTTTCGTCTTTGCTTTGACGAGAAAAATTGCAATCAAAGCAATTCCCGCAACTTGAATTAGAGCTTCCAATAAAAATCTTTCAATCATTTTATTTTTTTCTCGGCGTATTTCTTTCGTAAAAAATTCCGTCTGAAAAACCTTGAATCGTCTTTTCGTTTTCGGCTAAATCAAGCCGTTTTTGCGCCAAAAGACAATAATTTTCGTCTGCTTCGATTACCGTAAACTTGCGATTTAATTTTTTTGCGGTAACAGCAGTCGTGCCGCTTCCGGCGAATGGGTCGAGAATTAAATCGGTTTCGTTTGTCGAAGCGAGAATGATTTTCGCTAAAAGTTTTTCCGGTTTTTGTGTCGGATGCTCCGTGTTTTCGGGCATTGACCAAAACGGCACAGTTAAATCAGTCCAAAAATTTGACGGATGCGTGGCGCGAAAATTTCCCGTGTCGCTTTTTTCCCAATCTTTCGGTTTACCGTTTTCGGTGTAAGGCGCGAGAACTTTGCGGCGGATTTTTACTGATTCGAGATTGAATGTAAATTCATCTGAAACGGTAAAAAACCAGATGTCTTCCGAAGCATTTTTCCAATTTGCCTTTGCGCCGCGACCTTTTTCGCGCTCCCAAGTGATGCGGTTTCGCAATGTAAAATATTTCATTCCAACGCGCTGAATCGCGCTTGCCGAATTCCAATCGCCACAAATATAAATTGATGCGTTTGGTTTTAACAGTTTCGCGCAATCTAAAAGCCAAGATTCGAGCCAGATTTCGTAGTTGTCCAAAGAAGTTTGCTTAAATTTCTCCGCGCCGAAATTTTTCGTCAAATTATAAGGCGGATCGGCGAAAAGCAAATCAAAAGATTTTTCGGGCAGTTTTTTCAAAATTTGAAAAGCATCGCCACAAATAATTTTATTCTGAAAAACATGCAAATCACCTTCATAAATCAAACTCTTTCGATAAAGTTCGATTTCCTCCACGCTCAATTCTATCGTGCGATTTCGCGGTGCGCGTTGTTTTTTTTGAGCAATCATAATTTTTAATCAGCAAGCAGAAGATTCGCAATTAATGCGGCGCGGCGCGGAATATCTTCGACAAAAACGAATTCTTCGAGCGTGTGTGCGCCCGCACCGGAAAGTCCTAAACCGTCGAGAACCGGAACGCCCAAAGCTCCGACAAAATTGCCGTCAGACGCACCGCCGACTTGCACTTCGCCGAGTTCGTAATCGAATTCGATTGCGATTTTTCTAGCTTTTTCGTAAAGATTTATAACATTTTCGTTTCGTTCGAGCGGTGGACGGTTGATTGCGCCGAGAAGTTCAAGCGAAACTCTTTCATCAAAGGATTTCAGATTTCGGATTTCGTCTTCGATGCGTTCGGCTTCTGCCATTGACGTAAATCGGACATCAACCGAACATTCCGCTTCAGACGGAATTACGTTTGTTGTTGTGCCGCCCGAAATTGTGCAGACATTGACCGTCGTGCCGATTTGTAAATTATTTAACGTATGTAATTTTTCGACCTGACGCGAAATTTCTAAAACGGCAGACGCGCCTTTTTCGGGTTCGAGTCCGGCGTGTGCGGGAATTCCGTGCGCTTTCAAAGTGAACATTCCCGTGCCTTTTCTGCCGGTTTTTACTTTGCCGTTGATTGACGGTTCAAACACTAAACAAAATTCTGATTTTAAGGCTTCGCGCTCAACAACTTCACGCCCTGTAAAACTTCCGACTTCTTCATCGCAACTCAATAAAATTGTAATCGGTCGCGCCGGTTCAAGATTAAATTCTTTAAAAAATCGAAGAATTTCAAACATCAAAACGACGTTGGCTTTCATATCAAAAGTGCCGCAACCGTAAAGTTTTCCGTCTTCGATGCGCGTCGGGTTTCGCGTTTTTGTTCCTCGCGGATGAACCGTGTCCGTGTGTCCAAGCAAAAGAATTTGGGATTTCGGATTCGGAATTTCGGATTTGGTGCGAAGGATAAAATGTTCGCCGTAATTTTCGGCAAAAATTCGTTCGATTTGAAAATCGTTGGAGATGTTTCGTGCTTCGTTTTCGAGAAAATCAGCGACATTTCGGCTTCCCGAAATGTCAAATGACGGCGATTCGATTTCGACAAATTCGACTATCGAATTAACGATTTTATCGCGGTGGTTTGTGAAATATTCGAGTAGTTTTTGCGGATTCATTTAGTTGGCGCAGAAACACGCACAAATTAAGTGGGTTAATCTTTCGCACTTACTCCTTGCGTATTTCTGCAAAATCTTAATTTATTGCAATATCGGTAATATTATTTTGCGCGGCGTAATCACGGGCTTCTTTTTCGGTTTTGAACACTTTTTCAACATCGTATTCAAACATTTCTATTTTGCCGTTGATCATCATTCCCATCATCGGACGCGACACCATTCCTTTGTTTGCAGGGCAAAGATTGAGCAAACCGATTTCTAATTTTTGGTTGCCGTCGTTGGTTTTTGAAACCGGATACATCACACGGCGAATGATTTTGCACGGCGGAGTTTGTGCTGTTGTTTGATTTGCGCCGAAAATTTGATTGAGCATTGCGCCGAGCCGATAACCTGCGAGAGAAATTTGTTTTTCGGCGATTTTATAAGCGTTTTTCTTGTAATTTTCTGTCGGCATTTGGAAACGAATCAAGGTTGCGGGAAAAAGCTCGGTTGTCGCAATCTTAAAACTTTCCTGTTGCCAAACATCAAATTTTCCAAGACTTAATGAATCTTTTGATTTTGCAAGCGGATAATTTTTCATCATTTGTTTGCCAATCGGCGCAAGATAATCTGCATCACAAGCATCGTTTTTTCTTGCCACGCTTCGCATTACAATCGAATCCCAATACCAATGCAGATTTACTTGTTGATTGCGCGGCGTATCTTTCGGCGTAAGCGAAAAAGTATTTCCGCCTTGGTCGCCTTTCGGCTCAAATTCGGTAACACGCGCTGAAGTATGAAGAGGTTGATGAATGTCGCCGCCGAGATGCAAACCCCATGCCAACGCAATCGCTTTATCGGAGTTTGAAGCATTTCCATCCTTTAAAACTTTGTCGAATTCAAACAATTTTTCAACCGCCTTGCCGCCGTCTTCTTTGGGATTTTCGAGAATTTTTACCTGATTGTTTTCCTGCGCCCAAAACGTATCGGAATAATGCCAAGTGCCGTGATGATACTTTTCCTGCCGAACCTTAAAATCACGATCGCGGACAATATCCGACCAATATGTTGCAATCATAAAAAATTCGAGATTTTTTGCTTCTTCAGAACGTGAACCTGTTGGATAAAGCGCGGCTAAATCAGAATCTTCGGGTGCGCTTCGCAAAATTTTTATGACCTTTTCGCGCACATCCGGCGACATCGTTTGCCAGGCAACAAAGCCGGTTAATTTATGTCCTACGTCGTCCCACGCGCAGACGGGAAAAGCAAAAACAAGAATTATTAGGAGAAACGACAATTTTTTTAATATATTTTTCGGCATAGTTTTTCGATTTTATCTGAATCTTTAAGGAAGATTTTAGCGAAATAAAGGAATTATCAAAAGTATGGAAGAAGGAAAAGGCAAACCATTGAAAGAAATTTTCATCAAATAAACTGCAAAACTCTTCCCACGATGCGTCTTAAAAATTGTGAATGACGCATTTAAAAATAATGCGAAGAGGAAAATAAAAATGCAAAGAACTTTAGAGCAAAATTATATCGCACAAACTGAAATCAACCGCACACAAGGCGCATTTGGTGCAAAAATCGGTTTATTCGGAAAAGTGTTCGGTTGCTGGCACAAACATCTGAGCCGCCCGTTCACAATTAATGTAAAAGAATCTTATCGTGTCTGTTTGGACTGCGGCGCACGCAAACATTTTGACACACAGACTTTAAAGACTTTCGGGTCTTTTCATTATCCCCCAGCAATATCGCTTGCAGTCAGCGAGTGATGACAAACCCCGTCCCCAAACCTGCTAGTTACTCCAGCAAAAGCGCGACTGCCAAAAAGTTGCGCTTTTATTATTTGGTTCTGAGTTTCAATTAAAAATAGGACTCAAAACCAAAAGCCGACGTTCAAAAAAATGAACATCGGCTTTTGATTGATTGAATGAAAAGTCAACTCAAAATTCCCTTAAATTTTGCGGTTGAAGCCTCCGAATAATTCGGAAACAGTTTTTTCAAGTCTTTATTTCCAAGATGCTTATAAGCAATTTCGCCTAAAATATCGCGGAAATCGGTTGTAACGGCTAAATCACGCCCGTCGTTTAATTGGCTCGATTTCAAACCTTTCCAATCTGCATAAACTTTGCCGCCTTTGACCGAATTTCCAAGAACGAACATCGCGTTTCCGTGTCCGTGATCCGTGCCGCCCGAACCGTTTTGGCGGGCTGTTCTGCCGAATTCGGACATTGTTAAAATTACGACATCATCCATTCTGGTTCCCAAATCAGTTGTAAAAGCGGTAATTCCCGCACCGAAGTCACGCAGATAATTAGCAAGTTGTCCGCGTGCGCCGCCTTGGTTGGCGTGTGTGTCCCAACGAAGTTCGTTGCCTGTATCGGTAAAAGCAACTTCAAGCCCGACTCCGGCTTTTATAAGCTGTGCGATTTGTTGAAGTGAACGCCCAAAAGACGAATTCGGATAAACTGCGCCGTTTTCAGTTTTATATTTTGCCGGATTTGCAGTTTTCAAAAAATTCACAGCTTCAAAAGTTTCTTCGCCTTTCTCATTCAAAGAATCTTTGGCGTTGTTTTGATAAAGGTCTTCAAAACCGCCCGAAACAGATTTCGTATATTCGCCGGCGCGAATCGAAAAATCGGCGAGATTAGTCATCACAATCCTCGGAGCGCGTCCGACCAAACTGCGCGGCGTTTGTCCACCCATCGCCACGGCGCGAAACGGCGAATCTTTTTCGCTTTGCGTTGCTTGCAACGTGCGATTTAACCAACCGTCGCGGGTTGATTTAATTCCGGGAGTTCCGGCTTCCATATAATCTTGCGCGTCGAAATGCGAGCGAGTATTGTCCGGCGAACCGACCGAATGAATCACGGCTAGCTGCTTGTTTTTCCAGAAAGTTTCAAACGGTTTGAGCGACGGATGAAGTCCGAAAAAACCGTCCAAATCAATTGCGCCGTTTGTTTGATTCGGCTTCGGAACTGCAATTCCGGGGCGAATGTTGTAATATTCGCTTTCGCCGAACGGCACAACCATATTCAGACCGTCAACTGCACCGCGTTGGAAAATCGTGATAAGCGTTTTCTTTTTGCCGTAACCTTTGGTTAAGGTCTGTGCGTTCGCAAATTGATGCAAAAAGCGTGGCGCAACCGACATCAAACCGTAGCTTGCGAGAGCGATTCCTGATGATTTTAAAAAATATCTTCTGTCCATAATTTTAATACCTCACTTTGTTTTGAGTCCCGACTTCAGTCGGCATTTCTGCCAGCGAAGCAAAGCAGAAATTTAGTGAATGTTGGATTCATTTGAGATTAACCAAAACCACTTCGCTTCGCTGGCGGTTGCCGCCTGAAGACGGAACTCAAAACTTTTTTACTGCCGTTGAAAATCGGGCGAACCCAAAATTAAACCGATGATTTTGAAAACTTCAGCGTTGCCGCTCGGCGGGAGCAAACGAGTTCGATTTTGGCGATTTTGTCCGCCCCCCTGCATCATTTCGCCATCGTCATCATCCATATCCGAATCCAATTTTGTTTGAATCAGCGGCTGTTCGATTTGTTTCAAAAGCGTCTGTTTTGTGTTCGGATTGACTTCGCCCTGAAGAATCGCCGCAAGAGAATTTTCCAAAATTTGCGATTTTTCTTTGGCTTCAAATTTCCTTAAATCAACCCGTGTGCCAGGAATTTGATTGCTTGAAAGCGCGACGGCAAAATTCATTCTCTCAAGCAATGCACCCGTATTTACCCAATCTTCCGCCGTATCAGGATAACCGGTCGGAGCTTGATAACCGTAAAGCTGTTCGCCCATTTTGCTTAAAAGCGACTGAACTTGTCCGCCGTTCGTGTCTGCGCCGAGTGTTCTCAAAGAACTGACCAATAATTCAAACGGAGTTTTGATTTTGGCGCGATAATTTTCTGCCGCGAAAAATTCTTCGCTCGTAAAAAGTGTGCGAAGCGTTGTTTTTATGTCGCCTTTCGATTTCGTAAATGCTTCTGCAACGCGATTTACGAGTTTTTCGCTTGGTGTATCGGAAACAAATTTGACCGCAAGTTTTCGGGCGATAAATTTTGCTGTCGAAGGATGATTTACGAGAATTTCGATAACTTTTAAGCCATCTTTCATTCCGCCTTCGTTGATTTTTTGCCCAAGCACAACTTTTTCGCCTTTGTCGTGCCAATTTTCGTTGAAATAAAACGTGCCGCTCGGAGTGTCCAAAGGAATTCCGGCTTGGCGCATCAAGCGCTCGGCGCGGCGGTCAGTCGTGCCGTTCGCCATTGCCGCAAAGGCGCGACGATACCCGCGAGCATCAATAATCGTCCAGCCTGTCAAAGCGCGGGCAACTTCGCGGATGTCTTCTTGAGTATAACCGCCGTCAACACCGAGTGTGTGAAGTTCCATAATTTCGCGGGCATAATTTTCGTTAATTCCGCGTTGCTGTCGCTGTTGCTGTTGCTGATTTTGCATCAAACGATTGCGTCGCCGATTATTATTTGCCAAATTATTGTTATTGGCGTTCGGCGAGATTGACTGAAAATTGTCGAGATAAAAAAGCATCGCCGGACTTTTGGCTGTCGCCAACAACAAATCTTTGAAATTTCCGAGCGCGTTCGGGCGAATCACGTCGCGGTCATATTCGGGTAAAAACCAGCGCGTCGCGGCTTTGTTCGCATAGACGTTGAAATGATTTGACCAAAAATCAACCATAACTTCTTGCAGTTGGCGTTCGGAATAAGTTGCCCGAAGAAGCCTTGAAGCAATAAGTTGTTGCGTAATTTGATTTGGGCGACCGAGATTGTATTTGCGATACATTTCAGCGATTTCCTGTTGGTATTTGCGGCGGTCGGCTTCGCTCATCTGATTTTCTTTCATCTCATCCGTATTTTGATTTTGATTCGGACGAATTCCCATCAAATCGTCGCGTTGCAAACCATTTTTCTGGGCGACCGCTGTCATTACCGCACCCGGATTCGGATATTTTGCAAAAAGTTCTTCGTTTGACATCTTCAAAACCGGAAGATTTTTTACTTTTTCATCGGCAATCGAATCGTTTATCGAAGCCGAATTTAATTGTTGTTCGATGTATTTGTCAATCCCGATTGATTTAACTTTTTCAACATCACCCGGACGCACACCAAATCCCAAACGATTAAGAACGTGAATGATTTTCTGCGTTTCCGTAAGCGATTTTTTGCCGTTTTTCGAGTCCGCAATTCTCGCCGCAACCAACGTCGGGCAAACAATCGCCGAAATCATCAAAAAAGCCGTTATTTTCTGCAAAAAAGAGAATTTTTTTATCATTACAATTTACCTCTTAAATTTATAAACGCTTTCGCTGTTCGTTAAGTTAGACGTTTGAAAAATTGAAAAAGCTGAAAATTTTTTGTCCGTTGCTATTTGTTAAGAAAATTAAATCAATTCTCAACGGACAACCGACAACGAACAAATATCAACTAATAAATCGCGGTTTTCCGAAAAATAGATTAGAATAATTCTTTATTTTGAGAAGCAGGAATTTATAAAAATGAAATTATCCAAGTTTTTCTTTTCTTTAGCTATCGGTGCGTTTATGGCAGTTTCGATTTTGGCACAAACCAAAACTTTTTTGGATGCAAATGTCGAATATACTTTTATTTTGCCCAATGAAACGTGGAAAATGACGGCAACGCCTTCGGAAATAAATCCGAATGTCGAATACGTCTATGGAGATAAAATGGACGGATTTTTGGAAATCCGCAAATTAGCTGTCAAAGCAGACGAACTCGTTTCCGAAACAATTGTGGCAGAAGAAAACAAACTTAAATTTATGCAAGGTTACGTTGCCGGTAAAGATGAGCAATTTGCCGGTGCGCTTTCAGGCAGAGTTTTCAATTTTGAATATATTCGCTCGGCACGAAATATGAGTGGCAGATTTTACTTTCTTAAAGCAAATGATACAACCGTCTATGTTTTGCGCTTCACAGGAGAACGCGACAAACTTCGTGCCATTCGCAATCAAACAGATTCGATTGCGCGAACCTTCGATATAAAGAAAATTAACAATTCCGACCGTAAATAAACGGAAAATACAAACAAAAAAAATGCGCCTTTTGCCAAATGCAGAAGGCGCATTTTTCAGTTAAATCATCAAGTTAGTGAACATTATAGTTTGCCACAGGATAATCAGGCGTTGTTAAAGTGCCACCCGTGCTTCCCCATTTTGTTCCGCTCAACGCGCTGTTTGTCGGAGCAAGGAAGAAAACTCCGTTGTCCGTTGCCGAAGTTCTCCAAACGCCGAAGTCCGTGCGGTTATCGCCGTCATAATCGCCTTGAACGATAACGTCGGTCGTCGGATTTCCGAAACCTCCCAGTGATGCCGTAGTAAATGTTACACCGTCACTGCTTCGGGAAATATACCAATCAAAAACTGAACCGTTGGCTCTGACCATACAAAGGTCGGTTTTGTTGTCGCCATCGTAGTCGCCGCCCGCAAATTTATCGGTGAACAATCCGAATAGAACGGTTACGAAACCTTGTGTTGTTCTCAAATGATAATGACGTGCCACGCCTCCTTCATTACGGAAAACTGCAAAATCGGCTTTTCTATCACCGTCATAATCGCCCGGTGCAGGTTTGTCACCTGTAACGCCCCAAGGCACAAAGGTTACGTTTCCGCCCGGATTGCTTAGAGTTCCGCGATAATAGAAGAAACTTTGTGCGCCGGGACGATAAACCGCAACATCAGCTTTTCCATCGCCGTCATAGTCGTCAACAACACTCGGATCGTCGCCGGTTTGTCCGAATTGCGAAATAGTAACTGTATTGGTTGCGCTGTTCAAAATGTAGAATGCTGCTGTCAAAGCTGCGCCCGGTCGCCAAACGGCAATGTCCGTTTTGCCGTCGCCGTCAAAATCTTCCGGGGTGGCAATGTCGCCTCCGGCAAATCCGACACCTATGCCCCAAGCAGCACCGCTGGTTGCGCCCATACTGTTAAAAATTGACCAAGTGGTTTGCGATGTTCCATTGGCTGAACGAGCAACAGCGAAATCGGTTTTGTTATCGCCATTGAAATCCACCGTTCTTGAGCGGCGCGTTCCAATAGTTCCTGCAATCGAACCGTTAAGTTTGAATGGAAAATCAACATTATAATCTGCCGCCGCTGCCGGGTTTCCTGCTTCTGCGATAGGCAAAAACGCTGCCGCGCCGATTTTTTGAACGGCGTTATAAACCATTGCGCCGCGTGTTCCTATGTTTGTTACAGTCGGCGTAAAATTTCCCGTTGTCGCGCCGGTATCGGTTTGAAAGTCAACCCAATAATGTCCGGCGGGCAAAACCGCACTCGGTGAAACGGTAATCGTATTTTGCCAAATAATGCGTGTTGTTCCCGGAGCCGTTCCCGGAGCCGGAGTCGTTGTGTTGAAAACACGAAATAGATTGGAGTTTGTTGAACTTGCCAAACGATTGGTTGTTGTATCGCCAAAAACAACCGTGCTTCCCGGCGCTTCGGGAAATCCGCTCCAAATTCTTAATGTTGAACCGACCACCGGACTTGTTCCGCCCGCAAAGCCGGTTTGATACACAAAAGTTACCACGGATGAAACCGTCCACGTTTCGCCGACCGGAACAATAAAATCGTCAGCACAGCGATTATTTGTCGCCGCTCCGATAACTTGGCATCCGACACCGGCAAGTGTGTTGCTGGTTAAAGTGTCTCCTGTGTTGCTCTGAGCTTCGCTCCATTGTGTTCCGGCTGGTGCGGCAACGCCTGAGCGCGATGTCGCGCCCGTTGCCAAACCGCCGTTATCATAAATAATCTGTGCATTTGCCGCCGCCGCGATAAATAGCAAAAACGCTGTTACAGCATTTAGCTTAAACAATTTGCTGATTGTTTTGTTTTCTCTCATCAAACTTCTCCTTAAAATTAAAATAGATTTTGCCGGATGCCGGAAAAAAATAGATTTTCCCTGCTATCCACAATTGGTTTATAGATTCTGAAATTACTTTAGCTAGAATATGTTAAGAAAATTTAGCGAATAACGCAACAAAAAATGCGCTAAACCACAAAAAAATCAAAGTTTGTAAGTATTTTCAGGAAAAGCTCTTTTTTATCAGATGTTTCGCACCGAAAGGAATAATGTAGCCGTTTGCAATTTTATCAATTTCCGTCAATGAATTAATTTTTTCGAGTCGTATTTTGCTTGTTTCAAGTTTAGAAAGCGAAGTGATGACTTTAATTTGAAACCTTTCGGCTTTTTTTAACAAACTCCACGCGGTTTGACCGTTGACTTGGTAGTTTCGGCAGAGGTTTTTGGCTAAGGCGTTTGAGTTTTCGGCAGAAAACCAATTCAAAAAATCGCTTCTGCCCAAACCGTCGCTGCATTCGGCTAAAAAGATGATTGTTCCGCCGTCCGTGCAGGCTTGTGAAGCGGTTTCGAGGGCTTTGTGCGCTTGAATCAAATTGACATCGAACGGAAAACCGCCGCAGGAAACGATGACTAAATCGCGTTTTTCCGAAATTTCTATCGTGTTTTCCGCCGCATAAAACGCGCAAGCCGTTTCGTGTGCCGAAATCCAATCGCCGCAAAACATCTCGACGGCTTCACCTCTTGAATTGACGATTGTATGAAACGAAAATGTCGGTTTTATCTTTGAGGCGGCAGAAATAAAGGCTTCGTGAACGGCGTTTCCTTTTAAGATTCCCGTGCCGACACCTTTGCGGCGCGATTTTGTTTGGCAATCGAAGGCGAGTTGATGCGTTGCAGAAATCGTTCGTTCGGAGGCGAGTCCGGGACAAATCAACTTGCGTCCGCCCGTAAATCCGGCGAAATAATGCGGCGTGATGCCGCCGATAATTATCGTGTGGTCGTATTCACTTAAAGCGCGGTTGAGTTCGATTGGAATGCCGTTTTCTTCGCCATAATTGATAAATTGCTTTGAATCAAGTCCGGCGAGTTGCATTAAATCTTTCGCCTTGTGATCTAAAGTCTTGATGCGCTGTGCAATAAACGGTGAGAGAATTTCGCGTTTCTCAGCTTCGGTAACTTGACGATGAATGCCCGTTGCAAAAATTATATTTATCTCAAAAGGTCGCGTGCCATTTGCAATCAAACGCCGGACTAGCAGATTTACAATCGAACCGCAAGCAACATTTCGCGTCGCGTCCGGCACAACGATTAAAACTTGCTCGCCTTGATTGATAAGTTCTTCAATCGGCTTTGAATTTATCGGATTATCAAACCTCGCACCAAGTTCCGCATCTGAAAGCGCAAGATTTTCTTTCGAGTTTCCCAAAACTTGAAACTGATTTTCATTATAATCAAAGGAAATTTGCGATTTTCCATATTTAAGTTCAAGATTCGGCATAAGAATTTATAAATTTGGACTTAGAATTTGCAAAACTACTCTTTGGAATTGCAAAACTAAAGAGTAGTTTTGCAGAATTACTCTTTAATTGTGCGGAATTACTCTTTAATTGTGCGGAGTTACTCTCTAGTTTTGCAGATTTACTCTTTAGTTTTGCAGATTCACTCTTTAGTTTTGCAGATTCACTCTTTAGTTTTGCAATTCCAAAGACATAATTTGCGATTCCGAACGCGAAAATTTGTAGTTTTAGCTTGTAATTCTAATAACTTAAGATACTTTTTTTGATTTTTATGTCCGAATCGAAGCAATAAAAGGAATCGGAAAGTTAGAATTGCCGTAGAATTTTCCCCGAACTCAGAGAAATTACATAACCGCTCTTGTTGCCGCGTTCATCGCTGACTTCGACCTTTGTTTGGTCTGAATCCGAACTGATTTGAATCAAAAACGAGCCGTCAGAACCGGCAAAAACTTCGCGTCCGGCGGCGCGGACGATTGCGCCCGACTGCGTTTTGCCGCCGATTCGGTAAATTTTTCCGCCGAGCCTTTCGGTATTCCAATCCGTAACATTTATGCCCTGATTTGAATTGCCTTTATTAATTGTAAAACGAACTTTTTCGCTCCAATCGCTGATTTGTCCTGAATTTGCCACCGCACGAACTTGCCAATGATATGTTCCTGGTGCAAGATTTGTTACCGTGAAATTTGAATCAGTCAGCGAAGTTCGCTCAAAAACCAACGTATCGGCAACAAAAAACGGCGATTTTGAAATCTGCAAATGATAACTTTGAATTGCTCCTGAAGGTTTCTCCCAGCGAAAATTTACGTTTGCGTTTCCGTTTGAAAGTGCTTGAACCACATCTTGCGAAGTCGGTGAAACAATCTTCGGAGATTGTAGAATATTTTCCTTTGCCGACACTTTGCCGTTTGCAACCGCCGCAAATTCGCCTTCTTGAATAACTTTTTTCTCACCGCCGGCATTCGATTCGACACCACCGCGACTGACGCGAATTTCGCCGCCGTTCGTGTTCGGATTTACACCGAAACTTGCGTCCGTCTGCGATAAAATCTTGTTCTCTGATTCGCGCACTTCAACAACATTTTCCGTGTCTGCCGGCTGTTCTTCGGTTCTGACGTTAATCTGTCCGCCGTCAACCGCAACGCGAACATTTTTGCCGCCGAAAAGCGTCGAACTGTCGCGGATAACAATCGTGCTGTTCGGGCGAATCGTCAATACCGAACCGTCAATCATCTGAATTTGCGCCCGTCCGTCAGATTGTGTCTGCACCGTATCTCCGGCAGAAACGTAAGTCGTTTTCGTAACGACAATAGTTTCGCGTGTCGAAACCCGTGTAATACGCACATCGCCTTCAAATGAAATAATCCGCGCCGCATCCGTCGGAACATCGTCAACCTTAGTTTTTGCCAGAAAGAAATCGTTTTTATAAAGCCACCAACCGCCGCCGATAAGCACAGTAATAATTACCACAAAGCTCACCAAACCATAAATGGTGCTACGCTTGATATTCCACCAATCAATATAATATCTGCGGTATTGTTTATCGCCCACGTTTTGAAGAAGAAAGGGAGAGGAGAAATTAGGAGATTTAATCTGCCGCGTCAATCTCACTTTCTCACTCTCTAACTTTCTCTATTTTTCTATTTCTTCAACAGTTTCTTCCGTCTTCGGTGCAGGAGAAATGACTAAAGATAAAATCACGGCAATTACTAATGAAATAACAACTACAGCGAGAGAAATGTTGATTTCCATTTGTTTATAATCGTGATTCAGATAACTTCGCAAAAATCCGGCAAATGCAGAAGTATTCGCATCGCCCATTAACATTATCAAACCTTGCGCCAAAAGAGGCAAGAGCATTTTTACGCCGATAAAGGTCAAAATAAACGCCAAGCCGTATTTTAAGAGATGAAAACGGTCGGCAAGGTCTGCCAAAAGAAAGAAAAACGTCCGCAAACCCAAGATAGCAAAAATATTTGAAGTATAGATGATAAAACGGTCGGTCGTAATTCCGAAAATCGCCGGAATCGAATCAACGGCGAAAATCAAATCCGTAAATTCGACGGTAATCAAAACCAAAAGAAGCAAAGTTCCCGTCCGCACACCGTCTTTGACCACAAAAAATTTATCTGCGTCGTAATGTTTCGAGATGCGGATGAATTTCATCGCAAACTTGACGATTGCACTTTCGTGCGGCTCGAAATTATCTTCATCGTTGCGAAACATCATCAATCCCGTATAAACAAGAAACGCACCGAAAATGTAAATTATCCAATGAAATCTTTCAACTAATTCTGCACCGGCGAAAATCATTATCATACGCATTACGAGTGCGCCCATAATGCCCCAAAATAAAACCCGATGCTGATATTTTTTCGGAACTTTGAAGAAATTAAAAATCAACAAAAACACGAAAAGATTATCAACCGAAAGCGAAAGTTCGATAAGATAGCCGGTCAGATATTCTTTGACCTTGGTAATTGCCAAATCGTGGTTATTGAAATGACTATTGACCATCCAATAAACAAAACCGTTAAAAGCAAGCGCAAGCGAAATCCAAACCGCGCTCCAAACAAAAGTTTCTTTGCGCGTCGGAATGTGCGCTTTGCGGTTGACGATACCGATGTCAACAAAAAGCGCAGCCAAAACAATAGTGAAAAATGTAACCCAAGCCCAAAAAGGATATTCGATAGGTATCATATTTATTAAAGTAAAAAGTAAAAAGTAAAAAGGCAAAAGTAAAAATGTTTTCTTACCCGAACCGAATATTATAACGGAATTTTTCGATTTTTACTTTTTACTTTTCACTTTTCACTTGTGATAGCTTTTACTTTTGGCGTTTTAATTGGTAAAATCGCGGTTTGTCCTTATAGACAATTTATCAAGAAAATCGGACAGGTATTAAGAAATGTTAAAGTTTTTCAGTCGTTTGGAAAGAACACGCAATTTTGTTCTTTTAATTTTTGCCGTCATTATGGTGGCGAGTTTGATTCTTTTTTACGCGCCCTCGAACACGAATCCGCAAGATGATTTAACGCGCAGCAATGAAACGGTAGCGAAAGTCGGTAGTGAACGCATCACCGTCGGCGAAATGGCAATCATTATGCAAAGCCGCGGAAGTCAATTTCCGGCGAAATTTATGCTTAACCCGATGATTTCGCAACGCATTATGCGGATTGAAGCGAAAAGATTGGGTTTTGCCGCATCGGACTTAGAACTTGCCAATTATATCCGCGAAAATTTCAAACCTGAAGAAGGCAAACCGTTTGACCAAGCAAAATATGAACAATATGCCGCCGGTCAAGCCGGAAGCGTGGCAAAATTTGAAGAAAGTTTGCGCGATTCAATCAGCGCACAAAAACTCGAAGCGTTTCTGACATCAGGCGTTACGGCTTCCGAAGATGAAGTTGTCAAAGATTATCAACGCAAAAACACGAAATTCGATTTAACATACGTTCCGGTCGTGGCAAGCGACATCGCACAGACCTTAACACCGAGCAATGAAGAGTTAAAGGCTTATTTCGAGAAAAATAAAGCGACTTATTACATCAGCCAACCGCAGAAAAAAATTAAATACATCTTTTTGAATACTTCAAAAGTCGGCGAAAAAATGACGTTGACCGATGCCGATTTGCAAGCCGAATATCAAAACGTGCCGGAAGATAAAAAATACAAAGGCGTTGAAGGACAGGAAATTGTTCTGCGAATTCCGAAACCGGATGATGAAGCCCGTGTGATGGAAAGAGCCGCACAAGTCATTGAGCGTTTGAAGAAAAACGGCGAAAATATTACAGCAGAAATTTTTGCGGAAGTTGCCAAAGGGTTTTCGGAAAATCCGACAACTGCCGGAACGGGCGGAAAATTGCCCGGTCTTGTTAAAGAAGATTCGACCAAAGCCGATGATCCGTATCAGCAACTTGTGAAAATGTCGCCGAACACAATTACCGCCCCGATAAGCTACAAAGGCAGAATTTTTATTTTGCGACGCGGCGAAGCAATTCCGAAAACTTTTGAAGACGCAAAAAAAGAACTCGAAGTTTCGCTTCGTAATCGTCGCGCCTACACGGTAACGGCAGAGCTTGCGAAAAAAATCTCGGAAGATTTGAAGCAAACGAAAAATATTGACACAACTGCTGCGAAATTTGCGGGCGAAGCAAATATGGCGGTCAAAGATATGATTAAGGAGACAGGTTTCGTCAAAGCGGGCGACGACATTGCAGGCATCGGCATTTCGGCGCAATTCGAACAAGGCATTGCCCCGCTCGAAAACGCTTCGGATGTTGGCGACCAAATTCCGATTAAAGACGGTTTTGCAATTCCGATGTTGCTTCAAAAAAGCGAACCGCGTGATGCGACGTTTGAAGAAGTGAAAGACAAAGTTACGGAATCGGTAAAAATTGAACAAGCCCGCGGGCGCGTCGAGGAAATCGCCAAACAACTCGGGGGCGCAAGTAATGCGGGGGAATTGGCAAATCTTGCGAAATCGAAAAATGTAACATCGAAAGAGCAAAAAGGTTTCATTTTAGGTTCACCGCTCGGCGAAGGTCCGAGCGCGGCAACCAGTGAACAACTTGAAGAAGCGATTTTTGCACTCAAAAACGGTGAAGTTACTAAAAATCCAATAAAGGTTGGCGATAATTGGTATGTCGTCGGCGTAACGAGCCGCACGGAAGCCGATATGAACGAATTCGCCAAGCAACGCGATACGCTCGTTCAAGCAAAATTGCAGGAAAAACGCGGACAAGTTTTTCAAGACTATCTGGCTTCGGTTCGTCAAAAGATGGAAGCCGGCAAAGAAATCCAAATCTATCAGGAAGCAATGGCGAAACTCGAATCTGATAAACCCAATCCGATGGATTTGCAAATGCCGCAGTTTTAACAACCAAGCATTTCAAATCACTTAAAAAAGGCTAAATTCTCAACGAGAATTTAGCCTTTTTTAAGTCCTAATTTTGATTAAAATTTATTCGCCCAAATATGCTTCTTTTACACGCGGATCTTCAGCAAGTTGTTTTGAATCGCCTTCCATCACGATTCTTCCGGTTTCCATAACGTAGGCGCGGTCGGAATGATGAAGCGCAGCGTTGGCGTTTTGTTCAACGAGCAGAATCGTCGTTCCTTCAGCGCGAATGTTGTCAATCGCTTCAAAAATCGTATGCACGACAATCGGTGCAAGTCCGAGTGAAGGTTCGTCAAGCAAAAGCAGACGCGGACGCGACATCAGCGCACGAGCCATTGCGAGCATTTGCTGTTCACCACCCGAAAGCGTTCCGGCTTTTTGCTGTTCGCGTTCTTTGAGACGCGGAAACATCGCAAAACCTTTTTCCATATCGTCGGCAATTCCCTTTTTGTCGTTGCGGATATACGCGCCCATTTCGAGATTTTCGCGCACCGAAAGATTTGCAAAAACACCGCGTCCTTCAGGCGACATTGCAATTCCCATCGGCAATAATTTATGCGCCGCTACGCCGCTGATTTCCTTGCCTTCAAACATTACGCGCCCTTCTTTCGGCGAAAGAAGACTCGTAATCGTTCGCAAAGTCGTCGTTTTGCCTGCACCATTCGCGCCGATAAGTGTTACGACTTCGCCTTGATTTACCTGTAAATTGATGCCCGTCAACGCTTCGATTGCACCGTAGCTGACGGAAACATTTTCTAATGTAAGCATAAAATTTTTTGCTTAAAGCAAAGATGCAAAGGCGCAAAGAAATTAAAATCAAAATCTTTGCGTCTTTGCGTTAAAATTATCACTAATCTCCTAAATAGGCTTCAATAACTTTCGGGTCGTTTTTAATTTCGTGCGGAAGTCCGAGCGCGATTGATTTACCATAGTCAATGACTTGAATTCTGTCGCAAACTCCCATTACCACGCGCATATTATGTTCAACCAAAACTATCGTCAGATTGAACTTATCGCGGATTTCCTTAATTAAATTCGTTAAATCTTCTTGTTCCGAAGGATTCATTCCCGCCGCCGGTTCGTCTAACAATAATAATTGCGGACGAGTTGCGAGAGCGCGGACAATTTCCAAGCGGCGTTGATTTCCGTAAGGAAGCGAAGTGCCACCTTCATCTTTGTATTTTTCCAAATCAAAAATCCGTAAAAGTTCAAGCGCGAATTCGCGGTGTTCGGCTTCGTCTTTGTAATAACGCGGCAGACGAAAAATACCGTCAAGCATTGATTGTTTCGCGTGGCGATGGCAAGCCGTAACGACGTTTTCCAAAACTGACATCGAAGGAAAAAGCCGTATATTTTGAAATGTGCGAGATACGCCAATGCGTGAAATTTGATACGGACGCAAGCCGTTTATGCGTTTTCCTAAAATATTTATGTCGCCCGAAGTCGGTTCATAAACGCCCGTTAGAAGATTAAAAACCGTTGTTTTTCCCGCTCCGTTTGGTCCAATCAAACCGTAAATTTCACCTTGCCCAACCTGCATATCAAGTTCTTTAACGGCTGTCAGACCACCGAATTTGATGACGGCTTTGTCGGTTTGTAAGATATAATTCCCGTTTCCGTTTGCCATTATTCCGAACCTCCTGCCGTTTTTTCATTGCGTCTGAAACGCTTGAAGAAATCGGTAATTTCGCGTGTCCCCAAAATTCCTTGCGGGCGCAAAATCATTGTTAAAATCAAAATCAAAGCAAAAATTACGAGACGCAAATCGGCAATTTCAAAAGTGCTTTCGCCGATTTGAATTCCCGGAAGTTGACGCAGAAGTTCAGGCAAAAGCGCAACGATAATCGCGCCCAAAATCGCACCGGTCATCGAACCCATTCCGCCGATAACAATCATAATAATAATTTCAAACGAGCGGATAAACTGAAAATCGTTCGGATGCAAAAATTTATTGTAATGTGCGAAAAGTGCGCCTGCAACTCCGGCAAAAGCCGAGCCGATGACGAAAGAAGTAACTTTGTAGCGAGTCGTATTCACGCCCATTGCTTCCGCCGCAAGCTCGTCTTCGCGGATTGAAACGAGGGCGCGTCCGGTATCAGATTTAATGATATTGTGGATGACGATAATGGTTATAATCGTAAAAATCCCGATCCAGAGAAAATTGGCGTAACCTGGCACAGGATAACCTGTTGCGCCGCCGACGATGTCGAGATTTTGAATAACGATACGGATAATTTCGGCAAATCCAAGTGTTACGATAGCGAGATAATCGCCTTTCAAACGCAAACTCGGAATGCCGACAATCAACCCCATCAATCCGGCAACAATTGCGCCGATAATGAGCGCGACAATTAACACCAGACTCCACGCAGTAGTTTCGCCCAAAAACATCAGCGAACCTTCAAGCGATTTGCCGTAAGTAACGGAAAAAAACGCCGACGCATATGCGCCGACCGCCATAAATCCGGCGTGTCCGATAGAAAATTGCCCCGTGAACCCGTTAATTAAATTCAGCGAAGTCGCTAAAATTATATTAATACAGATAAAAACGAGCAGACGCGCTTGATAGTCGTCAACGCCGATTCCGAAAAATCCGTTGCTGCTCATCATCGCGTTCAAAACGTAAAGCAACGCTAGAATAATGATTCCGGTTATTAAACTCTTCACCCAAGAAGACATATATTTATTTTGGACTTCAGATTTTGAATTTCGGATTAAAGAATAATCCAAAATCCAAAACCGAAATCGTTAGACTTTTTCCTGCACGTTCGTCCCCAACAGACCTGCGGGACGGAGCAGAAGAACTAAAATCAAAATCGCAAAAGCGACGGCATCACGATAAGTCGAAGGAATTCCGATGTAGCCGCCGTAACCGACGACAAGTGTTTCTGCCGCACCGATGAGTAATCCGCCGAGAACCGCGCCCGGAATATTACCGATGCCACCCAACACCGCCGCGACAAACGCTTTCAAACCATACATTACGCCCATTAACGGGTCAATTTTCGGATTATATTGCGCCGTCAAAACGCCGCCCGCCGCCGCCAAAGCCGAGCCGAGCGCGAATGTAAAAGCAATCACGAAATCCGTGTTGATTCCCATTAATTTCGCCGAGTTTAGATTAAACGAAACTGCCCGCATTGCTTTGCCGATTTTTGTGTAGAAAATGATGTATTGAAGCGCAACCATCAACAAAACCGAAACGACAAAAATCAAAATCTGAGATGTGGAAATTTGTGCATTACCGAACAGCGGGTAGTTTTCGTTGGCAATCAGTTGCGGAAAAGAGCGCGGTTTCGGCTCGAAAAAGAATATAAAAAGATATTCGATTAAAAGCGACATTCCGATTGCCGTAATCAGCGTTGTCATTTTCGAGAACTTCCGCACAGGGCGATATGCAAAACGCTCGATTGTCATTCCGAGGGCGGCGGCAATTGCCATCGCGCCAACGAGTGTTACGACAAAACCGAAAACTGACGGATTAGCGGCAAAACCGAGCGATGTGGCAAGAATAAATCCGGCATATGCACCGACCATATAAATATCACCGTGAGCAAAATTTATAAGCCGCAGAATGCCATAGACCATTGTATAGCCAAGCGCAATCAATGCGTAAATCGAGCCGATAGTTAAACCGTTGATAAGCTGCTGAACAAAAGTATCCATAAAATTAGGTTTCAGGTTTCAAATTGCAAGTTCCAAGTTAAAATTAACCACTCGGAACTTGCATCTAAGAACTTGGAACTTACTTCGCGTTCGATGCCGCATTCGTATTAGCCGCTGAATTAGTATTCGATGCGGCGTTCGTGTTCGTTGTCGAATTAGTGTTTGCCGTTGCGGTTGAAGCCGTAGGCGGAGTCATTCCTTCGGGGTAAATCGTTTCCTTGAACTCAAATTTGCTTGCCGCCGGATTGAGTGATAAAACGACTGCCGGTTTGACGGCGTTACGTTCCGCATCAAGCGTAATTTTGCCCGTAACACCCGCAAATTCTTTAGTCGAATTGATTGCGTCTTTTAATTTTGCGCTTTCCGTGCCGCCGGCGCGTTTGATAGCATCAGCCAAAACCTTTGCTGAATCGTATGCAAGAGCCGCTAACGAATCCGGTGCAACGCCGAATTTGGCTTGATAGGCTTTCACGAAATTTTGGATTTCCGGTGCAGGATTGTCTGCCGAATAATGATTGGAAATGTAAGCATTTTGCAGTGCGCTGCCACCCAGTTTCCAGAGTTCCGGTGAATCCCAACCGTCGCCGCCGAGAAGCGGTTGCGTCATTCCGAGTTCGCGGGCTTGTTTAGCAATAATGGCAACTTCGCCGTAATATCCCGGAATGTAAATAACGTCCGGTTTTTGGTCGCGCATTTGCGTCAGTTGGGCTTTGAAGTCCTGATCTTTTTGCGCGTAAGTCTGTTTAGTAACAATCGTGCCGCCGAGTTTCGTAAATTCCTGTTCAAAAAACTGCGTCAATCCTTTGCTATAGTCAGAACTGTTGTCGCCCAAGATCGCCGCCGATTTCGCCTTCAAAGTATTCGACGCAAATTTTGCCATTACCGCGCCTTGAAACGGGTCAATAAAGCATACACGCGAAATAAAATCGCCGACTTGCGTAACTTTCGGATTGGTCGAAGAAGGCGTAATCATCGGAACTTTCGCTTCCTGCGCGACGGGCGCAGCAGCAAGACTGTTACTTGATGCCACTTCGCCGAGAACGGCAACAACTTTGTCTTGATTAATTAATTTTGAAATAACCGTTTTGGCTTTTTCAGGTGTTCCCTGGTCGTCTTCAAAAATCATTTCGAGTTTTTTACCGTTCACGCCACCCGCCGCGTTGATTTCTTCAAACGCAAGTTGGATACCGTTTTTGGTTGAAACGCCGAAGCTCGAAGTCGCGCCGGTCGTGTCGCCATAAACTCCGACTTTAATCGTGTCGCCGGTTTGTCCGCCGCCGCCCGTGCCGCCTTTTTGCACACACGCAAAAGACGAAAGTATTGAAAATACCAAACAAATGGTCAAAAAAATTCTGGTCATTTTAAAGTTACCTCTCAGTTAAATTTTGCTTTTAATTTTTAGATGCTTCTGCTCCGTTTGCTGTAATACGCCTACATTTTAGGAAAGTTTTCCAGAGCATTTTATATTGTCGTTTAATCTATTTACAATTTGGCATTATACCTTTTTCGAGTAGTATGTCGAATCCGTTTCGATTAGAATTTAAATTATTCTATGATAAATCTTGACCAAACAAAAAGTTTAGGCGATATGCGACCGGAAGATTTTCGTAAATTCGGCTATGAAATAGTTGATTGGATTGCCGATTATTTCGAGCGAATAGAAGATTTTCCCGTGCTTTCGCAAAACGAACCGAACGCTTTAAAAAATGCTTTGCCAACTTCCGCGCCTGAAAAGGGCGAAGATTTCGGTGAAACTATAAAAGATGTCGAAAAACTAATTTTGCCCGCTGTAACGCATTGGAATCATCCGAATTTTCACGGGCTTTTTTCAACTTCGACAAGTTCTGTCGGCGTTTTCGGCGATATGTTCGCGTCCGCTTTTGATATGAAAGCGATGCTTTGGCGAACTTCGCCGGCTTCGACCGAGCTTGAGCCTGTCGTGCTTGATTGGCTTAGGCAAATGATGAATTTGCCGGGAGATTTCAAGGGCGTAATTTACGATACGGCTTCGATTTCTACTTTGCACGCGATTGCGATGGCGCGTGAAAAACTAAACTTGGGAATCCGCGAAAACGGAATGAGCGGCAGAACGGATTTGCCGCTTTTGCGGGTTTATTGCTCTGAACAAACGCATAATTCGATTGACAAAGCTGTAATTTTACTCGGACTCGGACAAAAATCCCTTGTCAAAATTCCGACGAACGAGCGATTTGAAATGGACACCGAAAAATTGCGCGAAGCAATTTCCGATGACATTTCCGCCGGATATTTACCCTTTTGTGTAATTCCGACGATTGGCACAACTTCGAGTTCGAGTGTTGATAATGTCGAAAGATGCGCCGACATTTGCGAGCGCAATAATCTATGGCTTCACGTTGACACGGCTTATGCCGGAAGTGCAGCAATCGTGCCGGAATTTCAGCATTATTTTCGCGGAATGGAACGCGCCGATTCAATCGTTACAAATCCGCACAAATGGCTTTTTACGCCGTTTGATTTGTCGGTGTTATATGTCAAGGATTTGGATTTGCTGAAAAAAACTTTTTCGCTCATTGCCGAATATCTGAAAGTTTCTGAAACCGTTACGAATCAAATGGATTACGGAATCCAACTTGGTCGCCGTTTTCGTTCGTTGAAATTATGGTTTGTGATGCGCTATTTCGGGCAGGAAGGTTTGATTTCACGTCTGCGCGAACATTGCCGTTTGGCGCGTCTTTTTGCAAATTGGGTTGACGATTCGCCGAATTTTGAGATGCTCGCACCTGTGCCGTTCGCGCTTGTGTGTTTTCGTGCTTGCCCGAAAAATGTCGAAGATTTAGACGCTTTGAACGAAAAAATAATGAACGAAATCAACGCTTCGGGTGAGGCTTATTTATCGCATACGAAATTGAACAATAAATTTACATTGCGGCTTTCGGTCGGAAGCATCAGAGTTGAAGAACGACATTTGCAAAAGGTTTGGGAGTTGTTGAATGAGAAAGTTTTATTGCACTCAAGTAAATAATGTAGTATTTTACTAAAACAAATATTTTACAGCTAGTTTCTCAATACTCTTATGTCAGCCCTATTTTATGTGAATTCACCGGACGATGATTGGCGTGAACTTCCCGATTGGGCAAACTTTTTTGTCAAACTCGGCGGATTTATTGCCGGAGAACCTTTACTTGATGAGCGAATTGTCGTTGGAGTTGCGCTTCCGACACGCGGTTTTGCAACGGTTTTGACTGCTGTCGGGGTTGTAAAAAATTATCAATCAAATCCTTTTGAGGGAAACAATTCTGAGCATTTCAAAAATCTTTGCAATTTACCACCAAACACCGCAGTAAAATGTTTGTTTAAGAATCGGGAAAGAAATGCTTTACTGCTCGGCACACAAGAAATCAACGGCGAAAAGCGTTTGATTGTTCAAATAGGTAGTCCGCGAGATGGAAATCCTAAACGATTAATCGGTGAAAATCTTTGTCATGAAATAAAGCTGGCAGATAAAAGTGCGCCAACTAATATTTACGAACTTTCAACACGACAGAAAGGTAAAAAAATACATCAAATTAACTCATTCGTCCGCGAATTTTTGCAAATTCAACAAGAAAACAGCTTTGAAATGCAAACATCTTTGGATTGTTTGCTCATCGGAAGCAAAAAAGATTTGCAAGCGGAAGCTAACGAAAACTCTTTTGCTTGTCTAGCTGAAGACGGCAAAAAAGTAGAAGGAAATCTTGCGGAAATCTTGCGCGTCAAACAATTTTTCAGCACCGAACAGCCTTCACATTGCGAATTTATTCCGGCGGAAATTCGGCGCAAATCAATCAAACGGCGTATACCGGAAAACGCGCCGATTACGATTTTCGATGGCGCAAACAGTTTTCTGAAACTGCGCGATTATTGCTGTGCTTCGCATTGGGTAATCTTGCTTGACCGCACGGAAGGCAATTTTCAGATGGCAATTGAACAGTTAAACAGCAATTTCAGCTACTCAAAATCTGCCGAAATCCCGAATAATTTTCCTGATTGCCCACCGGAAATCGAAACTATGTTTTTCACCGAAACGATATGAAGAATGCTTTTCATCAAGCAAATTTGATTTACCGCCAAGCCGCGCGGGTTTCGTTTGTTTCGCACCAAATCGCGCATCCTTTGTTTCGGGAATTCAGTTTTCGTCTGCAAAATTTCATCCGCGAACTCGGCGATGAAATCGAAATTGCGGATTGGAAACGCTTCATCAGACGGCTCAAACGCTATCGTTTTGAACAACTTGCCGCGCCGCTCGGTTTCGGTAATCCGGCGACAATTTCAAAGAGTGAGCTGGAAGATTTGGCGGAAACGCTTCGCCGTTTGCGGCAATCTGCCCCTGATTTTCTTCCGCAAGCTGAAAAAGTTTTTCAGATTTTGCTGGAATTGGTTGATGATGGCGGAAATCCGATGTTGGAAAAGTTGCTTGAAATTTCAAGCGGGTTGGAAAATCTTCCGGTTGTGATTGTCGAATCGCGTTTGATAAAACCGACGGAGAAAGTTTTTGCCGACTTTAACGGAAGTCTTTCGGTTTTAAGCGAATCTCAGCTTCGGCGAAATGTTTGTTATGACGAAATTGTTTGTTTCGGGGCAAGCCGTTGGCACAGCGAATATGTTTTTACCGCACCGCGAGCCGCGAAAATTCATCTTTTACGCTTTGATTGGTTACGCGATAAATTAAAAAGAACTTCGGCTTTTATCAATCCTTTAAAATCATCGGGGCAAAGCAAAACAGGCGATAATTTTGAGGAAAACGTGAAACAAACCGAAGAATTTCTCGAATCATCAGACATTATACCTTCGGTGAATCTATCGGAAATTGCTGAAAAGTTTGCGAATCGAAATCAAAAGTATTTAAATGCCAACGATTCGAGAGAATCGGTTGAAGCGCGACTCTTTTGGCTCGAAGGCAGACGCGGCGTTTTTCTCGAAGAAGATTCACGCGCTTTGATAATTGACCTCAGCCGTCAATCGCCGGTTAGAAAAAGGCGCGTTGCGGAAATTGCGCCCGGCGTTTTTGTTTTATTGCGCGATAGAGGCGGCGGCGATTTTATCGTGCCGCTGGCAAATAAAGTTTTAGGTAAAAAAGCATCGCAACTACGCGAATTTCAGCGCGGTTGGAAACGCCATTTGCGCGAAGCAGTCAAAGAACACGGAATCAACCAAATTATCAAACACTTGCGAAATTTAGGCGCAATTCACGCCAACAAAATCAATCTTCGTAATTGGATGAGCGAAAGAAATATCGAAACGCGAGACCCCGAAGACTTTGCCGCGCTGATGAAATTCATCGGACTTGAAGACCGCCTCGAAACCTGTGTCGAGATTGCAAAAAAAATCCGCCAGGCGCATCAACAAGCGGGTGGTTTAATTCGCCGTATGCTTATCAAAAAAGTTTCCGAAGCCGATTTAAGCGAACTCGAAAAATATGGCGAGATGGAGTTTGAATTGTCTGAATCAAGCGGCAAACTGATTGCCTGTCGCGTTGTTCGCCGTGCTGAAAATGCGGTTGAAATTGATGCTAAACAACTCAATCGCCGTTTTCGTTTGGAGTAAAAATCAGATGACAAAACATATTGAAAACCGCGAAATTATCATCGAGAAACTGCACGAGGAAATCATCGGACCTGCGCCGCGTGGGGCGGAATTGGATTGGACAAAAGAACTCGTTTTTCAAACCTACGAAGAAGCATTTCAACCTTTTAAGCAAATGGCAAACGGCGAGGAAATTCTTCAACGTGATGCACCGTTAAATCGCTATGGTGCGGGTATTTTGTTTCCGTTTGCTAAAACCGAAAAAGAGTTGTTTGAGGATGAAACGGCGGAAACTGAATCCGATTTATTTCCCAAAGAAGATAAAGCACGAGCCGAAAAGGAAGTATTTGATGAAAAAGCCGCAAAAGAATTAACGGAAATTGCCGAAAAAACTCCGATTTTCGATGAAGAACCGGAATTTGATTTATCATCGGCAAATCGTTATCTGCCAAGCACAATCGGAATCAGTTTTTTGGCGGAAATTCCGAAAGATGCAAAACTTCTTGTCGAAGCAAGCGGCGGACGTTATAAGGGATTTCCTGTCAAAATCATTGACAAAGAACGCAAATGGTGGCGGCGCGAACCGGTTTTAATTAAAGCCGAGTTTGAGGCTTCCGATTTGTTATCAAACGGAAAAATCGCACCTGTTTTGGTTGAAAAAGAAAATACCGACAATCTTAATTTGGAAATCGAAGTTTTTGCGCGTCCGAGTAAAGAACAAAATCAGCGATTGCTAACAGTTTGTTTTATCAATCGCACCGAAACAGGCAAATTAAGTCGTGATGAGGCTTCGCTTTTTCAGGCGCATTTTACTGCAAAAATTGTTTCGGAAAATTCGGCACATCATATTTTGCCGTATCCGCAAGCCGAATATACGCGGCTTGATGAAGAGGAAGAATCAATCGCATTACTTTATCGGGAGGTCCAGACCTTTGCTGTCGGACACGGTTGCGCGGCTGATTGGGATGAAATAAACGCGAACAAAAATCGTGCCGAAATGGTTTCCGCCGAATGTTTTCCGATTTGCGAAGTGCCGAGTATTACGCCCAACATCAAACGTGCTGGTGGTTTGAATTTGGAAATTTCAATGGCGAAACTTGCCGGACTTGTTTCAAACGAAGACGGACTTGACGATTTGGTAACTTTGATTGACGAATACGAAAATTGGATTGACGAAAAACACGCTGAAATTTTAGGACTTGAAGCAAAATATCGCGTTGCCGCCGAAAGACATTTGAACGAATGTTCGGCTTGTGCGGAAAGAATGCGCGAAGGTTTGAAATTACTGCAAAGCAACGAGAAGGCGCGGCTTGCGTTTCAATTTGCCAATCACGCGGTTTTGATTCAGCAATATCGAAGTAAAAGCGATTTGCGTCGTGCTAATTTCAACGATTTGACTAAGCGCATAGAATTTTCCGCCGTGCCGGAAAAACACGATTTAACCGATGGAAAACTTGGAAAATGGCGGGCATTTCAGATTGCGTTTTTGCTGATGTCTTTGCGTTCGGCGATTGAGCCTTCGGCATCAGACCGCGAAACGGTTGAATTGATTTGGTTTCCGACAGGCGGCGGAAAAACCGAAGCGTATCTCGGATTGACAGCTTTTTGTTTATTTATGCGGCGATTGACAAACAGCGAAGATTTCGGAACGCACGTTTTGATGCGTTATACTTTACGGCTTTTGACAGCGCAACAATTTCAGCGTGGGTGTTCGCTGATTTGCGCGATGGAACATTTGCGCGGCAAAAATCCCGACAAATTCGGTTTGCACGAATTTTCAATCGCGCTTTGGCTGGGCAATCAAGTTACGCCCGGAACTCGTCAGCAAGGCAAAGAAGTTTTGCGCGGATTACAACGCGGCTCGACGGCTACCGAAAATATGTTTATCTTAAGCCGTTGTCCTTGGTGCGCGGCGCAAATGGGATTATTGGAAACAAAAAGCCGCATTCGAAACGCGCCGAAAGTAATCGGTTACGAAGAAAGCGGCGGCAGTGTGGTTTTCAAATGTTCCGACAAACAAAATTGTGAGTTCAAAAACGGCTTGCCCGTTTATGTTATTGATGAAGACATTTACGAAAAACGTCCGTCTTTGGTCATCGGCACGGTTGATAAATTTGCGATGCTTGCTTGGAAACCGGACGCACGCGCTCTTTTTGGTTTTGATAAAGAAGGCAATCGAATCACATCACCGCCGGGTTTAATAATCCAAGATGAACTACATCTGATTTCGGGTCCGCTCGGCTCGGTTGTCGGTTTATATGAATCAGTCATCGAAGAACTTTGCACGGACAGACGCGAAAATCAAATCATTCGTCCGAAAATTATTAGTTCAACGGCGACAACACGCAGTTATGCCGAACAAATCAAAGCACTTTACGCCCGCACAAAAACGCAACTTTTCCCGCCGCCAGGACTCGATGTAAGCGATTCGTTTTTCTCGCGTTACGCCCGTTACGAAAACGGTAAATTATTGCCCGGCAGAAAATTCATTGGCATCAACGCCCCCGGACTTGGCGCATCAACTAATGCCGAAGTTCGTCTTTATACCGCGCTTTTACAAGCGTCTTACGAATTTTCCGCGGAAGAACGCGATCCTTGGTGGACACTTCTCGTTTTTTTCAATAATTTGCGAATGCTCGGCAATACGATTTCGCTTTTTCAAGCAAACATTCCGGCGTATTTTATGACTTACAAAAACCGCACACGGCAGGAAAAAATTCGCCAAATTTATCAGCTTCTCGAATTAACCGGACGCTTGCGAAGCGACGAAGTTCCCGCCGCAATTACTAAACTTGAAGTCAAAACGACCGATGCGGAGAAAAAGCCGGTTGATGTTTGTCTGGCAAGCAACATCATCGAAGTCGGCGTTGACATTGACCGTTTATCGCTGATAGCGGTTATCGGTCCGCCGAAAACGACCTCGCAATATATTCAGGTTACGGGCAGAGTCGGCAGGCGTTGGTGGGAACGTCCCGGACTCGTTGCCACGCTTTACAGTCCAACAAAACCGCGCGACCGTTCGCATTTTGAGCATTTTCGTTCTTATCACGAAAGACTTTACGCGCAAGTTGAACCAACAAGCGTTACGCCGTTTTCCGCGCCCGCTCTGGAACGTGCTTTGCACGCCATAATGACTGCTTTTGTGCGTCAGGCAGGTTCATCCGACCAAGCCAAACAGCCTTTTCCGTTTCCCTCTGATTTACTCAAAATTTTACGCGAAAGGCTTCTTCCGCGAGTCGAAACGGTTGATGCCGATGAAATGAAAACTTTTGAAAAATTGTTCAATCGCCGCGCTAAAGAGTGGCAGAAATGGCAGCGAACAAAATGGGGAAGCGTGATGGATAATGACACCGCCGACGCTTTGCTCCGCACCGCCGGAAATTGGGTAAGTCCCGAAGATGAAATAGTTTCGTGGGCAACGCCGACTTCGATGCGAAACGTGGACGCACAAGCCGAAATCAAAATCACTCAGCTTTACAATCGAATTGATGACGAAACAGGAGATTTTAATTTATGAGCCGTGCCAAATATCCGATTCGCCGTTCGCAACTGATTGCCCCGTTTGGTGTCGGCGCAATGACGGTCGTCAAAGGCGGCACTTCGGTCATCTGTGCCGGACTTGACCATTGGTATAAACGCGAAAACGAAAGCGAAAAAGGGATTGACGAAAATGAATTTAAAATTGAAGAATACCGACTCGAAAAAGTTTTACAAGTTAATCATTTTCGTCTGCCGCCCGACTACCGCGAGCCGAAAAAAAATCTTTCGATTCCGAATACCGATTTGGGCATTCCGTTTCTGCGATTTCCGCAATGGCACGTCTGTCCGCGTTGCGATTTGATGAAATTTTCCACTTTGAGCCGTGAAAGTTTTGAATTTTGCGATGATTGTAAAGAAAATGACGGCAAAAGAGTCATAATGTCGCAAATGCCGTTTGTGGCAATGTGCGAAGACGGACATCTTCAAGACGTGCCTTGGAACGAATTTGTTCACCGCTCCTTTGAGCCGGAATGTAGCGGAAAATTAAAATATCTTTCCTCGGGCGGTGCGGCACTTGCGACACAAAAAATCCGTTGTTTGAAATGTTTGAAGGAAAGATTTTTGGGCGGAATTATGTATGCCGAATCAAACGGCGAAACTTCTTTGAGCAAAAATTTATCGAAAGAAGGCGTTTATTTGTGCCGCGGTAAACGTCCATGGCTCGGCGATTCGGAAGGTGAATTTTGTTTGCAGCATTTACGGGTAAGTCTTCGCGGCGCGACGAATGTTTGGTTTTCACAGGTTTATTCAGCGATTTACATTCCGCAAAAAAGCGCAAATTGTCCGCCCGAATTGCTCGAATTTTTGCGCCGTCCCGAAGTTGCCAAAAGAATTGAAAGGAATCGCGCACGGTTGGCGAATTTTTCAATCGAAGATGTGCGCGATGATTTTCGTTTGCCGCTTTCTGATTACACGGATGAACAGATTAAAGAAGCCTTAAAAATTATCTCTGAACCGGAAGGTGAAAAGACGGACGCCATCCTCAATGAAGATAGTGAAATAGCTTTTCGGCGTGTTGAATACGAAGTTTTGCGAAGCGAACAAAACGAAAATCTGCTGATAACACAAAGCGTTGCGATGGATTTGTATGAATCTTCATTGAAAAAAATGTTCTCGCGCGTAATGCTCGTTCATAAATTACGCGAAACCCGTGCTTTTGCCGGATTTACCAGAGTTTATCCTGAAAATTCGCAAAAACTTCCTGAACGAAAAGCATTATTGCGCTGTGAAAATTTGTCCGAAAACGAAGATTGGCTTCCGGCAACAATCGTCTATGGCGAAGGTTTGTTTTTTGAATTAAACGAAAAAATTCTGCGTCTTTGGGAAGAAAATTTTTCCGAACAATTAAGCATTCACCTGCGACCTTTGACCGAAGCCCATTGGAAACTCCAAAAAGAACGCGGCTGGAAATCAAACAGTTTATCGGCGCGTTTTGTTGTTCTTCATACTTTGGCGCATCTTTTTATAAATCGTCTGACTTTTGAATGCGGTTACAGTTCGGCATCTTTGCGCGAGAGAATTTACGTTTCAACGAAAACAGATGCGCCGATGGCGGGAATTTTGATTTACACGGCGGACGGAGATTCGGACGGAACGCTCGGCGGACTCGTGCGAATGGGACAACCCGGCAAACTCGAATCGGTTTTGTTCAACTCTCTCGACCACGCTCGTTGGTGTTCATCCGATCCGGTTTGCAGTGAAATGGGAAAACACGGGCAAGGTCCTGATTCGTGTAATCTTGCCGCTTGTCATAGTTGCGCTTTAATTCCCGAAACTTCTTGCGAATTATTCAATCGGTTCCTTGACCGCCGAGTTTTAATCAATACGGTTGAAAACTCATTGCTTCAAGGCTTTTTCGATTTTGCTCAAAGCATTTGATTTGCCAAAATTAATTATGCAATTTATCAAAGAATCAATTATCAAGTCTGCGCCCAAAAGGGTTTTTGCCTTTCACGAACTCGAAGATGCGTTTGAGCGGCTTGTGCCGCCTTGGGAAAACGCAAAAATCATTCAAAAAGCGGATATTTCCGTAATCGGTTCGCGGGCGATTATCGAGCAAAAGATTTTCGGACTTTTTCCGTCGCGTTGGGTTGCCGAGCATACGAAATATGAACCGCCAAAGATGTTTGAAGACGTGCAAATTTCGGGACCTTTTGCGAGTTGGCGGCATCAACATATTGTTTTGCCGCACACGGATGGCGCAATTTTGCGTGATGAAATCGAATTTGAACCGCCACTCTGGTTTTTGGGGAAAATTTCTGCCTCAATCGTAATTTTGCCGAAAATCGAACAGATGTTTGCTTATCGCCACGAAGTTACGCGAAAATGGTGCGAGGAAGGTTAAGACCAAAGTTAAGAAAATAATTGCCGGCTTGGGTAAATTTAACTTTTCGTTCTCCGAAAATTAGATAATAATTTTGCCTTTTTACTTTTGCCTTATAAAAATTATGCTGACACATATTGTTTGTTGGAAATATAAAGCGGAAACGACGGAAGAAATGCGTGAAGAACATTTGGCGAAATTGAAAAATTTGCCGAGTTTGATTCCGAATATTTTAAGTTTTAACGTCGGGAAAGACATTTTGCATCTTGAACGCTCTTTTGACACGGGTTTGACCTCAACTTTCGCAGACGAAACTGCGCTTGAGGCTTATACGATTCATCCCGAACATCAGAAAGTTGCGGCGATGGGCAAAAAAATTGCGGAAAAGGTCGTTTCGGTTGATTTTTTGGATTAAGTTTTGAGTTCCAACTTCAGTTGGCGCAAACGCGAGCGAAGCGATTGGGTTTGCTTACGCTGAATAAACTTCAATCTTAACCAACGACGAAACCGCTTCGCTTCGCTGGCGGTTTAGCCAACTAAAGTTGGAACTCAGAACTTTTGATTATGAAACTTTGGAAAAAAATTCTGCTGATTTTGCTCGGAATTTTGCTGATTTTGCAAATTCCGTTTATCTATCGGCGTTTTCAAATTTCAAATCGCGCCGATAAAATAAATTCGCTTGCGGCAAATAGAGCAAATTTTTCCAATCTGAATTTCAACGAATATAAAGGCATCATTCACGCACATACAAACCTTGGCGGACACAGCACGGCAACTTTTGACGAATTGATTGACGGCGCGAGCAAAAATAATTTGGATTTTGTGGTGATGACCGAACACACGGCGGAAAATTTCGATTCTTCTGCCAAAACTTTGAACGGAATTTATAAAAATACGATTTTTGTCGGCGGACACGAAGTTGATACCTTTAGCGGCGACAGATTTTTATTGGTTTCGGGAAGCGCGGAAGCATTCCAAGATGCAAAACTCGAAACTGCAAAATTTTTGGAAAAAAACCAAGCACAAGGTAAAATCGCGCTTGTAACTTATCCCGAAAAACTCAAAACTTGGAACGCGAATTTTGACGGAATCGAAGTTTTTTCACTTCACACAAATGCGAAAAAAAATATTCCTTATTACGCAGTTTTCGATTTGATTTGGTCATTTCCGTCGTATCCCGAATTGACGCTTGCGCGATTTTTCAAACGTCCTGACGAAAATCTAAAGAAATTCGATGAAATCGCCGCGCAAAGAAAAATCACGCTTTTTGCCGGAACTGATGCACATTCAAACATCGGTTTTCATCTTTTCGGTGACGATGTGGGCAATAAATTGATAAACTTGAAAATTGACCGCTACGAAACGATTTTCGGACTCGTTCGAGCGCATATTTTGATTGCGAAAGACAAACAATTAAATCAGCAAACGATAATTGAAGCAATAAAACGCGGAAATCTTTTTGTCGGTTTCGATGTTTTTTCCGACACGAGCGGATTTTCTTTTTCAGCCGAAAACGGCGCAGAAACAAAAATTCAAGGCGATGAAATTAATTTGGCAGATGGTGTGAAATTAAAAATATCTGCGCCGCAAATTGCGCGTTTCGTGATTTTCAAAAACGGTGAAAAAGTTTTTGAAGATGCCGGCAAAAACGAAACAGTTTTTGAAGCAAAAGAAAAAGGCGCGTATCGGACGGAAGTTTATCTCGATGATTTGAGCGAATCGCCGTGGATTATGTCAAATCCGATTTATGTTCATTGATTTAAGATTTAAGATTGAAAACAGAATCTTAAATCTTAAATCTTGAACCGCAAGCAAACGAATCGCGTTTTTCAAACATCTATAAAAGTAAATTTAAGCATTTTCCGAAAAGTTAAAATGAAAAGTTTAGAGAAAAATATATTTAGCGCATTCGGTTTGATTTGCGTTTTGGCTTATGCGGCTTTTGCACAACAGATTCAGCGTGCGCCTTTTGACGTAACGAATTATCGAATGGATGTTCAGATTTCGCCGGACAATAATAAATTGGACGCGACTGTTGATGTTGATTTTACGCCGATGGAAGATACGCGCACGGTTTCGTTTGAGATGAACGGTTCGCTCAAGATCGAATCAATTACACGCCAAAGTAACTTAACTTCAACTGTTTCAACAACGACGACGACAAAAGGCAAAACTACGCCGACAAAAACTCCGATAAACGCGCAAAATCAAGTTACGTTTATTCAAGACCAAGTCGGCGTTTCTGATTTGGGTCCGAGTGTCAAAGTTGATTTGGGCGAAATGATTACGAAAGGAACACCGGTAACTTTGCGTTTCAAATATTCGGGGGTTTTAGTTAATCCGCAGGGCGGACCGCTCTTGACGAAACGCCTTGCATATATTGGAGCAAACGACGGTTATTTGATGTATGCGGCACGTTGGTTCCCGTTTCACAATTACGCGGCTGACCTTGCTACTTCCGACATAAATGTTTCGATTCCGTCAAGTTTTCAAATTGTCGGCACGAGCGATTCGCCTGTTTCTGCTGTTGGGGGAAAATATCGTTTCTTGCAGACAAAACCCGGACTTGTCGGTAATTTTACTTACGGAAAATATACAAAAAATTCGCTTAATTTAGGCGGTTATTCGATGGAATTTTACACGAAAGCCGTTGATAATAAAATAGTTGCGTCTTACGGCGAAACTTTGGGAACTGCGCTTGATTTTTATACGAAAAAATTCGGAGATTCAAATACCGGAAGAAAAATTATCGTCGCACAGATTGATGATGAAAGCCTTGATTTTTATTCCACACAAGGAATGATTTTTATGGCAACCCGACTTTTTGAACAGCCGCGAGCCATTACGGAAGAACGTCTTCAGCGCGAAGCCGCATATCAATGGTGGGGTTTGACCGTCGGTTTGAAATCGTTTGACGATGCGTGGCTTTCGCAAGGTTTGTCGGAATTCAGCGCGTTTTCTTTGCGTGAAAGCACGGCGACGGGCGCGAAATTGGACAACATTCGCCGCGAACTCCTCGAAAAAGCCCTGACATTTGAGCAAACTGCTTCACTTTCCCGAACTCCGGCAGTTTTGGATGACCAATCAACCGCGTATCAATACATAATGTTTTCCAAAGGTGCGTTGGTTTTCAAACTCTTGCGCGACACACTCGGCGTTGAAAAATTCAGCCGTCTGATGCAAAAATTTTTGACTGACTATCGCGGCAAAAACGCTTCTATTTATGATTTCGAACAATTAACTTCGCAAATCGCCGGAAAAAATATGCGCTATTTCTTTGCGCGTTGGGTTGATTCGACCGGCGTTCCCGAATTTGCGGTTGATTATCAAATTATCCGCACACGAAGCGGAAAATTTATCGTTCGTGGGACGGTCAAGCAAAATTACGACAATTTGAATTTGCCCGTAGATGTTCTGCTTCGCGCCGAAGGTGAAGGAAATTTGAAAGTCCAAACGATTCAAATTGACGACACGAGCGCGGATTTCAACATAGAATCAGACGGCAAACCGATTGCTGTAATTATTGATCCCGATTACAAAATTTTGAGAATTTCCGATGATTTACGCATTTCTTCGATTGCACGACGTGGAATTGAACAGTTCAAAGAAGGAAATTACGTCGAAGCGCAACAGCAATTTGAAGCGGCTCTGAAATTAGACCGCTCAAATGCCTGGATTTATTATCATTTAGGGTTGCTTTTCCTCGAACAGCGAAATTTTGACCTTGCAATTGATAATCTCAAAGCTGTGCGCGACCTCGGCAATCAAGGTTTAGCGCGTCCGGCGTGGCTGCACGTTTGGGCGTTAATCAAAATGGGCAACGCCTACGACGCGAAAGGCGACCGAACTCGCGCAATGGACGCTTACGAAAAAGCCGCCGCGCTCGGCGATAATTACGACAACGCTCAAGATGCCGTGAGAAAATATCAGGCAACGCCGTTTGACCCGCGTGAAAAACAGACAACGGCGGTTAAATAAAAAGTGAAAAAGGCGAGAGGTTTGGGGTTCTTTCGCCTTTTTATATTTTTTATAAATCGAACTTTTAAAGAAAGTCGTTAATTGATTTGGGCAAAATAATTTAGCTTTTGATTGGTAATAGCGATGCGTATAATAAGTTTTTCGGATAAACTTAAAATGTAAGTAAAAATATCATGGCACAATCAAAAAAGAGATTAAGCAAAACGGCAAAAGCGGCGCGAAAAATTTTAGAAGATTCAAAACTTTTGGCAAATTCTAAAACAATTGCCGGCACAAAAACCGAGCAAGGCTTTAAGCCGACCGAATCAGCAATTAAAACAAGCACCGCAAACAAAATCAGACCTGACAAAAAACGCGGATAAAACAAATCAGACTTTCCATATTAAAATCACATTTTCGTTTTTTTCGACGAAAGTGTGATTTTTTTTACCGTTTAACCCGTATTCTGACCGCTCACAGATTTTTTCTAACCATTCCGAGAAAACCGCCGTATATTTATTTCAGAAACCAAATTCTACGGAAAAAATAATTATGAAAAAATTTATCGTTTTGTTTTTATTGATCGGAATCGGCAGTTTGTCCTATGGCTACAAAGTTTGGGCGGACGGAAAAGAAATTGACGCGGTAAAAATTCCGCTCGAAAATTACTTGAAAGGACACGAAACGGGCAATGCCGAGTTTATGAAAAAGGCTTTTCATACTGAGGGAAAAATGATGTTCGTCCGCGACGGCAAATATACGACGCGCACTTTTGAGGAATATATTGCCGGAATGAAAGACGGCAAACCGGCGGCGGACGAAGCCGATAGAAAGCGTTGGATTGAGAGCATCGAAGTTTCGGGCAATGCCGCAATCGGCAAAATTATTCTCGATTATCCGACTGCTAAGTTTGTTGATTATATGACTTTGCTCAAAATTGATGGCGAATGGAAAATCGTCAACAAATCTTTTTATGTTGAGTCGAAAGGACAGCCGAAAAAATAACTTTTATCGTTCAAAATATGAATATCTTTAATCGTTTTGTAATATTCGCTCTCTGCTTTTTATTCATTTTTCAATCCGTTTCGGCGCAAAAAACAATCGTGCCTTCAACACGGGAAATCACAGCAAAAGTTGACGAATATATGAAGTCTGCCGTTGAAGTCGAGCGTTTCAACGGCGCGATTTTAATTGCGCTTGACGGAAAAACAATAGTCAGCAAAGGTTACGGAATGGCAAATGTCGAATTGGATGTGCCAAACACACCGAAGACCGTTTTTCGCCTCGCATCAATTACAAAACAATTTACGGCAACAGCGATAATGATGTTGCAAGAGCGTGGAAAATTAAACATTAACGACAATGCTTGCAAATATTTGGCTGATTGCCCGACAGCGTGGCAAACGATTACGATTCGGCATCTTTTGACGATGACTCACGGCATTCCGGGCGTATCGGCATTAGAATTAGGTGCGCTTCGCGGACTTCCCGTTCCCTGGGATCAATGGCTCGAAGCGACCGGAAAAAAGCCTTTAGATTTCACTCCGGGCGAAAACTTCAAATATTCAAATTCAGGTTATACTCTGCTCGGTTTTATCATTGAGCGCGTTTCGGGAAAATTATATGGGGATTTTTTGCAAGAAAATATTTTTACGCCTTTGGAAATGAAGCAGACAGGTTACGAAGATCCGCTCCGCATCATCAAAAATCGCGCCACAGGTTACAGACAACTGCCGGGCGATCCGATAACAAATGTGCCATATGCGGAGATAATTCGGCTCTACTCGGCAGGCGGAATTTACTCGACAACCGAAGATTTATTGCTTTGGGACAAGGCACTTTACACGGAAAAACTCTTGTCGAAAAAATCAATTGACGAAATGTTCACACCATTTAAGGAAATGTATCCGGGCAAAAGTTACGCTTACGGTTGGTGGACAAGCCAAAAATTCGGTCGTCAGGAAATAGCTCACGGCGGTAATCTCGCAGGTTTTATAACTTACCTTGCACGTTTTCCGTCCGATCGCGTAACCGTCATTGTTTTGAGCAATAACGGGCGCGGTTCTTCAGGAAAAATCAGCAACGTCTTATCAGCAATCGTTTTCGGTGCGGCGTATGAAATTCCGAAAGAACGTAAAGCGATTAACGTCGCATCTTCCGTTTTGGATAAATATGTCGGACAATATAAGGCACAATTTCCGCCGACGGATTACACAATTACCAACGAAAACGGAAAATTGATGGTGATTGAATCAGGATTACCGAAAGCCGAGATGTTCGCCGAATCGGAAACTGATTTCTTTCTAAAATCCTTTGACATACAGTATAAGTTTGTTAAAGACGCAAACGGAGTAGTTACGGGTTTTATTGCGTATCAAGGTGACAGCACGTTATATGAAATCGTGAAAGCTCAAAAAATCAAATAATTCAAAGCAATGCAACTGTTCGACTTTAAGGAAAAATTACCTTCGTTTTGGACAATCCAATTTGTCGGATGGATTGTTTATTTTGTTGTAATTTATATTACTTTTTTGACGATTGCCCTGCCCGAAAACTATCTTAACTTATTTTACTTAAAGGGTTTTCGCGCTTTGACCGGATTTTTTCTGACATCGTTTTTTTTACGTCCTTTATATCAACGCTTCGGAAATCGGCTTTCAATCGGTTGGCTGATTTTGTTGGTTTTGATTTGCGCTTCGGTTTTCGGATACGCTTGGACGGGCATCGAATTTTATTACGCTTATCTGACAAATCCGATTCTGAATTTGAACAATTATCTCGCTCGTAGTCCGCGAATTGCGCTCGATTACGCGACGACTCTGATTGGTTGGAGCGCATTATATTTGGGCGTAAAAAATTGGCTTGCGTGGCAAAAAGAACGCGAAAATGCGCTTGCGTCATCGGCTTTGGCAAACAAGGCGCAACTCGAAATGTTGCGATACCAACTCAATCCGCATTTTCTGTTTAACGCGCTGAATTCGATTCGTGCATCGGTTGACGAAAATGCGGGAAATGCTAAGCAAATGATTACGCAACTTTCCGAATTTTTGCGTTATTCTTTGCTCAACGAAAGCGCGAAAAAAATCGCTCTGCGTGATGAACTCGAAGCCGTGCGAAATTATCTGGCGATTGAAAAAATTCGATTTGAGGAGAAGTTATTGGTTGAATATGAAATAGAAACGGTGGCGGAAGACTTCAAAGTGCCGTGTTTTCTGCTCAATCCGTTGGTCGAAAATGCCATCAAACACGGCTTGCAAACCAGTCGGACACCGTTGCAAATCAAACTCGCGGCGCGTGTTTCGGATCATAAATTGTTTTTAGAAGTCTCAAATTCCGGCAAATTAAACAACAATGCTAACGGTAACGGCACGAAAATCGGTCTAAAAAACGTGCGCGAAAGATTGGAGAAACTTTTCGGAGATAACGGAAAATTTGAATTAAAACAAGACGGCGATTTCGTGAAAGCGCGAATTGAAATTTTGGAAAGAAATTAGCCTGCGAAACAAATGAAATACAAAGCAATTATCGTTGACGACGAGCGGCTGGCGCGGAAAGAAATGCGCCGACTTCTTGCGGAATTTGACGAAATTACCATCGCGGGCGAAGCGGAAAATTTGTCGGAAGCCACAACTTTGATTGAAAAAGAAAAACCGGAAATTGTTTTTCTCGATATTCAAATGCAAAATGAAAACGGCTTTGATTTGCTCGAAAAAACAGATGCGAATTTTAAGTTAATTTTCGTTACGGCTTTTGATGCTTATGCGATTCGCGCTTTTGAAATCAATGCGCTCGATTATCTTTTGAAACCTGTAAATCCCGAAAGATTGGCAAAAGCAATTGAACGAATTGCCAAGGAATCGGATAAAAAACCGGAGCTTCGACCATTTGAAATTGATGATCGAATCTTTCTTGAAATCGGCAATCGTTCAATTTTCTTGAAGGTTTATGACATTTCACACATAAATGCTTCGGGCGATTATTCGGAAGTTTTTACAACCGACAAACAAAAATTTCTCATCGAAAAATCTTTGCGTGAATGGGAAATCCGTCTTCCTGAAAAGCATTTTTTGCGGATTCATCGGCAGACGATTATTAATTTGGAAGAAATCGAAGAAATCGAAACGTGGTTTAATCGCACGTTGCAGGTTCGTTTGAAAAATTTTCGTCAAACGCTTGCCGTCAGCCGTCGTTATGCGGTAAAACTCAAAAGTAAATTCACTTAAAAATGAAGAAACACGAACTCCGCAAAATTTATCTCGAAAAGCGAAAACTGCTTTCACGCGAAGAAATAAATCATAAAAATGAAAATATTGCCGCGAAATTTTTCCAAGAATTTGATTTAAGGAAAATCAATTTTCTGCATTGCTTTTTACCAATCGAAAAGTTTAGAGAGATTGATACAAAGCTGATTTTTCATAAAGTTTGGAAAGTTTTTCCGCACATCGAAACGCTTGTGCCGCGAGTTGATTTTGAGAAAAATGAAATCGAGAATCTTAAGTTCACATCTGCCACCGAACTCGTGCAAAATTCGTGGATGATTTCCGAACCGAAGCATCGTGAATTGGTCGAAAGCCAATTGATTGATTTAGTTTTAGTGCCGCTTTTATGTTTTGATCTTCAAGGTTTCAGAGTCGGTTACGGAAAAGGTTTTTATGATAAATTTTTGCGGAATTGCCGTGCGGATTGTCAAAAAATCGGTGTGAGTTTTTTTCCGCCCGTCGAAAAAATTTTTGATGCCAATGATTTCGATGTAAAACTCGATTTTTGCATTACACCGGAGAAAATATGGAATTTTGAACAACCGACATTGCACTTTTAACCTGATACTTTAAGCCAAAAACACAATTAATCCGATTCAATTCTCCGCTTATTGAGCCGGATTAATTGCGAAAAAAACGAAATTTATTTCTTTGCCAAAATATCGCGGATTTCCGTCAAAAGAGTTTCTTCCGCACTCGGTCCGGCTGCCGGTGCTTCCAAACCTTTGAACAGTTTCACCGCCCAACGCGCAATCAAAAAGACAACGAAAGCGACAATCAAAAATGTGATAATGTCTGTAATTAGTTGTCCATACATAACAAGCGGCGCACCGGCTTTTTTCGCAGCTTCGATTTGTTCGGCAGTCGCGTTTGCCGGAAGTTTTCCGCTTAAGTCCCAAAATTTTGTTTTGAAGTCAATGCCACCAGTAATCAAACCGACAAACGGCATAATAATTCCTTCAACCAAAGTCGTAATAATTTTCCCAAAAGCCGCGCCTATGATGACGGCTACAGCCAAATCAAGCACGTTTCCGCGTGCAATGAATGCTTTAAAATCACTCCACATATTTTTTTAATCTCCTGTTGTTTTGTGTTGGGGACGAATTAGAAATTTAAGCGTTTTCTAGTTTTGTGTCAAATTTGCATAGCAAAATCATTGAAAATATTATCGGTATTACCAATTTTTCCGAAAAATTGATATAGTTTGATTGACCGAAATTTGCCGTTTGTCATATAGCGAAATCAATAAAAATCTATCTTGGGAGGAGTCTTTTTTTAATGAAGACACTTTTTATCTTGCGTCATGCGAAATCCAGTTGGGATGATTTTAATTTGTCCGATTTTGATCGTCCGCTCAACAAACGCGGACTGAAAACTGCACCTTTAATGGGTAAAAAAATGTATGAAAATTTTTTTCAGCCCGCAATAATTGTCAGTTCGCCTGCCAAACGTGCTAAACAAACGGCAATTCTGGTAAAGGAATTGGCGCAAATTCCGAGAGAAATCAAATACGATGAAAGAGTCTATGAAGCCAGTCCACTGAGGCTTTTGAAAATCATTTCCGAATTAGACAAAAGATATGATTCGGCAATGATTGTCGGACATAATCCGGGACTCGAAGGTTTGTTAAAAACTCTGACCGGCGAAATTAAATCAATGCCAACGGCGGCTTTGGCAGTCATTGATTTAAACATCGAAAATTGGAACGAAACCGCCGCTGATTGTGGCAAATTGCGAATTTTGATTCGACCGAAAGATGATTTGAAATCGCTCGGCGCAGTTTGAGAAGGTGTTTGAAAGTAAGGCAAGCGTCCCGTTTGCCTTACTTTTCGCTTGCAAGATGAAGCATCTTGCAGGCAAAATCCTCCATTACGCAAGCGAAATGCTCCACTACGCTTGCAAGATGAAGCATTTCGCTTGCGAGATGGAGCATTTCGCTTGCAAGATGAAGCATTTCGCTTGCGAAATGCTTCATCACACCCGCAAGATATTTCATCAAACCTGCGAAATGCTTCATTACGCCTGCAAGATGCTTCATTATGCTTGCGAAATGTCTTATCAAACTTGCCAAAAACTCTAATTTACAGACTTCAAATTATTTGAAGCCTTTGCTTAATTCACGAATACAGATGGCACAGCCGTATCGCCGCTCAAACCGAATTGTCGGATGATGATTGATGAATCGGAGCTTTTTATAAAATACCAAACGCCGGTCGAAGGTCGAAAAACGCCGATGTCGCGCTTGCCGTCGCCATCAAAATCGGCTTGGAGCGGTTTGTCGGTTGCTACGCCGAATTGCGTGGCAGTGAAACCTTGCTGACTTCGCAGAAGATACCAAATGCCGTCAGACGGGCGAAAAACCGCAAAATCAGCGCGTCCGTCGCCATCAAAATCGCCCGCAACGGGTTTATCGCCCGACAAACCGAAATTTATAATCGTTACACCATTGTTAGAACTTCTCAAGACATACCAAGTGCCGTTTGACGGACGAAAAACAGCCAAATCCGCTTTGCTGTCGCCGTCAAAATCTCCGACATTCGGCAAATCTTCGGCGAGTCCGAATTGATTAATGCGAGCTTGTCCGTTGGTGCTTTGCAAAATAAACCAAGTTCCCGTCGAAGGACGAAAAACGGCAAAATCGGCTTTGTTATCGCCATCAAAATCCGCCGGAACGAGTTTGTCGTTTGATACGCCGAAGTTGATTGCCGCAACCGCATTATTTGAACTTTGCAGAACAAACCAATTATTTTCAGATGGACGAAAAACAGCAAAATCCGTTTTGAAATCGCCATCAAAATCTGCGTTGACCGCCGTATCGGAAACATTTCCCCAAGCGATGCTTTGGGTTTGCACGGTCGTGCTGTTTTCGACATAAAAATCTGCCTCATTCGGATTGTTGCTCGGACGAAAAACGCTCAAATCGGTTTTGCCGTCTCCGTCAAAATCGAATGGTGCGCGTTGCGCCAAGGAACAAGAACAAGTGAAACCATCCGAAACTACCAAATTATCGAGATATTGACCTTCGCGGAAACCGCCGATGTCATTGCCGATTCGCCAACGAAATTGGACGTTTTGACCTGCGGCGGACGCGGGCAATTTTACTTTTGATGTAATAAATTCCGAAGTTTGATTAATTCCGCTTCTGCCCGACCAGCCGCGCCTTCCCGCAAGCGGATTTTGGCAACAACCGTCAATCACGCCGTCATAACCACCCGAAAGAAACGTGCCGCCGGAAGTTTCGATGTCTTGAAATTCGCCGCCGCCGATTTTGATTTCCAAAACCGAGCCGTCGTAAAGTCTGTTTCGCAAAAACGTCGTTTCGAGTTCATACCAATTTCTGAAAATCAGTTCGGCGTTTGGCGAACTGACGGAAAATGTCGGGCTGATGAGTTCGTTCAAACCGATTTGATTCGGCGAAAGTGAAAAGATAGCGTTCGGCGCGGTTTGAAATCTCATCACGGAAGTCCGCCAATTTTGTTGCGCTCCGCTTGCGCTCGTCGTCCAGCCCATTGGCAAATCTGGCGCGGTTACAGAATCGAAATTTTCCTGAAACGCAATGCGCGACACGCCCGTTTGCAAAGGAATTATCAAAACGCCGAGATTTTCCGCGCCGTCCTGAAGTTGCAGAGAAACGGAAACAACTCCGCCGCAATTTATATTTTGCGAAACGGTGAACGTGAACGGGCGCGAAACGCTTGCGCCGCCCATCGGAATCGCGCCGTAATTTTGCGGTGCGGACGGATTTGTTACGCCGCCCGTTGCCAAAAGCGTCGCGGTGAGATTGGTTGTGTTTTTCTCGCCCGTGTTGCGAAGCGAAATGTTCATCGTAACAGTCTCACCCGGTTCGGCGGAATTATTTATGCCGCAACTTTCCGAAGTGATTTGTGTTGCCGTATTTTCCAAAACCGCCACAGGCGAAAGGGCGAAATTTTGCGTCAGATTTTCGCCGTTCGTCAAAGTTAAGGTAACGGTTTGTGTGCGAAAACCTTTTGCCGAAGCCGTTACGATGTAAGTATTCGGCAAAAGCGTCAGATTGCCGTAACTGCCGTTTGCCCCTGAATTTCGTGTATAAACTTGATTTGCTTTAATCGTTGCATTTGCCAAAGGCTCGGAATTTGCAGCGTTTGTTACAATTCCCGTAATCACAGCGCGAGGCGCAGGCGTGCATTCGTCAAACTTAAATTTCCCGATGCGCGTCAGCCAACCGAAAGGAAAATCTTGACTTTCGAGCGTGTAATATTCGTGCGTCAGCCAAAACGAACAATCGTCCGTCGGGTCAACCGACATCGAAGCGTAATCACCCCAACGAAAGCCGAAAGCCGTCTGCACACCTGTTCCTTCAATCAAAGCGTTTTCATCGCGGAAAACTCCGCTCGGCTCTGTCGCAAGTTTTCCGGTGTAATAAATCGAAGGTTTTTTGTCCTGATTTCCGTAAGTGTAACCGATTGCCAAATTGCCCTGATGGTCTTGCGCCACGCTTCCAATCCAACGATTTACGCCGTCGCCGTTGCCATTCAAAGTCGCGGCTTCGTGAACCGTGAAAGGTGTTGAAGGCGTTGCCGGAATTAAATTTCGGCGCAATTCGTAAAGCCGGATTCCGGCGCGATATTGTTCGTTGATTGGCGTTACGCGAACGGTTTGATTTAAAACCAGCGAATCGTGCGTCCCGAAATTTCGATAGGCAACGCGATACATCAAACGGTCTGATTGCGAATCGAGCAGTTCGCCCGGCGCAGGCTGAAAAATATCGGTTCTGTCGGGCGGCGAAGTCGGGTCAAACGCCGGAACTGCCAGCGGACTTCCCGTTCGTTCGGTAAAAGTCGAAGCCAAAGGATTGGCGAAATTTGCGTTGAAGTTAAAAAGCCGAATCGCGTCTTGCGCCTCGCCGTATTCGGTTGCCGAATACCCGACAAAAATATTCGGGAAACCATTCGGAGGCGCGTTCAAACCGTCTAAATCTGCCGGAAGCAAACTTCCCAGACGGTTCGGCGCATTTGCCGAAGGCAGACTGAAATAAATATAACTCGCGCTTCCATCGCCAACCAACATTTTGGCGCGGTCAAAAGCAAACGCGCCGCTTCCGTAATATTCCGCGCCGATAAATTCGTCGGTTGACATATAATAACCGTCAGTCCAAACGCCGAATTTCCCGAAATCATTCAGCCGCACATTCGGCATCACAAATTCGTAAGCGAAATATGCGCCTGTCGGGTCGCCCGTTTTTGAAACGGCAATCATCTGTCGAAACGGCGGGAAAAAATTACAGTATTGCGAAATCATCCAACGGTCTGCCAGCGCATCATACAAAACGACGGGCAAACCGTCATCACGAGTCGAGCAACCCGTATTTAATTGTGCAAAAAGCGTGCTGATTTTAAACGGCGGCGTTGCCGGAGTGCCGTTTTTGTTGTAAATGCGGATTAAAGAATTGACGATTTGGACATAATGATTCGGTCCAACATCGCCGTTCATATCGGGCGGAATAAAAACGGCATTGTAAGCATTGGCGTTGTCCATACTCGCCAAACCGTCAAAAGAAAGCAACGCTGACGGCATCGGCACAAGCGAATTGTTTGCGATTGCCGCATCCGCGTCGTGCGTTCCGTTTTCTTTTCGAGTCGGTTGATTTTCGCTTGTTACGCGGACATTTTTGCCGTCAAATTTCGCCACGTCCGGTTTTTGCGCGGGCAAAATATCACGAATATTTTGCGTTTCCGCAAATTTCACCGCTTGTGAAACTTTTGGTTTGAGTTCAGAGAAATCGAATGCTTCGGAAGGTTTGCTTTCGACTGAAAATTGCCGAAACGCAAAAAATGAAACCGCCAAAACGATTGCCAAAATTACAACAAGCCGCTTTTTCATAGTTTCCAAATCATATCAAAAAATGAATTTTCGTTAAATGGAAAAAGTGGCTTGAGTCGAAGATTTTTAATTTTTACCCGTCAGCGTCTTTAACTGATTGCGGCAATTTTCGATTGATTCGGTAACTTTCTTCATCGCTTCGTCAACATCAACATTGACCGCCGGAAAAATTTGCGATTTGTCTTGGTAAAGTTTGTAGATTTCTAAACTTTCCTCGAATGTTTTCACGGCATTTTGAAAAGCGGCAATTTTTTCGGTTTTATTAGTTTTCGGCGATTTTCCAAAGTTTTCGTAGGTTTTGCCCAAACCTTCTTTGACCATCGCAATCCGAAAATGCGTCGTTTTGTCGTTTGGGTCATTGGCTAATTTCGCTTCAAAATTGCGAAGAACAATCTGAAACGCTTTGAGACTTTCGACGGTTTCGCCAAGTTCGGCAAGCGAAAATGCCAAACTTCCGCGCACGGCGGATTGGTCTTGTTTTAATTGTTCATTTTGCGCGTCTTGCAAGGCTAACGGGTCGAGAATTTCGAGAGCTTTTTTGTAATTCACGACCGATTCGGGAAGATTTCCGAGTTCGTAAAACGTATCGCCGAGATAGCTGTAAGACATTCCAAATTTTTGCCGCACAACCGAATTATTCGGATATTTTTCGGACTGTTGGCGGCGCATTTCGATAACTTTTCGATAACCTTCGACGGCTTCGGCGCGGCGTGTCGGATTCGTTTCCAAAATAACCGGAATTCCTTCGGCAAAATCGGCTTCGGCTTCTTGAAACTCAATGTTTTCAGGAGATTCGCGCAAAAGAATTTCAATCATTCCAATTGCTTTTTCGCAAAGCGCGAGACTTTCATCCGTGTTTGTTTGGCTTCTTCCGCGAACGCCGATGTTTCGATAGCCTTTCGCCAGACGATAGCGGACATTTTGATTTTCGGCGTTTTTCTGAAGAATATTTTCGCGCAAATTTACGCCTTTTTGATAATATTCGACCGCCGGAGTTTGATTTCCGTTACCGAATTCGAGGTCGCCCAATTTATCAAAAGTTTCGGCAATTTCTTCCGCGTAATTTAAATCATTCGGATAATCTTGATGAAGTTTTTCTTTGATTTTCAAGGCTTTTGAATAAAACTCTTTGGCGGCGGTCGAATTTCCCAAGCTCGGCGTGAAAAAATTTCCCTTGACATCGCCCAGACGGTCATAAGCCTTAGCAAGTTCGATAAGCAAATTCGGGTCGGACGGATTTTCCGCCGCGAGTTTATCAAGATATTTCGCGCCGTCGTCAACCATTTTTTCGCGCACGGCGGTTGAACCGGGAAGATTTTTGATGCCGTCTTGATAATCGAAAATAACTGAGTTTGCAAGTTTGCGAACTTCGTTAAATCGCTCGTCAGCACGGGCGCGTTCCCGCGTGGCAACAACGGCTTGCCAAATTGAAAGTCCTGACAAAAGCAAAATAATCGCCGCGATTGCCGTGCCGATTTTGTTGCGTCCGACAAATTTTTTGAAACGATACGCAGTTGAATCCGCCGTTGCTTTAACCGGCAAACCGTTTAAATAACGGTTAATATCTTCGCAAAATTCTTCGACCGAAAGGTAACGCTCACGCGCCGATTTGCGAATCGCTTTTAAGATTATGTTGTCCAAATCGCCGCGTAAGGATTTTGGATTTTGGATTTTGGATTTTAGATTGATTTGGTCTTTGGTCTTTGGGTTTTGGTCTTTGTTTGTAATTTGCAATTTGTAATTCGTATTTGCCGACGGCGGTTTTGGCTCGGATTGGGTAATCGTTTCGATAATTTCACCGATGCTTTTGTTTTCAAACCGAAACGGACGCGAACCCGTGAGCAATTCGTATAAAACCACGCCGAGCGAATAAACATCAGTTGAAACGGTCGTCATTTTGCCGCGAAGCTGTTCGGGCGAAGCGTATTCGGGAGTCATCAGACGAAAATTTGTCGCCGTCGCTTCGGTCGTCGCGGCGTTCCAATCGGGCGAAAGAAGTTTGGCAATGCCGAAATCAAGCAGTTTCGGCGTGCCGTCTTTG
>CAZJQP010000001.1:0-66058 GCA_964548225.1 uncultured Blastocatellaceae bacterium | reverse complement strand
GATAATGTTTGAAGGCTTGATGTCGCGGTGAACGATTAATTTCTGATGTGCGTAGGAAATCGCCGCGCAGATTTTTGTAAAAAGTTCGAGCCGCTCGTTTGTGTCAAACTGATGATTTTCGCAAAATTGTTTGACCGATTCACCTTCGACATATTCCATCACGAAATACGGCAAACCGTCTTTGGTCGAACCGCCGTCCAAAAGTCTGGCAATATTCGGATGCTCAAGTTGCGATAAAATCTGGCGTTCGAGCAAAAATCGCTTCAAAACGGCATTTGTGTCCATTCCGCGTTTGATGAGCTTGAGCGCGACTTTTTGTGAGAAATCTTCGCCCGTTTGTTCGGCTAAAAAAACCGTTCCCATTCCGCCTTCGCCGATTTTTTCGAGAATTTTGTAATCGTCAATTTGTTTGCCAATGAGGTTTTCTTCAAAACCGTTTTCGCGCAAACCATATTCGTCGGCAAAAGGTTTTTCGATAAAATTTTCGGCTTTTTCGTGTGCTTTGAGCAGTTTTTCGACTTCTTTGCGAATTTCTCCATTCGCCTCACGCGCCAAAAAATCGGCGCGTTCCGCTTCGGGCAAATCGAGCGTTGCCGAAAGAATCTGTTTGATATTTTTCCAATCTGCGGGATTCATAAAACACTACGCGAAAAACGCAAAAGAATTGGCTCAAAAAGTTCAGAGTCCACGCTTTAGCGTGCAAAACCGCGAGCGAAGCAAAGCGGTTTTCGACTTCGATTAACATTCAAGTTTGCCAACGCAAAGCAAACACATCGCTTCGCTCGTGTTTGCGGCACGCTGAAGCATGGACTCTGAACTATTCGCCGTTGATTTTTGTGTAAAGCCACATTCGCGCAATCGCCCATTCGCGTTTGACGGTGGCGGGCGAAATTTTTAGAACTTCCGCCGTTTCTTCAATCGTCAAACCCGCAAAATATCGAAGTTCGACAATGCGGCATTGCTGTTCGTCAAATTCCGCCAATTCATTCAAAGCGTCGTCCAACTCAATTAAATTTTGATTCATTTCCACCGAAATCGTCGGCGAATCGTCGAGTGAAATTTTTTCTACACCGTGTTTGAGCGATTTTTTCTGCCGCGCCGCGTCAATCAAAATCCGACGCATTGCTTGAGCGGCGATGGCGAAAAATTGTCCACGATTTTCCCAATCAACTTTTCTTTGGTCGGTTAATTTGAAATACGCTTCGTGAACCAATTCGGTCGTTTGCAGAGAAACAGCGTGTTCACGGTTTAGAAAACTCCCCGCCAGACGGCGCAGTTCGTCATAGACAATCGGCAAAAGTTTATCCAATGCGGCGCGATTTGTGCCGTCGCCGATTTCCTGCAAAAGCAATGTAACTTCGCTTGCCATAAAAAATCTTTTGAGCCGATTTTATCACAAATCTCGCGTAGTGCGTTTGAGAGGAGTTGAAAATATGATTTTGGTAACAGATACAAAACTAAAAACGGCGTTGGCTAACTTGAGGAAAAATCCGAATTTTACGGCAATAATCGCCGATTTGGAAAAAGATGCGAGCATTACCGTTCGGATTATTCCGTCTTCGAGCGGTTTGGGCAGTAGCACGGATGTAACCAATCCGTTTTTTCAAACCGTTGTCATTGACACGGCGGCAGATGCGGCGTTGGCAAAGAAAAAATGGGGCATTAGCGGCACGACCGAAGAAAATTCCATTGCACACGAACTCGGTCACGTTTATTGGAATTATCTTCAGCACGTCAAGAAAAAGACGAATATGCTCGACGGCAAACCGCCAACGGTTTCCGCCGCAAAATGGGACGAAATCTTGAGCGAAACAACTGCCCGACGGTTTGATACTTATTCACGCCCAATCGGAACAACTATTCCGATTCTTGACAAAACGGAAGAAACCATTAGGGAAAGATTGGATTTTACGCCGTTTCCGTATTCGGTGATAAAACCATACATAAAAAAACTTTAGAGGTGAAAAGTTATGAAAAAGCATTTAATTATCGGTTTATTGATTTCAATTTTGGCAACAATCGCGGCAGGACAAAATGCGGACGACGGTTTTAATCCCGCGCCGGTCGGTGATATTTCCGTGGTTGAGCCGTATATGGGCAATTCGTTGATTGTCGGCGGAAATTATTTGCAAATCGGCGGGCTGACGCGAAACAGCATTGCTCTGCTGAGACCGGACGGCACGGGCATCGCATCTTTTAATGCCGGTGTCAGAAAACTTTTTAACGGCAATTTCTTTGCCGGAACGGTAAGAGCGGTGGTCGTTCAAGATGACGGAAAAATCATCATCGGCGGCGATTTTACGGAAGTCAACGGCACGGCGCGAAACAATATCGCACGGCTCGATTCGGCGGGAAATCTCGACACGAGTTTTACGGCGGACATCGGCGGCGGCGGAATTACAAAGATGCTGAAATTGCCCGACGGTTCGATAATTATCGGCGGCAATTTTACAACCGTGAACGGAGTCAGCCGCAATCTTTTAGCAAAAATCAGCGCAAACGGTGTTTTGGACACGACCGCGAACATTAGTGCAAACGGCACGGTAATTTACGCTCTTGAACGCGAGCCGGTGTCGGGAAAAATTTATGTCGGCGGGATTGCTTCGCAGTTCGGCGGTTTGGCGATGAACAATGCGGCGCGGCTCAATGCGGACGGCAAATCGGTTGACCCGACGTTTTCGGTTTCCTTTCCGGGCGTGGGCGCGTTTGCGTTTCAGACGGACGGCAAGATTGTCGTCGGTCATTCAACCGGCATCGCCCGCATCAGCGCGGGCGGCACGGTTGACCCGACATTAAATTTCGGCACGGGTTCTTGGGTAAATATTCTCGCCGTGCAGACGGACGGAAAAATTCTGATGGGCGGCTTTTTTACAAATATCAACGGCACGCCGCGCAACCGACTTGCACGTTTGAATCGCAACGGCACATTGGACACGACTTTTAATCCGAATGTTACTTCCGCAACGGGCATTATGAACGATATTTTCGTGCAGAGCGATAAAAAAATAATTGTCGGCGGCAGATTTGAAATGGTCGGCGGCGTTACGCGAAACGGCATTGCGCGGATTTATGCAGACGGTTCGCTCGATGCGGCGACAACCGCCGATTTGAGCGGCGGAATTGCACTGACATTTTTGCCGCAAGCCGACGGCAAAACTTTGATTGGCGGCAATTTTACAACTCTTGGCGGTCAGAGTGCTTCACGAGTCGGGCGGCTCAACGCAAACGGCTCGGTTGACACGACTTTTCCGCAATTTATGACCAACGGCGAAGTTAGCGATATTGCGATGCAAAACAACGGAAGTTTTATCGTTGTCGGCAGTTTTGATGTGGCGGGCGGTTTTACCCGCAACCGCATTGCGCGGTTTAATCAAAATCCGAACGTAACGCTCGATTTCGGTTTTGCGCCGAACGTCAATAACACGATTTTTTCAACCGCCGTGCAAACAGACGGAAAAATTCTCATCGGCGGACTTTTTACGACCGTCAACGGCACGGCGCGTTCATTTTTGGCGCGGCTCAATGCCGACGGAACGCTCGACACGAGTTTCGCACCGAGCGTCAATCAAGGCGTGTATAAAATTCGCATTCAAGCGGACGGAAAAATTCTTATCGGCGGATTTTTTGGCAATGTCGGCGGACAGACGCGCACCGGAATTGCGCGGCTCAATACGGACGGTTCGCTCGACACATCTTTTAACGTAACGCTCGGCGGTTTGGCGGAAGTTCAGGAAATCGTTTTGCGGCGCGATGATAAAATCTACATCGGCGGTTCTTTTTCGAGCGTCAACGGTTCGACGACCAACACGCACATCGCCCGAATCTGGTCAAACGGCGCAACCGATACGAGTTTCGGCGGACGCGCCGACAGCACGGTTAATGCGATTGCCGTCCAAGCGAGCGGCTCGATTATCGTCGGCGGACGTTTTCTGAACTTGAACACGACGGCAAAATCATATCTCGGACAATTTTACGAAAACGGCGCGGTCAACGCAGATTTTACGATGAACGCCAACGACACGATAACCGCTGTTTCGCTCCAAACGGACGGCAAAATTCTCGTCGGCGGAAATTTCACGACCATCGGCGGACAGACGCGCTCGAAATTTGCGCGAATCGCCAATCAATTCTTCGCCACCGAAACATTTACAAGACTTACGGCGCATCAATTTTTATGGGAAACCGGCGGAACTGCGCCCGAAATTCAGCGCGTAACGATTGAAAAATCATCCGACGGCGTAAATTACACCTTCGTCGCCAATGCTACGCGCACCAATTCTTGGTATTTCAACGGGCTTGATTTGGCAGGCAATTTTATCCGGCTCAGAGGTTTCTATCCCGACCATTCGAGTTACGAATCGTTTTATGAATCGGTTATCTATCTGGCGCGAAAAACCGCCGCGCCGTTTGATTTCGACGGCGACGGCAAGACCGATCTTTCAATCTTTCGTCCCGCCGGCGGCGAATGGTGGTATTACCGCAGTTTTGACGGGCAAAACCGCGCTTTTCAGTTCGGCGTTTCAACCGACAGACTCACACCTGCCGATTTTACGGGCGACGGCAAGACCGACATTGCTTTTTGGCGACCCTCAACGGGAAGCTGGTATGTTTTGCGCTCGGAAGATTTCAGCTATTACGAAGCTCCTTTCGGCGCGTCGGGCGATGTTCCCGCGCCTGCCGATTACGACGGCGACCTTAAAACCGATATTGCGATTTTCCGTCCGTCAAATGCGACTTGGTATATCAATTTGTCTTCCGGCGGCATCCGCATCGAGCAATTCGGCGTAAGCCTTGATGTTCCGACACCGGCGGATTACGACGGCGACGGCAAAGCCGATCTTTCGGTTTTCCGTCCGACAACATCGGCAGATTGGTGGTTAAAAAGAAGTTCCGACCAAATCACCGTCGGGCGCAATTTCGGAGTCGGAACGGATAAACCCGTGGCGGGCGATTATACGGGCGACGGCAGTGCGGATTTGGCATTATGGCGACCTTCAACAGGCGAATGGTTTGTCGTCAGAAGTGAAAATCCGGTGAGTTTCTACGCCGTGCCGTTCGGAATTTCAACCGACATTCCCGTTCCGGGCGATTACGACGGCGACGGCAGATTCGACACGAGCATTTTCCGACCGTCAAGCGCAACGTGGTATTCGCAGAGAACGAGCGGCACAACATTGATTCAGCAATTCGGACTTTCAAGCGATAAGCCTGTTCCGAGTGTCTTCATACCATAAATCACCGCGAAATAACATTACAGACAAGTTTGAAATAATTTTAGACTTGTCTGTAACTTTTGCAGAGTATTCTAAAAGTTTTTTAGAATACTCTAATATTTTTTCAGACTGCTCTAATATTTTTTCAGATTACTCTGAAAATTTTGCAGAGTGGTCTGAAATTTTTTCAGAATATTCTAAAAATTTTTTAGAATGCTTTGATTTTTTTTTAGAATGCTCTAAAAATTTTTCAGAGTAGTCTAAATATTTTTTAGAGTATTCTGAAAATTTTTCAGAGTAGTCTGAATTTTTTTTAGAGCATTCTGAAACTTTTTCAGAATGCTCTAAATCATTTCGAAATCACGGTTTTTAATTATTCGCACACAAAGAAAATCTCTAAAATAATTGATAATTGATAATGAATAATTGATAATTTGCCTTGTCTTTACGCGACAATTATCAAATTCCAACTATCAATTATTTTAGAGCAGTTTTATTTATGTAGTAATTCTGTCCATCCACCTATCAGATTTTTCCGAAAAGCATCAAAACGCCGATGATGATAAAGGCGGCGGCAACAATGCGTTGCAGCCATTCGGTCGGGATATATTGCGTTAAGATTCCGCCAAACAAAACGCCGAGTGCGGTTACGGCAACGAGAGCCAGCGACGCGCCGAGAAAAACCGACAGTTTTGAATCGGTTTTCGCCGTCATCGTGATAACGGCAAGTTGTGTTTTATCGCCGAGTTCGGCTAAGAAAAGTGTTACGAATGCGCTTGCGAAAATTTTCCAGTCCATTCTTTGATTATAGATTTAACATTTAAGATTCAAAATTTAAGATTCAAGATTTTTGTTCTTACAATCCTAAACCCTAAACCCTAAACCCCTAACATTTTTTCAAGCGGTTTGGTCATCGAAAATTTATCGTAGAAAGCGCGTCGGTGATGGACGAGCATCAGGATTTTTTGGATGGCGGCGCGGTGAACATCCGTGAATTTCGGGTTTGCGCCGAGTTTGTCGAGCAGACGGCGCAGGGCTTCGAGGACGCTTGCCGTGAAAAGTTTGGCGTTTTCCTGTTTGGTCATCGAAATTTTGCCGTCTTTGTAATTAAAAATTTTAGCAGAAGGATTGATGAACGGATAATCGCCCGAAATTTCGGTTCGCGCCTTGAGAAAAGCCGCCGAAAAATCAAGGTTTGCCGCCTTTAGAGTTTTATCAATATTGGAAAGCAATTCGCTTGTTAAATTCAAAAGCAACTCCCAATCGTCCGTCGAAAGCGCGGTTTGTTTGGCTTTCGCTTCGACCTTGTTCGTAAAATCGAGCGGCAAATTCGGGATGGACGGTTTCGGTTGTTCGATAATTTGCGGTTTCGCGTTTCCGTTTGTGCCGTTGGTTGGCGCGGCGGCGGCTAAAACTGCCGTCGGTTTGATATTTTGTAGCGGAGTTGAAACCTTTTCCGCCGGCTTCTCCGTAATTACTTCAACAATTTTTTCTTCTTCTGCGCTCGTTTGAAAAACATTGACAATGCCGCCCGGTTCGCGTGAACGAATTAAAATTCTCTGCAAGGCTTCTTCGCCTTCGCCGATGCGTCCGGCAATGCGGTCAAATTCGCGCACACGAAGCGCGTTGCCTTCGTCCAGATGAATTTCGGCTTCATAACCGCTCAATTCGATACGCACACTGCCGACAAATTGGCGGCGGCGCAAATACCGAATAAGAGCCGAAACATTGACAAATGAAGTATCTAAATTTTTGTGAATCGGATGATTTTTCATTTAACGGATGCGGGAATTTTCAGTCTAATAAATTGCCTCGAAAAGCGCAATTTTTATAAAATTTCGCGCTTTGTGATATAAAAAGACTAATTTCGTTCAATTTCCATTGCAATCGAAAGAAAATTGGTTCAAAATTCGCAAATCAACTAATTTAGTTTCCGGTTTCTCGTTTCTCGTTTCTCGATTTTAACCGGAAACCAAAAACCAAAAACCAAAAACCAGAAACCAACAAAACTATGGATAAACTATTTCGTAAAAAATCTATCGCGCAGATTCAGTCGGATGTCGCCGAAGGAATGAGCGACCACGACCAAGCGGAAATCGGCGGCAAAGGCGGCGGATTGCGCCGTTCGCTGAAACTGCCGGACTTGACTTTGATGGGAATTGCCGCAATTATCGGCGCGGGAATCTTCGCAATGGTCGGCAAGGCTTCATTTAACGGCGGACCGGGCGTGATATTTCTCTTTGTTTTCACGGCTATTGCCTGCGCTTTCTCCGCGCTCTGCTACGCCGAATTTGCCTCGCGCATTCCGGTTGCAGGCTCGGCTTATACTTATTCTTACGCGAGCTTGGGCGAACTCGTCGCGTGGATTATCGGTTGGGATTTGATTGTCGAATACGCCATCGGCAACATCGCCGTCGCAATTTCTTGGAGCGATTATTTTACCGGCTGGCTCAAAGGTTACGGCATAAATATTCCGCTTCATTTCACGATGGATTTTCTCACGGCGAAAAAAGGTTTTGCCGCTGTTTCAGAAGCGATGCAAGGCGGCGCAACACTCGACACGCTCAAGGCAGGTTGCGAAGCGGCAACGGCGAAAATCAGTTGCGGACAACTTGATGCTTACACGGCTTGGGCTGATGCGCCGAAGCTCGGCAGTATGTCAATCGTTTTGGATTTGCCTGCGCTTTTGATTACCTTGATCATTACCGCATTAGTTTTTATCGGTATCCGCGAAGCGAAATGGACGGGAAATGTAATGACAATTTTGAAGATTGCCGTTATTTTGCTCGTCATTGTCGCCGGTGCATTTTATGTTACGCCGTCGAATTGGTCGCCGTTTATGCCGAACGGAATCAGCGGTGTGATGGCTGGCGTTTCAGCAGTTTTCTTTGCTTATATCGGTTTTGACGCGCTTTCAACAACCGCCGAAGAATGCGTCAATCCGCGCCGCGATCTTCCAAGAGCGATGATTTATTCGCTTGTTATCTGCACGGTTTTGTATATCGCTCTGGCTTTAGTGTTGACCGGAATGGTTTCTTACACAAAACTCAACGTCGGCGATCCGTTGGCGTTTGTATTTGGTCCCGAAGGTGCGAATATCGGTTGGATTGCCGGAGTTATCGCTATCTCGGCAGTAATTGCATTGGCAACTGTTTTCCTCGTTTTCCAAATCGGTCAACCGCGTTTGTGGATGGCGATGAGCCGCGACGGACTGCTTCCGCAGATTTTTTCAAAAATTCATCCGCGCTTCAAAACACCTTCGTTTGCGACGATTATCACCGGCTTGGTGGTAGCAATTCCGGCATTGTTTATGAATCTGACGGAAGTTACGGATTTGGCAAGTATCGGAACTTTGTTTGCCTTTTTAGTCGTCTGCGCCGGAGTTTTATTCAAAGATGAAGAGTTCGGGCGTGAAGACCGCTACGTTCCGTATATTGATTCAAGCATCATCGCACCGGGTTTGTTTATCATCGCTTTGCTGGCGGTTTGGTGGTTCAACAGCGACGGTTTTGCCGCTTTCTTTACCGATTTTTCGCCGACCGCCGCCGGAGAAACGAAGATTGACGCATTTATGCACAAAATCCCGTATCTTTCGTTCGTTATTCTTGCGTTTGTGATGACATATTTTGCAGTTGTCAAAAAACTTTCGTTGATTCCGGTTCTCGGTGTAATGTCGTGCGCTTACTTGATGAGCGAACTCGGCATCACGAATTGGACGAGATTCGCCGTTTGGCTACTTATCGGTTTGGCAATTTATTTCGGCTACGGCTATATTCACAGCCATATCGGAAAAGAAGATAGCCGAAGCACCGTTTCGACGACCAATTTGAAAATGGCGGCAATCGGCTTCTTGCTCGCGGCAATCGGTTTGTCGGTTTCGTCGTTCAGCTTTATCAACGATTTTATTATTTATCTGATTCCGTCGTTGCAGAAAACCGTCTTGAAATACATCGAACTCGGAATGCTCTTAGTCGGTTTGGGATTAGGAATTTACGGTGCGGTTACGGAAGTCAACAGCAAAAAAACAGAAACGGTAAAAGATTAGTTTTATCTTAAAAACCGTGTTTTGCGATATGCGAAAAACCGAAACCACAGAAACACACAAAGATACACGAAATTTAGCGATTGCTCTGTGTCTTTGTGTGTTTTTGTGGTTAATTTCTCTTCAGTTTTTCACGCAATAATTTTTATGACGCAAGCACAATTTGTTGAGCTTGGCATTACAATTTCAAAGCACACCTTATAATTTTGGACTCTGAGCAATTTATTCACGTTAATTTTACCGAATTTTTACTGAATTACTTTCAAAACCTTTTACCGAATTCGTTCCGCGACCATCAAGAATAACAGGTTCGTTTTCGATTCGCGTCAATCCCGCGGTCTTTCTCAACTTTTCGGCTTTATTGTTATCCAATTCCATTAACTGCTCATACTGTTTTTGTGCGCCTTCTTTGTCGCCCGAATTGTGAAGGCACAATCCGAGTTGATAGTGTGCGTCCGCTTCGGTGGGCGAAATCTCAACGGCGATTCTGAAGTATCTTTCAGCATCTTGATATTCTTCCTGTTCTTTATAAGCCAAACCGATATTGTAATTGGCTTCAAATGAATTATTATTTGTTGCCTTAACTTCAAAAAACATCGAAATCGCTTCGTTATACCTTCGCAATCTCAAATAATTCGAGCCGATTAAAAGTTTGGTTGTTTCATTCATTTTATCCAACTCCTGAGATTTCTTGAGAATTTCGAGCGATTGGGCATATTTCTTTTGCTGATAAAGTGTTTCACCAAGCGCGTTGAAAATTTCCGGGTCTTTTTTGTTAAATTTGATAGCGTAACGCAATTTGCTCTCGGCTCTTTGAAAGTCGCGCTCTTTCATCAAATTTTGACCTTGTTTGTATAGTGCCAGCGCAGATTGAATGCGTTCGTAATCGGTCATTTGACTGATTTGCTCATCAGTCAGATTTTCCTTAACGGGAAAATCCGGCGCAGTCGGATAGACATTTTTTGCTAAATTCACAAGCGGAGCTTTATTGGCATTTCCCGTAGAATAAAGCAGATAATTGTTTCGATAATTTGACGCGGCACGATTTTGCACCATTACGCTGAAAAGCGGAATTACCGCTGTCGTTAAAAATAAAATGATTAACATCGCCGCGCTGTTGCTCATTATGCCAATGTTACTTTCGGCTTGGAGAAGTCTGTTTGCAAGATTCTCGGATTTTGCAATCATCTGATTTTGATATTGTTTCAAAGCCAGAGAGCCGGAACGCAAGTTGACCAAAATTTGTTCGATGTCGCGTTCGAGCCGCGCACGGCGTTCGGTAAATTGGAGCGCGAAACGATTTTTGTCGGCTTCGGGCAGTTCCGTATTTGGCGGAAGTGCAAAATTTTGTTCGAGTTGTTTGCGCCATTCGAGAATTTTTTCTTTGACGTTGCCGACCATTGGCGGAATCGAATTTAAATTTTCTTCGGTTGCATCTGCCGCCGTGTAAATTCGGAAATGCGCGAGCAAATCAAGATGTTCTTTTTCGATTCCGGCGATTTTCGCGTCCGAAAGATGAAACGATTTCAAGTAAATATCGAGATTATATTGAAACGTCTTATCGCCCAAAAGTTTCATTTCATCGCGGCTCTGCTGTTGCAAAGATTGATGCGCTGCAACCTTCGTGCGAACGAGCGCAAGATCGGCGTTTAACTGCTCGGCTTTATTATTTTGTTTCCAATTTCTGTCGAGTTCGTCCCATTCTTTACGAATTTCTGTCAGATTATTTCGCAACTCTTCTTTTTCCGGCAAATTCGAGTTTTGATGAATAAAAATGAAAAAAAACATTAAGAAAAAGCCGATAAAGAAACCAAAAAACGCACCGCCCGCCAGCGTTAAGATTAAAACCGCGATAACCTGACAAAAAGCAAAACCAACTAACCGATTTTGATTCTTTCCTCGCAACCTTAGAGCATCTGCCGAAGGCATCGGCAAAATTGTCGGCTTAAACGGTTTCGCGGGCAAATTTTGCGGAATTTCCAAACTTGCCAGAAGATTTTCGACCGTGAAAATATTAAATCCGTTTTCCGCGTTTGCTTTGACACTGCTGACAAACGGAAACAGCATCAAGCCGGTTTTCGATTCGATTTCGCACCACGGGCAAGCGAAAAGTTCATTAAAAAAATGATGTCCGATATGCACGGAACAAGTCTTTAAACTCGCCGATAAATCCTCAAGTGCTTCAATCCATTCGTGCGGTTCAGGGCGTTCTTCGGTAAAAAATGCGCGTTCAAACATTGTTTTCAAACGCGGCGTAATCTGTGTTAAAGACAAAGTTCCGGGCGGTTGTTTGACGTTCGTGGTTTCCTGATTTCCGTAAGCAAAACGGCGTTCACGGATACAATCTTCGAGCGATTTATCTTCCGCGCCGAGATAATTTCCGGCAAACGGATGTCTGCCGAGAAAAAGAAGTTGAAAAATTATGACCGCCAAACCGAAATTATCGTGTTTCTTTTCGCGTTCGATTTCGCCCAAATCCGCGCCTTGCAATTCGGGCGCGAGATGCGTCGCCACGCCGACATCGCAAACATAGCGCGTTTCGCCTTTTTTGATGCTGTAACTGTCGCAGTCAATTAATTTAACCGTGCCGTCTGCGAGAACGACCAAGTTTCCGTGATTGACATCGCCCATTATGTGTTCGTTTTTGTGAAGCACATAAAAAGCGCGAGCAACATTTGCCGCCGCGTGAATCAAAAATTGCCAAGTCGCTTCGGGAAAATGAACGCGGCGACTTTTTAAGCTGTAAAGTTCGTGAATTTCCTTTGCCTTGACGTTCGGCATCAGAAAACCAACAATTTTGCCGTCTTCATCATACAAAAGGTCAATTATCCAAGCCGCGACCTTAAAAAGTTGCGCGTCTTTGTTTTCCTCCATCCAGCGAAGTTTTTCGGCTTTTTCATCGTCAATCGGTTCGTGATAAATTTTCGCCACGAGCGACAAATCATTCGGACAGAAAAACACCGTTCCTTCGCCGCCGCGCCCGATTTGTTGATTCAGCGTGTAAGAATTTCCTTGACTGTCATAAAACGTAGGCATAATTCAAAATTCAAGATTTAAGATTCAAGATTTAAGATTCAAGCCTCGTAATTTTGAATCTTAAATTTTGAATCTTAAATTCCTCCGTGCCGCGACGCTAAAATTATTGTTTTGTCATCGTCGGTTTTCTCGTTGATTTTCGGCGAACCTAAAAATTTTTCGAGCTTTTCGTTCAAATCGTTTGATGCGTTTCCGTTCCACAACGGTGCAATCATCGGCATTAAAAAAGGTTCGTGCGGCTGATTTGTTTGAAAATCAACCGCCACGGACGCAACACCGTCGGAAAACAAAATCACGTCTTCGATTTTTTCTTCAATCAACACAAACCTTAATCTTTCATAGGCGGTCTCATCCGTCAGAAAATCGGTTACGTTGATATATTCCGAATCTTCGGGCGCAATGGCGAATTGATAATTTTTGCCCGAACGCGAAAAAACTGCGCCGCCGTCGCCGATTTGAAAAAATGCCGCCGAATTTTCGCCGATTATTGCCGCAATAAATGTCGAAGCGAAATCGCGCAAAGTTTTTTCCTCTTTTTCGGCGATTTCTTCAATCTTTTTTTGAAAATAACCGATCCAAAATCTGCCGAATTCCAAGTTCAAAGAATTTACGGAAGCATCTTGCGAGTTTAAAAATTCGGAAACGCCTTCGATAAAAAAACTGCAAGCGATTTCTGCTCCTATTTGTCCGTCCGTTGTGCTTCCCGCGCCGTCCGCGACTGCGGCAATTAAGACTTCGCCGCTTTTCGTTTCAACGGTTTGGCAGGCAAATCTGTCCTGACATTCCGTATTTTGATTGATGTGCGCCGTCCCGATTGCCGATGCGAAAGCCGTTCGCCATTGAGATATTTTCATACAAACTTTGATTTTTGACCTTTGACCTTTGATTTTTGACCTTTGATCTTGGAGAAAAATCAAAGGTCAAAGGTCAAAAATTAAACTTCAGACCAACCGTAAGGCTTATAATCTGGAATCGGCACGCTGTCGCCCGGGTTGGAGCGCGAAACATTTTTCAGCGAAGCCGAAAGCCAGAGGAAAAATTCTTTAAATTTCACGCCCGACATTTTCATCGGTTCGCGCACGGAAAGTTGTTTCAGCACATTAAAATCGGCATCGCGCACGCCCAAAGCAAAAAACGAAAACGATTTTGATTCTTCGCCGGAACGAATAATCTGCGGCAAATGCGCCCAATTATCAGTCGGTTCGCCGTCTGTGATTAAAAATATCCACGGGCGAAAAAGTTTGATGCCGTTGTCGCGCAAGATTTGTTTGCGGTTTTTCAGAAGTTCCAATCCGCGACCGACTGCCGCGCCGAGCGGCGTATCTCCGGCGGCTTGCAAAGTTCGCGGACGAAACATATCGGCAGTCGCAAAATCTTGCAAAACGCTCACCGGACCGAAAGTGATAATTGCAATTTCGACGCGCTTCATCGCCAGCGAATCGTTAAAAATTTCTTCACGAAAGGCTTGCAAACCTTGATTTAATTCTTCGATTGAATTGCCTTCCATCGAGCCGGAAGTGTCGAGCAAAAGCACACACGGGCAACGCGGTTCGGGGTTTTCGGCAAATTCGGCGGCGGCAAACGGCTGTTGCTCGTCGTAATTGTAAGTGTTGTTTCCCATAAAGCTAAATTTCAAATTATGGCTTAATCATAATGCTTTTTCGCGCCAAATAGCAAGATTTTTCTTCGATGTAAAGACTGCAAAACATCTGCGGGAAAAGTTTTTGCTAGTGCGTGAAAACATTCCACGAGTTCGTGAGAACATTTTGCTAACTCGCGGAAAGGTTTTGTTAGCTAGCAGAAAGGTTTTGCTAGTTAGCAGAAAGGTTTTGCTAGTTAGCAGAAAGGTTTTGCTAGTTCGTGGAAAGGTTTTGCTAGCTCGTGGAAATGTATTGCTAACTCGCAAAACTTTTCCACGAGCGTTAATTTTACGGCTTTTGCCGCACTAATCGAGAATATTTGCATAGAAACTTGCAGTTTCACGCTGTTTGGTTAATTATTGACGCTAATGATAAACCGCGAAATAAAATGCGTTGGCGTAGTCGTCAAACCGAATCATAGCGAAGCGTGGCAGACGGCTTGCGAGCTTGCCGAATGGTTTGAAAAACGCGGCATTTCGCTTATCGGAAGTCCGCACGAAGAAGCCGAAATTTGTCCCGTTGAGCGTGTCGGTGCGGAAGAATTTCAAGAAAAAGCAGATTTAATCGTCGTTCTCGGCGGCGACGGCACAATGATTTCAACGGCGCGTTTAATCGGCAAGCGCGAAGTTTTAGTATTAGGAATTAATTACGGAAGTTTGGGATATTTGACCGAATTTCGCATCGAAGAAATGTTTCCCGCGCTCGAAGAAATCTTAAAGGGAAATTATCAACGCGACAGCCGCGTAATGCTCGAAGTCGAACATCATCGCAAAGGCGAAAAACTTGCTTCGGGCAGAGTTTTAAATGATGTCGTGATTAACAAAGCGGTTTTGGCGCGAATTATCGAAATCGAAGTTAATCTCAATACATATTTCGTCAACAATTTCCGCGCCGACGGTTTAATCGTCGCCACGCCGACCGGCTCGACCGCTTACAGTCTTTCCGCCGGCGGACCGATTGTTTATCCTTCGATGAACGCCGTTGTCCTCACGCCGATTTGCCCGTTCACGCTGACAAATCGCCCGATTGTCATTCCCGATTCGGCAGAAATAAATCTCAGATTAAAAAACGAAAGCGACGGTGTAGTTTTAACTTTAGACGGTCAAATCGGTTATCAAATGCAAACCGACGATTGTGTTAAAATTCGCAAAAGCCCGACAAATTTCAACCTCGTCCAACCGCCAAACCGCAATTATTTCGATGTTTTAAGAAATAAACTGAAATGGGGCAGATAAGCAAAGTAAGGCAAAAGTAAAAAGGTAAAAGGCAAAAGTAAGAAAAGGTCTAAACTATATTATGACTGTTTCAAGCAATGTTTTGCCACCTTCGCAAAATTGTTTTTCCCGCAAAGGCGCAGAGTTCACAAAGTGAAATAAGTTTTAAACCATTCATTCCTATAATCAAACCATTCGTTTGCAATAAAAAGACTTCGGCTAAAAATCGGTAACAAAAAACTGATTTTAATCGTAAAATTTTCGATTGAAATAAAATTCAGCTAATACCGATATGAAAATCAAATTTATACAAGCAATTTTACCTGCGGCAATCGCCATTTTTCTTCTGCCCTTTGCCACATTCGCACAAAGCGGCACTCTGCGCGGAACAATCAAAAGCGAAGCCAACGGACAACCTTTGTCAGGTGTTTCCGTAACAATTACACAGCTTTCGCGCTCGACTGAAACTGACGAAAACGGTGTTTATGAATTCAAAGACATTCCGGCAGGGCGATATACGATTGTTACGCACACGGACGGTTTTTCAGACCGCGCTCAATCAATAACGGTTGATTCGAGTTCTGCCGCAACGCTTGATTTTTCATTGAGCATTACTGCTTTGCGCGAAGAAGTAACCGTTACCGCAACCGGCACGGAAGGTTCGGTTTTTGAATCTTTTCAGTCTGTAACTTCAGTCGGTTCGACGAATATCCGCGAACAGGCAAGCACTTCAATCGGTGAAACGCTCGAACGCGAAGCCGGAATCGGAAAACGCTCATTCGGTTCGGGTTCATCGCGTCCGACAATTCGCGGATTTGAAGGCGACCGCGTTTTGGTTTTGCAGGACGGCGTTCGCAACAGTTCGCTCGGTTCGCAATCCGGCGACCACGGCGAACCTGTCAACACGGTTAATCTCGAAAGATTGGAAGTCATCAAAGGTCCGGCAACTTTGCTTTACGGTTCAAACGCTATCGGCGGCGTGGTCAACGCGGTAACTGCCGACGAAGACCAAGCGCACAAAGGACTTCGCGGATATTTTACCGCTTTGGGCGGAACAGTTAATCGTCAAAGCGGCTTCGGCGGCGGAATCGAATACGGTTTTAAAAAAATTGTTTTGAATTTTGGCGCAAGCACAATCCGCGAAGGCGATTTTAATACGCCGCTCGGCAGAATTCCGAATTCTTCGTCGCGGGCATTCGGCGGCACTTCGAGCGTCGGATATTACGGCGATAAATTTTTCATTAACGGATTTTTCAATTTTGACCGACGACGCTACGGCGTTCCTTATGCACCGCTTTTTGAAGAAGGCGCATTTGTTTCAACACCAAACGGCGAACCTTGCGAGAAAAAAAGAATCGTAGGCAATGGCAAGCCCTGCGTTTATGATATTTACGGCATTCAGGCGATGTTTGCCAATCAACTGCCCGAAGTGTCGGACGAAGCGATTGATTTGAAAATGAAGCGCAATAATTATCGTATTCGCGGCGGTTTCCGCAATCTCAACGGATTTATTTCGCAGGGCAATTTTTCAGTTGATTTTTCGGATTATCAACACGAAGAAGTCGAAACCATTGACGGTTTGGACGAAATTGCAACGACTTTTACGAACGATGTTTTTTCGTATCGTGCAATGTTTCAGCAAGCCAAATACAAACGGCTTTCAGGGCGTTTCGGTTTTGAAGGTTTTCGCCGAAGCTATTTGACACAAGGCGCGGAACAGCTTGTTGACGGCAGAGTTCGCCAAAATAATTTCTCGGTTTTCGGGCTTCAAGAACTCGAATTTGACCGCGTGGCTTTGCAATTCGGCGGCAGAATCGAAACAAATCGTTATTCTCCCGTGAACACCGCGCTTTACGACGAGCGAAGTTTTACGGGTTTTTCCGGCGCAGTCGGTGCGCGTTTTCATCTTTGGGAAAATGCGTCTTTGATTGGAAGTTTTACGAGTTCATATCGTGCGCCCGCGCTCGAAGAGCTTTACAATTTCGGTCCGCACATCGGCACGGTAACATTTGAAATCGGCAATCAGGATTTAATCCGCGAGCGTTCAAACGGTTTTGAAGTTAGTTTGCGTCAAAACTTCAAACGAATCCGCATCAATGGCAGTGCTTATATTTACAACATTGATAACTTCGTTTTTCTTGCGCCACAAGATGGGGACAACAACGGATTTATTGATGTTGAAGATAATTTGCCGATTGCCGCATATTTCCAAAATAATGCACGGTTTGTCGGTGCAGACGTAACGGCTGATTTCGATATTCACAAATATTTCGGCGCGTTTGTAATCGCTGATTTTGTTGATGCAAAATTGCGAACGACAAACGGCAATCCATCATTGCCGCGCATCACACCGGCACGTCTTCGCATTGGCGGCGATTTTCGTTACAAAGGTTTGAGCGTCAGACCGGAACTGACTTTCGTTGCGAAAAAAGATTTGAATAATATTTTTCCGCTCGAAACGCCAACCGCTAGTTACAGTCTTTTTAATCTCAACGGTTCATACACATATTCAACCGACCATTACGCACATATTTTTACTTTCGGCGGCACGAATTTGGGTGATAAACTTTACCGAAATCATCAAAATTTCATTAAAGATATTCTTCCTGAAACAGGACGCGGTTTTAGACTTTCTTACACGATTAGATTTTTCTAATTCAGGAACACACGCGGAGTAAGTTTGCTTTTTTCTGCAAACTTACTCCGCGTGTGTTCCTGTAAATTCTCCATTTTCAATCGTGAAAATTTTGGCTTTTGCGCCGAATTTTTCGATAAAACTTTCCTTTGAGGTCGTTACGAAAGTCTGCGTTTTGCCGTCCAAAAATTCTAAAAGCTGACCGATGCGATTGTAATCCAATTCGGCATCAATGTCGTCCAATAAAAATAAAGGGTATTCGCGGTTTTGCTCGAAATAGACGGAAACCGTGGCGAGTTGCAAAATCAAAAGTGCGCTTCGTTGTTGTCCGCTCGAACCGAATTTTCGCAAATCGTGTCCGTCAAAGGAGATTTCCAATTCGTCTCGGTGTGTGCCTAAAAGCGCGTATCCCGAAGCTAATTCGGCTTGAACGCGCAGTTTTAATCTTTCTTCAAAAAGTGCGGAAAAATCCGACAAATCACCTTTTCCTTCGAGCGATGAAACGTAACGAATCGAAACTTCTTCGCGCCCGAAAAGTTTTTTTTCCAATACTTCGTTTAATCTTTCGACATAACGAATTCGCGCTTTATGAATGCGAGAAGCAAGATTTATAAGCTGTTCATTCCAAGGTTCGAGCAACTCGGCAACTTTTTCAAGCGAAAATCCATTGTCCTGCGCTGATTGCAAAAGCGTGTTTTTTTGTTTTATGACACGGTTGTAATCGGTCAAAGTTTGAATAAACGGCGGATAAATCGAAACAATTCCACCGTCCAAAAATTTGCGCCGGAATTCCGGCGTTCCGCGCACGATTTCGAGTTCGTCCGAATTGAAATTAACTGCGTGAAGTTCACCAAGATAACGATTGACGGTTTCTTTTTTGTTGTTGATACTGAGAGTTTTCGTGTTGCCTTCGACAGCAACTTGCAGTGTGCGGCGAATTTCTTCGGATTTGCGAACCGAACCACGCACAATTGCCAGATTTTTATCAAATTTTACGGCTTCCTGCAATCTTTGAGTTTTGAAAGATTTTGTCGTTGCCAACAAATAAATCGCTTCCAGCCAGTTAGTTTTTCCCTGCCCGTTTTCGCCGAAAATAATGTTGAGATTGTCGGAAAATTCGAGCTTTCCCGCGAGATTTCTGAAATTTTGCGCTTCCAGCGATTCAAGCAACATATATGTATTTTAACTCAAATTATCAAACCGCGAAACAGACGAAAAGACGCGAAAAAAGATTCGCACTGAATTTTTCGCGCCTTTTCGTCTGTTTCGCGGTTGAATTTTCTTGACATCGTTTGTTTTTAGGATTACAAAAAGATTATGAAATTTCTATTTCTAACTTTCGCTGCGTTTATTTTTGCGTTTTCAGCTTTCGGGCAAAAAACAACCGGTGAAAAAAAGAACGAAAAACCGCTTGCTCCAAACTTAAAAGCTGTAACGATTGAGGGAAAAAATATCAATACGGCAGATCTGCGCGGTAAAATTATCGTGCTGAATTTGTGGTTTATAAATTGTCCGAATTGTTTGCAGGAAATTAAAATGCTCAACGAAATTGTTGACGAATACCAAGGCAAAGATGTTGTTTTTCTCGGTTTAGCGACAAATAACAAAGCCGATTTACAAAAATTCGTCAAAAAAAATCCGTTCAAGTATCAAATCATTCCCGACAGTGCCGCATTTATGCTGACAAGCTATGGCGATGAAAAAAACGGCGTGTATAATCTCGGCTTCCCGACGCACGTCGTCATTGACCGTGAGGGCTATATCGTAATGAAAATCCAAGGCACAAAAGGCGTTGAAGCGGTTAAAAAAGAACTGAAAAATCAATTTGAAAAGAAGGAAGCAAAATCAAAATAACGCAGATTGATTTGTTTCCGCGTCTGTTTTGAGTTATATTTTCAATTCGTCCATTATTTGCGGAGAAGTCGCATAATGGTAGTGCAGCGGTCTTGAAAACCGTCGCCCGTGAGGGCATGCAGGTTCGACTCCTGTCTTCTCCGCCACTTTGATTTCGGGTTTGTGATTTCGGATTTTAGATTTGAAATTGCAAATCCTTTTTCTTTTTGATTCTTACAATAAAATTACAAAAAATTATTGATTTTTCGCACGTTTTTGATGTAACTTATTCTTAAACTGAATGATGATTCATTCACCGGCTTGTTAGTTGTTTGTGGTTATGCAATTAGTTGCGAAACCTCCTGACAACTAACAACCAACAACTAACGACTAACAAATCTATGAAACAAACTCGTTCAAACACAGCGGTTCGCGCCGTTGTTGCAGATAAACGTGAAGCAATTTTGAAGGCGGCAACGAAGGTTTTTGCCGGAAAAGGTTATTTCAACTCAAAAGTTGCCGATATTGCCAAAGAAGCCGGAATCGCCGATGGCACAGTTTATCTCTATTTCAACAGTAAAGAAGAGATTTTGCATTCGATTTTTGACCGCGCAATGGCAGAGTTTATCGAAGAAGGCAGACGCGAACTCGCGCAACTCGATAAACCGGAAGATAAATTGCGGCGAATTGCCGAGCTTCATCTCGAAAAACTCAGCGCAGACCGCGAAATGGCGATTGTTTTTCAGGTCGAACTTCGCGGTTCAACGAAATTTATGGAGCAGTTTTCGGCGGCAGGTTTCGCCGAATATCTCGAAATTATCCGCCAAACCATCGAAGAAGGGCAAACCGTAGGCATTTTTCGAAAAGATTTGAATTCGATGACTTGTGCCAAAATTCTCTACGGCGCGTTGGACGAAATGGTTACAAATTGGATTCTTTCCCGAAAATCTTATCAGTTAAAACCGATGGCAGATGAAGTGTTAAAAATATTTTTCGGAGGTGTCTTGCAAAAATGAGTGAAGAGTTAAAAGTCGAGAGTCGAGAGCCAAAAACCAAAGACCAAAAACCAAAAGCCAAAGACCAAAAGCGCATTCCACTTTATGAAAATGAGCCACAGAGTTTGGCTGAATTGTTTTTGCAAGCCGTAGAAAAACACAATTTGAAAAATGCTTTGAATTATAAAAAACAAGGCGAATGGCATTCGATTTCTTCGGCAGAAATGCTCGAACGTGCGGAAAATATTGCACTTGGACTTTACGCGCTCGGACTTCGCAAAGGCGACCGCGCCGCGATTTTAGCGGCAAATTCGCCCGAATGGACTTTGACGGATGCAGGTTGTCAACTGAGCGGAATTATTGACGTGCCGGTTTATACAACCCTGACCGATAATTCGGTTTGCTACATCATCAACGATTCGGGCGCAAAGATTTTTTTTATTGAAAATCAAGCTGCTTTTGACCGTTTGCGAGCAATTTTTTCGGAATGTAAAACGCTCAACAAGCTAATTTTCTTCGATGGCGAAAATTTAACGGCTGAAAACTCAATGACGCTGGCGGATTTGGAGAAATCGGGGGCGGAATTGAAATCTGAAAAACCCGAATTGCTCAAAGAATTAATCGAAAACATCAAAATAAACGATATTGCCACGCTGATTTATACTTCCGGCACAACAGGTGAGCCGAAAGGTGTAATGCTTTCGCACGGCAATATTATTTCAAATGTGATTGACTGCACGGAAAATTTCAGTTTTTCCGAGCGCGATATTCCGCTGTCGGTTTTGCCTCTGTCGCACGTTTTTGAGCGTTCGGCAATGTATCTTTACATCAACAACGGAATGGCGGTTCATTACGCCGAATCAATCGAAAAAATCCCTGAAAATTTGCGCGAAGTGCGACCGACGATTTTTGTCGGCGTGCCGCGAATTTTTGAAAAAGTTTATGCTAAGGCGAAACTTAAAGCGGTAGAAGCCGGCGGTTTGAAGGAAAAAATCTTTAGTTGGGCAATCGAAACAGGCAAAGAGTTTGCGCGTCGAAACGACAAAAAACAATCAATTCCCGTGCTTTTGGCAATCAAACACACGATTGCCGACAAACTGATTTTCTCGAAATTCCGCGAAGGTTTCGGCGGCAGATTAAGATTTTGCATCACGGGCGGAGCGGCTCTTTCCGATGAAATTTTTCTGATTTTTACGGGCGCGGGCGTGCCGATTATGCAAGGCTACGGTTTGACGGAAACTTCGCCCGTAATCACTTCAAGCAATCCGATAAATGTGCGGCTCGGAACTTCCGGCAGACCGATTCGGAATGTCAAAGTGCGTTTTGCCGCAGACGGCGAAATCGAAGTAACGGGACCGAACGTGATGCAAGGTTATTACAACAAACCAGAAGCTACACACGATGTTTTCACGCCGGACGGCTGGTTTAAAACCGGCGACATCGGCGAATTTGACGCAGACGGATTTTTGAAAATTACCGATCGCAAAAAAGAACTTTTCAAAACCTCCGGCGGAAAATATATTGCCCCATCACCAATTGAGCAAATGATCAAAGGCTCACGTTTTGTCAGTCAAGTCGTGCTTATCGGAAGCGAACGAAAATTTGCGTCCGCACTAATTGTGCCGAGTTTTGAACAAATTGAATCTTATGCAAAAAGCAAAAATATAAATGCAAAAACGCCCGCCGAATTTTGCGAAAATCAACTTATAATTGAGCTTTTTCAAAAAGAAGTCGAAGAAAAAACGCAAAGTCTGGCACGATTTGAAAAGGTCAAGAAAATTGCGCTTCTTGAAAAAGAATTAACTGTCGAAGGTGGCGAACTCACGCCGACTTTGAAGATTAAACGCCGAATTATTGATGAAAAATATAAGGACGTGATTGATAAGATTTACGCGGATTAAAATTTTGCTTTAGGTTTTGAGTTCCAATTGAAGTTGGAACTCAAAACAGTTTTACAAAACAACGGTCGGCAAAATATTCAGTGCATTTTTTGCTCCGCCCGTAACTATATCAAGAATCGTTGCTCCGACGCTCTTTTTGGTTTTGTTGACAATAACAATATCATCGGCTTGAAGCATTATATCTTTTTGCTGTCCTTTTTTAATGAGATCATAATTAACAGCAATACTTTCGCGTTCGCGCGAGTTGGGTTTAACACGCTGAATAATAATGTCTTTTTTCTGTGCTTCGCGGTTAAAACCTCCTGCTTGAGCAATCGCTTCGGTGAGCGACAAACCATTTTCGGAAATTAAAATTTCCCTGATAACATTGACCTCACCGATAACATAAACCGGCGGAGCTTTCATTACCACAATAATATCGCCCGGATAAATTATCGGATTTGATTCGTTCCTTGCTTGTTTAATGCTTGCCAAACTATACAATGTCGAAGGTGCATTCAAGCCGGAATCCGTTTCTTTATTCCACTCTTCCCGTGTTTTCTCATCGCTACACATCGGCGGTTGTGTTCGCGTAACCTGCACCATTCCGGATGATTTGTCCTCGATTACGCCACCCGAAAAACCGAGCAACTCCAAAAGTCGGACTTGGCGCGTTAATTCAACTCTCTGCGGTGTGCGAATTTCGCCGTAAATCGTTGCAGGCGGACGGCTTTTGCGTTCGTTAATTTGAACCGTAACTTGCGGATTTCTGAGCATTTTCGAGTAAATCTTTGTAACTTCGGCGCGAATGTCTTTTTCTGTTTTACATTTGGTCATCAAACCTTCATCTGCGTATGGAATTTGAATTCTTCCGTCTTCGTCAATAATTGCTTTATCAACAGAAAAATCAGGTTCGCCCAAAACTTTTATCGAAATAACATCGCCGGGACCGAGCAAATAACCTTGTGCGGCGGTCGGCGTTTGACCAAAAACCGTCTGAAACAAACCTATTGCCAAAGCACAAACAACCAAAAACTTAACTTTCATAAAACCGGATTTCCTTATTTATTTTCCTGCTAATGATAAACTACAATCGCTTTGGATTCAACTTTTTTTTCGCAGGTTGCAGATTCAATTCCGCCCGTGTGGTCAAAATCGTGATGTATTTTGACAAAGCCGGTCTTAAATCGGAATATTTAAATTACGCTTTTTCCGATGCTTTTTAATTATTCAAAAAAAAATCTTGCCGCATTTTTGTTAATTTTGTTGATGTGCGCGTCTTGCCGTTTTTTTCAATCGTCAAACACCGAAACGCCAAAAACTTTTACACCTGAAGAAATCAAAAGCAATACTCCTTTTTCGACTAAAGAGCTTGAGATTTTTCAAGTTGAAATCGTCATTACGGCAAATGGCGTGGAAAATAAAAAATTCGTTGCGCGAAGTGGAAACAATCGGCGATTTGATTACAATGTCGGCACGAAGAATCAAGTTTCGTTGATTCAAACCGATAAAATTTTCACGATCTTGGCGAACAAAAAAATCTATATGGAAACAGCTTTGAGCGCGAATTTTCCAACGCAGAATGATTTTACGGGTGAATGGCTGAACGCTAAAACAAACGCGGAATTCACAAAAGCAGGAACGGCGAATAATCTGACGCAATACAGTGTAAATTTCGACAATTCCGAAATATTGATTTCGGTTGATGAAAACACAAATTTGCCGATGCGCCAAGAATTTTACAGTATCGAAAACGGTCAGAAAACTTTAACGATGACGATTGAGCTAACGAATTTCAAAGCGGAAACCGCAAACGATTTATTTGTTGTGCCAAAAGACTTTAAAAAAGTTTCAGCCGAAGAATTCAGAAAAATCTTAGGAGAAATAAGTTTTGAGTCCCGTCTTTAGTCGGCAATCTGCGCCAACAACAAAAAGCCGTCTAAAGGCGGGACTCAAAATAATTTAAATGAGCAAAAAAATTATCACCGAAGAATATAAACAAAAAGCGGCGGAAAAAATAAAAGATATTCCTTACCCGCGACTTCTCGGTTTTGAATTGGTTGATTTAAAGTTCGGCGAAGCAACGCTGAAAGTTGCGATGCGCGACGACTTGCGCCAGCCTTACGGCGTTTTGCATGGTGGGGCAACTGCTTCGCTGATTGATACGGCGATGGCTTTTGCGTGTATTTCGTGTCTTGCCGAAGACGAACAAACAACGACGATTGATTTAACCGTTCATTATTTGCGCCCGCACACAGAAGGCGAAGTTTTCTGCACGGCAAAAGTTTTACGCAACGGCAAACGCATTCAAACCGTTTCGGCGGAAGTCGTCAATGAACAAGGAAAACTCATTGCCACAGGACTTTCAACTTACACGAAGATTTGAAAAATCTTACTTTATAAAATCCAACTTAAACCGCAGGCTCACACCGAAACCGTTTGTTTGACGAATTGCGCCGAGACTCAAATTTTGATGCAGATAATAAAAGTCCGCACCGAATTTCGGCGTAAACTGTTTTGAAACTCCTGCGAAAAAATCATTTCGAAACCATTTTTTCTCACGAAAATCATAAAACGGTTCGTCCGCAACAAATGGTGTAATAATTTCTTTTTTGTCTTTCATTATCGGAAAATTAAGCTGTGCGCGATTGCGGAAAACAACCGTATCGGGGCGCGAATGTTTTATCAAATAAGTTGTCATCGAGCGGTTACGAAGCTGAACATTTGTCCAATTTTTGGATGAATTCAGAAAAAACATTAAGCGGTGTTCATACTGCCGCCGCGCTTCGGTCGGACGAAATCGGCGGTAAAGATAGCCCGAACCGACCGTAAAATATTTGTTGATTCGATAGGTCAGCGTAACCACGCCGCGCTCGTCAATCGGACGTTTAAAGTTTCTTCCGACACGCAGAACACCGCCCACATTCAAAATCCATTGGTCAACTTTTTTACCTGCTTCCTCTTTTTTTTTGAGCGGAATGATAAACGTAAAATCGCTCCAACCGACAATATCAGAATTGTCGTCAACCGTTTGAGCAAAAACCGAAGCGGAACAAAAAATAGTTATTAAGAATAAAATCAAGTGGCTTTGTAATTTCATTGCTTTTTACTCCTCAATAATTATCTCTCGGAAATTTATCACCAAATATGATTTAAATCATGAACCGTAAGAATAATAATGAATTCCATAATAGAGAATAAAAATCATCACAAAGGCGAGAAAATAAAGTCCGGTCATAAAATACGCTTCGGTAAAAAGCGATTTGTCAGGCAGAACGAGCATATTTCGCGCATCGGTCGGACCGCGCACAATTAAAACCCAAAGAATCGCCACAATCATCAAATGACCGACGGCATCAAGCGTGCCGAACTCGAAAACCGCCAACACGAAAATTGACATAAAACCAAGCGAAATCAACCGTCCGACAACCGAAACTGCGCCCAGCAAGATAAAGGTTACGAAAATTTCTATAAACCCCGAAACTTTCATAAAAATCGGAGGCGACATTCCCATCGTAACATTCGGTTTATCGGCAAGAACGGCAATCGTCCAATGTGAATAGGCAAATTTTTCGACTCCCGCCCAAATCAAAGTCAATCCCGTGCAGGCAAAAAGCGCGATAAATCCTGATTTGAGAAGTGGTTTTTTGGTCGTTTGCGAAACCGTCAAATAATAGCCGATGCCCAAGAAAATCATATAATCGAGCAGATGAAAAATCCCGAAATTTATGACGGCGGCGATGTATAGCGCGAAAACTCCGATGCCCGTTAGAAAAACCGTATGGCGCGAAATTACTGCCAAAGCCATCGCAAGTTGAATCCAAGGCACAATCGGCGAATCGGTTTTCAATTCAGGCGTGAGATAAAAACTTTGCCCGATCCCCAAAGCCCACCAACCGAAAAGCGAGAGAAAAAAAACTCCCGCCGCACCCCGCATAATGTAATTGGCGGCATTATCGAAAAGTTTCAGCTTTTTGTCGAATTCCGCTAAAATTCCTTCTTCGTAGATATATCGGTCAAGCAGAAAAAATATGTAACATCCGGCAACCGAAACTAAAAACATTTTGACAAAAGTTCCGTCTAAAACTTCGCCGATCGGTGTTGGCGGTTTGGTAACGTCGTAATCGAAAAACCACTTGACGTGAGCATTTGCCGCGATTGTGCAGAAGGTTAGTAAAAAAACGGACGTGAAAATTTGAAAAGATTTGCGATTCATAATTCTTAACTTTTTCCTTTTTTCGTATTATGAACCCAATCACTTGCAAGCGGCGAATTTATTTTGACTTTAATTCCCAAATAATCGCGGAAAACACCCGTCAGATTTCCGACTTGTTCGAGTTCGCCACGCCGCATATATTCCGGTCGTCCGCTGTGCAAAGTCGGCGTGATAATGAAAAATACACGCGGCACTGGATTGGTCGCAAAATCTTTTGAATTTTTCTGCGGATCACGCATATCCAAGAGATAATTTCCCTCATCGAAATTGCGAACGTGGCATTGCATACAAGTCATTCCGCGTTCTTCAAAAATCCGCCGTCGCGCGTCACGCCAACCCGTTTCGACAAAACGAAAACCCGTTTGAATTTCGTAAATATTCAAAGTCGTATCAATGTTGCTCCGTTTGACCGTGCCGTCTGCCGAAACCGACGGAATCGCCATATTTCCTTTGTCGTCGTCGTCAATCAGATATTCCCAACCATTTTGATACATCTTTCTGTTCACATCGGCAATTGGCGCAGGAATGGGAACGTAAGATGTGTTGTCTTTATTTGGCTTTATCGAAGCGGCAAAACCGTCAATAAATGGACTGATAAAGGCAATCGTTTTTTTGCCGTTGCGCTCGACCGTGCCGGCTTTTATTGCGCCCAAAGCCCAGCCATCGCCGTACAGATAATTACCGTTCGCATCGTATTCGTTGCCGCCGCCGAGCCGCGAATTATGCGGAATCGCCGCCAGATTTCCGCGCATCATCGGATCGTCTTTGTCGTAATAAGTCAAAACTTTGGTCATAAAATCCGCCAGAGCTTCGCCGTATTTCGCTTTGTCATTCGCCACAAAATCCTTCATTTTTTCGCCTTCAAAAAACGAATCGTGAAACAATTTTGCAAAAGTCGTGTTATTTTTCAGACGCAATTCTTCCGGTCGTCCGGCATCTTTGCCACGCACGAGTCGCATTCGCGGCATCAGATAGGCTTGTTCGGCGGCTTTGATGTTGAAATAAACTAAACGCAATTCAAAAACACGCTTGTTCAGACGCGGGCGCACCGCAATCAACTTCCAATTTTCGGCGTTCCATTCGGTATTGTAGTTTGGACTGTCGGGGTTGAGTGTCGGATTTTTGTGCAAAATCGCCAATTCCTTCATCGAATCACGGAAAAGTTGTTCGCCCGTTGTCGGCTGAATGTCGCTATTCGGTTTGATTTGCTTGTCGGCTTCAATTTCGGCAATTCTTTGGAAAAGGTTGACGATGTTCCATTTTTGATTCGCGGCTTTTAATCGGTCAGGATCAATAATTGTAACGAACGCATCAACCTCAAGCGGTGCGGGCGGAAGTTCGAGCAATTTCACCGCTTTTTTGACGATTTGAATGTCGAAAGTTTTTGAGATAACGCGCTGTGTCCGTGATTTGTCGCGTGGAATTTCGGTAACTTTGACAACAAATCTGCCTTTCTTGCCATCGCTTTTTTGCGGTGTCCAATCAATCGTCAGCGTATTCTGATTAAACTTCGCCGAGGCAGGTTTTTCGACGATTTCGGTGCGAACAAGGTCGCCTTCTTCGTCAATCACTTCAACTCCGATTGTCAACCGCTGTCCCAACCCGATTTTTTTATGTCGAAATTCCATAATTTCCGGCAGTTGATTCGGCGTTTCGGTAATATTAACCGAATTTCGTTTATCTGCATTCGTAACCGAAAAACGCGGAACTAAACACACGACGGCAAAACCGATACAAAATAAAACCACGGCAATTTTTACTCTATTTTTCATATCCTTCAAAGGAAGATTGGAACAATAAATCTCTTCTATTTAAATTATGCGTATTTTTCGAAGGTATTCTGACATAATTATTTACTGCTTTGCAAGAAAAATTGAAATTACTGCAGATTTATTTCAGCGCGGCGGAATTGTTTTTTGATTTGCGATACAATTTTTATCAGAAAACCAATGGAAGAACTCAGAAAATTTGCTCGATATTTTAAACCTTACAAATGGCACGTTGCCGTCGGAATTTTGTTTATTTTGATTTCGATGTCGTTCGGGCTTTTGATTCCGTATTTTGTCGGACGTGCGATTGATGATTTAGGCTCGGCGGTTACTTGGGAAAAAGTTATTTATTATCCGCTTTTGATTTTGGGAATAAATCTTGTCAGCGGAATTTTCCTTTTCTGGCAAAGACGGCTCTTGATAAATGCTTCGCGGCACATCGAATATGATATGCGGCGCGATTTTTACGCAGCTTTGGTTAATCAGCCGCTCGAATTTTTTGCAAATAATCGTGTCGGCGATTTGATGGCGCGGGCGACGAATGATTTGGCGGCAATTCGGCAAATTGTTGGACCGATGATTTTGTATTCGTTCCAAGCCATTTTCGCGCTTTGTATTTCGCTCCCGATTATGCTCGGAATTTCAGTAAAACTCACGCTTTTATTACTGATTCCGATGCCGTTCGTTTCGCTCACGGTAAAAGTTTTGGGCGCACAGATTCACACGCGATTCGAGAAAATTCAGGAATATTTTTCTTCAATTACAGCACGAGCGCAGGAAAATTTGACCGGCGTTCGCGTTGTTCGCGCCTACGCACAGGAAGATGCGGAAATCGAAAAATTTCAAGAATTGAACCGCGAATATGCCGCGCAAAACCTGCGATTAGTAAAATATGCGGCGGCAATGCGTCCGCTACTTTTATTTTTTATCGGTTTGGGTTTTGTGATTATCGTCGCGGTCGGTGTTCCGATGGCGGTTAATCAAGAAATTACGGCGGGCGATTTTACGGCGTTTATTTTGTATTTGCAGCGAATGATTTGGTATCTTATCGCGCTTGGCTACGTTGTTAATTTATACCAACGCGGAACGGCGAGTTTAAAGAGATTTAATTCGATTTTGGAAACCGAACCGACAATCAAAGACGACGAAAACGCCAAAGAACAGCCGAAAATCAAAGGCAAAATCGAATTCAAAAATCTCGATTTCGCATACAACGGCAAACTCGTTCTTGAAGACATAAATTTAACCGTCGAACAAGGTAAAACCGTTGCGCTCGTCGGCAAAACCGGAAGCGGAAAATCAACGCTCGTCAGTTTGATTCCGAGACTTTTGGATGCGCCCGAAAACTCGGTTTTAATTGATGGAGTTCCGATTCGTCATTACAAACTCGAACAACTTCGCCAATCAATCGGCTTCGTTCCGCAGGAAACTTTTTTGTTTAGCGACAGTTTAGCGGAAAATATTTCTTTCGGAATCGAATCAGAACCGTCGGCGGTATCTGAAATCTCAAATTTGAAATCTCAAACCGAAATCCAACATCCAAAGCCCAACAATCAATATATTTCCGTCGAAAAATCCGCCGAAGTTGCCGGACTTGCGGATGACATCAAAAATTTTCCGTATAAATATGAACAACTCGTCGGCGAACGCGGCATTACGCTTTCGGGCGGACAGAAACAGCGCACGGCGATTGCGCGTGCCGTGATGCGGAATCCGCGAATTTTAATTCTTGACGATTCACTTTCGGCGGTAGATACCTACACGGAAGAAAAAATCCTCCACAATTTGCGCGACATTCGCACCGACCGCACGACTTTGATTGTTTCTCATCGGATTTCGACGATTCGGGACGCGGATTTGATTTGTGTTCTCCACGACGGGCGCATCATCGAACGCGGAACGCACGAAGAATTATTAAAAATTGGCGGTGAATATGCCGATTTATATGAACGACAACTTTTAGAAGAAGAATTGGAGGCGACGGATTGAGATGGAAAACTTGGTTGTAATGCGAATAACACTTGTAATTGTTATATTATTAGCGGTTGCGTTGGGTATCATTGCAGGTGCGTATTGGAGTTTTCCGATGAACGTCGGCGGTGTGATACTTGCGGTTGCGGCAACCATCGCCGTAACATATTTTTCAGCAAAAGCTGAAAAACGTGCGCGTTTCGAGGCTTTTTACGGGGCAATTCGGAATTTTGGAACGCCGCTTTCGTTCGATAATTACAGCGGCGCGTTTGAGCGAAACGGTGTTCGTTTTGAAATAAATTTTCCGCAAGGCGAAAACGATACTGCACTTAAAATCAATTTTTTCGTGTCGGGAAATAATCAGAGATTCATCATTCAGCACGAAGGTCTTATTTTGAAATTGCTTCCCGATTGTCCTCATTTGAACACTTCACTGCTTTCGTCGGATTATCATTTGAACGCAAAAGATACTGACTTTTTGTTACGTTTTGTGCAAATTCCGGCGATTCGTGAGGAAATTTATGGGTATCCTTCAAGTTTTTTCTCGAAAATGGTAATTACTTTCGATGCCGGAAATTTTGAATTACTGTGGACACCGAAAATGAGCGAACAAGCTGAAGGCGTTTATAAAATCTGCAAAACAGCGATTGTTTTCTACGATGAACTTAAAAAATTAAGGTAAAAATTATGCAAAACGAAAAAACAAATGTCGAAGGCGCATACAAAACATTGATCATTCTTTGGTTTGCGCTTTTGATGTCGCAAATTATGTTTTTGGTGATTATTTTTATCACTAAACCGGAGATGTTTAAATTCGATTTATCAAAGCCTGTGCTTGGGGAAAATGCCGTAATTATTATTGTTTTTGCGGTTCTGGCTTTGGCAAATTTCGGTCTGTCGTTCGTGATGAAAAAGCGTTCCTACGAACAAGCCGCAACGGAACAAAAAATCGCGCTCGTGCAAACGGGTTTGATTATTGCCTGCGCTCTGTGCGAAGCGATTTCATTGCTCGGAATGGTTTTGGCGTTTGCCTTTAACTATCAATTCTTCTTTCTCTGGTTCGCGCTCGGCATCTTCGGAATTCTTCTGCATTTTCCGCGCCGCGATACGCTGATTGCAGCAAGCTACAAAAGATAATCTCAAAATAGAACACGGATTTTTACAGAATAAGTCTGAATAATCAGCCACATCTCTCAAATTCGTGTTCTATTTCTAACCTAAAATTATTTCGGAAGCGGTTTAATCCATTTTCCTTGACTGAAAATTCCGTCGGGCGGAAAATCTTTTTCGAGATTTTCGGATTTCCAATCAATTTGACGGTCTTTGCGGTAGAAAATAAATTCGCCGAGTGCGCCTGCGCGAAGTGGCGGAAAACGCGAAACGAGATAAAATCCGCTGACATCAAACTCCTGTAAACCGCGAGCCGACGGAAAATTCCCGATTGCATTAACATACGAAGGCGCAAACATCGAAGCACGGCGGCGTTGTGTGTTGACCGTAATGTCTGCCACCGTCGGAATAACTGTTTCGTTGCCGGGGTTAATGATGTAGGCACGGCGAAAGATGAAATGAAACAGATTTCCCGAACCGTTATTCGGAAGAGCGTCGTAATTTATCGGACTGAAATTCTTTTCCGTGCCGTCTGCCAGAACATTAAGCGCGGTCAGGAAGGCGATAAAATTCATTTTCACCAAAAACATTTCGTCTTTGCCGTAAAGCGAGCCGGTTTCGATTAAAATCGCATTTGTTCCCCAATCGGAAAATTTATCGCCGAAGGCATCGGGATTATAGCTGTCAACATAGCGTCCCATATTTCCGCGAATATAGTTGTTTAAGGCAATAATCATTGCCGCCGCCAGACGTTTGTTGCGTTCGTTGCCTTCCTTATTGCTCAAAGCCGGATTTCCTTCGACGACCAGAAACGAAATCGCCGCTTGATTCGTCGTGCCGCTGACGGTGGTTAAACCTTGCTGATTGTGCAGGTTAAAACCGATTTGCGGCATAAATTCGTCGCGCAATTTTTTCAAAAGCCGTGCTTCGGGCGTTTCGAGTTTTCGCGCATCGCGGTTAATGTCTAAACTTTGAAGATTGCGGCGTTGGTAAAGTTCCGAACCGTCCGGGTTGAGCATCGGCACGGCGCGAATCGTGATGGTTTCTTCGATTTTTTTTACCCACGCTTTATCACGATTTTTCTGCAAAAACGCAAACATATCAATCAACGCGGGCGTTGCCGTCGGTTCGTCGCCGTGCATCTGCGACCACATCATCACACGCAACGGTCCTTTGCCCCATTCGATTTGATAAATCTCGCGGTTGCCGTAAGACCTGCCAACCTCCGAAACTTTTACTTCCAACTTTTTAAGTTGTTCGAGATAGTTCTTTAAATCTTTGTGGTATGTGTCGGAAGGTAGAATATTTGAAATTCGGTTCTTGTCCCAAGCCTCAAATAAATCCTGCGGCGTTTGCGCCGGCGCGACGAAATTTAACAGAAATGTAAAAATCACCAAACAAAAAAGGGTAAATCTTTGCATATCAATACGATAAACTGTTTTGTGAGATTTTGGCAAGACTTTTTATTTCACGGGCAAAAATAAAAGGAGCAGAAATGCTCCTAAATTTAGTGAAATTGTGGTGGCTGGAGAGTGACTTGAACACTCGACCTCGGGGTTATGAATCCCGCGCTCTAACCAGCTGAGCTACCCAGCCACGAAGATTTAATTATAGTTTTTGAATCGAAAACGTCAAGTTTTAAATCAATCCGATTCGCTCTTTTGCTCGAAAATGATTAAATTCGGTATTATTTAATGCGAAAAAACATTTAATTTATGCAGAATTTTCTCCGCAAATTTGACGGGCTTGCCGGAATCGAAACCGAAGAAATTATCGTAAAATGGCTCGAACGCATTGCGTTTGCTTTTTTGACGTTAATGTTTTTGACTGCGCCGCATTCGATTGCCGCATCGCAGACGGCTTGGATTGCGGGAATGTTTTTTTCGTTAATCGGTTTGATTTTTAACGCAAAGGCGCGAAGACGCGAAGGCGCAAAGGAAAATAATAAAAAACTTAGCGTCTTAGCGTCTTTGCGTCTTTGCGTTAAAAAAAATCCGTTGCATCTTGCGCTTTGGCTATTTTTTGCTTGGACGGCGGTTTCCTCCGTTTTTTCTTACACGCCGGACATTTCGATTGACCGATTGCGCGGGGCGGCGATTTTTTTGGTCTTTTATTTTGTTTTGTATAATCTGCGGACGGTTCGTGCCGTAAAATTTTTGGCGTTGGCGATGATTTTTTCGTGTATGGTCAACGTCGTTTGGATGCCGATTCAGCGCGTCATCGGGCGCGGCGTGGAGATTCACGGTATTTCGCCGACGAGTCCGCTTGCCAAAGCATTTTTATACGAAGGCGACGCGCTTTTGACGGCAAACGGCAAAAAACTTCTTTCGCCCGAAGACTTAGTTGCGCCAATCGAGCAAAACGAAACGACAAAAGTTACGGTTTATCGTCCTGATTTCGAGTTTGCGGTTGATGTGAAGCGCGAAAATTTATTGAGCGGTGAAAATGCTTTGCAGAAACTCGGCATTGAAAGTTGGAAGAAAAGTCATAATTGGCGTTCGCGTGGATTTTTCGGACATTACACGACTTACGCGGAAGTGCTTCAACTGATTGCTTCGCTCGCTTTCGGTTTATTTTTAACGCAAAGACGCAAAGACGCAAAGACGCAAAGGATGAAAATAATTTTGTTTTTGTGTTTTGCGTTGATGTCGTTTGCGCTTTTGCTTACGGTTACGCGGGCTTCGCAACTTGCATTAATAGTGTCGTGTTTTGCGATGGTTTTTGTATTGAATCGGAAGATGCTTTTGATACTTTCGGCGGTTGCTTTGCCGGTGATTATCGGCGGTTTATTTTTCTTACAGCAGAGTCGGAACGTCGGATTTTTCGATGCGAAAGACGATTCGACAAAGTATCGGCAAACAATGTGGCGCGACGCAATAAGGATTTCAACGGAAAGCCCGCGCAACTTTGTGTTCGGTGTCGGAATGGATTCGGTGCAGAGATTTTGGCGCGAATGGCAGATGTTTGACGGCGGGCGAATGCCGCTCGGACATTTTCATTCAACGCCCGTCCAGCTTCTCGTCGAACGCGGTTTTCCTGCGCTGATTTTATGGCTTTGGATTTTATATCTTTTCGGGCGAATTTTTTTGCGTTACCTAAAATCCGCCATCCGCAACCCGCAATTCGCAATCCCGCTGGCGGCGTTGGGCGGTTTAATCGGATTTTTCACAAGCGGTCTGGTGCATTACAATCTTGGCGACCAAGAGGTGGCAATGGTTTTCTTTATGCTGATGGCTTTGGGCGTTTGGATTTCAAGTTTCAAATCTAAAATTTCAGATTCCGAAGATTTTCAATCAAACGGCTAATCATAGTTTTCCGATGGCTAGTCATAATCAATTATTCATTGTCAATTACCAACTATTTTGTTCTGCATTTTTCGTAACTATGCGGCTTTTTCGATGTTATAGCGTGAGATTTTCATATAAAGTCCGCGCCTTGTTAAGCCGAGTTCGCGGGCGACGCGGGAAATGTTCCAGTTGTGGCGTTTAAGAGAATTTTTTATCATCTGCGTTTCGAGTTCGGCGACGGCTTCTTCGAGTGTGCCGCCGTCGGTATTGATTCCGAAAGGCGTAAATGAATTGTCGAAAGACGAAATCGGGCGCACATTGCTCCCTTCGGTGTAGGAAACAATCGGGCTTGCCGTGCGTTTCAGGTCGTTGGAAAGGTGCGCGGGCGTGATTTTTTCGCCGTCTTCAGCGCGGGCGACAATGCGTTGAATTTCGTTGCAAAGCTGGCGCACGTTGCCTTCCCATTCGCAAACCATGAGCAAATCAATCGCTTGCGGCGAAATCGTGATGTCGCGCTTTTTGAAACGTGCCGAATATTGATTGATGTAATAATTTACAATCGGCGGAATCTCCGAACGGCGTTCACGAAGCGGCGGAACGCGCAGACGTATAACATTCAAACGATAATATAAATCTTCGCGGAAACTGCCATCGGCAACCTTTTCTTCGAGCGGCATATTTGTCGCCGCAATAATTCGCACATCAACCTGAATCGGACGGCGTTCGCCTATCGGTTGAACTTCGCCTTCTTGCAAAAATCTCAATAATTTCGGCTGAACATCGAGCGGTAAATCGCCAACTTCATCTAAAAATAAAGTTCCGCCGTCCGCCGCCCGAATCATTCCGGGCGAATCCGTAACCGCGCCCGTGAACGCGCCTTTGCGATAGCCGAAAAGATGTCCTTCCGCCAATTCTTTCGGGACAGCGGTGCAGTTAAACGGCACGAAAATTTTGTCTTTGCGGTTTGAAATCGTGTGAATCGCCCGCGAAACGAGTTCTTTGCCTGTGCCGCTTTCGCCTGTAACCAAAACCGTTACATCGGACGAACGAATTTTATAAACTTCTTCGACCAGCGCGGTCATTGCGGGCGAAGAATGAATAAAACCGGGCATTAAACTCTGCGAAGTAAAAGGACTTTCGGCTTCGTCGCCGAAATTCGATTTGTCTTTTTCGCGCAGGGCGCAAACGTCCATTCCGAGTTCGACAACGCGCAAAAGCGGCAAAATCGAGGTTTCATCGTTCAAAATTGCGCTTGTCTGCGGGCTGATAAACAACACTGCCGGAGAAGCCGAAGGCGCACGAAGCGGAAAGATTTGGAGATTTTTTATTTTGGCGAACTTCTCCGTTTCGTTCTTAAATTGCGCTTCCTGAAACTTTGTAACGAGTTCCATACTTTCATTCGGCGCGAAACCGTGTGTGATGAACGGATAAAAACGCTTCTGTTCGTTCATCTCGGCAACGATTATTTTTTCGGCTTTACTTTCCTGATTCAAAATCGCTACGAGTTCGCGGAAAAGCAATTCGCGTGAAGCGACGGCTTCCGCAAGGCGCAACATTAAAAGCTGTGAACCTGCCGTATTTGCCGCACTTTTCGGAGTTTCAATGATCGGTTCGGTCTTTTTCGGACTTTCTAAAAGTGTCGAGATTTCTTCCGAAAGTTTTTTCACGCCGAGCTTGCGAAAGATTTCATTTGCCGCCAGCAAATGTTTTTCGGCGCGTGAAAATTGCGAAACATTTTTACCGATTAAATAATGCGTCAAAGCCGTGTGATAAAGGTCTTCCGCCGTTTCAAAAATCGTCAAAGCACGGCTGAAATGATGAACGCCGAGTTCGCTGTCATTAGTCTTGAGCGCAAATATTCCACGAATTCTTTGAATATTGCCAAGCACGAAAAAATCGGATGTCGGATTAGTTTGTTCAATTGTTTCGAGTTCAAGTTCGGCTTTTGAAAACTCGCCTTTTTGCAAAAAAACCTCCGCCAAAACAAGCCGCGCCATATTCAGCACTTCAAACTCATTCATTTTTTCGCAAATGGCAATGGTTTCCTGCACTTTTTCTTCCGCTGAAGCAAAATCGCCTTTGAGCAAAAACGTGCGCGAAAGATTTCTGAGTGCTTGAATCTGATACCATTCCATTTTGCGCTCGACGGCGATTTTTACGCCTTCTTCGAGAAGTTCTTGTGCTTCATCGAGTTCGCCACGCAAGAGTTTTAATTCACCGATTGAATCCAAAATTCCGGCAACGTGGGCGTGTTTCGCTTCCGACGCAATCTCCAACGCACGACGCATCATCGTTTCGGCGCGTGTCCAATCTCCCAAAAGCATCAAATTCATTCCGAGATTGTTGTAAGCAATTACGGAGTTTAATTTATGTTCGGTTTGATCGAAAAATTTGATGGATTTTTCAAGACAAGCAATGCCTTCCTGTGAACGCCGAAGCCGCCAATAAACGCCCGACATATCCGAATAAATTCTGCCGAGAAGAAACGGCGCACCCCGCGAACCGACAATCTTGATGCCTTGTTCGTAATTTTCCAGAGCCTTTTCACTGCGTCCTTCTTGATAATGCGTGGCAGCAATGACCTGATAACTTTCCGCCATTCCGCGCCAATTTCCCTCTTCGCGGAAATAATTTAAGGCTTTTTCGGCAAACGAACGCGCCATTGAAAATTCGTTCATCTTTCGATAAACCCGCGAAATACCAACGAAAATTCCGCCTAAAATAAATCCCAGATTGTTTTCTTCAGCTTCTTTTCGCGCTTTTTCGAGAAGCGCGACGGCTTTCGGCATATCGGCAAGATTGTTGTAGGCAATGCCCAACTGCGTTAAAACTTGGGCGCGTGTTTCAACCGAAAGTTCGCTCAAAACTGCATCATCATCAAAATATTCGAGCGAGCCGAGCGATTCTAAATAAGTTCCTTTAGTTTCGAGCGTGTATGACAAAAGCCGCTGAAGTTTGGCTTGTTGTTCGAGGTTAAGCAGATTGTTTTCAAGTGTTTGGACAAGCGATTTCTCAGCCTCGCCGGAAAATCCTTTATCGAGACTCTGGCGCACTTTTTCAAGAAGTTCGTTAAATTTTTCGTCGGATATTATTCGCAATTTGGCTGAACGCATCTTCGCCCTGTTTCCAAACACGGAAACATTTTTCGAGAATGGATTCTCTCCGGTCGTAAGAAAATTCTTATTCATTGCAAGTTAAAAAAATAAAACTACGAATGGAAGTTTTTTTTCAGCAATAAAAGCACAAAATTTTCAAAGGGAATCTGCTACTATGACAATCAATTTGAAATTTAACAGAAATTTTCATCAGAGTCTATACAAAAGTTTGTAGTTTCAGCCGAAAATATGCCAAACTTAAGGAAAAAAATTATGAGCGAAACGGAAGCAGAACGGCTTGATGAAGCTAACAACCGCGTAAAAGATTGGAAACTTTGGGGTTGTTATGTGAGCGAACGCGCTTGGGGAACGGTGCGCGAAGATTATTCAAAAGACGGCGCGGCGTGGGATTATTTTCCGTTTGAACAAGCGCACGTTCGCGCTTTTCGCTGGAACGAAGACGGTATCGCCGGAATTTGCGACCGTCGGCAAAATCTGTGTTTTGGGCTTTCTTTGTGGAACGAAAACGACGAAATTTTGAAAGAGAGGTTTTTCGGATTGGGCGGAAACGTCGGAAATCACGGCGAAGATGTTAAGGAATATTATTATTATCTCGACAACACGCCGACGCATTCGTATATGAAATTTCTCTACAAATATCCGCAAGGCAAATTCCCTTATCAAAAAATCTACGAAGAAAACTCACAACGCAACAAATCCGAACCGGAATACGAATTAATTGATACCGAAATTTTCAACGAAGACAAATATTTCGATGTTTTTATCGAATATGCAAAAGCGGATTTTGACGATATTTACATCAAAATTACGGCAGTAAATCGCGGAAATGAAACTGCAAAATTACATCTTTTACCGACAATTTGGGCGCGAAATGTCTGGACTTGGGAAGATAAAGAACCGAATTCAAAATTCAAAATTCAAAATTCAAAATCAATTCACATCGAAAACTCGGAACTCGGCAATTATGAATTGATTTGCGAAGATGCGGACGAAATTCTTTTTTGCGAAAACGAAACGAATTATGCAAAACTTTACGGCGGCGAAAACAAATCAATTTATGCGAAAGACGGCATCAATGATTACGTCGTGAACGGCGACAAATCAGCCGTAAATCCTGAACAAAAAGGCACAAAAGCCGCCGCGCATTACGTTTTGGAACTGCAAGCGAAGGAAAGCAAGTCAATTTATCTGCGATTAAGCGGACAGCACTCAGCCGTTAGCGGTCAGCAGTTGGAATACGAAAATGTTTTTCGAGAACGCATCAACGAAGCCGACGAATTTTACGCTTCGATTACGCCCGAAAATCTTTCAATGGATGAAAAACTCGTGATGCGTCAAGCACTTGCGGGAATGCTTTGGTCAAAGCAGTTTTATCATTATGTCGTCAAAGATTGGCTCGAAGGCGATTCGGCTTTCCCGCCGCCGCCGAAAGAAAGATGTTCGGGCAGAAACGCCGAATGGACACATCTTTACAACGACGATGTGATTTCGATGCCCGACAAGTGGGAATATCCGTGGTATGCCGCGTGGGATTTGGCTTTTCATACGATTCCGCTCGCGCTGGTTGATTCGGAATTTGCCAAACGCCAACTGATTTTGCTTCTGCGCGAATGGTATATGCACCCGAACGGACAAATTCCGGCTTACGAATGGAAATTTTCCGACGTAAATCCGCCGGTTCACGCTTGGGCGGCTTTGCGCGTCTATAAAATCGAAGCCAAACGCACAGGAAAGTTTGACCGTGCATTTTTGGAGAAGGTTTTTCATAAACTTTTGCTGAATTTTACTTGGTGGGTAAATCGCAAGGATTTTGAAGGCAATAATGTTTTTGAAGGCGGATTTTTGGGACTTGATAACATCGGCGTTTTTGATAGAAGCGCAAATCTGCCGACGGGCGGACAGCTTGAACAGTCTGACGGAACTTCTTGGATGGCGATGTTTTGTCTGAATATGTTGGCGATTGCGCTCGAATTGGCGAAAGAAGACAAAGTGTATGAAGATGTCGCCAGCAAATTTTTCGAGCATTTTGTTTATATTTCCGACGCGATGAACAATGTCGGCAACGAAAATACGGAACTTTGGAACGAGCGCGACGGTTTTTATTACGATGTTTTGCATCTGCCGAATGAGCGAAATATTCCTCTGAAAATTCGTTCGATGGTAGGACTGATTCCACTTTTTGCGGTTGAAACTTTGGAGGAAGACTGGCTCGAAAAATTACCTGATTTCAAACGCCGAACCGAATGGTTTTTAAAAAATCGTTCCGATTTGACTGATGAAATCGCTTGTTTGCAAGAGCGCGGCACAGCAAATCGTCATCTTCTCGCGCTCGTTAATAAAAAGCGGTTGGAGAGAATTTTGCGTTATTTACTTTCGGAAGCAGAATTTCTTTCGGACTACGGAATTCGCGCACTTTCGCGTCATCACAAAGCGAATCCATATATTTTTGAACTTAACGGCGAAAAGTTTTCGGTAAATTATGAACCGGCGGAATCTCTGAGCGGGATGTTCGGCGGAAACTCGAATTGGCGCGGACCGATTTGGTTTCCGATGAATTATTTGCTCATCGAATCTTTGCAAAAATTCGATTATTATTACGGCGAAGACTTAAAAGTAGAATTTCCTACGGGTTCGGGGATTTTTTTAACGCTCTGGCAAGTTTCGCAAGAATTGGAAAAACGCCTGTGCAATATTTTCTTGAAAGACGAAGAAGGAATTCGCGCAGTTTTCGGCAAATATGAAAAGTTTCAAACCGACGAAAACTTTTGTGATTATGTTCTCTTTTACGAATATTTTCACGGCGACAACGGACGCGGCATCGGTGCAAGTCATCAAACGGGTTGGACAGGTTTAATCGGGAAAATTTTGCAACAATTAGGCGAATATTCCGAAGATAAAAATAAGGAAACAACAATTCGTTTTCGTTTCGACCGTTCAGAGTAACGGCTTCAGCCGTTACTCTGAACTAAATTAAATCCGCAAAATCGTCTTCCATTCGCTTGAAAATAAAAAGCGAAAACAATATCAGCACAAAAATTGAAGCCGCCGAAACGCCGATGACCTGCCAATCAAACGGCGTTCCGAAAAGCGAAGCGCGAAAACCTTCGAGAATTCCGACAAGCGGATTTATTGCAAAAATTAAACGCCATTTTTCTGATAAAATTGCGGACGGATAAAACACGGGCGAAACAATCATCCAAACCTGCAAAGCAAACGGCAGAGCAAATTTCACATCACGAAAACGCACGTTGAGCGCGGAAAAAAGCGTCCCGAAAGCCACGGTTTGCAAAATTGCCAAAATCAAAAACACGGGCGCGAGAATAATTTGCCACGACACCGAAACGCCATACCAAACCATCAAAATTATCAAAAGTAAAAAGCTGAAAATTACGTCCGACAAGCTCGCCAAAACTGCTGCAAACGGCACAATCAAACGCGGAAAATAAACCTTCGTTACCAAATTTGTGTTACTGACAAAACTGTTTGCGGCAAGCGTTATCGAAGTATGAACATAAAGCCAAATCATCAAACCACTCAGAGCAAAGAGTGGATAAGGAACATTTTCGGTTTGAAAGCGTGCGAAATTGCTAAACAAAACAGTAAAAATCACGGTCGTCAAAACCGGCTGTAAAATTGCCCAAACAACGCCGATTGCCGTTTGTTTATAACGAATCTTGACATCACGCCACGTCAAAAAATAAAGCAACTCCCGATAAACCCAAAGGTCTTTCAGGTCAAGACTCAGCCATTTTCCCGTCGGCTCAATTTTTGTAATTTGTGTTTCTTGCATTTGAATTTAAGATTTAAGATTCAAGATTCAAAACCCAACTAATCTTAAATCTTGAATCTTAAATCTTGAATCTTAAATTTTGAATCTATATCAATCGCTTCTTGATTCATCCAAAACTATTTCGGGAAACTCTTGGGCAAATTCCTCACGCGGTTTTGTGTCAATTTCACCGCGCAAAGGTTTCGAGCCGACATTCGACTTGAAATTTCCGTTTTCATCATACAAACGACGATATTGCGCCGTGTTGCGAATGATGCCTTGAACGTAGGCTTTTGTTTCCTTAAACGGAATGTTTTCGACAAAATCGTCAATTTCTGCCGGAAGCGTTGCCCGCCATTGCGGAACTCTGCCCGGTCCGGCGTTGTAGGCAATTGCCACGAATTCCGTGCGCCCGAATTTGTCGTATTGATCGCGGATGTAAGCCGTGCCAAGTTCGATGTTAAGTTGCGGATTATAAAGCGTTTCAGCAAAAATCTGAGTTGTTGAAGCATTATATTTTTTCGCTACGCTTCGTGCCGTCGGGACAAGAAGCTGCATCATTCCGTAAGCGTTCGCAGGTGATTTCGCACGCGGATCGAAAATTGTTTCTTGACGAATAAATCCGGCAACTTCATATTTGTCCAAGCGGCGTTGATTTGCCCAATATTTGATGTCGTTCCAATGTGTCAAAGGATAAAAAATGTCCCATTCGGCTTGTCCCAATTCTTCGGGAAACATCTGCGCGTAATCGGGATAACTCGGACGCAATGCGCTGAATGCACCGACTTGATTGCCTTTCAGACGATAATGTTTTGCCAGCGCAAGATTTATTTTCGGGCTGTTGTTTGCCGTTTTTTTCGCTTCTTCGAGTTCGGTAATCGCCCAATCAAATAAACCGACAATCGTTAATTCATCACCTTTTTCGATGCGTTCGATTTCCTTTGCGCCTGAAGTTTCCGCCGCGACTGTAACCATTTTCAGATGTTTTGCCGCCTTCGGCACGAGCGAATCCGAAGAAAATTGCGGCGTTGACTGACATTTTCCTTGACTTCGCAAAGCCGATAACCTTTGCAAACCCAAATAACCATACCAATTAGACGAATACCGATATGTAACCGCATCATAGAGCGCACAGGCTTCGTTCATTTTGCCGGCGCGTTCCGAATCCCGTGCCGCCCAATATCCGGCTTTGCCGCGATTGGTCGAATCTTTGTCTGAATATCGTGCCAAATGCTCGATAAACATTTGCGAAGATTGCGCGAAATTTTTCTTTTCGTGTTCTTCCCAAGCGAGTTCAAACTGCGCTCCGGCAACATTTACCGCGTTCGGATAAGCCATCACCGCTGTTCGCAAAAAATAATTTGCGTCCGTGTTGTTTTTCGCATCACGCGCCGCCATTCCGACATCAATAAAGGTTTTCGACGTTAAATTTCCGTTCGGAAATTTCTGCCGCATTTCTTCGACGGTCGTTCGCGCTTGCACCCAAAGACGATTTTTCGCGTATCCCATTGCCAGCTGATAAAAACCTTCTTCTTTTTCCTTTGCATTCGGGGCGATTGCGTTAAAAGCATTTTGCGCGTCCGACATTTTTTTGACGTTAGCAAAGGTTATCAATCTTTGCAGATGAGTTTTTGCTGTTGCCGAACTTGAAAAATTCATCATCAAATCGGCGTAGGCTTTATCGGCTTCGACATAATTTTTTTGGTTATAAAATCTGTCCGCCCGCGCCGTGATTTCTTCCGCCGTGTTTGGGTTCAGAGGAATGTTAAAGGTTGCCAATTTTATTTCCGCTTCCTTTGCTTCATTCGTTCCCGCGCCGTAAAAATAAGTTTTTCGGTAATATTTTATCGCTTCGATTTGATTAGCTTGGGCTTCAAAGGATTTTGCCGTAACGAGCAAAGCGTCGGCTTGATTTTTATTGTTCAAGTCGCTCAAAAAATCAGGGATTTGCGCCGCTTGACCGGCTTGCAGAGCCGAATTTGCCCAAAGAACCTTGGATTCACGCGATTTCAACGAATTCGGATATTCGCGCAAAAGCGCAGAAAAAACATTCATTGCTTCACCGTGTTTTCCGGCAGATTGCAACGCACGTCCGCGAAGCCATAAAGCGTAATCGGCAAGTTTGGTTTTTTGCTTGAACAAATCCGTATTTAAAATATTAGCCACGCCTTCAAAATCGCCTGTGTCAAAACGGATTTTTGCCCGCAAAAGTTTGGCAAGTGCGCCGGTGCGTGTATTCGCAAATCTGTTTTCAATCTGCTGAACAAACTGTTCCGAAGGCATTTTGCCGTCTTTGGTCATTTCGCGCAAAGATTGCAATGCCTGTGCTTCGTTCTGCGTTTGCGCCGCGCAACTCATTACAAAAAGTCCGAACGCAAATACGAAAATCAACGTGAAATTAAAGCGAAAGAATTTAGTTTTTAGCATTGTATTTTAAACTCCGAAAGATTTGATGCGAAAATTCGGGAGTGTTTTGGCTGTGCGAAGAGGAAAATTTCTTTTCAAAGCAAGCCTTTCGGGTATATCATAGCAAATAACTCGATTTTTTTGCGGAGAATTTTTATGAAAAAGTTTTTTATTACGCTCATTTTTCTGTTTTCCCTTCCGATTTTTCTTTTCGCGCAAACTCCTACGCCGACACCAAACGATGATGATGTCGTAAAAATTTCGACTAATCTGATTCAAGTTGATGTAACCGTTACGGACAAAAAAGGCAACGTCGTCAAAGATTTGAAACGCGAAGATTTCGAGATTTACGAAAACGGCGAACGTCAGGACATCAGCAATTTTTCGTTTATTTCAAACCAACCCGCCCAAATTCAGAATCCGAACGAAAAAACAAACATTCCGAAACCTGTCGGCACACTTCGCGCCGAGCAAATTCGCCGCACGATTGCGCTCGTCGTTGACGATTTATCTTTGTCGTTTGAAAGTGCCTATCGCGTGCACCGCGCCTTAAAAAAATTTGTTGACGAACAAATGCAGGAAGGCGATCTTGTGGCAATTATTCGCACCGGCGCGGGTGTTGGCGCACTTCAGCAATTTACCTCCGACAAACGCATTCTTTACGCCGCCATTGAACGAGTTAAATGGAATCCTTTGGGCAGAGGAAACATCAGCGCGTTTATGCCGCTTGAGCCGACACCGCTTGAAATTCAAAGAGCGCAAGGCAACGACGAAATAACCGACGAGCAGATTGCGGAAGAAAAAGACCGACTGCGGAGAGAAGACAACACACGCAACGAATATTTTATTGCCGGCACACTCGGCGCATTGCAATACATTGTCGGCGGAATGAAAAATCTTTCGGGCAGAAAATCCGTGATACTTTTTTCTGACGGTTTCGAGATGTTTTCGCGCAACGCCGACGATTCGCTTGAAGCCACGCAGGTCATTGATTTCTTGCGCCAACTGATTGACGCGGCAACCCGCGCCTCGGTTGTTTTTTATACGATTGAAGCTCGCGGATTGGTAACAACCAACTTAAACGCGCAGGATACGCTCTCTGATTTGAGCGGTGAAAACGTGCAAAATGCAATTTCCAGCCGCAACGCTCAGATTTTCGACACTCAACAAGGATTAGTTTTTCTTGCCCGCGAAACCGGCGGTTTTCCCGTTATCAACAACAACAATATGACCAACGGCATCGGCAAAGTTCTCGATGACCAAAGTTATTATCTTATCGGCTATGAACCCGACACCGACACTTTTGACGCGCAGAAACGACGCTTTAATAAACTCGAAATAAAAGTCAAACGCGAAGGCTTGACGGTTCGTTATCGGAGTGGATTTTTTAACGTCAACGATGAAATAATCACTGAAAACCCCGTTACAACGAAGAAAACTCCGGCACAGCAAATCACCGAAGCGTTAGTTTCGCCGTTTGCCAAGAACGACATCAATCTGCGTTTGAATACGCTTTTCGGTAACAATGCAAACGGCTCGTTTGTGCGCTCACTGCTTCACGTCAACGCGCAAGATTTGAAGTTTTCGGACGAAGCGGACGGCAAAAAGAAAGCCACATTCGACGTTCTCGCGGCGAGTTTCGGCGACAACGGGCAAATCATTGACCAAATCAGTAAAAACTATGTGATGACCGTCAACGCCGATGGTTATAAACAAGTTCAGCGCGACGGATTTGTTTATTATTTTGCGTTTCCGATAAAAAAAGCGGGCGCATATCAGCTTCGCGTGGCAATCCGCGACGCGCAAACCGAAAAGCTCGGTTCGGCAAGCCAATTCATCGAAGTTCCCGACATCAAAAAAGATAGATTAAACATTTCGGGCATCGTTCTGGAAAATCTTACGCGGGGACAATGGGAAGCAAGCTCGGCAAATAATTTAACTCAACCCATTGATTTAACGACCAATCCGATGACCGACACGAGTTTGAGAAAATTCAAACGCGGGACAATCTTGCGCTACGGCTATGAGATTTACAACGCCAAACTCGATGCATCGAAACAACCGAATTTAATCGCCCAACTCCGCATCTGGCGCGACGGCAAACTCCTTCTCGAAGGCAAAAAAACGTCCGTTGAGCTACTCGGACAAACCGATCTCGAAAGAATCAAAGCCGTCGGCGCAATCAGTTTGGGTGGCGAAATGCCGACCGGCGATTACATCTTGCAAATCGTCATCACCGACCAATTAGCCAAAGAAAACCGCAAAATCTCCTCCCAATTCGTGCAGTTTGAATTGGTTGAATAAAATTCGGGGTAAGAATCCGTGTTCAAAAATCGAAGAAAATTAAGAATTTAACCACGAAAACACACAAACCCACACAAAATTTGTCGGAGTTTCTCTTGATTTGTGCAGTTTCGAGTTAATTCGTGGTTTATTTTTATTGAACCACGAATCAACACGAAACTGCACGAATCAAATCAAAAACTCTAAAACTCACCAACCATTTCTATTTCTGTTTAGTTATTCACTATTTTGTAACTGTTACCAGATTTTTCATCAAATCCCTATAATCTTTGCCGATTTCGGCGGAAAATTTGCCGATGGTTATTTTTACGTCTTGAGCGTTGGAAATTTTCGTCAAATTTGTGCTGTTGATTGGATAAAGAAGGAGTTCTTGCACGGAAAACGGCAACGGACGATGGAGGCGATAGGCTTTGCCGAGTTGGATTTTTTGTCCGTCCGCCGTAATAACCAGCGAATTTGATTCGATAAAACTGTATTTTTCAGATTCAATGAGAAAGCCGATGGTATAACCGCTCTCACCGCGTTTTTGCTTTGACGGATAGACGAAAACCGAGCGGCTTTCCGCTTTTCTTTTTTCTTTTCCGTTGGTTAACTCAAAGAAATTTCCCGAAGTCATCACATAATTGTAATCATAATTCGGCACACTTCCCGTCAGCAGTCCGCCGTTGACGTTCGTTTTGTTTGCAGATTCGGAATTGCTGACTTTTGACCACATATCCAAACCGAAACCTGTTCCGGTTTGGCTTTGCGTTGTCGGTTTGCTGACGGTTTGTTGCCTCTCGACAGGTTTGTTTTGCGTTGTAACCTCTTCGAGTTTGGCGCGTTCCTGCTGTTTGCGGATTTCTTCTTTTTCAGCACGAAATTCCCACGCCGGTTTGAGGCTTTCAATGCCCCAAATGCCGCGCTTTTCGAGTTTGGCTTGCCCTTCATTGAGTTGATAAAATTCTCTCTCGCTTGCTTCCTGACTATCTTTCTCAGGCAGAGAATACCAAGCCGCACCATCACGCAAAAGTTGCTGGCTAAGGTCAACTCGATTCAAAAAAACTTGCCCGATAGCTTTCATTCGCGTCAAACCACGCGGAATATATTCGACGTTTTTACCCAAAACCATCGCTTGCAGATGTTCCCTGACAGTTTGATAAAGCGGCTGTTCGGCTTCGGGAATTTCAATAAACTGCAAAACAATCGTAACCCGATTGCGAGTCGGTGTTTCGATGACAATCGTTTTCCCGTCAACCACTTCAACGGCGCGTCCACCGTGTCTTAATTGCGAAAAAGCCGTCTGTGTCAAAACTAATGCGAAGAAAATCAAAAGCAAAGTTTTCAGATTTTTCATAACTATTATATTCACCGTATTGATTTTTTTTCCTTCGGAATAACTGAAAGCGAATAGCTGAAAGCTGATAATTATCCTCGTCGTTATCAGTTATCAGCTATTCGCTTTCAGCTATTCCGAAAATTTTTTTATCGCGTTTCCAATTCGTATTCGCGCAGACGGCGATAAAGCGTCGAAGAAGAAATGCCGAGAAGTTCCGCAGTCTTGCCGCGATGCCAGCCGGTTTGTTCGAGCGCGTTTAAGATTTGTTGACGCTCCATTTCCCGAAGCGCGGTCGGAGTTGAGTTTTGAAACGAGTTCGTAAAGTTTTCCGAAGGCGTGTTGTAACTTACGGAAACAAGCGGTTCATTTGCTTTATAGACTACTTCCGGCGGCAATTCTTTAGTCGTAATTCTCCCGTTATCCGCCAACAAAATAGCGCGTTCCAAACAATTTCTGAGTTGACGGACGTTGCCCATCCAATTATAAGAAACAAGCGCGTCAACGGCTTGCGGTGCAAGTTCGGGCGCGTTTGCACCGGCGATTTTTTGTAAAATATAACGTGCTAACGGCTCAATATCTTCGCGGCGTTCGCGTAGAGGCGGCAGATGAATTTCAAAACTGTTGATGCGGTAAAGCAAATCGGCACGGAAAATCCCGTCCGACACCGCTTTCTTCGGACTGCGGTTCGTTGCCGCCACCAAACGCACGTCAACCTCGACTTTTTTCACGCCGCCGACACGGAAAAATGCCCGCGTTTCAAGTGCGCGTAAAAGTTTCGATTGAAGTTGTGAAGGCATCTCCATTACTTCATCAAGAAAAAGTGTGCCGCCGTCAGCAATTTCAAAAAGTCCGAGCTTGCGGTTTCTCGCGCCCGAAAACGATCCGGCTTCGTGTCCGAAAAGTTCGGATTCAAGTAAATTGTCCTGCAACGCGGCACAGTTCAAATCAACAAAAGTTTTGTCCGTGCGTTTGCCTAAACGATGCAAGGCTTGGGCAATCAACTCCTTACCCGTGCCGGATTCGCCCGTAATTAAAACCGATGTGTCAGACGCGGCAACTCTTTGAACAAGACGCAAAACTTCCTTCATCTGCGGCGATTCGGCAACAATGTCGGGCATTGATTTATGAGTCCGCTCGATTTGTGCGCGAAGCCGTTGATTGTCAATTTTCAGACGTTGTTTTTCAGACGCTTGCTGAACCAACGCGGCAAGTTCGACGATGCGGTAAGGTTTCGTTAGATAGTCGTATGCACCGAGTTTCATCGCTTCAATCGCCGATTCAACCGTCGCTTGTCCCGTGAGCATAATAACTTCGGGCGGATTTTGCGATTTTTCGCGCAAACGCCGCAGAAGTCCGATACCATCAAGACGCGGCATATTTATATCGCATAAAACCACGTCGAAATCCGCTTCTTCGAGCAACGTCCAAGCCGTCTCGCCGTCCGAAGCCGTTTCAACCTCGTGTCCCTGGCGGCTCAATTCTTTCTGCACCACCATTCGCAGATTACTCTCATCATCAACTACAAGTAGTTTTGCCATAATTTTTAAGACTTATTTGGAAGAAAAATAGTAAAGGTTGTTCCTACGCCAATATTTGAGCGAACCGCAAGCCGTCCGCCGTTTTCCGTGATAATGCCGTAGCAAACGGCTAGACCTAAACCCGTTCCTTTGCCGACTTCTTTAGTCGTAAAAAACGGCTCGAAAATTTTCGACATATCTTCCGGCGCGATGCCGATGCCTGTGTCTTGAACTTCGATAACTACGCGGTTTGATTGGGTGAAGGCACGAAACGTCAAAGTTCCGCCGTCGGGCATTGCATCAATTGCGTTTGTTGCCAACGCAATCACGGCTTGCTGGATTTGCCCGCCGTCTGCCAAAGGTTGCGGCAAATTTTCATTTATATCGAACTCGATGTTGATATTACTTCCGCGTTTTTGATGGACAATCAGCCGCGCCGAAGATTTGAGAATTTCTGCAATGTCGAGCGGAAAACGATTTCCTGTCCGCATTCGGCTAAAATCTAAAAGTCCGTTGGTAATTGATTTACAGCGAAATGCTTCACTTCTAATTAGTCCGAGGTATTCACGCAAATCTTCAGATTCTTCCGAATCACCGAACACGCCTTCGGCAACACGCGATTCCAATGATTCGGCACATGCGGAAATTGTTGCCAAAGGATTATTTATTTCGTGAACCACACCTGCCGCAAGCCGTCCGATTGCCGCAAGTTTTTCAGCGCGTCCGACAGCATGAATCGCTTCGACTCGCATTGTTACATCTTCGCCGACTGTGATGACGTGCGTAATTTCGCCGGTTTCACGACTTCGCATCGGAATTTTGCTGACCAACCAATGTTTTGTCGAGCCGTCGTCGTCAATCGTGCTTTGTTCGATGCGTTCGATTTTTCCGGTAAGAAATGCGCGTTCAAACTCTTGTTTCAGGCGACCTTGCGGATATTTTGAAAGAACCTGAAAAACATTGCGCCCGATTGCCGAGTCGCGTCTAATTCCCTGCGCTCCGATTTCCCGATGCCGATTCCACGTTACAATTCGATATTCGCGGTCAATCACATAAAGCGAAACCGGAAGCGCATCCAAAATCGCTTCGGTAAATTTGCGGTGTTCTTCCTTCGCTTCGTGAATCGAAGTGTCAATCGCCGCTTCGTAATGCGCCGAAAGATTTACGGACATTGCCGTTATTTGTGTTGCCGCGTCAATAACTCTCTGTGCTGATTCAGTGCAATTTTCTTTTTCGGCAAAACCGACAATCATCGCGCCTTTAACTTCGCCGTTGATGTGAAGCGGCGCAACGTATTCGAGGGTGTGAGTTTTGTTTTTTATAAAGAAATTCTTTTCGTTTTCATTTGAAAAAGAAACCTGCGGCGGCAAAAATTCGAGCCATTTCTTGAATTTGTCTTTGTCAATATAATCTTCTTGCCGATTTTCAGACGTAAAACAACAACTCACCAAACCGATGTGTTCGAGTTCGGCGATGACCGCGCAAATTTCCGCGCCCGTCTGCTTTTGGATTGCCTCAGCAACTCGTGAAACCGTCTTTTTCGGATGAACCGTTACAAGAAGACTGCGTCCGAGTTCGGTGATGAATTTTAACTCGTGCGAAGAATTAGAATTTTTTCCGGCTGGAGCAAACGCTTCTGCGTCGTGTTTGATGTGGTTGGGGAATAACATTTTTACTCTCTTGTGAAATAACAAACTATTCAGACAAATTTGTCATCTGAGAGGTGTGTAAAGTTTAATTATGAAAGTTTAACACTTCCTATTTAATTAAAAAGTATTTTAAACAGTTTGTCAATATTTTTATTTCTTTTGAGTTGACGATAATCATTCAATTTGACACTTCGAAAATTAAATTCAAAAATCGAAAAAGATTATGAAATACTACTTCAAAACTTTTACTCCGCTAATTTTTTTGTTGATTTTATCTGTTTGGTTTCCGACACAGGCAGAAGCACAAGAAACAGTGGATAAAACAGTTACTGTTATCAGCGACGGTGTGAGAACAGAACTAATTACTTATTCGGATTTGCTTTGGACACTTGCTCTTCAGCCGGGCGTGCCGCTTACACCACCTAGTTCGGACGATTTGAATCGCGCATTACAACTTATTACCAGCCAGAGACTTTTCGCACTCGAAGCGCAAAGATTGCCGCGCGATGTGCAAGATGAAGAAGTTCAGAGGGAAATTCAAGATGTGCTGAATATTTTCCCTTCAACCGCCGAATTTGAGCGACGGCTTCGTCTTGTCGGGTTCAGTTCGGTAAAAGACGAAAATTTTGTAAGAATGATGGAACAGCGCGTTGCCATCAAAAAATATATTGATTTTCGTTTCCGTTCTTTCGTGGTCATCACGGCGGAAGACGAGGAAAGATATTATCGTGAAGTTTACGCGCCCGATTTCCGCCGCCGCTATCCGGGTTTATTAATGCCTTCTTTGAGCGAAAAACGTGCCGAAATAAATCAATTTTTAACCGAACAAAAAATCGAAAACGGCATCGAAGAATTTCTTGACGAAGCTGAAGCGCGTGTTGAAATAATAAATCTCAACAAAGTTTAATCTCAAAACTCCTACAAAAAAAAAGCCTGCCCGATTAAATCGGACAGGCTTTAAATGTTTTTCAACTAAATTAAATTTAGAAGAAAACTTTGAAGCCGAAGCGAACGTCACGCGGAGCTTGGAAGCTGTTCGACAGATTGTAGTCGTTTCTGCGTCCTGTTCCCGAAACACCGGCGGCGTTAATGAAGTTAAGAACATTTTGCTGAATTCCTGCGCCATTGAAAATGGTTTGGAAAACAGCGGCTTCAGTTGCACAAGTTGTGCAACCTGCTGTTCCACCTTGAAGATTACCTGCTGTAAAGGTTGTTGCACTAATCGCAGTTACACGAGTTAATTCGCTGTCTGCGTTAAACAAATTGCGGATGTCGAGAAATCCTTCAAGTGTGTAGCGATTATCCCGTCCGAATTTGTAACGATGACTAACCGAAAAATCGGTTTCAAAGAATTTTTCAGTGCGTCCTAAATCACCACGTCCAAAGAGAATCGTTGTTCCTAAACCGTAAAGGTCATATGTTGTGGTCAACGGAGTTCCCGATTGAATTGTGGTAAAGGCTGAAAAAGTCGTGCGATTTGTTGCACTGCCCATCCAGTCGAAACTGTAACCGCCGTAGGCTTTGAAAACGTGCGGACGGTCTGTCGCCAATTTACCGTTATCCGGATCGCCGTTAGCATTGAAGCCAAGGGGCGGAAGGTCGAAGAAACGGTTAACGTTCGGGCTGGTGCGACCGGCTTCATCAGAGCTTGCCAAACCTGAATAGTTACCGAACAAACGGCTCCAGGTGTAGCTGGCGTTGAAGAAGTATTTGTTTGTGCGACGGTCAACACGAAATTCAACAGCATCATAATCACGCTGTGCTTTCGGACACGGCAAGTTTGCAGTTGCCGCAACGGTGCAAACCAAACCAAGTCCCGGGTTACCAATGATGTAGGCTTCCGAACCTTGTGCGTTGAAAACACCTACGTCTTCGATAGCGCGGTCAATTTGTTTGTGCGTGTAACGTGCGCTGAACAAGAAGTTTTGCGCGAGTTGACGTTCAAAACCGATTGTATATTCACTTTGACGAGCTGCTTTGATGTCAGGATCAATTGCACCTGTTTCAAAGATGTCCGCGCCAACCAAGTTGGTAGCAACGCGGAAGTCAAATTGACAAACCGAATAGCCTGTTCCGCCAACGATCGGGCAAGTTCCGCCAATCGGATCAGGATTGTTTCCGAGAATCGCCGCTAATGTATAACCGCTGAAAGCTACGCCGCGAGCCGGCAAGATTTCAAAATAGTCACGACGGAAGAAGTCGCCGCCGAAAGAACCACGCGGTAATTCATATTTGAAACGGTCATAGAACCAACCGTAGCTGGCAAAAATTTTGTTTTTGCCATCGCCGAGAAGGTCAAATGCAAAACCGAGACGCGGGGAAATTTTATCGCCCCAATTGAATTCGATAGCTTGCGAATTGTTTGCCGCACCAAAGTTGGGAACTGTTTCTTTTTCAAAACGGATGCCCAAATTCAAGGTTAAGCGATTGTTGATTTGCCATTGGTCTTGAGCAAAAATAGCTTGGCTCTTGCTGCTGGCTTCACCAACCGTTCCGAATCTTTGCAGACGACCTGAACCCAAGTTACCTGCAGTCGGGGTGTTTGGCGCACCGATTGAATTGATGGGAATACCGTAGAAAAGGGTAACAATACCCAAATTCGTGTAACCGTTTCTTACAGTATTGAACAAACGATTAAGTTGGTATCCGAATTTGAAGTTATGGCGACCGCCGAGATTGATACCGACAAGGCTGGCATCAGCATCGAAGGTAGCTCTGGTCGAAACGTCAAAAAAGATTTGCGTGTTGTTCGCAACATTTTGGAAACCTGATACACAGCCCGCACCGGCAGGAATGCCGGCATTGGTTGTCGAACATTGAAAGCGGGTTACCGCAGGAACTCCATACGAATTAAGTTTTTCGTTCAGGAAGCTGCGTCCGGCACGGAAGTTCAAAACCAAATTGTTGGTTGCGTTATAAGTTGCTTGTCCGTTGATGTTGTTAGCATTTTGTCTGCCGCCTTGATTACCAAGGAAAGCCGCTCCGGTTACACCGAAAGCACCTTGCGGCGCACCGCCCAAACCTTCTGTTGTCGCAGGAAGCACACCGTCTTGAATCAAAGGATTATAGACGAATGTTCCGAAAAGGCGAAGTTTTGAAGTCGGCTGAGCATCAAGACGTGCAAAATATTGTTCTTGACGAAGATTTTGCTCGTAACGAATTGTTTGTGTATAAACTCTCGTGTTCGGATTGCTCGATGTATAGTAATCAACATTTCTGATGGTGTTGAAAAGTTGCGGTGCATATGCGACCGAAAACCAAACTTTTCCTTTAACAACCGGACCGCTTAAGCTGGCAACCGGGAAAAAGTTCGTTCCGCCGTCTTTGTTCGGGCGGAAATATTCGGTGTTATTTGCCGTTGTCAAAAATCTATTCAAAATCGGACGCGGATCGCCAAGCAATTTTGAAGGGGTGAACGAAATACCGAAGTTACCGCGCCAGGTATCGTTTCCGCCTGAGGTAACAACGTTGATAACGCCACCGGTTGCGCCGCCGTATTCGGCTTCATAACCGGTTGATTTGATTTGGACTTCTTGAAGAAGTTCAAACGGCAAGTTGTTGTTGCTGTTCAAAGTTCCGGTGCGGAAGTTGGTAACTTCCTGACCGTCAATAACGAAGACGTTTTCCGAACCTGACGCACCGTCAATTTGGAATCCGCCGCCGAGAGCTTCGGGACGAACGTTCGGAGCAACTTTGAGCAAACTGCCGAAAGTCGTGCCACTCGGTAAATTATCAATAATGTCTTTGTTGATGTTGTTGTCAATTTTTGTATCGCTCAAGTCAATGGTCGTGTTACTGTCAGCAGTAACGTCAACAACTATGTCTCCACCTCCGACTTCCAAACCTCTGTTGAAGCTTGAAGTTCTGTCAAGAGAAACATCCGTATTACCGGTAACGGTTTTAAATCCGTTTGCTTTGACGGTAATGCTGTAAGTTCCGACCGGAACTTGAGAGAATTGAAAGTAACCATTTGAATCGGTCGTAGCGTTTCCTGTATATCCAGCCGTCGAACCCGTGCTTTTAATAGTCACGGTTGCGCCCGGAACAACAGCACCTGCCTGATCCGTAATGATTCCGTCGATATTGCCGCTGTTACGTTGTCCGAAAGCAATTGCCGAAAGGCAAAGGATTAAGGACATCGCCAGCGTCATAAATCTGAAGTTGATTTTCATTTTAATCTCCTTACTAAATGTAGAATTTATGGAAGTAATATATGTATTTAGCTCATCTCGATATTCTCAACCGAATTTTTAGGAGCTAGGCATATTTATAACCGTTTTGCTTACAAAGCAAATTCGTAGCCACAAAAAAACCTTCTTCATAATTCGCGTTAAATACTTAATTTACAATAATTTACAACACTTCTGCCAGAACTCTTAAAAATTGCTTTTTTAATATTCTCTACGATTTCTTGAAAAATATTCACGATTTTGGATATTTTGTTAAACAACTCGACCCTAAAAGATTTTTCGTATTTTGAATGATTCCGGAAAATCTTTCCGGTAAAACAAAAACGCTGACCGGTCTTTTCGAAATTGCTCCGTAAATCTGAATTTATGCAAAGATTTTACAAATTTGTGATGCACGATTGTATATCTTATGTAACGCAAAATCATTCAATATCTTGTATAAAATCCGAAATAATGGAATTTTGGGAAAATAAAAAAAAACCAAAACTTTGGTTTTATGCAATAAATACAGCATTTACAAGGTTTTTTAGAAGAAAATTTCCGGTAAAAAGTCTTTGGCATTCAATTTGTTACTAATTTAATGTTGAGATTAAAATTTCTAAGGCGTTTATTTAATAGTTTTGTAAAAGTCAGCATTAAGTTAGATGAGAAGGCTTTACATAAAAAATAAATTCCGATTTATTCAAAAAAATCAAAAAATAGAGAGGTAAGTATGATTAAAAAGTTTAGTGTTTTATTTTCTGTTTTTGCTTTGCTTTTGTGTTTAGGCACTTTTGCATTCGGACAGGAAACAACCGGCGATATGGAAATTACCGTAAAAGACCCGAATGGAGCTGTTGTGCCGAATGCGAGCATCACAATCACCAATTCGGAAGGTAGTTCAACGGCTGGTTATAAGAAAACCGTAACCACGAATGACGAAGGTTTTGTTCGTGTTTTGCGGCTTCCGCCCGGTTTATACACCGTAACCGTTGCGGCAACCGCCGGTTTCGCCGAAAGAATTATTCCGAATGTTCAAGTTTCGCTTGGTAGAACTTCACCCGTAACGGCTGATCTCGGAATAGCCAATGTTGACCCGAATACGGTTACAGTTAATTCATCTGATGTTAATCCGATTGATACGTCTTCAACGAAAATCGAAACCACGATTAGCGCAGAAACTGCCGAATTGCTTCCGAAAGGCGTAAGTTTTTCGAGTATTTTGAAAGTTTCTCCGGCAACCCGCGGCGAAGGTCTGGCGGGCGGCTTCCAAGTTGATGGCGCATCGGGTGCAGAAAATACGTTTATTATTGACGGTCAGGAAGTTACTAACGTCCGCACCGGGACTTTGGACGGAAACAGCGATTTGCCGTTTCAACTCGTTCAAGAAGTTCAAGTCAAATCCAGCGGATTTGAAGCTGAATACGGCGGTGCGACCGGTGGCGTTATCAACGTCGTAACCAAAGGCGGAAGTAACGAACTTCGCGGTGAACTCGGCGCACAATTCAGACCGGGAGTTTTTCAAACCAGAGGTCGAAATGCTTTGATTATCAACTCTTCAAATCAAGCTGAATATTTTCCGGCACAACGCGATAAATCGCTCGCTTTCTTGCCGTCAGCAACGGTTGGCGGTCCGATTGTTAAAAACCGTTTGTGGTTCTTCGGAAGCTATACACCACAAATATTTACACGCCAACGCACAATCAATTATCTTGATCCGACCACCCGCGTTGCGACAGGCGTGGTTGATACATATAGTTCAAAGGTTGTTTATGAATATGCATTCTTGAAAATTAATGCACAACCGTTCAGCAAACTTTCTTTGAATGGTGCATATACATGGAATCCATTAATAGTTGAAGGCGGAATTCCTGCATATTCGTCGGCACTCAGCACCTTGCCGAACGGAAACGGTTTAACCGGTTCGCCGTATCTTAATCAAACCGGCGGACGCGACAATTCGCAAAGCATCACCGGACAAGCTATTTGGACACCGACGAGCAATTTAGTTCTCGGCTTCCGCGGTGGACATTATTTCTTAAATGAAAAAAGCGGAAGCTACGGTGTTGGCGACGTAACCGTCCCGCGTGTAACCTGTAGTGCTTCGAGTCCGTTGCAGTTTCCTGCAGGATTCGGATGTATCCGCGGCTTTAATAATGGTTTGGCGGTTGTTTCAAATACGCTTTATGATGCAACCACACGCAACACATTTGATGCCGATGCAACCTATGTTTTCAATGTTGGTGGTCGCCACGAATTGAAAGGCGGTTATCAATACAATGGTATTGCCAACTCGCTTTTCAGCACAACCCGTGACCAAATCGTTTTGCGCTTCGGTCAAACGATTGCTTCTTATTCGGGACGCGCTTTGCCTTCATCGCCGAATGCTCTCGGTGCAGGTTTCCTTCGCCAGTTCCGTGAAGAAGGTGATGTCAGCAGTAAAAACGAAGGTTTGTATATTCAAGATAAATGGCAGCCGTTCAGCCGTATGACATTGAACTTGGGTGTTCGTGTCGAACGTGAAAACGTGCCGAGCTTTAGCGAAGGATTACAAGGCATTACCTTCGACTTCCAAGATAAAATTGCTCCGCGTTTAGGTGTTGCCTTCGATTTGACCGGCGACGGCAAAACGAAACTTTCGGCATTCTACGGATGGTTTTATGACCGTTTCAAATATGAATTGCCGCGCGGTTCATTCGGCGGACAGTTTTTCCACGATTACTATTACGAAATCTTCCCGGGCGACACACTTGCAACCTTTACCATAGCTAACATTCTCGGCAATGGAAGAGCAATTGTTGGCGGAAGCTGCCCGACAAACACAACAACCCCAATTTACGGGCGTGTTCGTTGCGATCTCGACTTCCGCGTTCCTTCAAATAGCGGACTCGGAATCGAATTCGGAGCTATTGACCCGAATATCAAAGCGTTCCGTCAATCGGAATTCACGGTTACCATCGAACGCGATTTAGGAAATAACTTTACATTGGCAGGTCGCTACACTCGCAAGAATGTTGATCGTGCCGTTGAAGATGCAGGTTTCTTAACGACAACCGGCAGTGAAGGTTATGTTATCGGTAATCCGGGCGAAGGTCTTTACAAACAAATTGCTGAAGCAAACGGATTAATCGCTCCTAAACCGCAACGTCAATTCGATGCAGTTGAGATTCGTCTCGATCGCCGATTTGCGAACAACTTTTATTTCAATTTGAACTATACTTGGAGCCGCCTGTATGGAAACTATTCAGGTTTGGCAAGTTCGGATGAAGACGGTCGTCTCAGCCCGAACGTCAACCGCTTCTTTGACTTACCGCACGCCGGATTTACGGTTGCCGGTGGTCCCGACAACGGGCTTTTGGCAACAGACCGTCCGCACGTCGTGAAGTTCTTCGGTGCATATAATTTTGATTGGAGTAAAATGTTCAGTTTCGGTGAAAACAACGAAACATCGTTCCAACTCTATACAACAGTTCAAAGCGGAACTCCGTTGACGACGGTTGTTGATATTCTTAATATTGACACGATTGTTCTGTCAAAACGCGGCGATTTGGGAAGAACCGAAAAATTAACCAATACGGACTTTGCGCTTCGTCACACTTTCCGTTTCGGTAAAGATAATCGTTTGAAACTCGTATTCGATGCAGACGTTTTGAACATTTTCAATGAAGCCAATGAACTTGGTCGTGAAACACTGTTAAATATCACGAATTACGACTTGACCGACCCGACTTTGGGAATTATTACTGCGGCTGAAGCAGGTCAGCCAAATGCTACTGTTTTGGCGTTGTCGCGTTTCCAAAGAAATGGCGCGCCGACAATTACAACTTTAGCAAATCAAAACAAATATGTTTTGTATAACAGAACAAGCAGTTTCCAAGGTGGACGTGAAGTTCGCTTAGGCGTTCGTTTCGTATTCTAAGATTAATAATCTTTGATTACATAAAAGCCATCCGAAATTTCGGATGGCTTTTTTTTTGCGAATTATAGCGCAAATCGGCAAACAATAATAAAAAGTAAAACTGCCTTTATCAAACGAAGTTATAAACTGATGGTGAAATTTGTCTTCGGCTGTTTGTCTTGAAGTCTCAAGCACCGACTTCTACTCGAATTCCGAATAAAAAAGATGAGCGGCGACGATTCGGTCTATTTTCCGGTCGCTGACACTCATCTTTTCCGCTCTGATTGAATTCTTATTAAACCGTTATTTTTTGGCTTTTTCTTCGTAAGTCTTAATTAAACTTTCTATTTTTTCTTTATCCTGAGCATCAGGTTCAGCTTTCAGATAAAGTTTTAATTCTTTCGCCGCATCTGCATAACGCTTCATATCGTTTCCGTAAAGCAAAGCAAGTTGAAAATGCACTGCCGACATTGATTCTTTTGATAATTCTTTAGCTTTTAGCAAGTGTTTCTCGGCATCTTCAAACTTTTTCGACATTCGTTTCAAGATTCCCGACAACAAATATGCTTCCGCCGAACCTTGAAAAATTTCGATTGATTTCTCAATTGCAAATGAAGCGTCGTTAAATTTATTGAGCGAATGATAGGCATACGCCAAACCATACCAACTTCTGTAACCACGTGGATTGACTTCCAATGCCGCACTGAAAAGATATTGCGCCGCATCATAATATTTAAGTCTGACATATTCATTTCCCAATCTTTCCAACGCGGCAAAATATTTAGGAAACGCATCAATCGCGGCTTTCAAACCTGCGATTCCTTCTTTGTCCTTTTTATTGTTTAAATCGCTGATTGCCTGCTGATAAAGTTTTTTCGCGGCATCGGGAACTTCCTGAACAAAAATCGTGCCTGTTTTGCCGGGCGTAAGACCTTTTCTCAACCTTAAATTAAAATCGAGTTGTTCATTGCTATATCCCGATATGCGCTGATTTCCCGCCAAATCTGCCGCACGGGTAAAATTAACAATTTCGACTTCCTGCGTCTGCTCTTCATAATCAGTGCCGTAAGCAGTTACACGGACGCTGAAACGTCCTGCCGGCATTCCGAAAAAGACAAAACGCCCGGAATTTTCAGTTCGTGTCCGCTTAACAGGCTGTCCGAATTCATTCAGCAATTCGACAAAAGCGTCATAAATCGGCTCGCGCTCATATCCGAAAACATAACCGCTTATCGAGTTTCCCTGTTGTGCAAAAACAGAAGAAAAAGACAAAAACAAAATTGCCGGAGCAATAAACAAAAATGCCGCATTATGCAGCAAAAACCTAAAATTTTTCATACTAAATCACTCCAATTATAATTATTCGGAAACATTCAAAAGATGTCCGAGTTTTTCTTTTTTCGTTTTAAGATAATGCGCGGCGGGCTGTTCGGATTCGACTTCAATCGGCACACGCTCGATGATTTTCAGTCCGGCTTCTTCGAGAGCGCGAATTTTGTCGGGATTATTCGACATCACGCGAACTTTGCAAAGTCCTAAATCGAAAAGAATTTCCGCGCATTGCTGATAAAGCCTCGCATCAACCGCAAAACCCAATTTTTCGTTTGCTTCAACCGTGTCCGCACCTTCGTCTTGCAGAGCGTAAGCGCGAATTTTGTTGATAATTCCGATGCCGCGCCCTTCCTGTTGTTGATAAACGATTGCACCGCGCCCTTCTTTTTCAATTAATTCCATCGCTTTATGAAGTTGCGGACCGCAATCGCACTTTATCGAACCAAAAACATCGCCGGTCAAACATTGCGAATGAATCCGCACGAGTGTCGGCACATCTGCCTGCATATCGCCCTTAGTCAAAACGACAAATTCTTCATCGCTGATTAACGAACGGTAGCCAATAATCTTAAAATGCCCGATTTGTGTCGGCAACTTTGCCTCAGCAACTTTTTCAACCGTAAGATGGTGATTAACCATCGAGCATTTTTGGCTGTTATTCGACAAATCTAAAGCGTTTTCCATAAAATATTTGGTAACTCTAAATTATAAAGTAAAAATACGAAAGTAAAAAGCGTCTTGCTCTAAATAGTGATTAGAACAAGACGCTTCCTAAATTTTGCCTTTTTATTTTTTACTTTTTACTTTCTTTCTCTTCTTCGTCTTCGTCTTCCTGATGTGCGAAAACAGCGGCATCGTTTGTGCCGAAAATTCGCGCCAACAGTCCATTTAGGACTTCTGAAATCTTCGACGGTTGTGCCGATTCCGTTTCGACTGCACGAACTTCTTCGCCCGCAAAAGCCATATCGAGCCTCACTAATTCCGCCGTTACATTGCGGCAAAAAGAACAATCAACCAAATGACTGACAATTGGCGAAGCCTCGCGCCGATTCAGATTTCCTTCAACAAATGCCGAAAGCGTATCTTCGTCGAGATGCCAATTTTGCTCTGTTGTTTTCGCTGTCCGCGCTCTCAAAAAGTTGTCAACCAAACCTTGTATTTGTATTTCTTGCGGATTCATTTTCCCCGTATTTTCCATTTTAATTCCAGCCTCCCGCTTTGTTGACGTTAGGTTCTCTTATAATTTGCATAAAAAAATTTTAAAGTTCTTTCAGACGCGCATTTGGGGATTTAAGTTGCCGTCAAATTTCGATAAAGATTAGGACTTGCCAAATCTTGCGTGGCGAGTTCCATACAAATCTCAATTTCTTCTTCGCTTAAGTTATGAGTTTGCACGAGTTCTGTGCGAAACTTTTTCAAAACTTTTGAATAGCTTTTCTCCAACCATCGCATAATTGTAGATTCGTGAATGCGCGTTTCAGGATTTTGGTCGCGTGTTGCCGAACGACGCTGAAACCAATCTCGAAGCGGCGAAGCCGTATTTTCGACCATTCGCGCAATTTCGCGGAGTTTTAAATTTTCGACGTGATAATAAAGCAAAAGCAATTTTTCGTGGTTGTCCAAATTCCCAAAAGCATTCTCAATCGAAGTCAGCGTTGCTTTTCGATAGCGGTCTTTGGCAATTTTTTCAATCATTTCGTCTTCGCCGCCAAGTTTCACATCTTCCGAAAAACTTGCGTGGACATAACTTTCGCCGACATTTTCGGTCATTTCATCAAGCGAAATTTCATCGTGCGAAGCGCGATGCAAATCAACCAAAGAATGCCAAATTACGGTGCGAAGCCAGCCGCGAATCGAACCGCGCCCCGAATAAGTCGCAAACTTTGAAATTCGTTCGCCGTCAACAACGCGCGTCCCGTAAAGTTCAACATAAACCGTGTCAACAACTTCCTGAGCGTTCAATTCCGAACTTGCCAAATGCCTTGCAACTCTTTCCAAATAATTGCGATGTTGTTGGTCAAATTCCCACCAAGCGCGTTCATTGCCCTGCGAACAAGCCAACGCCATAAACAAATCATCAGATTGAAGTCCGCGCAAAAATTCGTGCAATTCATCGGCGGAAACTTCCGCGTTTTCCGAATTTGCTTTCAAAAATCTTCCGCCGGTTTTGCGAAGCGAATTTTTAAAACTTTCTTCGCTTACGCCGAAATTCGGGGCATTTTCATAGCATTTCGCGTAAATTTCGCTCATCACCGCATCGCTTGCGGCTATTAATTCGGCGTGTTGTGCATTTTCGACAGACATTTTTGTTGAAGTCATTATAAACAAATTTTACCAATTATTCTACAATTCGCTTGAATATAAGTTAAAAGTTAAAATTTATCTACAGATAAACACAGATAAGAAATTGGATTAAATCATCTGTGTTTGTCTGTTTTCATTTGTAGCAAATAAAAAATTCTTCTACCCGAAAGAACTTTTTTCCAAACCGAGATTTGACGCATTTTGCGGCGGATTTTGCAATTTATCTTCGACATATTGAAGCTGATAAAGCCGCCAATAAAGTCCGCGATTGGCGAGAAGTTCGTTGTGTGTTCCGGCTTCGCGCAGTTCGCCGTGATGAAAAACCATAATTTTATCGCACCGCTGAATCGTCGAAAGCCTGTGCGCGACAATCAGAGAAGTTCTATCTTCCATCACACGATTGACGGCTTGTTGAATAAGTTGTTCGGTTTCCGTGTCAATCGAACTCGTTGCTTCATCCAAAACCAAAATCGAAGGCTCAAACGCCAACGCCCGCGCAAACGAAACAAGCTGTTTTTGTCCGACAGACAAACCGCTTCCGCGTTCTTTGACTTCAGAATTATATTTTTCCGGCAATTCGCTGATAAATTCGTCGGCATGAACTTCTTTCGCCGCCCAGACGATTTTTTCGTCCGTAATTTCTTTGTTTCCAAGTTTTATGTTATCGGCAAGCGAACCTGAAAATAAAAAAACGTCTTGCAAAACGACCGCAAAATTTTCGCGCAAATCTTTCAAATCCCAATCGCGCACGTCAACGCCGTCGAGTAAAATCTTGCCTTTCTGCACATCATAAAAACGCATCAGCAAGTTTGTTACAGTCGTTTTTCCAGAACCTGTATGACCGACAAGCGCGATTGATTCGCCCGAATTTACAGTAAAAGAAACGTCTTTCAAAACCCAATCTTCTTTTTTATAAGCAAACCAAACGTTCTGAAATTCGATTTTGCCGATTGATTTTCCTGTGCGTTTCGGCTTTTCAGGCGATTGAACGGTAATTTCTAAATCAAGCAGTTGAAAAATTCGATGCGAAGCAACGATTGCGGCTTGAAAGACGTTGAATTTATCGGATAAATCGCGTATCGGCTGAAAAAGCAAACCCGAATATTGCACAAAAGCGATGACTGTTCCAATCGTCAAAGCCGTTCCGCTCGCCGAAAGTCCGGTGAGAATTTCATAACCGCCAAACCAAAGAACAACGGCGACTCCGACGATGCCGATAAAATCAACCATCGGATAAAAAATCGCGTAATAATAAATCGTTTCGATATTTGCGTTGCGGTAATCGTCGTTGATTTCGTCAAATTTTTTCTGCGCTTTCGTTTCGGCATTAAAAAGTTGGACGGTTTGTGCGCCGGAAATATATTCCTGCAAAAAAGCGTTGAGTTTGGCGTTGCGTGTGCGAACTTTGTCAAAGCCGACGCGGGCTTTTTTACGAAACCAATTTGTCGCGGCAAAAAGAAGCGGAACGGTAACAAGCGAAACGAGTGCAAGCCGCCAATCCATAAAAAACATCATTCCGACGATGGCGAAAATAATCACCAAATCGCCCAAAACATCAATCACGCCCGACGTAAAAAGTTCGTTTAGTGCATCAACATCGCCCGTCAGACGAGTAATCACACGCCCAACCGGATTTTTGTCGTAATAAGCAATTTCCTGATATTGCAATTTCGTATAAATTTCCGTCCGCAAATCGAACATCACTTTTTGCCCGACAACATTAAGCAGAACTTCCTGCAAATACGAAAACAAAAACCGAAAAAGAAACAACCCGAAAAACGCCAACGCAAAAAGCCACAAGCCTTCGGTTTGGCGCGGCGTAATATAATCGTCAACCGCGTGTTTCGTGAACCACGGCTGAAGACTTCCCAAAACATTCAGCAAAAGCGTCAAAATTAATGCAACGACGGCAGTTTTCCAATAAGGTTTGAGATAACGCAAAAGACGTTTGCCGGCTCCAAAATCGTAAGTTTCTTTGATTGCTTCTTCTTCGTGAAAATTTTTTGCTTCTTCGGACATTCGTAATTTTAGATTTTAGATTTTGGATTTTGGATTAGCAAAGTATAATCGTAGAATTTCTAGTATAATTTTGGTTTTCAAGATTTTGGACGCAAAAATCCGAAAGCCGAAAGCCAAAACCTAAAATGAGCCGATTTATCAAAGAGCGCAAAAATAATTGGCAACGCCTCGAAGAATTGCTTGAAAATCTGCAAGGCAATTCGCTTCGCAGACTTTCGCGGGCGGAAGTGCGCGAATTCGGCGAGCTTTACCGACGCGCCGCAACAGATTTGGCGATTGCCCGCGCCGAAACACGCGATCCAAAACTTCTGAATTATCTTAATAGTTTGGTTATTCGCGCTCACGGAAAAATTTATCGCGCCGAAAATCAGGGTTTCGATTTAATTTGGCAATTTTTCGCAAAAGATTTCCCACAAGCGTTTCGGCGAACTTGGAAATTTTCGTTTTTGGCATTTGTGGTTTTTATAATTCCTGCGGTTGCTTCGTTTCTTTTGTGCTATTACGACCAAAATTTTGCCGATGCCGTCGGTGTCAGCGAAATACGTTTTATGGCACAGGAAAATATAAAATGGTGGGAAAGTTTGAACAATGCAAATCAAATCGGTTCGACGCAAATTTTGACAAATAACATCCGCGTTGCGCTGATGGCTTTCGCGCTTGGCGCATTTTTTTGCATCGGCACGATTTTTATTCTGGTTTCAAACGGTTTGAGCATCGGCGGCGTTCTCGGCGTTTGTTATGCAACGAATCCGGCGTTTGGTTTTGACCTCGTAACTTTTATGGTCGGACACGGCGTAATTGAATTGTCGTGTATTTTCATTGCCGGCGGCGCAGGAATGATGATTGGTTATTCGATAATAAATCCGGGTGATTTAACACGCGGACAAGCCTTAAAAAAAGCCGGAATGGAAGCCGCCAAAATCGTTATCGGTTGCGCGATTTTGCTATTTATCGCCGGAATTATCGAAGGTTTTATCTCGCCTTCCGCACTTCCCGCAAGCGTCAAATTCGGTGTCGGCATCTTGACGGGAATTTTAATGTATTCATATCTTTGCTTAGTCGGCAGAAACCAGCCGAAAGAAGCCGTCTAACAATAATTATTAAACAAAATACGCTGTCAAAAAGGCTTTTTACGCCGTAATTAGCAGAAATAATCTTGTAAGTTAGGTTACTTACAGCAATAGGTAACGAATTAATGCCGTAAGTTAGCAAACTATTGGTGTTAGTTGATGAATTAACGCCATAAGCTGGCAAATTATCTGTGTTAGCTGATGAATTAACGCTGTAAGTTAGCCAATTAACGCTGTAAGTTCACCAACTTACGGCGATAGTTCATCAACTTACAGTGATAGTTCATCAACTTGAGGGTGTAAAAAAAACTGTGTAAATGGCAGAAATGAACATTTATTTTAATGG